>CAZXBM010000026.1:0-40563 GCA_964638495.1 uncultured Stakelama sp. | reverse complement strand
GCACATGCCGCGCCCGCGCGACTCCGCCGTGCCGCGGTGGACGATCATGCTCAGCGCATCGACGGCTTCTGAATTGACCATGATGCTCATCTTGACGAGGTCGCCCTCACGGTAGCCGATCTGATGATAGTCGAAGCTGGCATAGCCGCGCGAAATGCTCTTCAGCCGGTCGTAGAAATCGAACACGACTTCGTTGAGTGGCAGTTCGTACGTCACCTGCGCACGACCGCCGACATAGGTGAGGTTCTTCTGGATGCCGCGCCGGTCCTGGCACAGCTTCAGGATGCTGCCGAGATACTCGTCGGGGCAATAGATCACCGCTTCGATCCACGGCTCGGAAATGCTCTCGATCTTGGTCGGATCGGGCATGTCGGCGGGGTTGTGCAGCGCGATCTCGCCGCCGCCATAGGTCAGGTTGATGTTGTAGATCACCGACGGCGCGGTGGTGATCAGGTCAAGGTCGTACTCACGGGTCAGCCGTTCCTGGATGATCTCGAGATGCAGCAGCCCCAGGAAACCGCAACGAAAGCCGAAACCCAGCGCGGCGCTCGATTCCATCTCGAAGCTGAAGCTCGCGTCATTGAGGCGAAGTTTGGAGATGCTCTCGCGCAATTTGTCAAAGTCGTTGGCGTCGACCGGGAACAGCCCGCAGAACACCACGGGCTGGACGAGTTTGAAGCCCGGCAACGCCTCGGTAGCGGGGCGCTTCACATCGGTGATCGTGTCGCCGACGGCGGTCTGCGCGACTTCCTTGATCTGCGCGGTGATGAAGCCGATTTCGCCGACGCCGAGTTCGGTCAGCTGCTCGATCTTGGGCCGGAAACAGCCGACCCGGTCGATCAGATGCTGCGTGCCGGTTGCCATGAACTTGACGAGCTGGCCCTTTTTCAGCGTGCCCGCCATCACCCGCACCAAGATGACGACGCCGAGATAAGGGTCGTACCAGCTATCGATCAGCATCGCCTTTAGCGGCGCATCAGCATCACCCTTGGGCGGCGGAATGCGGGTGACGATCGCTTCGAGCACGTCCGCAATGCCGATGCCGGACTTGGCGCTGGTCAGCACGGCGTTGGAGGCATCGAGGCCGATGACTTCCTCGATCTCCGCGCGCACCTTTTCGGGTTCCGCGGCGGGCAGATCGATCTTGTTGATGACGGGCACGATCTCATGATCATGCTCGATCGATTGATAAACATTGGCGAGCGTTTGCGCCTCCACGCCTTGCGCTGCATCCACCACCAGCAGGGCGCCCTCGCACGCGGCTAGGCTGCGGCTCACCTCATAGGCGAAATCAACATGGCCCGGCGTGTCCATCAGGTTGAGCACATATTCCAGCCCGTCCTGCGCAACATATTGCAGCCGCACGGTCTGCGCCTTGATGGTGATGCCGCGCTCTTTTTCGATATCCATATTGTCGAGCACCTGCTCGGACATTTCGCGCGCTGTCAGCCCGCCTGTTTGCTGAATCAGCCGATCGGCAAGCGTGGACTTGCCGTGATCGATATGCGCGATGATGGAGAAATTGCGGATGCGGTCGAGCGGGGTTGCCATAATCACCGCGCCCTAGCAGCGATGCGCGAAAAGGGCAAAGCGCTCAGCATGGGGGATTTGGGGCGGCCTCATTGCGGCCAACCGCCGATCGGCCAATCACGTGCGGTGTGGATAACGTGAAGGGTGTGGATTTTCTTGCCACCCGAGCCGATCGCATAAGCAATCACATAAGGGAGTCCGCGCACTAATTTCTCGTAAGTGCCAGACACCCGCCCCGGATAGCCGGTCGCAAAGTCGCCAAGTGCCGCGCCCGTCGCCCGAATGGCCTGCGCAACGCGATTGGCGGCGTCGGGATCATCGGCAGCAATATAGCCGATCTGGTCGAGCAGGTCGCTCAGCGCACTCTCGGCCCAATCGACCGCCCGCGTCACGCGCGATCGGCGCGCGCTTTGGCGATGGCGGCGTCAACGCGGTCCATGGCGATATCATGCGGCACTACCCGCCCGGCCGCCACATCGGCCATGCCTTGCTCTATCCCATCGATGATCGACAATTCGCGGTCGACATAGGCTGCCACCGCTTCTGCAGCCAAGAATGATCGGCTGCGGCGCGTGCCCTTGGCCAGTCGGGCGAGCTTGTCACCGACGTCAGTCGGTACGCGGATCGTCATCGTCATGCTGGACATCAAGGCTTCCTGAAACGCATGTGTACATCTACGCACAACGGCCTCTGCTGGCAATTGGCGATGGCTCAGCGATCAAGCCAGTCCGCCAGAATCGCGTTCACCTTTTCCGGCGCTTCCTGCTGCACCCAATGCGAGACGCCGGGCAGGCGTTCCAGCCGGAAATCGGCGACATAATCCTCCGTGCCATCGACGCAGCCGATCGTCAGCGCGGTGTCTTCCTCGCCCCAGATCATGAGCGTCGGCACATCCACCTTGCCGGTGCCTGCCGTCATCCCGCTGACCGAGCGGAAGGCCGCGCGGTAGTAATTGATCATCGCGGTCAGCGCGCCGGGGCGCATCGCGGCCGCTGCATAGATGTCGGTCACTTCCTTCGGGAAGCGGGATTTGTCGACCGCCATGCCGACAAAGGCACGCCGGATGATGCGCGCGCGGTTTCGCCCAAAGGCCCATTCGGGCAGGCCGGGCAGCTGAAAGAAAAAGACGTACCAGCTTGCGCGCAACTGCGCCCATTTGCGCAGCTCGCGCTTGAACGGCATCGGGTGCGGCACGTTCATGATGACGAGCCCGACCAGTGGGCGGATTTTACGGATCGCGAACTGCCACGCGATGACCGCCCCCCAATCATGCGCGATCAGCAGCACCTCGCGCGCGCCGCTCGCATCGATCAGCGCGGCGACATCGCCCAGCAGCCGGTCGATATGATAGGCAGCGACGCCCTCGGGCCGATCGGTGCCGCCATAGCCGCGCAGATTGGGCGCCCACACCCGCCATCCTCGCTCCACAAGCAGCGGGATCTGAAAGCGCCAGCTGTAATGAAGCTCGGGAAAGCCATGCAGGCACAGCGCCAGCCGGTCGCCTTCGCCAGCCTCTGCAATCTCAAACGACAGGTCGCCCGCCTGCTGCCAGCGGATTGTGACACCGCTATCGGCGGGGGGCGTCCATGAGGGGTTGGTCATAAGGCGTCCCTTGGCGAAGCATGCAAACGCCCTGACCATAGCCGCCGCCCCGATGGCCACAAGCGCGATTGACATCATTTGCCGTTTCACTGGTCGTAGGGAAGGTCTATCGACGGTGGCACGACTCAATCCTTGGGGGGATTTTCGATGTTTGTCAGGAACGTGATTTCCAGCGTGGCGATTGTCGCCGTCGCTGCAGCGACGCTGGCGACCGTGCCGGCGTCCGCGCAAAAACCACCAAAACAGGCCAGCGCATCAAAGGGCCAGCAGTTGCAGCAGGCGGCGATGAACGATGTGCCGCGCTGCCCGATCAAGCACGGGACGGTTTCCATCGTCGATGGCCAGGATTCGTCGGGCTGGACGCAGAACAGCCTCGCCCCACCTGCGCGGCTACTTCGCGTGCTGGTCCAGCGCTCGGGCTGCTTCAACATCGTCGATCGTGGCGCGGGGCTCGATGCGGCCGCGCAGGAACGCGCGATCGGCGGCGGGCTTGGCTTGCAGCGCGGCTCCAATGTCGGCCAGGGGCAGATCAAGGCCGCAGATTATGTGCTCATCGCTGAAATCCAGGGCGCGAACAGCAATGTCAGCGGCAATGCTGCGGGTGCCGTTGCCGGCGCTATCGTTGGCGGGCCTTTTGGAGGGCTGCTTGGTGGCATCAAGTCGCGCAAGTCAGAAGCCAACACCGTTTTGTCTCTCACCAATGTACGCACGACCGAAACATTGGCGGTGACCGAAGGCTACGCAGCCAAGCGCGACACGAGCTTTGCCGTGGGCGGGCTGTTTGGGGCAGGCGGCATCGGCGTGGGCGGGATTGGTGGCGGGTATGAGAACACCGATATCGGCCGCATCGTCACGCTCGCCTTCATCCAGGCCTATAGCAAGATGATCGACGAGCTCGGCTATATCAGGCCGGGCGACGCCGGCACAGCGCAGGCGGCCCCCACCAAGACCTATACCGCACAGGCCCCGGTCGCGATGCGCGCGAGCCCGGTCGCGACGGCAAAGGCCATTCGCACGCTGCCGCCCGGGTCGATCCTCTACCCGACGGGCAACAAGAACGGGCTGTGGTGGGAAGTCGCCGACGAAAACGACAATGTCGGTTGGGTGCTCAATACCAAGCTGGCACCATCGCAATAATCGGGTGCGATCCCAGCGATTGTTGAACTCGGGGGCGCGCCGGTCGGTGCGCCCCTTTTCAATTCAATCGCCGATGTCATCGAATTCAAAACAGGATTCGTCATTGCGAGCGCAGCGAAGCAATGACAGAAAATTCGAAGCTACGCGTCGTGCTCCAGCCCCCTCAGCGTCGGCACCAGCGCGTCATAATGATCGATCACCGCATCCGGTCCGAGCGCCTCGACCGACCCTTGCGAAAAGCCAAAGCTTACCGCCACCACTGGCACCCCAGCCGCCTTTGCCGCCGCCACGTCGTATATTGTATCGCCAACGAACGCCGCCCTGCCGCCGCCGCAGCGCGCGGTCATCGCCAGGATCATCGCCGGGCTTGGCTTGGCATTGCCCGGGCCCAGCGTATCGCCGCCGATCACGCAGGCAAAACGATCGATCAATCCCAGCAATTCCAATATCTTCACGGCCCGTGCTTCAGCCTTGTTAGTAGCAACGGCCAGCGTCACCCCGTTCGCGGCCAGCGCATCGAGCGCATCGATCAACCCAGGATAGGGCAGCGTCCCATCGGCGATATGCGCTTCATAATGGTCGAGCATCGCGCGGTGATACGCTGCGAACTCATCGGGCCCGCAGCCCCCGCTTTCGGCGAAGGCGAGGCGCAGCATCTCGCCGCCACCGCCGCCGATCATCGGCCTGATCTGATCCACCGTCAGCAGCGGCCGCCCTGCCAGCGCCAGCGCATGGTTCACTGCCGCCGCCAGATCGGGACTGGTGTCGAGCAATGTGCCGTCAAGGTCGAATCCGACGATGTCGAAGGGGAAACTATCTGGGGTCATCCGCCACCGCTGCCAGCATCGGTATGGAATTGGCAACATAATCGTGGCAGGGCGTGGACCGAGGGAGCCCGATGACCCAGCGACCAATCGCCGCCATCATCCTTGCCGCCGGCAAGGGCACGCGCATGAAATCCGATCTCCACAAGGTGCTGCACCCGGTTGCGGGGCGGCCCATGCTGCTGCACCTGATCGATAGTGTCTCGGCGCTGGCACCCGAGCGTACCGTGGTGGTGACGGGTGCTGGCCGCGAGCAGGTGGAGGCCGCGGTCTCGCCACTCGGCATCGCCACCGCGCTCCAGGCCGAGCAGAAAGGCACCGGTCACGCCGTGCTCGAAGCACGCGAGGCGCTGGCCGGGTTCGAGGGTGATGGGCTGATCCTTTACGGCGATGTGCCGCTGGTGAGCGCGGCCACGATGCAGCGCATGATCGACCGGCTGCGCGCGCCCGATGCGCCTGCCGTCGTCGTGCTCGGCTTCCGGCCCGATGATACCGCCGCCTATGGCCGCGTGATCGCCGATGCTGCCGGACGCATCGTCAAGATGGTCGAACACAAGGACGCAACCCCTGAGGAACGCGCCGAACGGCTGTGCAATTCGGGGCTGATGGCGGCACGCAGCGACCGGGTCTTCGCGCTCCTCGATCAAGTCGGCTGCGATAATGCGGCGGGCGAATATTATCTGGTCGATATCGTCAACATTGCCGCGGCTGAAGGGCTGGCTTCCGCCGTCATCGAAACGGCGGCCTGGGAAGTGGCCGGCGTCAACAGCCGCGCCGAACTCGCCACCGTCGACGGCTATTGGCAGGCCGCGCGCCGCGCACACGCAATGGCTGACGGCGCGACGCTGATCGCGCCGGACACCGTGTGGTTCGCCCATGACACAAAGATCGGCCGCGATGTCGTTATCGAACCCAATGTTTTTTTCGGCCCCGGCGTGAGCGTTGCGGACGGGGCCATCATCCATGCCTTCAGCCATATCGAGGGTGCCACCATTGGCGCAGGGGCCGAAATCGGCCCGTTCGCGCGCCTGCGCCCCGGCTCGGTGATGGGCGAAAAGTCCAAGATCGGCAATTTCGTCGAGATGAAGAAAACGGTGCTCGGCGCAGGGGCGAAGGCCAGCCACCTCACCTATCTCGGCGACACGATCGTGGGCGCGGGGGCCAATATCGGCGCGGGCACGATCACCTGCAATTATGATGGCTTTTTCAAGTACAAGACGGAAATCGGCGCGGGTGCCTTTATCGGCTCGAACAGCGCGCTGGTCGCGCCGGTGTCGATCGGCGCGGGGGCGATCGTGGGGGCAGGCAGCGTGATCACGGCCGATGTCGAGGCCGATGCGCTGGCCCTGGCACGCGGCCAACAGGCGGTGCGCACCGGCTGGGCGGCGCGGTTCCGCGCGGTGATGTCGGCGCGAAAGAACAAGTAAGTTTCAGGGCGGAGTGTGAGCAGATCATGTGCGGTATCGTAGGAATTCTGGGCCAAGGCCCCGTCGCGGACCGGCTGCTCGATGGTCTCAAGCGCCTCGAATATCGCGGCTATGATTCGGCAGGCATGTGCACCGTGTATGACGGCGCGTTCGATCGTCGGCGCGCCAAGGGTAAGCTCGTCAATCTCGCAGCGCGGCTGGCGGAAGAGCCGCTCCCCGGCGCGGCCGGCATCGCCCACACCCGCTGGGCCACCCACGGCGCACCGACCGAAGACAATGCCCATCCCCATATCGTGGGCGACGTGGTGCTGGTCCACAACGGCATCATCGAAAACTTCAAGCCGCTCCGCGAGGAATTGCTGGCAGAGGGGCGGCAGTTCCTGAGCCAGACCGATACCGAGGTGGTCGCGCACCTGATTGCGCGCGAGATTGAGCGCGGTGCGCCGCCCCGGCAAGCCGTCGCGACCATCCTCCCGCGCCTGCACGGTGCCTTTGCGCTGGGCGTGATGTTCAAGTCAGAGCCTGATCTGCTGATTGGCGCTCGGCTCGGTGCCCCCCTCACCGTCGGCTATGGAGACGGCGAAAACTATCTCGGCTCGGATGCGCTCGCGCTCGCGCCGCTCACGCAGCGGATCGCTTATCTCAACGAAGGCGACTGGGTCGTCATCACCCGCGCCAAGGTCGAGGTGTTCGATCGCGAGAATAATCCCGTCACCCGCCCAATTGTGAATTCGGGCGCGTCCGGCCAGCTAATCGACAAGGGCAATTATCGCCACTTCATGCTCAAGGAGATTTACGAGCAGCCGGTGGTGGTCGCCCAGACGCTGCGCAGCTATCTGCGCCCCGTCGAAGAACAGGTCGCGCTGCCCGATATGGAGTTCGATCTCGCGAGCATCGAACGCGTCGCAATCGTCGCGTGCGGTACCGCGAGCTATGTCGGCATGATCGGCAAATACTGGATCGAACAATTCGCCCGCGTCCCTGTCGAGGCCGATGTCGCCAGCGAATTTCGTTATCGCGATCCGGTGCTCACGCCGAACATGCTCGGTATCGTCATCTCGCAAAGTGGCGAGACGGCCGATACCCTCGCTGCGCTGCGCCACATGAAGGCGGCGGGCTTGACGACGGCGGGTATCATCAACGTGCCGACCAGCTCGATGGCGCGCGAGGTCGATCTGCTGCTGCCAACGCATGCTGGTCCCGAAATCGGCGTTGCCTCGACCAAGGCGTTCACCTGCCAGCTCGCGGTGATGGCCGCGCTCGCGATCAATCTGGCCCGCGCCAAGGGGTTGTTGACGGCGGATCTGGAGCATGAGGTCGTCCGCCACCTGCGTGAAGTCCCCGCCGCGATGAACCATGCCCTGGCCCATGATGCCGAGATCGAGGCGATGGCGCCCAAGATAGCCGCCGCGCGCGATGTGCTCTATCTGGGGCGCGGGCCCGAATACCCGATGGCGCTGGAGGGCGCGCTAAAGCTGAAGGAAATCAGCTATATCCATGCCGAGGGCTATGCATCGGGCGAAATGAAGCACGGCCCCATCGCGCTGATCGACGATAGCGTCCCGCTCATCGTCCTTGCGCCGTCAGGCCCGCTGTTCGACAAGACCGTCAGCAACATGCAGGAAGCGCAGGCGCGCGGCGCGCAGGTCGTGCTGATCTCGGATGCGGACGGCATTGCGCAGGCGGGTGAAAACACGATCGCGACGATCGAGATGCCCAAGGTCCACCCGCTGATCGCGCCGCTCGTCTATGCCGTCCCCGTCCAGCTGCTGGCCTATCATGTCGCCGTTTTCAAGGGCACCGATGTCGATCAACCGCGCAATCTGGCTAAAAGCGTAACGGTGGAATGAACACCATCCCATAACGCTTCCTTAACCATGCGACGGGCATGGTCTCCCGGTCCGAAAAGAGCGGGGAGTGCATGGTGCGCATATTGGTTATAGACGATGAACCGGCGATGCACGAATCCTATCGCCAGTGTTTTGCGCCCAAAGGCTCGGGCGAGGGTGCCGCGCTTTCCGCGATGGCCGCAGAATTATTTGGCGATGAGCACGCTTCTGAACCGAGCGACGCCGCCGATCCCGCCGCCTCCTTCGAGCTCACCCACGCGATGCAAGGCCTTGACGGCGTTGCCGCGCTGGAAAAATCATTGGCAGATGGCGAGCCTTACGCGGTCGCCTTTATCGACGTGCGCATGCCGCCGGGCATCGACGGCAAGGAAACGGCGACGCGGATCCGCAAGCTCGATCCGAACATCAATATCGTGATCGTCACGGGCTTTTCGGATTTCTCGCCGATAGAGATTTCCAAGGCCGCGGGCCCTGCCGACAAGATCTTCTACATCGCCAAGCCGTTCGAAGTGGCAGAAGTCGTCCAGACCGCGACCGCCCTTGGCCAGCGCTGGCAGCTTGATATCGAGCTGGCCGCTGCCCGCCAGAAGCTTGCGTTGCAAGTGGTGGAACTGCAGGAAAAGGGTGCCGAGCTTGCGGCGAATGAGAGCCACGCGGTTCACATCGCCAACCATGATTCGCTGACTGAAGCACCCAATCGGTTGGCATTCCTGCGCGCACTGACGGAGCGGTCGCGGGGCAAAGCGATGTTTGCCACTGCCATGCTCGATCTGGATCGCTTCAAGCTGGTCAACGACACGCTTGGCCATCTGGCGGGCGATGAGATGATCCGCTCGCTCTATCAGCTACTCGCCACCGCCGTGCCGGAAGGTGGCATGGTCGCGCGGCTGGGCGGCGACGAATTCGGCATCCTGTTCGATACGCCGGGTGAGGAAGCCGCTGTCATGGCGTGCGAAGCCATGCTCCACGCGTGCACGGTAACGCTCAAAGTATTTGGCCATTCAATCCAGGCCAGCGCGTCGATTGGCGTGGTCGTGACTGAGGCCGAGCCGGTGCGCGACCCTGTAGACGTCATGCGCCGCGCCGATCTCGCGCTGAACGAAGCAAAGCGCGCTGGTCGCGGTGTGGTGCGCTCGTTCGACGAGAGCATGGACGAGTCGATCCGCTTTCGCCGTCAGATTGAAGGCGGGCTGAGCAAGGCGATCGCGGGCGGCGAGCTGAAACTGGTCTACCAGCCAATCGTTGCACGTGAGGCGCTGGAAATCATTGGGTTCGAGGCGCTGTTGCGCTGGAACAGCCCGGAATATGGCCCAATCTCGCCCGGCATGTTCATCCCCATTGCCGAAGAGAGCAACCTGATCCACGAATTGGGCGATTGGGTGCTCGATCAGTCACTGGAAGAGCTGAAGAACTGGCCGGACCAATATGTCTCGGTCAATTTCTCGCCGCGCCAGTTCCGCCGCCAGAACTTTGTCGGCCGCGTGATGGAGCGGGTGCAGCACGCCGGCGTCTCGCCGCAGCGGGTGCAGATCGAGATTACCGAGACCGCGATCTTCGACGATGCAGATCGCGCCGCCGACACGCTCTACAAACTCCGCCAGATGGGCTTCAGAATTGCGCTCGACGATTTCGGTACGGGCTATTCCTCGCTCTACAATATCCGCAAATTCGCGCTCGATTGCCTGAAGATCGATCGCAGCTTCATCGATGGCATGGGCCGTGAGCGCGAAAGTGCGGCCATCGTCCATTCGATCATCCATCTCGGCCGGGCGCTTGGCCTTGGCGTAATTGCCGAGGGCGTCGAGACCGATGCGCAGGTACAGGCGCTGCGGCTGGCTGGCGCATCGCATCTGCAGGGTTACTTCTTCTCACGGCCAGTCGACGCCGTCGACGCCCGGGCCATGGCCGAAGCGCGGGTTATTGTGGGCAAGGACGATCCCGGTGACGGGCCCGCACTGTATCACGCGGGGAACGGGACCAACGGCTAATGGCCCTTGCGCTGTTCGGAAGGCAGTTTCGCACCCCGCAGTCGCTGGGTGCGAAACTGCTTGCGATCCTGACGGCCGTGGGCCTGCTCGGGTCGCTGGCGATCACGCTGCTGCTGGCAAGCGTCATCACCCCCAGCTTCAATCAGCTCGAACACGCGTCGATCGGCGCGCATGTCGAGCGCACACGCGCGGCGCTCGCCGAATATATCTCCAAGGTTGAAACCACCGTTCGCGATTATGGCGATTGGAATTCCAGCTACGATTATATGGGCCAGCCCAATCGCAAGTTTGAGGAGGAAAGCTTCTCGACGCTGGCCATGTCGAATCTCGACGTCAACGGCATGGCCTATATCGGCAATGATCGGCATATCGTGATCGCACGCTGGCTCGATCTGGCATCCCAGGCCGATCAACCGCTGATGCGTCGCCAACTGGTTGAGGCGATCAGCAAACTCAATCTTGGCACGGTGTTGGGCGGGCGGAACTCGGCCGCCTTTTATACGCGGCTTGGCCCGATCGTCGCGGCGGTCGGCGTGGCGCAAGTGCGGCGCAGCGACGGCACGGGCACGCCGCGCGGCTATGTGATGATGGTGCGCCAGCTTACGTCGCAACAGCTTTCGACACTATTGCAGCTTAAGGCGCGGCTTGATCTGACCAATCTGGCCGACGGTGAGACGATTACGCCCGGCAGCGCCAACATGACGATCGCGGTTCCCATTCTGGGCGCGGACCAGCAGGCGGTTGCCAATGTAAGCTTCAGCGTGCCGCGCGACGTGTCCATCCTCGGCCAACGCATGCTGCTGCTTGCCATTGCCGGATCAACCGTTTTGCTGATGATCTTGCTGATGGTATTGCGCCGCATGATCGCGCGGCTCGTGCTGCGGCCACTTCACCGGGTGGAGCGGCACATGCAGATGGTGACAGCATCGGGCGCGCTCGGCCTGCTCGACGAGGAAGACCGCCGCGACGAGATCGGCTCGCTCGGGCGCAGCTTCAATTCGATGCTTAGTCAGCTGAAGGATCTGCGCGAGCAGCTCGAGGTGCAGAGCTTTGCGCTTGGCCGCAGCGAAAGCGCTGTCGCCGTAATGCACAACGTCCGCAACGCGCTCAATCCCATCAGCACGATCCTGTCACGCGGCATCGCCGACGAGCCACCCACCGACCGCACCAATATCGATCGCGCGATCAGCGAGCTTACGCGCGAGGATACGCCGCCGGCCCGCCGCCAAAAGCTTGCGGCCTTCGTTGCGGCCGCTGTGGAGGCCGAGGTCAGCGATCGTTCCGAACGCCGCCGCCAGTTGCAAACCGGTCGTGAAGCGATGCAGCACGTGCTGGAGATCATCGGCACACAACAGGCGCAGGCACACGAGCGCCCGCCGCTTGAGCTGTGCGACATCACCGCCATCGTCGCGCAGAACGCGACGATCGCGCGCTACTCGACCGATCTGTCGATCGCCTTCACCTTCCCCACCCGGCCATGGCCCGTCATGGCCAATCGCCTGATCCTGAGCCAGGTGATCGGCAATCTGTTTGGTAATGCGGCAGAGGCGATTGCGGCCACGGGCATCAAAACTGGCAGCATCGAGGTATTGGTCGAGGAAATCGACGACAGGGTCCGCGTTTCGATCCGCGACGATGGCGAGGGATTTTCGCCGGAGACCGGGGCTACCCTGTTCCAGCGGGGGTATTCGACGCGCGAGCACAAATCGGGCGGTCTTGGTCTGCACTGGTGCGCCAATTCGATGAACGCGATGGAAGGTGGCCTGGTGCTGGAAAGCGCCGGCAAGGGCCACGGCGCGACCGCGATTCTGACGCTGAAAGCACCATCAGAAGCAGGCGCGCGCATCGCGGCTTGACCCCCATGGCGGCGGCCACTGGCACCGCGACCGCCATGTTAAGAGTTGCAAAATCTTGCGCCCGAGTCTGCCGATCAAGGTCGTTAAGCTTGCGGAAAGCAGTTGTCGTAGGCATTCGTTAATTGCTGAGCCATAATTTTGGTTCAGTGGTCGAGCACACACCTGACGGAGAAAATATAAAAATCTCTGGCCAGCAGCAGTAATGTGTCATTTTTCTTACAAATCCAATCAATCGGCTGAAGTAGTTTGTTTTAAAAAAATAAATTTCTTTGTTCGATGATCTCAAACTTAATTAGGCTGATATTCGGCCTCTATTTACACGCGTGCTCGACTTCTATCAGACAACAACAAAGGGAAAAAACCATGCCTACGCTTAACTTTGATGAAATCAACCTCGCAGAAGGCGGCGAGCAACGGCTCGCCGACGGCTTTGGTGGCTTCAATTGGCTGGAGGCCGGGGTCTACAACCCCAATGGAACCATTCCAGGTTATGTCGCGACATCTGGCCAGAATGTGCTGTTCATTGCCGAAGCAGGCAATAGCGAGATTAGTGGCTATGAAGACGCGGCTCGCGGCACCCCGCTGACGATCACCCGCACAGACGCCTTCAATCTGGAATCGCTCAATCTCTCATCGGCCTTCAGGCCCGACTTGTCAGTGACGATCCGTGCCTATGCCGATGAAGGCGGTGTCAACGTCATCGGCCAGAAGACCGTGACGGTCGGCCCCGCCGAACAACAGGGCGTATCCTTTAGCGGCGGGCTCGATTTCGGGACGTTCCTCGGTGCACAACGCGTCGAGTTCAGCGCCAATGACGGCAACGATGCAACGTTTGATTATTTCGGCATCGACGACCTGACATTCAGCAGCACGAACCGCGTCGTCCTGAATTTCGACGACATCACGCTCAGCCCGGGCGGTGAGACGCCGCTGACCAGCTATCAGGGCTTCACGTTCTCGGAAACCGGTGTGTACCGGCCTGACGGTTCGATCCCCGGCTACACCGTAAGCACCGGCCAGAATTTGGCGTTCATCGCCGAAGCGCAGAACAACGAGGTCGCCGGTTACGAAAGCACTCCTGCCGGATCGCCGGTCGTCATCACCAATACCAGCGAGTTCAGCTTTCTGGGTGGTACCTTTTCAGCCGCGTCCCGCTCGGGCCTGGAGATCACCATCCGCGGCTATGCAGATGAAGCGGGTACCCAATTGGTCGCGGAGCGGACGATCACGGCGATCACCGGCATTGCCAATGAATTCGACTTCCTCAGCGGCGAATTCTCGGGCCTGCATCGGCTGGAATTCAACGCTAATGATGGCAATCCGTCCACCAGCGATTATTTCGGCTTCGATGCGCTGACCTTTTATGTCGGCTCAAGCGTAGGCCCAGCGACCGATGGCTTTACATCCATCTCGGCCGTGTCTGACCCATCCGTGTCGGACCTGCCGGTCGTCGACACGCTGAGCAGCTTGATCGGGCTTATCTGAGCAAGGCGCGGGCGGCACCACCCCGGGGGTGCCGCCCGTAACCTTCAGCCACGTTTCACCATTGGTTCGGGCTCGGCCGTGGTCACATCATCTCGCCGTCGCAGATAAGGCGGCACCAGGTTGCGCGCCCGGAACCATTCTTGCCGTTCGAGGCTCAGCGTCTCAAAATTGCCGATGACACGGCGGCAGTCCTCGCTGCGGCACTGGCAGATCATGTGCCAGTTGCTCTGCGTCAGCGTCGTCGAATAATCCCAGCTAATCTCGTCCCCCGGCGCAATCGGCTTGACGGCAACCAGATAGACGCCGTCATCGGTAAAGCGCAGCCCGGCATTGGGCGCGCAGCTGTGATTGATCAGATCATCGATGCGGCCCGATGGCCCCATATAATGTTCCGGCGTCACCTGGACGAAGCGGTCGCTGCCGCCGCGCATCACGCTCGGCACCTGATCGGCCCGGAATCGCCGTCCGGTGAACTTCACGATCTGCTCGCCCTCGGCAAAGGGGATCGCGGCGAACACCGCCTTGCCGAGATGATTTTCGCCAACCGAAAAGAGATTTGCCGCCGGTAGATATTTATCGAGCACATAGAAATTGCCGTTGCGGAAACCGAGCGACCGGATCGGGTTGATCGTCGCCAGCCCGATCATGAACCACACGCTGGCATGGCAGAGCAGCTCCACCAGAATATAGGCATAGTTGCCGACGGCCACGTCACCAGATTGGGTCGCGACGATCAGCGTTGCAAGATCGCCAACCGTCCAAAGCCCCCATGCGGGTGACCGCTCCCGCGCGCGGTCCTGCTGCACGCTTTCCCAGGTTGGCCAAAAGCTGATCGGCACGGCGGCGACCACCAGCATATGCGCCCAGAAGGCAGAGCTGAACATCGCCCATAGCGCCAACGAGGCAAGGCACGCGGCCATGCAGATCGTCTCGCTGCGCGTCGGCGGACTCCAGGCCGATCGCTGCCAGATACCGATGGTGACGATGATGCAGGCGCCAGCCGAAATGAGGAAAACGATGCTTTGCGCAGCGCCCGGATTAACGGCGGCATAGGTGCTCGCCTCGACCAGTACCGCCGCGCTCCAGATCAGCCAAGAGGCGCGATTGGGCTGGACAAGCTCCCGCTTCAGGCCTGTCAGATACACGACATAGCCGGTAAAATTCGCCAGGACGGCCAGCAGGAACCAGGGCGCGATCAACATATCCGTTACCGTTATGGTTAACGCATCATGTATCGCCCGGCACGACTCGCGTCTATAGAAACCTAGGAGTCAGCACGAGTCGCCCCGTATTTCACCGCTAATTGTGGCGCTCGAACCACCACGGCACAGCATCTTGAGCGCGGATCAAGCCGCGCAACCGCTGATGCTGTGCAAAATGGTCGGGAAGAGAGGATTCGAACCTCCGGCCCCTGCCTCCCGAAGGCAGTGCTCTACCAGGCTGAGCTACTCCCCGACGGAGTCCGGCAAGCCCCGATCAGGCAGCCGAATAAGCTTGGAAGCGGGGCCTATACCGATGGGTATGCCCCCGCGCAAGCACCTGCTTATCGGTCACATTGGCGCATGGCCGCTGCGCCATTTGGTCCACAAATGATGCGCAAGCATCAAGGGTGGCATGCGCAGCCAGTGTGAGCGCATGTAAAAGCCAAGCCGGGTAATTGGGCGCGTGGCCCTGCCCCAACCATCGCGCGCGGTGAGCCGCCGGAGATACAGAGCATCGGCACCGCTTGGCTGCGCCCAGGCAGGCGGAATATCGGTGCCGTACAGGGCGTTTGCCAATCGCCCTGCCCGGTGCATTTCCTTGGCAAGGCCGTGGCGCTCGGCGCGTGCTGAGATCCCGTCAGTGCCGAACTCGGTGATCAGGCAGTGAATATCCCACAGATTGCGCATGCCGCCCGCCAGATCGCCATCGGCAAAAAGGTGCGCGGCGGCATGGACGAGCATGTCTGCGGGCATCGGCACGTACAGACCGTTGGGCAGCATGTTCGCGTCCGCCAGCATCGCCTCGGCATCCGGCGTGATTCGCGCGGTGAGCGGCAGGATGGTGTGATGCACATCGATCATCCGGTCGCGCTCGCGGTGAATCAGCGGCGGCAGTTCATGCATCCAGCGGCGATAATAGGCGTCGTCATACGGATCGGGCTTTACCCACTCCCAACCGGCGGCGATCAACGCCTGCTCAACCGCCCCAAGGGCGCTGCGCGGCACCAGAATATCAAGATCGCCGATCGACCGCCCCTGCCCTGCCGTCAGGCCGCACGCAACAAAGGCCGTGCCCTTCAGCAGCATCACCTTGCAGCCAAGCGGCGCGAGTGCCCGCCGCGCCATCTCGGCTTCCCAAAGCGCCGCCACCCGGCCCTGCTCGTGCGACCGCCGCGCGGTTGCCAAGAGTCGTGCCGCAGTGGCCGGGATGGCAAGTCCCTCGACCCGGTGCGCGAGCGTGCCGATGAGCTGTTCCGCCCGTGCAATGGCGAGCAGCGCGGTCCACGCGGCCGCATCAAGGCGCTCGACCCCTGCGGGGTCGCGCAGCGCTGCTGCCAGCAGCCAGCCATCGGCAGTCACAGCGCGCTCCATAGCGCGTCGAGCTGGTCGATCGCCGCCTGCGTGTCAGGATAATCGATCGCCCATGCCGGAACGTCACCGACCAGTCGGGCAAGCGCATCGAACCCCGGCTCGCCCATCGCGACATAATTTGTCGATGCTTGAGTCAGCCGCACGAACACTTCGCTCTTGCCAACCGCGCGCGTCGCCGGGGCCGGGCCAAAGCAGGGGAAGAGAATGAGCGCAGGCATTGCCGGCTGATCCATCGCCTCGATCGCGCGCGCATTCGGCACCATGTGGCGGATGTCGCCCTTTGGCGTCGCGGCCAGCAGCGGCCCGAAGTGAGCGCCGGGCAGTGCTTGCTCGGCCACCCCGATCGCGGCATTTTTCAGCGAGACGAGGCGCGGAAACGCATGCACCAGCCCCGTGGCCGGATCGACCAGAGCGAACTCATCGCCCATCAGCCGCCATCCTCTGCCACCCAGCAGTGCGGCAAGCGTCGATTTGCCTGCCCCCGATTCGCCCGTCATGATGAGCGCCCGCCCATCCTTTTCCACTACCGATGCATGCAACAGCAGATATCGGCGCTGGCCAAGCGCCATTTGCAGATTCATCCCCATTTCAGCTGCCAAAAGCCCTTGCGCAAGCGGCAAGGGGGCCGCCTCTGGCAGCACATAATCGCCGCCGATCATCACCGATGGCCTGATGATCCGTCGCCAGGCGCGCGCGGCAAATAATCGCACGGTGAAATCGGGGATATCATCCACAGGTGCCGGATAATCGGCATAAAGGTCGCGCAGGGCAGCAATCGGGGCGGACCAATCGGCACCAATCCTGAACCCGACCGGACCGATCCTTATGCTGTGTGAATGCCTCATCGCCGCAAAATCAGGCCGGCTGCCACCAGCTCTTCAAGCCGCGCGGCTAGGGCCTGTTGGTCAGCATCGGCCAGATCGAATTCGTCCGAAAGCCGCAACAATAACGCCGGTAGCGCCATTGGCTCGGCCGCGAGCGCATCGATAATTTCTGGCGCTGGAGGGGCTAGCAGGTGGGTGATGCCCGAGGCGCGGTGATAGACCAGCGTCAAATCATCGAGCGGCAACACCCGCAGCGTGGATGCCGGCATTGATTGATACAGGGCGTCGGGCACGGCGGTCAGCCGCGTGGCATCTGCAGCGACGCAAAACAGGTGAAGCCGCTGGTTCCGGTCTGGAGGCGGCGAATATATTGCATATAGGCTCGGGTCTGGTCGCTGCTGGTGCCCGGCAACCGGCCACCGGCCATTGCCCTGCGCACGTCCTCGGCCCTGAAAGGAACCCGCGCTGGCGCAAATGACCCTGCCGTTCCGGGTGGCACCATGGTGCCATTGGCCGCGATATAATTGCCGTTGCGTGCCGCATCCGGCACTGGAATCTGGCAGGTCAGTACCGAGGCGGTCGTCTGGGCAAGGGCCGGGCGAATCGAGACGATCGCCGTCGCGCTTGCCGCGCCCAGCATCAACGCACGCCGACGCGTTGGCCGATCGTCTGGCTGCGGCTTTTCAGCTGGGGGGGCATCGTCGCTCATTACGGTCTCTTCCTGCGCCATCAGCCCTTTCACAATCGTAAATCCAACGCAAGGCGCGTCGCGGCGCTCGCGACGGCGGCACGATTGCGCTACGGTCCGCTCATGCCCTCTCCCTTCGGTCTCCGCATCATCATCGCCATCGGGCTCGTCATCATTGGGTCTATCGCCGTTGCCGCGTTCGGACGGGATTTCCAGGGCGGGCTGATTGTGCTCGTGATCGGCATTGCCGCGGTCTTGATCGCGGTCGGCTCCGGCGAGACGCCGGTCGATTTGGCACCTGCCAGCGCCACCAACATCGAGAGTCCGGAACCGGTCAACATTGACGAGATGATGGAGGCGATCGTCGAGCCGATTCTGATTGTCGCCGACGGGCGCGTCGCGCATGCCAATGCCCCCGCGCGCCAGCTGCTGGGCGGGCATATCGTTGGCGAGGACGTGCGGCTGGCGATCCGCCATCCCGCCGCCGCCGAACGCCTGACCAGCAACCGCATTGCGCCTTCGGGGCCGATCAACCTGGTTGGCCTCGGTGCGCTCGATCAGCGCTGGGAGATGCGGGTGACGACAATGAGCGATGGGCGGCGCGTCGTTCACCTTATCGATCAGACTGGCAGCTACGCAGCAGAGCGGATGCGCGTCGATTTCGTCGCCAATGCCAGCCATGAACTGCGCACCCCGCTCGCGTCCATTTTGGGGTTTGTCGAAACGCTGGGCGACGAAAAGGCCGGCGGCGATGCGACCGTTCGCGCCCGCTTCCTGAAGGTGATGTTCGACGAGGCGCGACGCATGCAGCGCCTGGTCGAAGACCTGATCTCGCTCAGCCGAATCGAGGCCGAGAAATACCGCATGCCTGCCCGCGAGGTAAATCTGCAGGCGCTGGTCGAGGAGGCTCATGCCGAACTTGCTGATTCCCACGATCCGCGCGGTGCCGATCTGATCTGCGATATCGAGGCAGGCGTGCCTGCGGTGGCAGGGGATCGCGCCCAGTTATCACAGGTGCTGCACAACCTGATCGGCAACGCGATGAAATATGGAAAGACCGGCACACCCGTCGTCACGCGGCTGTGGAAGGATCAGACCGGCATGGTCCGGATCAGCGTATCCGACGAGGGCGAAGGCATTGCGCCTGAACACCTGCCCCGGCTGACCGAGCGTTTCTACCGAGTCGATGCCGGCCGGAGCCGGGCACTTGGCGGAACCGGGCTGGGGCTGGCCATCGTCAAGCACATCATCGAGCGTCACCGCGGCCGACTGGATATCAACAGCCAGGTCGGCAAGGGCACGACAGCATCGATCCTGTTGCCAGGCGCTACCGCATCGATAATCGCGCGATCGGAGCCTGTGTCATCAAAGGGTAACCTCACTGTCACAGAGGCGAGCCGTTCAGGGTGATAGCGGCGCAGCGGGAACACCCTCTGCAAGGAGATAACAGATGCGACGTCATCTCGCGGTTTTGGCGGCTACGCTTGTTGCGCTTTCCGGTTGTAATGATCAGGCCAGCGGCGGTGGCGTCGGCTCGCGCGACCAGATCAAGGCTGTCGGGTCGTCGACGGTGTATCCCTTCACCACGCTGGTCGCAGAGCAGTTCGTCACCAAAAATCCGGGCATGAAGGCACCGGTCATCGAACAGACCGGCACCGGCGCTGGCCTGAAACTCTTCTGCGCTGGCATCGGCGCACAGCATCCCGACATCGTCGATGCGTCGCGCCGGATGAAGCTGTCGGAATATTCGGCTTGCGCGGCCAACGGCGTCGATCGCATCATGGAAATCCAGGTCGGGATTGACGGCATTGCCTTTGCAGAAGGCAAAAACGGGCCGAAAATCGAACTGACGCCCGTCGATATCTATCTCGCACTGGCGGCTAACCCCAAGGGGCAGCCTAACGCCGCCAAGACCTGGAAAGACGTCAACCCCGGCCTTCCTGCCATCCCCATCCAGATTTATGGACCGCCATCCACCAGCGGCACGCGCGATGCCCTTGCCGAGCTGATCCTCGCGCGTGGGTGCGCGGCAATCTATCCCGACAGCATGCGCCTGAGGGACAGCAAGCCGGACGACTATGCGGCTGCCTGCACGCGGATTCGCGATGACGGAGCCTATGTCGATGCTGGCGAGAACGATAACCTCATCGTCCAGAAGCTTCAGTCCAACCCCAATGCGATCGGCATCTTCGGCTATAGCTACCTCGAAGAAAATGCCGACAATCTTGTCGGCGTGCCAATCTCAGGGGTTGGCCCGACATATGAAACCATCGCTGCGGGCACCTATCCAGGGTCACGCCCGCTCTACATCTATGTGAAGGCAGCGCATCTGAGCGCTATTCCCGGCCTGCCGCAGTTTCTCAAAGCTTATGGAGACGCTTGGGGCCCCGATGGTCCCCTGGTCAAGCGCGGCCTGATCGCGGCGCCGCAATCGGTGCGAGATGCCTCTGCCAAGATCATCAAAGATGGCACCACGCTGGTCGGTTCTACCCTTAACTAACGCCCTCGGACGCCTGGTCTTCGCTGGGAATGCGTCGACCATCCTCCCAATAACGAACTGAAGAAATTTAATTTTGTCCACGCTGCTGCTTTTGTTTCTGATTGCCGGTCTGGGATTGATCGGCTGGCTGACCGCGCGCGTCCGCGCGGTCAGCTTCCGGCGAGGCACGAGCCGTCGGTTCAGCTCGCTGCCCTCTCATCACGGCACGTATGTCGCGATGTGGATCGTCATCCCGTCGATAATCTTCCTAGTGGCGTGGCTGATGATTACGCCGGGCCTCGTGACGGACGTCGTGCTCAAGGAGCCCATCGCCACACAATTGCCACCGCCCGGCTTTGAGCGCGCAGCGATCCTTACCGAGGCACGCAACATGGCGGCCGGGCGTAGCTTTGGCAGCGGCAATCCGATCGCGGTCGCCCTGACACCGGCCTATGCCGCTGCACAGACGCGCTTCAACTGGATGGGCTCAGCGCTCGCGCTGCTGCTGGCGCTATCGGGCGGTGCCTATGCCTATCTGCGCGTCAAACCCGATTTTCGGGCGCGGACCCGGATCGAGCGGGTCGTCATGCTCGCACTGCTCTCGGCATCGCTGATCGCGATCCTGACAACGGCCGGCATCGTCGGCTCGCTGCTGTTTGAATCCTGGCGCTTTTTCCAGATGGTGCCGATCCTCGATTTTCTCACCGGCACGCATTGGAGCCCGCAGGTCATCGATGCGCGCGATCCTGGCGCTTCGCTTGGCGCCGTGCCGCTGTTCTGGGGCACCTTCTTCATCGGCGCCGTCATCGCGATGATCGTCGCCATTCCCTTTGGCTTGATGAGCGCGATTTATCTCACGCAGTATGCGCAGCCGCGCGTGCGCCGCTGGATGAAGCCGATCCTGGAGGTCCTCGCAGGCGTGCCGACCGTCGTCTATGGCTATTTCGCGGCGCTGACCGTGGCCCCTGCCGTGCGCGACCTCGCTGTATCGGTCGGGTTTACCTGGGCGAGTTCCGAAAGCGCGCTTGCAGCCGGGCTGGTGATGGGGGTGATGATCATCCCGTTCGTTTCCTCGATGGCCGATGATTCGATTGCCGCCGTGCCCGCGGCGATGCGCGACGGCTCGCTCGCCATGGGGGCCACCATCTCCGAAACGATCCGCCACGTGCTGGTGCCGGCCGCCTTGCCCGGTGTGGTCGGCGGGGTGCTGCTCGCCATCAGCCGGGCCATTGGCGAAACGATGATCGTGGTGATGGCGGCATCGGGGATCGCCACGCTGTCACTCAATCCGCTCTCGAGTGCGACCACCGTGACCAAGCAGATCGTCGATCTGCTGACCGGCGAGGCCGAGTTTGACAGCCCCAAGACGCTGGCCGCCTTCGCGCTTGGCCTCACCTTGTTCGTCATCACCTTGCTGCTCAACATCGTCGCGCTGACGGTCGTCAAACGGTATCGCGAAGCATATGAGTGAGGCTGTCTCCCCCATCGCGGTACCAGCCCGTGCCCCGACCAATTGGCAGTCCCCTGCCATGCAGCGGCGCACGCGCAGGCGCTATGCCGCCGAAAATCGCTTTCGCCTGTTCGGGTTGGGCGCGGTGGTCATGTCCGCAGGCTTCTTGGCCTTTCTCTTGTTCACGATGCTGATGAACGGGCTGCAGGGCTTCACCCAGACGCAACTCTCGCTGCCGTTCGACTTTCCCCGCGCTGGCCTCACGCTCGATCCGGCGCGGCTTGGTGGCGATGGCGCGGATCTGGCGCTGGCGGGTGCAGGGCTGGCGAACGCCACCTCACGGGCTGCGGTTCAGGCATTTGGGCCGGAGGGGGACGGCATGCTGTCAGACGGCGCTTGGCTACGCGTGCGCGATCAGCTCAAGGCCGATCCTTCATTGCTGAAGACGCGCACCACCGTGCAGGTGCCCGCATCGACCGAGATCGACATTGCCGCCAAGGGCAAGGGGACGCCCGCCGCCGAGCAGGTCGTGGCCCGGCTCAGGGCAGCAGGCCAGCTCCACACGGTCCTCAACTGGCCGTTCCTCACCGAGTCCGATTCAACCGATCCCACCATGGCGGGCATCTGGGGCGCGCTGAAGGGGTCGATGTTCACGATGCTCGTCACGCTCATGCTCGCCTTTCCCATCGGCGTGCTGTCGGCGCTTTACCTTGAAGAATATGCCCCGCGTAACCGCTGGACCGATCTGATCGAGGTATCGATCAACAATCTCGCGGCGGTGCCCTCCATCATCTTCGGCCTGCTCGGGCTGGCGGTGTTCCTCAACACCTTTCACCTGCCGCGCTCCGCCTCCATCGTCGGCGGGCTCACGCTTGCGCTGATGACGATGCCCGTCATCGTCATCGCCGGCCGCAACGCGATCAAATCGGTGCCGCCGTCGATCCGTGACGCGGCGCTCGGCGTCGGGGCGAGCCCGATCCAGGTCGTGTTTCACCACGTGCTGCCACTGGCGCTGCCGGGCATCCTCACCGGCACCATCATCGGCATGGCGCGCGCGCTGGGCGAAACCGCACCGCTGCTGATGATCGGCATGCGCGCCTTCATCGCCACCCCGCCAGACCGGCTGAGCGATCCGGCGACGGTGCTCCCTGTCCAGATCTTCCTTTGGTCAGACCAGGTCAGCCGTGGCTTTATCGAAAAGACCAGCGCGGCCATCATCATCCTGCTGGTCTTCCTGCTCGCGATGAACGGCGTGGCCATTTATCTCCGCAACAAATTCGAGACCCGCTGGTAATGAACGCATCCACCGCCCCTGCGCCGCGCGCGCCCAAGATGATCGCCCGACACGTCAACGTGTCCTACGGCCCGAAACAGGCGATCGATGACGTCTCGCTCGATGTCGAGACAAACCATGTCACCTCCCTGATCGGCCCATCGGGCTGCGGCAAATCCACGTTTCTCCGCACGCTCAACCGGATGAACGACACCATCCCGATTGCCCGTGTGACAGGCGAAGTGCGGCTCGACGGCGAGGATATCTACGCCGCCGATATGGACGTGGTGCAGTTGCGCGCGCGCGTGGGCATGGTCTTCCAGAAGCCCAACCCGTTTCCGAAATCGATTTATGAAAACGTGGCCTATGGCCCGCGTATTCATGGACTAGCCTCCAGCAAGGCGCAGCTTGATGTAGCGGTCGAGCAGTCGCTCAAGCGGGCGGGGCTGTGGGAAGAGGTGAAGGACCGGCTGAGCGAAAGCGGCACCGCGCTGTCGGGTGGGCAGCAACAGCGGCTGTGCATCGCCCGCGCAATCGCCGTCGATCCCGAAGTGATCCTGATGGACGAGCCCTGCTCGGCGCTCGATCCAATCGCAACCGCCAAGATCGAGGAACTGATCCACGAGCTCAAGGGTCGCTACGCCATCGTCATCGTCACGCACAACATGCAGCAGGCAGCGCGCGTGTCGCAGCGCACGGCGTTTTTCCACCTTGGCACGCTGGTTGAATATGGCGCCACGTCGGACATTTTCACGAACCCGCGCCAGGAGCGGACGAAAGACTATATCACCGGCCGCTACGGCTGAGCATCATGGAATCGAGACGCATAGTGGTTGATCATACGGTGAAGGCGTTTGACGAGGATATCGGCCAGCTGCGCGGGTTGATCGCGCAGATGGGCGGGCTTGCCGAACACGCGATCATCGGTGCGATGGAGGCGTTGCGGCGCCACGATCTGGAGCGAGCCGAGGCGATCATCGCCGACGACAAGCAGATCGACGCGCTCGAGATGGAAGTCGAGCGGCTCGCGGTGCAGCTCATTGCCCTGCGCGCACCGCTCGCCAATGATCTGCGCGAGGTTGTCGCGGCGCTCAAGATCGCCGGCGTCATCGAGCGGATCGGCGATTATGCCAAGAACATCGCGCGCCGGATTTCTGCGATCGAGGATCACGGCGATATCGAACCGCTGTCGGTGCTGCCGGCGATGTCGAACATGGCCAGCCAGATGGTGCATGACGTGCTCGATGCGTTTGCCGCCCGCGACCCTGCCGCCGCCATCCTGGTGTGCGAAAGCGACCGGGCGGTGGACGATTTCTACAACAGTCTGTTCCGCGTTCTGGTGACGTACATGATGGAAAACCCGGCCAGCATCGGCCAGGTCGCGCATCTGCTGTTCATCGCCAAAAATCTCGAACGCGTGGGCGACCACGCCACCAATATCGCCGAGATGGTCTATTACGCGGCCACCGGCGTTCACATGGGGGAGCGCGAACGCGGCGCTACCCCAACTCACTGACCTGATCCGCTGACGGAGACTGACAATGGCCCGCGCCAAGATGCTGCTCGTGGAAGATGATGCCGCCCTCGCCGAATTGCTGACCTGGCATTTCAAGCGCGAGGATTTCGAGGTTCAGCAAACCCCCGACGGCGAGGAAGCATTGCTGCTCGCCAAGGAGGCGACGCCCGATATCGTGCTGCTCGACTGGATGGTCGAGGGGCTCTCGGGCATCGAGGTATGCCGCCGCCTGCGCCGCATGCCGGAAACCGCCAACGTGCCCATCATCATGCTCACCGCGCGCGGTGAGGAGGAAGACCGGGTGCGCGGGCTGGAAACCGGTGCCGACGATTACGTCACCAAGCCATTCTCACCCCGCGAGCTGGTGGCGCGTGTGGGGGCGGTGCTGCGCCGCGTACGCCCGGCGCTGGCCGGCGAGCAGCTGACCTATGCCGATATCGAGATGGATACTGTCGGCCACAAGGTCCGCCGCTCGGGTGAGGTGATCCCGCTCGGCCCCACCGAATTCCGCCTGCTCAAGCATTTCCTGGAACATCCCGGCTGGGTGTTCAGCCGCGAGCGGCTCCTCGACGCCGTCTGGGGGCATGATTCGGACATCGAATCGCGCACCGTCGACGTCCACATCCGCCGCCTGCGCAAGGCCATCAACAATGGCGACCGGCCGGACATCATCCGCACCGTCCGCTCGGCCGGCTATGCGCTCGATTCGGGCGCTTGATTCGGGGGCCTGATCGGCTGACGGAGCCTTATCGATACTCCTGCGTTTGGGCTTGATCCTCTCACAGGAGTATCGACCATGAAACGCATCCCCCTTGCGATCGGTCTTGTCATGCTTTCCGGCGCAGCCTTCGCGCAGTCGACTACGCCGACCAGGCCGACCACGACCAATGGCATTCCCAACACCGCGCTGTCGCAGGAACCGACTCCATCCGTCGGCCCGCGCGCGCAGGAAGCCGACATGCCCAGCAACACTGCGTCGCAAGCCAATAACAGCATGCTCGCTGTCGCGCCGGAGAGCACCATGCCAGCGCCTGCACTGACGCATTACCCTTTGTGCAAGGCCGGCGAGTTCGATCACTGCATGGAACCGGGCAACGGACCCAGGAAGCCCGGCAAGCGGCACCGCCGCTGAATAAGCGATACGCAGGCGGGGCGTCGATGACGGTCCTGCTTGCGCGCTGCCGCTAATTGAATAGGAAGCGCTCAACCAATCAATTGAGGAAGAGCGCAATGACCATCAGCTTTGAAAACCGCGTCGCCATCGTCACGGGTGCCGGCGGCGGCCTGGGGCGCGCCTATGCGCTGGAACTGGCGCGGCGCGGCGCGAAGGTCGTCGTCAACGATCTTGGCGGTTCGCGAGATGGCACCGGCCACTCTGACGCAGCACTCAAGGTTGTCGAGGAAATCGAGGCAGCCGGCGGCACCGCGATGTCGAACGGCGGCAGCGTCACTGAATATGACCAGATGGTCGCGATGGTCGAGGCGGCGAAGGCCAAATGGGGTTCGGTCGATATCCTCATCAACAATGCCGGCGTCCTGCGCGACAAGAGCTTCGCCAAAATGGAACCGGCAGATTTCAAGTTCGTCGTCGACGTCCATCTCAACGGATCGGCCAACTGCACCAAGGCGGTGTGGGAGACGATGCGCGCGCAAAATTATGGCCGCGTGCTGATGACGGCCTCGTCCACCGGCCTTTACGGTAACTTCGGCCAGGCCAATTATGGCGCGGCCAAGCTGGGCCTCGCTGGCCTGACCAAGACCCTCGCGATCGAAGGTGCCAAGAACAACATCAAGGTCAACACGATCGCGCCGACCGCCGGCACGCGCATGACCGAGGATCTGTTCCCCGCCGAGGCGTTCGCCGCCTTCGCGCCGGAAAAGGTCGCCCCGGCCGCTCTCTATCTGGTTTCAGAAGACGCACCGACCAACATGATCATTGGCGCAGGCGCCGGCGTATTCCAGGCGGCCTATGTCACGCTTACCCAGGGCAAGCTGCTCAAGGGCGATGATCTGTCGCCTGAGGGCATCGCGGCGCACTGGGCCGAAATCACCGACCGCACGGGCGAGTTCACGCCGCAATCGGGCAGCGAGCAGTCGCTGAGCATCCTGAAGCTGCTGCAAGCCCAGTGACCGCAGCGCGGCGGCCCGTGCGGGTGCCCGACATGCCTATGGCGCGGTGACGGCCGCATCCCCTGGCGCTGGTAGGAGCACGGCCGGCGGGCTGGTGCGCAGCGTCGGCTTCTGGGGGCTGACTGCGCTGGTGCTGAACGGCATGCTCGGCGCGGGCATCTTCGGGCTGCCCGCCAGCGTCGCGCAGAATGCCGGCAGCTGGGCGCCGCTCATCGTGCTGCTCGTCGGCATCGCCATGCTGCCGATCGTGCTGGTGGTGGCGCGGCTGGCCGGTCTGTTCGACGGCACCGGCGGGCCGATCCTCTATGTCGAGGCAGCGTTCGGCAAGGCGGCGGCCTTCCAGATCGGCTGGATGCAGATCCTCTCGACGACTGCTTCGATGGCCGCCAACGTCAATCTGCTCGCCGATTATGCCCAGCGCGGCTGGGGCACCACGGACGCGGACACGACAGTCCACACGCTGATCGTCCTCGCCGCGCTGCTGCTGGTGTTCGTCATCAACCTGAACCGGACGAGCGGCGTGGCCCGCACCCTGGCGATCATCTCGGTCGCCAAGCTGCTCCCGCTCGGCCTGCTCGTGCTGCTGGCGATCCCCGCGCTGGCGGGCAGTTACGGGAGCGCCGCGCCCCCGGCCACGCACTGGTCGCTGTCACAGGCGGCCTTGCTTTCCGCTTATGCCTTCACCGGCTTCGAAGGCGCGCTGACCGTTGCGGGCGAGGCCCGAGCGCCCCGGCGTGATCTCCCCCGCGCGCTGCTTGCCGTCTTTGCCACGATCGGGCTGCTCTACGCACTGCTCGTCTGGGGTTATGTCGCGACGGCCTTTGATCCCGCCGTGGCGGACAAGGCACCGCTATCGTCGATGGCGGCGGTGCTGCTGGGCAGCATGGGGGCCCTGCTCATCCTCGCCACCGCGACCGTCTCGATCTTCGGCAATGTCACCAACAACATTCTCTTCATCTCGCGTCGGCTGCTGGCGCTGGAGTCGCTTGGTGGACTCCCGCGCTGGCTGGGCCGGGTGCATGGCGCAAGCGGCGTGCCGCGCAACGCCGTCTGCTTCGGCATGCTGGTGCTGATCGGGCTGTCGCTGAGCGGCGGCTTCGCGGCGCTGGCCACGCTCAGCGTCGCGTCGCGGCTGATCGTCTATCTCGGCTGCACCGCCGCATTGCCGATCGTCGAGCGCCGGGCCGGCCTGCGGACCTCGCCTGGCACCGCTATGTTGATCCTGCTGGCGGCCCTTTGCGGCCTGGCGCTGATCGCCGGCAGCGAAGCGGGCTCCTGGGCCGCGCTCGGCATTGCCGTGGCGGCCGGTGCCGGCGTGTATATCGCCTCACGCACCGCCCGCGCCCGCGCACTAGGCGGTATCGACCCGACAGTGCTTTAGTGTATTGAACCGATAACACACCTATGCTACCGAGCAGGTAACAACGGGAGGTTATGCATGTATAGCGAGAGTGATATCGAGGGGGCGGTCGCGGCGGGCGTGCTCACGCGCGACCAGGCCGCGGCGTTCCGGAACTTCACCGCCAGCGGGCGCTCTGCCCCTGCGGTCGATGAAGAGCATTTCAGGTTGCTCACGGGCTTCAACGACATTTTTGTCGCCATCGCCTTGTGCCTGTCGCTCGCCGCAATCGCCCAGATCGGCAATGCGATCACCCCGGCGCTGGGCGGCGCAGGCGTTGCCGTGTCGGCCTGGTTGCTCGCTGAGTTCTTCACCCGCCGCCGCCGCATGGCGCTGCCGAGCATCCTGCTGATGGGTGCCTTTGTCGGTGGCGTCGCGGCGACGCCGATCGGCGCGATGGTGTCGCTCAACATGAACCTTGCGGAGCGGACCGGCGCGCTGGCCGGCGCTGGCATCGCGCTCGCCACAGCGGGTGCCGCCTGGCTGCACTGGCGACGCTTCATGGTGCCGATCACGGTTGCAGCTGGGGCGCTTGCCGTGGTGGGCGTGGTCATCGCCCTCACGCTGGCCGCCGTGCCTGCGGCCAAAGACGCGATCTATCCGATTACGTTGGTCGCAGGGATCATCGTGTTTTTGGTCGCAATGTGGTGGGACACGTCCGACAAGGAACGCCGCACACGCCGGTCTGATGTGGCTTTCTGGCTGCATCTTGCCGCGGCACCGCTCATCGCGCATCCCATTTTCCAGATGCTCGGTGTGTTCGACAACAACGTTGACATCGCCAAGGCCGTGATCGTGCTCGGCCTGTATCTGGTGTTCGCCTTTGTCGCCCTGGCGATCGACCGGCGGGCATTGCTCGTGTCGAGCCTCGTCTATGTGCTCTACGCGATGTACGCGCTGTTCCAGAGCGCGGGTGCCGTCGAACTGAGCGCAGCGCTGACGGCGTTTGTCATCGGCTCGGCCCTGCTCACTCTGTCAGTGTTTTGGCACCAGATGCGCGGCCTGGTCGTCTCGCTGCTGGGTGACCTGCGAGATCGCCTGCCCCCTGTGCAGACGATGGTTCCAGCCTGACGCCATTCGGCTGGTACGAAGCTCCTGCCCCGGTGTCGCAAGACGCCGGGGCTTTTTTTTATTGGCTGGCTCAGTCGGAAACGAGCTTGAGCAAGCGCCGCTCAACAGGCGCAAGCACCGCAGCCAGATCATGCCCGCGCTTCAGCACCGCGCCCGCCTCCCCTATCAGCGCCCACATGCCCTGCCGGTTGCGCAGCGCTGGTCGCTTCTCGATGCGGAACTCGGGCCGTTCGGTGGCGCGGCGGAAAGCGGAAAAGACGGCAGCGTCGCGCCCCAGATCCATCGCATAATCGCGCCAATGGCCGGCGGCGACCATGCGGCCATAGAGGTCGAGAATGCGTGTCAGCTCTGCCCGTTCGAAGCCAATCTGGCTCGGCACCCGGGCTGGCTGCACCGGAAAGGGCGTTACGGTTCCCATCAGTCGGTGAATGCCCCTGCCTCAGGCACGATCGCGCACATCTTCATGATCGGCGAGCAGCGCATCGAGCCGCTTGCGCAGCGTTTCGATTTCGCAGCGGAGCAGCTCCATCTTCTGCGTTTCGGGATCGAACATCTCGCTGCAGGGCGTGCCATAGGGCACAAAACCACGGTCGCCCCGCCCGCCTTCCACCATCGTCGCGCGCGCCGGGATGCCGACCATGATCGCGCCGGGAATCACGTCCTTTGTAACAACCGCATTGGCACCGACGCGGGCACCATCGCCGACGGTGATGGGGCCCAGCACCTGCGCGCCAGATCCGATGATGACATTGTCGCACAATGTCGGGTGGCGCTTGCCGGCGACGCCATTGTCAGGACTGGTGCCCCCAAGCGTGACGCACTGATAGATCGTCACGTTATCGCCAATCTCCACTGTCTCGCCGATGACGGTAAAGCCATGGTCGATAAACAGGTTTCGCCCGATGCGGGCACCGGGGTGAATGTCGATGGCGGTCAGGAACCGCGAGAGATGATTGACGAAACGCGCCAGAAAAAACAGCTCGGACTGGTACAGCCTGTGCGCGATGCGATGCATGCCAAACGCCAGCACGCCAGGATAAAGCAGGATTTCCCAGCGCGAGCGAGGTGCTGGGTCGCGTGCCTTGATGGAATCCAGATAAGCTGTCAGGCGCTCGAACATGCGCTGCGTCCCCTGTTGGTCTTGAGCCTATCTAGGCACTCCCCTCAGCGAATTCCATAACCGCTTCATCGCAGTTATCGCGGATCATATCCTATCAGTATTGTCGGATATAGCCACAGCGCCTATTGGTGCAGATTGTTTGGAAGGCAGGCGATGTTCGACGGTTCAACCACCGACCTTCTCGCCATCTTGCCCTTCATCGCGGCGGGCTTTGCAGCGCAGATGATTGACGGCGCGCTGGGGATGGCTTTCGGCATCGTTGGCAGCACCTTGCTCGTTACTTTTCTTGGCATCACGCCGGCGGTCGCCTCCGCCAGCATTCACACCGTCGAGACCTTCACGACCGCCGCATCGGGGGCGAGCCATATCGCGCACCGCAATGTCGATTGGCGGCTGTTCCGCCGCCTTGTCATCCCCGGCATGGTCGGCGGAATATTGGGTGCCTATGTCCTGAGCAGCATCGATGCCAGCGTCGCGCGGCCGTTCGTGATGGCTTATCTGGCGGCGCTTGGCCTGTATCTTCTCTATCGCGGCTGGCAGGGCGAGGTGAAGCCGCGCCAACCGCGTATCATCGAGCCGCTTGGCCTGATCGGCGGCTTTCTCGATGCAGCCGGGGGCGGTGGATGGGGGCCGGTCGTCACCTCAAACCTGCTGGTCCAGGGTGCATCGCCGCGCAAGACGATCGGCACGGTCAACACCTCGGAATTTTTTCTGACGGCCACGATCTCGGCAACCTTTATCGCGACCATAGGGTTCGCCGCTTTCACCATTGCGACGCTGGGCATCCTTATCGGTGGCCTCATCGCCGCCCCATTCGGCGCGGTGCTGGCAAAGCGCGTGCCCGCCCGGCTGCTGATGATGATGGTCGGCACGATGCTGACGCTTACCAGCGGCTATACGATCTGGAATGCTCTGCGCTGAGGTGGTGCTTATCCAGCGGCACCCGCGCCGCATCCATCAACCACCCCGCAATTGGCGATAGTGATAAAATAGGTTACTCTCCTGTCATTAATCGACCGGAGCGATGAATGGCCACCTACCTGCCCACCCTCAAGCAGCTGCAATATCTGGTCTCGCTGCGCGATCACGGGCATTTCGGCCGCGCGGCAGATGCCTGCTTCGTCACGCAATCGACCTTGTCAGCCGGCCTGCGCGAGCTTGAATCGCTGATGGGCGTCACCCTGGTGGAGCGCACCCGCCGGGTCGTTCGGTTCACACCGCTGGGGGACCGGATTGCGGACAAGGCGCGGCGGGTGTTGCGCGAGGCGGACGAACTGGGCGATCTCGCCCGTGCCGCCGGCAGGCCATTGTCCGGCGAGATGCGGATGAGCGTCATCCCCACGATTGCGCCGTTCATGCTTCCGCGCATCCTGCCCCGCCTGCGCGCCGACTATCCCGATCTCAAGCTGTACCTGCGCGAGGAACCGAGCGCGGCGGCCTGCGAAGGGCTGCACAATGGCCGCACCGATTGCGTGCTGCTGGCCCTCCCGTTTGCCTGTGGCGAGGTGTCGGCCCAGTACCTTTTCGACGACCGGCTCTATGTCGCATTCCCGCACGAGGAATATCTGCCCTGCCCCACCGCGATCAGGGCCAGCGACATCGACGAGCATCGGCTGTTGCTGCTGGAGGATGGGCATTGCCTCAAGGATCACGCTCTTTCGGCCTGCAACCGGCCCGAACTCCGGGCGGAGGCGACCATGTTGGGTACGTCGCTGCACACGATCGTGCAGATGGTCGACAATGGCCTTGGCGTCACGATGCTGCCGGAAATGGCCATTGCGGCGGGTATTCTCGAGCATACCGGCGTCCTTGCACGCCCGTTGGAGGCAGATAATCCGATCCGCTCGATCGCGCTTGTCTGGCGGCGAGCATCGCCGCGCGAGAAGGATTTTCTGCTGCTGGCGCAGGTCCTTGCCGATGCGCGCTCTCGCCCGATGTGAAGCCATTTGGCGCACAAGCGGTGTTGGTCTCGCCGCTACCTGTACCGTCGTCACCCAATCGCCGGGCCCTGGGCATCCCTAGGCAGTATCAGGCCCCGTCCGCCACTGTCGCGCCGCGATCTCGTCGCTGTCGCGGGCTTCCACCCAGCGCGCAGTATCACCGCGCGTTTCCCGCTTCCAGAACGGGGCATCCGTTTTCAGCCGATCGATCAGAAAGGAACAGGACTCGAGCGCCGCCGCACGGTGGACGGCGGCCGTTCCGACAAACACGACATGATCGCCCGGCACCATCGCGCCGACGCGGTGAACAACCGTTGCAGCAAGCAGCACCCACCGCGCACGCGCTTCGGCTACCAGCGCTTCCAACGCCTTGTCGGTCGCGCCGGGATAATGCTCGAGCTCAAGCATGGTCACCCCGTCATCGCCGCGCACCAGCCCGGTAAAAGTCGCAACGCCCCCCGCACCCGGCACCGCCAGCGATGCCATCGCCGCTGCCAGATCGATTGGCGATGCCTGCACGCTGACCCCGTTCATCCGCCCGTCACCGGCGGAAAAATGGCGATTTCCCGTGCGCCGCGAATCGGGTGATCGAGCGTCACGAACAGCTGATCGACCGCCGCGCGCAGCTTATCCCGGTTGGCGAAGGCGGCTGCATGGCCGTCGCTTTCACCCGCCAGCCAGTCGATCAAATCGGCGACCGTCAGCACCGAGTCGGGCGGCGTCACGCGCTCCTCCCCCTTGCCAATCGCCTCGCGCACCCACGCAAAATACAACATGTCGATCGCCATCGCCGTCAATCCATGTGCTTCAGGCCAACGCGCAGATAATCCCATCCGGTCAGCGCCGTCAGCCCGGCCGAAATCCAGAGTGCGACGAGGCTGACCAGCTTGATCCAGAGCAGCGCGGGCAGCGCACCGGCCAGGATCAAACCGCCAAAGGCAGCGATCTGAATGGCGGTCTTCCACTTTGCAAGCTGCGAGACGGGCACCGAAACCTGCAGCTGCGCCAGGAATTCTCTCAACCCGGAAACGGCAATCTCGCGCAGCAAGATGATCAGCGCGGCCACCTTGTGGACACCGGCAATGTCACCGGTCCCGACCAGCAGCAGGATGACGGCGGCAATCATGATCTTGTCGGCAATGGGATCAAGAAAGACGCCAAGCTTGGAAACCGTGCCCTGTGCCCGCGCCAGATAGCCGTCGAAATAATCGGTAATGCCCATCAGGCAATAAAGACCAAAGGCAATGCCATAGCCGGTCGGCCAATCGGGCCACCACAGCAAACCCGCCAGCAGCGGTACAGCCAGGATCCTTGAAAGGGTAAGCAGGTTCGGCACTGTCAGCATCACCTGCCGCTCTACCCCCAGCCCGGCAAAGCGCAAACCCCCGAACGATTTATGCGATTGCCGCATTTGCGCCACGTCGGCTATGGGGCTTGGCTTGGGATTGCCAATGTAAGGTCTGCTTCATCGATGTTGAATGCGCTCGGGCTATTGAAGGAGCGCCGTTTCCTGCCCCTTTTCACCACGCAGTTTCTTGGTGCGTTTAACGACAATCTCTTCAAAACATCGATGGTGCTGTTCGTCACCTATCAGGTGTTCAACGATGCGCGAGTCGAGTCGAACTTCAACGCCCTTGCCACTGCGCTCCAGATTCTGCCGTTCTTCCTGCTATCCGCGCTGTCGGGTCAGCTGGCCGATACCCATGACAAGGCGAAGATCATCCGATTGGTGAAATCGGCTGAGATCGTGATCATGATGGTGGGTGCAGCAGGATTGATGACCGTGCGCGCCGGCTATGTGCAGTTCGGCATCGTGCTGATGCTGGCGGCGGTGCTGCTGCTGGGCATTCACGCGACGTTTTTCGGCCCCATCAAATATGCCATCCTGCCGCAGCACCTGCGTGAGGATGAGGTGCTCGCAGGCACCGGCCTGGTTGAGGCGGGCACCTATCTTGCCATTCTTAGCGGGACGATCGTTGCAGGCTATATTTCGATCGAGGCGACGGCTTGGACAGTGCTTGGCGTCGCACTGGTCGGCTGGGTTGCAGCACGAGAGGTGCCGCCGGCACCGCGCCAGGGGCCAGAGCTGCTGATCAGCTTTAACCCAATCAAAGCGTCGTGGCGGTTGATCAGTGATACGATGCACATCCCCCGCCTCTTCCTCGCCATTTGCTCGATCAGCTTCTTCTGGGGCATCGGCGCGGTGCTGATCATTTCCTTCCCACCGCTCGTGAAAAACCTGCTCACCGCCAACCAGCAGGTCGCCAGCCTGACGATCGCCATTTTCTCGGTCGGGGTCGCAATTGGCTCGGTGGTCATCAACACGTTGCTCAAAGGGCGGATTTCCGCCCGGTTCGCGCCCGCATCGGTCATCGCCATGGGCATATTGGTGGCGGCCTTTGCATTCGCTGCACGGCAATGGACCGGCGGCGATGACGGCCACCTCTACACGGTGATGGAATTCGTGGCGCAACCGGAAGCCTGGATTGTCATTTCGCTGCTGTTCGGCATTGCGATTACCGGCGGCATGTTCGTGGTGCCGCTCTATGCCTTCCTCACCACCACGGTGACCAAGGATCAAACAGCGCGCACCGTGGCTGCCAACAATGTCGTGAATTCAGGCGCGATGGTGCTGGGGGCGGTGATCGTCATTTCGCTGACCGCCATGGGCATGACGCCTGATGAACTGCTGTTCCTGGTCGCTGCGCTGTGCACCGTTGCAGCGTGGCTGGCGCAGAAGCTGCACCGCGCCTGTGATTGATCAACCGCCGGTGCGGATCAGAAGATCAGCGTATAGATACAGATGAAGAAGGCGGTGAAGCTGAGCGCAAACAGCTTCACGTCATCGTCGCCCTCACGTGCCACGGGCAGGGTGGCGGGCGTCGGTGGTTTCTGGCGGACCAACGCGCGACGAATGGGGTGCCCCTGCGAGAGGCGTAGGCCTGAGGCCAAGGCGGGCTGATCAACAATCCGTTCCATACCGCAATGTTAACGCGGCGTTTACTAATTGCGCCAGCATTCAAGGTGGTTAACCGCTGTCCGAGTTCGGGACAGCTGCCCGAGGCGCTTCTATTCCCCGGTCAGCCGCACGTCCGCAATCTCCAACCGGAACGCCCCCGGCACCTGATTGGCAGTGATCAGCAGCAGCAGGGCGTCAGCCGGATCGAACCCTTTCAGGTCAGCCAGCTTCAACGTCACCTCGCGCCACTCCTTGCCGACGCTGATCTGCACCGTCGCCGGAATGCGCCCACCGGCTGTCGAAAAGCCCATCACGGCAAAGCTCTTGCCCTCACCGCGCGCCCAGAAGCGGATCACCTTGCCAGCCGACAAATTGGCGGGCGCGAAGGGTTGCGCGCCGGGCGAAAGCGCCACGCCTGCCCAGGGCGCGATGAAATCAGCGGTCAGGGCACCGGTCATCACCAACGCGGGCTGCCCATTGGGCGCGGCACCCTCCACCGAGAGGGCAACCGTCGATTTGCCGCCCACGATCGAATCGGTGGAAACAGCCCACCCGGCGCCGAAGGGCGATGTGATCACTGCCTTGCCACCCGCGTTGCTGAATTGGGCGATCCGGCCATCGGCGGGTATCGCAACGGCAGCCGCGGCCGGTGTCACAGCCGTCTTGGCGATTGCCGCGCGGCGGGCTGCGCGCAGATCATTGGCGGAACGGCCATCCTTCCAGATTTCGTTAATGTCATGCACCGCAGCGATATCGACCGTCGGATCGCCATCGACGAGCAGCAGATCGGCCTTCAGCCCTGCCGCGATCCGCCCGCGATCCGTCAGGCGAAAGGCGCGCGCCGGTGCGCTGGTCGCCGCCGTCAATGCCTGGGCCGGGGTCAATCCCGCTTTTACCAGCAAATCGAGCTCACGGTGCATGCTCAGACCATACCAGGTCGCCGGGTTGCCCGCATCGGTACCCGCCAGGATCGGTACGCCCGCCTTGGCGAGCGCCGTTATGTTGGCCGCCTCCATCGCATCGAGCTTGGCGGTTCGGTCACTCCCCAGCGATTGCTGCAAGCCGCTCACGGTCGCCTTGGGCAGCAACCCGGCCAACGCCGGCTTGTCGAGCAATGTCGCGGTGCCTGCCCGCCCCGCAAAGCCCTCAAACACCACATAGGTCGGCACCACGAAGATGCCGTGGCGCTTGGCAAGCGCGGCAAAGGCCGCCCCGCCATCCTTGTCAGCGAACAGATGAGCCAGCCCATCCGCCCCTGCGTCAATCGCCTCGACGGCCGCATCCATGCTTTGGATATGCACCACCGCAAGCTTCCCGCGCTTGTGCGCCGCGGTAACGAGTGCCTTCACCGTCGCTGCATCAAGCGTCGGCCATTTCTGCCCGAAGGTAGATCCGGGCTCGATCACGATCTTGATATAGTCGGACCCTTCGGCGATCCGCGCTGCGACCCAGGCATCAGCCTCGCCGGGCGTCGTCAGCGTCGGCACCGGCAGGCCATATTCGGTGCCATGCCCCTTGGGCACCGTCGCCAGATAGCCCGACGAATACAGATCGGCCTCGCGCGCATTGTCGTGCGCTGCCATCCGCGCGCGCACCGCTTTGGTCGCTTCGGGCGGCGAGAACATGTCGAGCTGCGTCGTCACGCCAAACAGCAGCGGGTCTTCCTGCGATTGAAACGCATGGACATGCGCGTCGATCAGGCCTGGCAGCAGCGTCTTGCCATTGCCATCGACGATGCGCGTGGACGGCCCCACCTCGCCCTTAAAGTCGGTCGTCAGGATGCGGTCGCCGCGAATGAGCACCGACTGGCGCCGAATCGTTCGCACGCCATCGAACACGGTCACGTTGCGGATCAGGGTTTCAGCAGGCGGCGGTGGCGCAGATTGCGCCATGAGCGGGCCAGAGGCCGTCAATAGAAGCGCCGAGATTACAGCCCGAATCGACATCGCCGTCCTCCATGTGATGGAGACGTGTTCGCACGCCTGTGTTGCAGATACAATACACTATGACAGCGGTGCGCGCTATCAAAGCTCGGCCACCGCGCGGGCGCGGAGCCGATGTGTTCAGTCGTTATCGAAGGGGGGTGGTGGAGCCGTGGGGGATCGAACCCCAGACCTCTGCAATGCCATCGCAGCGCTCTCCCAGCTGAGCTACGGCCCCATCCTTACGTTCTGGAAGCGCCGCCATTATCGGGGCGGCGCTTCCTTGGCAAGTAGCGCGATGTGCGCTTTTTTGGTCGAGCGCTATTAGCGCTCGTCGTCGTCGTTGGGCGTTTCCACGCCCAGATCGTCGTCACCGCCCAGATCGACCTCGTCATCTGGCGAGGGCTCCTCATCATCGGCGGCGATGTCCAGATCCTCGTCGTCACCGGCGAGATCGTCGTCGTCCTTCTTGGGCGTCAGCGCCTTGGGCGCGTCGAACGGCATTGGCTGCTTCGACTTCAGGATCGGCTCAGGCTCCCAGGCCTGGCCACATTCGATGCAGGTGACCGGGTCATCCTTGCCCAGATCGTAAAAACGCGTTGCGCATTTCGGACACGTTCGCTTCGTGCCCCATTCCGGCTTCACCATAAGGTGCCTCGTGCCTTTCGAAGTAATGGGATTTTGTGGCTGTTGAGCCGCAAAGTGGGGCGCGCCTTGCCATAGCGCAAGCGCGCTGTCAAAGCCGCGCGCGATGTCACATCCGCTCCCCATCTCACAAAGTTTCGTCACGCGCGGCCCGCTACTGGGCACAATGACCGTGCCGGGCGACAAATCGATCAGCCACCGCGCGCTCATGTTTGCCGCGCTCGCCATCGGCACCAGCCGGATCGAGGGGTTGCTTGAGGGAGAGGATGTGCTCGCCACCGCCGCGGCGCTGCGCGCAATGGGCGCGACGATCGAGCGATTGGACGACGGCATCTGGGAGGTCAGCGGCGTCGGCGTCGGCGGGTTGCTCCAGCCCCGGCAAGCGCTCGACATGGGCAATTCGGGCACCTCGACCCGACTGCTGATGGGCCTTGTCGCCAGCCACCCCATCACCGCGACCTTTATCGGCGATGCGTCGCTCTCGGCCAGGCCGATGGGCCGCGTCATCGAGCCCCTCACGCAAATGGGCGCTGACATCACCGCGAGCCCGGGCGGCACCTTGCCATTGATGGTGCGCGGCCTGTGTCCTGCCGTCCCCATCACCTACACGCTCCCGGTTGCCTCGGCGCAGGTAAAGTCGGCGGTGCTGCTCGCCGGGCTCAACACACCGGGCATCACTCGCGTCATCGAGCCGATCGCCACCCGCGATCATAGCGAGCGCATGCTGACGAGCTTCGGCGCTGGCCTGAGCGTCGAGGAAACCAATCAGGGGCGCATCATCTCAATTGCCGGCGAGGCGCGCCTCCAGCCGCAATCGATCACCGTGCCCGGCGATCCCTCCTCCGCTGCCTTCTTCGCTGTCGCCGCCTCGATCATCCCGGGATCGAATATCGTGATCGCCAATGTCGGGCTCAACGTCACGCGCACTGGCTTGTTCGAGGTGCTCAAGATGATGGGCGCGAACATCACCCATGAAAATCCCCGCACCGTCGGCGGCGAGCCCGTTGCCGATCTGCGCGTCCGCCACGCGCCGCTGCACGGCATAGACGTGCCGCCGCATCTCACGCCGAGCATGATCGACGAATATCCCATCCTATTCGTCGCCGCCGCCATGGCCACCGGCACAACGGTCGCACGCGGCGCACATGAATTGCGCGTCAAGGAATCTGACCGGATCGCGACCATGGCCGCGGCACTCGGGGCAATCGGAGTCGCGCTTGAGGAATTCGAGGATGGACTGGCGATTATCGGCTCGGGTGGCAATCCGTTGCCCGGCGGCGCCATGGTTGCATCCAGGCTCGATCACCGGATCGCGATGAGCATGGCCATCGCCGGCCTCGCCGCCCGACTGCCGGTCACGATCGACGACGTGTCGCCGGTCAACACCAGCTTCCCCGCTTTCTTTGAAACACTTGACGCGCTGGCCGGATCGGGCCTTTGATACCTGCATGATCATCGCCGTCGACGGACCTGCCGCATCGGGCAAAGGCACCATCGCCCGTGCCCTGGCGAAGCATTATGGGCTGCCCCATCTCGATACCGGGCTGCTTTACCGTGCGGTGGCATGGTCAGTGCTCAGGCACGAGCTTGATCCTTCCATCGAAGCCGATGCGGTCGCCGCTTGCGATTTCGATGATAGCGTGATGGCCGATCCGGCGCTTCGCAGCGACGAGATGGGCAAGACCGCCTCGATCGTATCGGCCCATCCGCTGGTGCGCGCGGCGCTCCTCCACCGCCAGCGCCGCTTTGCCAATCAGCCGGGCGGCGCTGTGCTTGATGGGCGCGATATCGGCACCGTCATTGCGCCCAATGCGGATGCAAAGCTGTTCGTAAAGGCCACGCCGCAAATTCGCGCCAAGCGCCGCCATGCCGAGCTGCAGATGCACGGGTCAACTGCCAGCCTGGATAAGGTGCTCGCTGATATTCGTGCGCGTGACCTGCGCGATTCGGGCCGCGCTGCTGCCCCGCTGGTGATCGCGCCCGATGCGAACCTGCTCGACACAAGCTTCCTGTCGATCGAGAATGCCGTTCAGCGCGCGGTGCAATTGGTAGAAGCGCGGATCAACGCCGCATCGGCCTGAAGACGTCGCCCGCCCAAAGCCTTGCCAAACTCTTGCTTCTGGCGCGCTGTTGCGCTATGGCGCGCCCGTCCGGCGGGCAGGTGCTCGCGGTGGAAGGCGCGGAGGCATGTCCTCTTGCGCCCTTTTCGCATTTTGCGTCTAGGCCCCTTCCCCGCTTCCCCGCGCGCCCGGATGCCGCGACCGGCAACCGGCCGCCGCGGCAACATGGCCAAAGACCGCCGGATACAACCGGCTGGCCGGACAATAGACTTGGGATACTGAAATTTTATGGCCTCTTCGGCAAACCCCACGCGCGATGATTTCGCCGCCCTTCTTGAAGAAACCCTTGGCGATGCAGACGGCTTTGAAGGCCGGGTTGTAAAGGGCACCGTTACCGCCATTGAGAATGACCTTGCCGTCATCGATGTCGGTCTGAAGAGCGAAGGCCGCGTGCCACTGCGCGAATTTGCGATGCCGGGCCAAAAGGCCGACCTGAAGGTTGGCGACGAAGTCGAAGTCTATGTCGACCGCGTTGAAAACATCCACGGCGAAGCAATGCTCAGCCGCGACCGCGCCCGCCGCGAAGCCGCTTGGGACACGCTGGAAACCGAATTCGCCAAGACTGCGCGCGTCGAAGGCGTCATCTTCGGCCGCGTCAAGGGTGGCTTCACCGTCGACCTGAACGGTGCCGTTGCCTTCCTGCCCGGTTCGCAGGTCGATATCCGCCCGGTGCGTGACGTGACCCCGCTGATGGACATTCCGCAGCCCTTCCAGATCCTGAAGATGGACCGCAAGCGCGGCAACATCGTCGTTTC
>CAZXBM010000025.1:0-42233 GCA_964638495.1 uncultured Stakelama sp. | reverse complement strand
TGATCAAGGACGACGAGATCGAGTGGGTCGATCTGCGCTTCACCGATCCCAAGGGGAAGTGGCAGCATCTAACCATGGTGTCTTCTGTCATCGGTGAAGACGAGCTGACCGACGGCCTGATGTTCGACGGTTCCTCGATCGAGGGATGGAAGGCGATCAACGAATCGGACATGATCCTGAAGCCCGATCTCGATGCGGTCTATGTCGATCCCTTCTCGGCCACGCCGATGATGATCCTGTTCTGCGACGTCGTCGAACCATCGACCGGCGCGCTCTATGCGCGCGATCCGCGCTCGACCGCGAAGCGCGCCGAGCAATATCTGCAGACGACCGGCATTGGTGACACCGTCTATGTCGGCCCCGAAGCAGAATTCTTCATGTTCGACGATGTCCGCTTCGAAAACAGCTATTCGACCAGCTATTACAAGATCGACGATATCGAGCTGCCCGGCAACACCGGCCGCGAATATGAAGGCGGTAATCTCGGCCACCGCCCCCGCGCCAAGGGCGGCTATTTCCCCGTCGCGCCTGTGGATAGCGCGGTCGACATTCGCGGCGAAATGGTCTCGACGATGATCGAGATGGGCCTGCCCTGCGACAAGCATCACCATGAAGTCGCCGCCGCGCAGCACGAACTGGGCCTGACCTTCGGCACGCTCGTCACCACGGCTGATCGGATGCAGATCTACAAGTACGTCGTGCACCAGGTTGCGCATGCGTACGGCAAAACCGCAACCTTCATGCCCAAGCCGATCAAGGAAGATAACGGCTCGGGCATGCACACCCACATCTCGATTTGGGAAAAGGGCCAGCCACTGTTCGCCGGCAACGGCTATGCTGGCCTGAGCGACATGTGCCTCTACTTCATCGGCGGCGTCATCAAGCACGCCAAGTCGCTCAACGCCTTCACCAACCCGTCGACCAACAGCTACAAGCGGCTGGTGCCGGGCTACGAAGCGCCGGTGCTGCTCGCTTATTCGAGCCGCAACCGTTCCGCCTCGTGCCGCATCCCTTACGGCACGGGTGCCAAGGCCAAGCGCGTTGAGTTCCGCTTCCCCGATGCGCTCGCCAATCCGTATCTGTGCTATTCGGCGCTGCTGATGGCCGGGCTGGACGGCATCCAGAACCGCATCCATCCGGGCGAGCCGATGGACAAGAACCTGTATGATCTGCCGCCCGCCGAGCTGGAGATGGTCCCAACCGTGTGCGGGTCGCTGCGTGAGGCACTCGACAGCCTGGAGGCGGACATGGACTATCTGCTCAAGGGCGATGTGTTCTCCAAGGACCAGATCGAGGCCTATATCGAGATCAAGCGCGCTGACGTCGCCCGGTGGGAAATGACGCCGAGCCCGGTTGAGTACGACATGTATTACAGCTCATAACGTCTGCAATTGCCGTTGCATTCAATGCGCCCGGGGTGGAAACACCCCGGGCGTTTTTGCGCAGCTGTCCCATCCCCCTGCCGCGTCACCCGCTACCGCTGCGCGCGACAGTCATCACAGGAGCGTCCATGAATTTCGACGACGTCATGCTCGGCCGCCGCAGCATCCGGGGCTACAAGCCCGATCCGGTGCCGCGCGCGCTGATCGAGGAAATCTTGGCCATCGCAATGCGGGCGCCATCGTCGATGAACGTCCAGCCCTGGAATTTCTACGTCATCACCGGCGAACCGCTCGATCGCATCCGGGCGGGCAATACCGAACGGATGGTCGCGGGCGTGCCGCAATCGCGCGAATTTCGCACCGGCCAGGCGTTCGCCGGAATCCACCGAGATCGCCAGGTCGGCGTCGCCAAACAATTGTTCGCCGCAATGGGCATTGCGCGCGACGATCAGGCGCAGCGGCAGGACTGGGTGTTGCGCGGCTTTCGCCAATTCGATGCGCCGGTGTGCGTCATCATCACTTATGACAAGGTGCTGGACGGCAGCGACGACACACCGTTCGATTGCGGCGCCGTCGCGACCGCGCTCGTCAACGCCGCCTGGTCGCGCGGACTGGGCACGGTCATCAACAGCCAGGGGATCATGCAATCACCGGTGGTACGCGAGCATGCGGGTATCGCCGATGATCAGGTGATCATGAAGAGCATCGCGCTTGGCTGGCCCGATGAGAGGTTTCCGGCAAATGCTGTGGTCTCGGAACGGAAGTCGGTGAGCGAGGCGGCGGTATTTGTGGGCTTTGCGGATTAGGGTGTGAAACGCTCAACGGAAATGGCCGATATCGCCCTAGTTTCGGACATTTATCGAGCGGGAAGCGAGAACCAGAAGCGGACAGGAAAAATAAACGGATTTCGTATAGCTCTGCTTAAATGGGGTGCGAAAGCGATGATCTAGAGGTAGAAAGATTACGCGCGCGCGCAACTGCGCTCGCAGGGGCGACCGGCGACCTGGTTCAGCGCGCAAGCGTCTATCATCATCTCTATGCAGACTCGGGCAATAATCACAGCTTCCCGTTACTTGCGGCTCATGGAGCGCTTTGGGCCAGCGGATACTTCCGCGCTGGTCTGCGATTTGGTTCAATTGTCGCAAGTGGGCGCAGGCTGATGGGCGATGACGCCGACCAACTCCGGAGTATGCTCGCGTCTTTTGCGGAGCAGTTCCGGGACATCAACCGACGAGTCTGCGTAGAAACCTTTTTTATTTACCACCTTACGGCCGATCCAAAATTAATCGTAAGTGCGGAGCGACTGGTTCCAGCATCGTTGCTTGTGGAAATGGACCGATGCCATCATGCCAAGCAAATAGGGCGTGTTCTATCTGATCGGGAGCGCCGTGAACTATTCAAGGCCTTTTTCCTTTGGGAACAGGCAAACATAGTCGGTCCGTCAATAGAGCAGGCTTTCGGGGATTTTGACTGGCCACTCATCCGCAGCCTGGCGCTCAGGCCAAAGATAAAGTTTTCCTACTTCAGTCGGACGCCGCTCGCGTTTAAGAATTTCAACAACACTGACGAGCGTGTTGAGAAAGGCATCGCAGCCTTCGATCGAGCCTGCGACAAAGGGTGGTCCGAAGTTGAACGTGCTCTTGACGACTACGCAGTCATGCCACGTGAATTTATGGCAGATCCCGGAAGTTTCTTCCGTTCGATACAGCGCGTCATTGAAGGGCGATTAAATCCTCTGCCTGCCTGATCAGCAGCTTTCTACGAGATAACTTCGAAACCTGCCCGTCGCCTTCCCACCACCTTCGGCCATTCGCGAGTCAATTAAATCAAAGGCGGACTCCCCCCGCAGGCGCCAATCGCCTGCGGGGGGTATCGCTCAGAATCCCGCCGATACCGAGAAGACGACCTGCGGTCCCGCAATAGATCCGCCGTCCTTGGTCGAGCTGAAATTGGGCTGCAGATAGAGTGATCCCGCGCTCGTGATATCAGTATCGGTATAGGCCACGCCCAGTACCAACGGCCCGACCTTCGCATCGACCCCGAGCAGCCAATCGACATAGCTGCCCGTTGGTGTAACGCTGGTGCCGTTGGGCCCGAGACCCGGATTGCCGTCCGAATAGCCAATATGCGCCTTGGCGGTGAGCGGCAATTTGGGAATACCGACGCTGGCATCGCTCCAGATGTAGAAATTGTCATCCGTGGCACCTGGATTGTCAAAGGCTCCGCCCGCTGCCACGGCCTGCGAGTTGGCGCCAGTGAACGACCAGTTGCCGAGCGCTTGCTGCTTCGGCGCATAAGCGACACCGGCAAGCACCGATACCGGGCCAACGGTGCCGCTCACCTTGACATAAGGCTCGCCAAAATCGGTCAGGCTTGAGCCACCTGGATACATGTACCAGGTCAGCCCGACATCGACCGTCACCGGGCCAATCGGGCGCTTGTAGCCAGCATAGAGATCCAGCTCCAGATTGGCACCGCCAAACTGACCCCAGCCCGCCAGGTTCGATGCCCAGGTGCCGGCATAAAAGCCGCTTTCATGCGTGACGGTAAAGCCGCCCTGCAATGCCAGTTCTTCATCCGACTGCGACACACCACGAAAGCGATAGTCCGATACGAGTGCCACCGATCCGGAGACCGTCAGTTCCTTGGGCGGATCGGTCTCCTGCGCCGCAGCCGGCTGAATGATGAGTACGGACGCGGCGGCAACGGCGCCTGCAAGGGCGAAAAGCGAAAACTTCATGGGATCTCCTCCAGCCTGATTGAGGTCCCGCCTGCGCCCGTCTCGTCGCCACTCTGAGCTGCTGAGCCGTTGGCGATCGGACAACCAGTAATATGGTGTAGCGATGCCATTGCTTATTGATACCTAAATTGTACCTAAACATTGCTGAATGGCAGTTTTTCCCAGCGGTGTTGCACTGCAGCAACGGTTAGCGGATGGAGTGGATGCGCTTCGCCGTGGCGGGTGCCCGCCTCCCCGCTCGCCATGCCCGTTTCATCTTGCAACCCACGGGCGGCGCTGGCATCCCTCCTGCCCATACCGCGATCTCGAAACGATCGGTGGCCGACAGGAGAGCAAGCCATGAACAGCTATCTGCAGCAATATATCGACGGTGCCTGGATCGATAGCGAAGGCGGTACCCACCACCAGGTGATCAACCCCGCCACCGAAGCGCCCTGCACCGAGATAACGCTCGGCTCAGCCGCCGATGTCAACAAGGCCGTGGCCGCCGCACGGCACGCGTTTGAGAGCTGGTCGCAGACGACAGTCGAGGAACGCGCCGCGATCCTGACGCGCATCATCGAGGAGTATAAGGCCCGCATGCCCGATCTCGCCAAGGCGGTGAGCGAGGAAATGGGTGCGCCGATCGGCTTCGCCACGATGGCGCAGGTACCCGCCGGGCTCGGCCATTTCATCTCGACGCTGAAGGCGCTGGGCGATTTTTCGTTCGAGGAACGGCTGGGCCGCGCCCGTGTCGTGCATGAGCCCGTGGGCGTCGTGGCCATGATCACGCCGTGGAACTGGCCGCTCAACCAGATCACCGCCAAGGTGGCCCCTGCGCTTGCGGCCGGTAACACGATGGTCCTGAAACCATCGGAGGAAGCGCCTGGCTGTGCCATGATCCTGGCCGAAATCCTCGACAAGGCAGGCGTGCCGGCGGGCGTGTTCAATCTCGTCAACGGCAATGGCCCCGGCGTCGGCACCGCGCTGTCCAGCCACCGCGATGTCGATATGGTAAGCTTCACCGGATCGACCCGCGCGGGCATCGCGGTCGCGCAGGCCGCCGCCACCACCGTCAAGCGCGTCCATCAGGAACTGGGCGGCAAGGCACCCAATCTGGTGCTGGAGGGTGCAGACCTGCAGGCGGTGCTGCCGCCGACGCTGATGGGCGTGCTCGCCAATTCCGGTCAAAGCTGCATCGCCCCCACCCGCCTGCTCGTCCACACCTCGCAGGCCGGGGGCGCGGTTGCCGTCGCCAAGGCGGTGTTCGAAGCGACGACGGTTGGGGATCCAGCAGAGATGGGCACGCATATCGGCCCGGTCGTCAATAAGGCGCAGTTCGACAAGATCCAGGGGCTGATCCAGTCGGCCATCGACGAGGGCGCAACGCTCGTCACCGGCGGCACCGGCCGGCCCGATGGCCGCAATTCAGGCTATTACATCCGCCCCACGCTATTTGCTGACGTGACGCCAGAAATGCGGATTGCCCAAGAGGAAACCTTCGGGCCCGTCGCCACCATCACCAGCTATGACACGCTGGATGAGGCGATCCACATGGCCAATGACACGCCCTATGGCTTGTCTGCGGCAATCTCAGGCGATCCGGCGGCAGCGGCCAAGGTCGCGCCGAAATTGCGCGCCGGGCTGGTCACGATCAACGGCTGGAGCCCCGACGGCAACGCGCCCTTTGGCGGCTATAAGCAATCGGGCAATGGCCGCGAGAACGGCAAATATGGCCTGACCGATTTCATGGAAGTGAAAACCATCGTCGGCGAACCCGCCTGACGCTGTCATGCCGGCGATCATCGATATCTTGATGCCGGCAGACGGCGATGCCTATGCGGATATGGCGCTGGAAACGCTTGCGCCCCATTTCCCGGCCTTTGCCGATGCCGGGCTGACGATCAATCCCCGGCCCTGGACTCTGGGGCCGGGCACGGCCGATGCGACGCTGGCGCTGTTCGCCTGGGGCTATCACACCAATGTCGCGGCGTGGCTGGCAATGCTGGATGCGTGGCCGCCCCGCTCGCTGCTGCTCAACCCGCCAGCACTGCTGCGCTGGAACACACGCAAAACCTATCTCGCCGAGCTGGAAGCTGCGGGGATAACGATCGTCCCCAGCCTCTTTGGCGATGCAGACGAGGCAAGCGTTGCGGCAGCGTTCGATCATTTCGGCGTCGACACGCTGGTGGTAAAGCCCCAGATTTCGGCAGGTAGCTATCAGACCACCCGGATCGAGCGGGGGATGGTGGTTCATCCGTTACCCGCCGCCATCATTCAGCCCTTCATTGCATCGGTTGGCAATGTCGGGGAGCTGTCGTTGTTTTGGATAAATGGCAGTTTCAGCCACGCTGCGCGCAAGGTGGCGGCGGCGGGCGAGTTCCGCGTGCAGCCGCAATTTGGCGGTACCTTTTCGGCGCTTCAGCCAAGCGATGCAGCCATATCGCTGGGGGAGCAGGTGCTGGCCGCCCTGCCCGCCGCACCACTTTATGCGCGGGTCGATCTGTTGCAGCTTGCAGACGGATCGCTGGCGCTGATCGAACTCGAGGCGATCGAGCCCGATCTCTACCCGGAAATCGCACCGGATGTACCGGCCAAGCTTGCCGGAGCGGTCGTTGCAGCCCTGCGCTAGCGCATCGTGCTTGAAATATGAACCGTCATTGCGACCCCGGCCTTGAGCCGGGGGAAGCAATCCATCGTGCCACGAGCGGTGAGGCTGGATTGCTTCGCTGCGCTCGTGGGCGACGGGTGATCCAGAATTGCGGGACGATGCTCTAGCGCCGCGCCTAATAGTCCTTCGACACGCGGATATTGGCGCTTTGCCGGCCGAGTGTCGAAATGGTCGAGAGGACCGACAGCCAGCGCGTTACCTGGAATTCGACGCGCGTGGCGGAATAGCCCTGCCCGTCGGTAATCACCTCCGCATAGAGCCGCCGGGTGATGTATTTGCCCGCCGCAACCGAGGTGGTGCGGCCAACGCTGGTATCGGCGGGCAGGATGCGAAGCCGATCAAGCCCCGCCACCCGGCGCAGTGCGTTGATGGGGTTGAGCCCACGGCCATTGCCCTGCAACGATGCGACCGCCGCCGCCAACTGCAGCGCTTCCGGTGCCGAAAGATTGGTGATCGAGGTGCCAAACAGCAGCCGCGACAGCAGCTCATCCTGCGGCAGCGCAGGCGTGCTCGAAAAGCTGATTTCGGGCTTGATCGCCTGCCCCGTCACCCGGATTGTCGCTGACAGCCCGGTGGAATTGGCATTCGCAGCGATATCAAGCGTCGGATTGGCCGGCACCTCGCCCGCAAATCGAATACTGCCCCGGTCGATACCGAACTCGCGGCCAGAAAACTCGTAACTACCGCGAATAATGTCGGCACGCCCGGTGATCGCCGGGCTATCGGGCGCGCCGCCGATGCGCAGATCGGCCGACCATTCGCTGGTGAGGCCAAGCCCGGTCACGCGCAGGCCATCGGTCGCGCGCGCGTGGATATCGAGCCGCCACGGGTCGAGCGGCCGGTCGTCCTGCACACCCGCATCATCGGGCAGGTTGATCTCGCGGATATTGAGCAGCGGCAAGGCGTTGATGCCGACCGCCTGGCCGAAGCGATAACGGCTGGCATTCAGCCTGACGTCGCCGCCGATAACACCGCCCGACCCGTTGGAGTGGATCGTCAGCGGGCCCGTCACCGTCGCGCCGATATCGTCGCGGTTGATCATCACCGCATTGTCGGCCTGCAGCTTCAAATCCATACCAAAGCCGTTGACCGCCGCAAAATCGAACGTGCCGCTGCCCGTCACCCGGCCGCCCTTGCCAGCATCGGCGGCGAAATCGGTGAACTGCAATTGCGATCCGTTGAAATTGCCCGCTGCCTGCACGTTCGTCAGCACCGTGCCCGTAATCGCACTTTCAATGCGGGCGCCCTTGGCGCGCAACACGCCGCGAATGCGCGGGTCATTCACCTTGCCGCCTAGATCGGCACCAATCGCAATCGGGCCGGACAGATCGAACAGCTCGACGCCGGTCAGTCGCCACAGCGTGTCGACTGGGCCATCATAGCGGATTTGGGCAAATAGCTGCGCGTTGGCGAGCCGGGCGGTCAGGCTGCCGGCACCCAGAGGCGCAAGCTGCGCCTGACCCCGGCCGATCGTCTTGCCACCGCTAACCATCACTGCGCGCAACGCCGCCTTGTCCGGCTGAAGCACGCCCGATACCCCGAGATCGACCGGCTTGGAGGAAAGCACGAGCCCCGATCGGCTAAGGCCGCGCACCGTCATGTCGATCTTGCCCGTCGGCGCAGCCCCCGCCCCTTGCGCATAGCTGAGCTTGCCCGATGCATTGCCCGCAAGGCCGAGGCCGGGATAGACGATATCGAGAATGGTGAGCGGCATTTGCCCCAGCGTCGCATCGACCGCCGCTGAATCGCTGGTAAACCGCCCGCCGATCTGCGCCGTGCCGCCTGCGAACTGAAGTTTAGTCGGCGCAAGCTGCCACCCGTCACCATTGCGGGAGACGATCGCGGGTTCAAGCAAGGCGACGGCGCGCCGGTCGATCGAGCCGCTGGCGGTGATGCGGTAGCGATCCGGCGTCACATCGGCCATCCCGCGAATGTCGAAGGCGCGGCCACGCGCGCCCGCGATAGCCCCGGTAATTGTGCCCACGCCGCCACGCAGCGACGCCGTCCCTTCAAACCGGGCAAGGCTGAGCGCGCCGCGCCGCAGCCCGCTACCGCGCCCGCTCGCCTCCACAGTCGCCCCACCGGGATACAGCATCGTCACAAGATCGAGATTGCCGCGTGTCAGCACCGCATCGCCCAGCACCTTCGCGTTGACGGCCGCCAGATGCATCTCGATCCGCTGGACATCGTTGACGGGCGCAAAGCCGATGGTGCCAGATACGCCCCCGCCGCCACCTACTTGCAGCGTCCCGTCGAAACCACCCTTGGCGGCAAGCAGTGATCCACTGGCGATGATCCCACCTGCGTCGAGCGTGTCGATCACCACCGTCGCCTCGCGCCCCTGCGGCAGGATCAACCGTCCCTTGCCCTGGAAATCGCCCAGCGTGGACCCGCCCATTGCCGAAAGTGTGAACCCTTCGGTCGTTGGATCGAGATGCGCGCGCACATTGCGCAGCCCGAGCGCCTCATTGGGATGCGCGAAGGTAAGATCGAGCGTCGGCCGCTCGATCCGCCCATCGAGCTTTATCGTCAGCGGACCATAGGTGCGCTGCGTACCGGTGCCTTCGAAATAAAAGGTGCCGTCTCGCCGGTGATAGCCAGAGCCGGTGATGCGGATATCCGGTGCCGACAGCACCAATCCCTCGAGGTGAAGAATTCCATCGGTCGACTGCCACAAATTGGTCGTCAGGCGCGGCAGGCCACCCGCCAGCGACCGAAAGAATTCATTGTCCAGCCGGATCATCTGGGCCGACGCATTGCCGATGATCCTCGCCCCCCGCCCGTTGGGATCGGGCACCACCCGCAACGTCGATACGACATCGGCAATGCCGAGGCCGGGGATGAGATAGCGCTTCAATCCCCCGTTGATGCCAACGTCATACCGACCGTTTTTCAGGTCGATCATCAGATGCACCTGGCCGGCAAGCTTGTCCGAGGACAATTGCAGCCGGGGGCCGGAGATGAGCGCGGAGGTGACCTGCAACGGTCCGCTCAGCACCAGATTGCGCAGGATCGCGTCCGCCACGGCATCGACGCCGCTCACACGGGCAACCGTCAGCTTCAGCGGCACGATTACGGGCTGCTTGGAGAGCCGCCCCTTGCCCCCGGCCATCACATCGTTGAACCCCTCCTTGCCGAACGACGCAAAATCGGCGGACAATCGGTAGTCGAAGGCGGCGGTATCAAAGGCACCGTCGAGGATCACCCGCAGCTCCACGTTGCGACCGACCATATTGTCGATCAGCGCCTTTGGGTTGAGCAACTGGTTGCGAATACGCAGGTTACGATAGGCGCTGTCTGCCAAATCCACGCCGCCCGTCGCGTCGATCACAAGCGCCGCCGAGCGCAGCGACAACCGACCATCGAGCAGGCGATTGGCAAAGGTCGCCCCGCCGTTCACCGCGATGCGCGGCAGCGTGAGGCGAACAAGCTTGTCGCGCGACAGTGCTGACGGGGAGAGCGCGCCGATGAGCGAATAGGCACCGCGCTTGTTGCCAAGCATGAGATCAACCGCGCGCGCGCCACCGATATCGGCGGTCGCCATGCCGCGCCACTGCGCCCAGCGGCCGTCACCGGTGACGGTGGCGGTGACGGGCTTATCGGTACGCAACAGCTTGGCGATCAGCCCCTGCGCGGCACCCTGAGCGCGCAACTCGATATCGAACCGATCGCGATCAGGCGCGGCATCGAGCTTGAGGGCCAACCGATCGCTCCCTTCCACCAGCGCCTGCAGCTCGACAAGCGCGCGCCCTGAATGGATGTCGGCTTTCGCCATCAGCCGGCCCATCCGCGCCTGACCCGTGACACGCTGGTCAATCGCCAAGCGATCAATACGCAGCGCGCCCAACCGGATATCGAAATCGGGCAGGATGGGGCTTGGTTTGCCGGTCCGCACTACTTCTGGCAATTTTGCCAGCCGCGCGTTCGGAATGATCAGCTGGTCGATGTCGAGCCGGTTCGATAACCAGGCGAAAGGCGACCAGCGAAGCTCTGCCCGTGGCACGGAGAGGACCAGCCCCTTGGGGTCGCGCACGCGAACATCGAGCAGCACGGCGTTCGAGTAGATCGATCCCGTGATCCGCCCCACCGAATAGCGAAGGCCATTGGCAGGGGTCAGCGCACCGATGCGATCGGCGATGAAGCGGTGGCCGATACTTGAATCGAGCAGCAGCAATGCCCCGGCAAAGAGCGCCGCCAGGCCGGCAAGCCCCGCGCTCAGCCATCGCAGCCAGCGGCGGCGCGGAGGCGGCGGTGCGGGCTCAATCGGGAGCGGAGCGCTGTCGTCGGTCAAAAGGCCTGGCCCAGCGAGACATAGACGGCAATGCGTGGATCACCACGCTGCGGATTGAGCGGCGTGCCGACATCGATCCGGATCGGCCCGAAATTGGAGTAATAGCGCAGGCCCACGCCCGCGCCATATTGCAGGCCGGTGAAGCGCGGGAGGGCCGAGGTGTAAATATTCCCGGCGTCAAAAAACGGCACGATGCCAAACGGGCCAAACGCCTTCACGCGCGCCTCAAGCGAGAATTCCGCCAGGCTGCGGCCACCGATGGGATCATTATTGGGGTCGCGCGGGCCGATATCCTGATAGCCGTAGCCGCGCACAGACCCGCCACCGCCCGCATAGAATCGCCGGGACGGCGCAATCGCATCGCGGGGCGCGCCGCCAATCGTGCCCAGGCGAATGCGACCGGCAACCACGATCCTGTCGGTCACCGGCTGATAGGCGCTGCCATCGAGCTGAATGCGGGCATAGCCAAAGGCCGCCCCTTGCAGCGACAATTCGGGAGAAAAGCGCGCGCCAATGCGAAACCCACGGGTCGGGTTGAGCAGATCGTCAGAACCATCAAAGTTGAGCGTGGTCGGCAGCGCGGCGATGTAGAAGGTCCGGCGGCGCGCGGCACCCGTACTCAAAATCACGTCGCGCTCGTCGGATGCCGCAAATTCTGCGCCCAGCGACCAGGTCCAGGCCTTTTGGAAGAAAATCGTGGTCTGACGCTCCAGGCTGCCGCTGATCGAGAATGTCGTCGCCTGATAAGCAACGCGCTGCACGTTCGAGGCGGTGACCTGCGCCGTGAGCACCCGGTCGCGCCCCTCGAAATTGTTGCGGCGGAAGATGACGCTGCCGAGTTGCTCCTGCGTCCCCGCCACGGCGCGCACCGTCAGCCCGCCTTCGGGCGGAAACAGATTGCGGTGAGTCCAGCTCAGTTCTGATCGCACTCCTTCACCCGTGCCGTAGCCAAGCTCGCCTGCAATGGTGCGCGGTGGCGCGGGGAGCAGGCGTACATCAACATCGACCGTACCGGGTGCCTTGCCCTCCACCGGTTTGACCTCCGCCGAGGAGACAACCCCTGTTTGAATAAGCGTTCGGCGAAGATCGTCGAGCGCGGTCTCGTCAAACGGTTCGCCCGGCGAAAAGCGCGCAATACGTTCGATATGCCGCGCATTCATCAGCTTGTTGGGCGGCGTCACGACATGGCCAAACACGCGCGCGCCGCCGGGTTCCACCGGCAATTCAAGCGTCGCCGTCTGCGTTGCATGGTCGATGACGATGGTCGACTGGCCAACCTTGGCAAAGGGAAAACCCTCTTCGCCAATCTTGGTGCGCAGCGCCACTTCGCCATTGGCCACGGCGTCGGCATTGACAGGGTCTTTGGCCGAAACGCCAAACGAGTCGGTCAACGCGCCCACCTTGTCGCCCGCGGCGCCCAAGCCTTCCAGCGTGACGTCGGCGAAGCGATATTGCTTGCCGGGTTCGACCGTCAGCAAAACGAGCGGCCCGGTAGGCTGCGGCTCGACGCTGCTGGTAATGCGCGCATCATAATAGCCGGCACCGCGCAGCAGATTTTGCAGCAGCTGCGTGTCCTCCCGCGCCCGGCGATCGATCTGCGCAGCGTTGGACGGCTCGCCGCGATGCATGCGCAGCGTCGACAAGGTCGCGAAACGGGCCTTGAATACCGGGTCCTGGATAGCGTCGATGCCATCGACGCGGTAGTCGTACCGCGTCAATTCTGCGATGTCGGACTGGCTGGCCGGGCCAGTGGCGTCTTCAGTCGTGGCGAGATCTGGCCAGGCCACGCCCAGGCCAGGCAGTTCGGCCAGCGGCGAATCCGGATCGAGCGTGGAGGGTGCTGCCGGGGCTTGTGCCTGTGGCTCTGCCGTTGGCTCTACCGTTGGCTTTGCCTGCTGGCCGAGGGCGACAAGCGGCAAGGCACATCCCGCCATACCCCCCGCCATACCTAGGGCCGCGCTAAATACGCGGCAAAATCGCCAATTACGCCAAACCATCGCGCCGCTCTAGCGTCGGCAGCCGACAAGGGACAGCGTTGCCGACGCCCGCCGTCGAAAATCAACGCGGCGGCGGCTCAGTATGGCGCATCGCGGCTAGTGCAGGGTGCCAATAAATGTGTCGGTGGCGAGCAGGACGATTAGTCGCTCGATCTGCCGCCAATGACAAAAATGCACGATATTGCCCTGGTTCCGGCTATATTCGGCCCGCGCCGCAGCCTGAAATCCGGCATCGTCGCCGTGCTGACTGATGAGGTCAGCGGCGGCGTCATAGGCGGCGCGGCTATGAAGATAGGGCAGCGCCGGTGCCGGATCGTCGGAAGAAAAGTTCATGCCCACCCGTTAACCTGCAAAGCTGGCGCGAGAATTACGGGCAATGGTAAACGGGGCGGAGGGATATTTTGCGGGCACCGATCGGGGCCACTGGCGCACGGCGCATTGGCGTGGCAGGGCAATCGCGATGAGCACCCCTCCTTCCCGCTCCCCCGTTGCAGGCGGCTTTCTGATCGCTATCGGCGCGATGGCAGGCGCCTTTGGTGGCGCATTTCTCGGCGAATCGTCGCGCGGCTTTTTCCTTGGTATCGGCGCAGGCGCGCTGGCGGCACTGGCGCTTTGGCTGCGCGACCGGCGCTGAGGATCAGCGCAGCAGCCGCGTCAGCCGAATGACACGGCCGACAATGTCGATCGCCGGGCCGTCGCCTGCAAGATGGATGGCGGGAAAGGCGGGATTGTCACTGACGATGTCCACGCCGCCCGGCCGCCTCGCCAACCGCTTCACCGCCAGCGCCCCGTCCAGGCGGATCACATAGACACCGCCCTTGTCGCCAAGCCGGCCATCGGCGCGGTCGATTAGCATTTCATCGCCATCGGCAATGGTTGGCAGCATCGAGTCTCCCCGCGCGGTGATGATCGACAGGTCATGCGCGCGCACGCCCCATTGCCGCAGCAGCGCCGGATCAATCGCCTCGCCGCCTGCCGCACGATCGGTATCAAGCAGGCTGCCGGGCCCGGCCGAAGCGATCGTATCGAGCCGGGGGATCAGCACCAGTGGCGCTGCGGCCTTGTCAGCAGGCCCACCCAGCGCATGCTCATCAATGCCGAAATAGGCTGCCAGCACGCGCCGGTCGCGCTCACTCAATGCCCGTGGCGAACCGCGCGACACGAACTGCTGCAGATAGGCGTCGTTGCGCCCCAATAGCCGCGAGAGCGCAGCAAAGCTGTCGCCATGCGCCGCGACAAGGGCTGCCAAACGGGCACGCGGATCGCTTTCATCCATTCCTGAGTCAGTAGCATAGGATTTTTCCTAGACAAGTTGGAAATGAAGGAACAAACAAAGAACATTCAACTGAGACTCGGGAGGATGTGAATGTCGTTGCTGCACAAGATTGAGCGCTACCTTGAGGAATCGGGCGTTCCTCGCACGCGCTTCGGGCGGATCGCGGTCAATGATCCGCGCCTGGTCGACGATATGCGACGCGGGCGAGAGCCACGGCCAGAAACCGTCGCCCGGATCGAATCGATGATCAGTGGCGGGCGGTCATGAGCCGTGGTCCCGATATCGGCACGGCGCTGCTGCGGGCGCTGGAGAAGCAGGCCCGGCATGCGGGGTGCCCGGTGTCAGTACTGCATGCAGACTGGCAGCGTTGGACGAGCGCCACCTTTGCCGGCGCCCGGCATCAGATCAGCGTCTCTGCGTGTCCCTGCCCCGCGCTCAACGATTGGCTGGGGGGCCTGCCCGAGGCTGAATTTGTTGTGCGCGGCCATCTGGTCGCTGATGTCGTGGTAACTGCAGTCAGGCGCAGCGCCGCGAGCGTCGAGGCTGATCTCGAAGTGCTGACCGTGGAGGAAAGTTGATCAGCCGCGCGTCGCCATCTGGCGGAGCACATCAAGCGTGCGTTCCAGCCCTTGCACGGGCGGTGGTGGTGAAGCGGGCGTCGGTTCTGGCGGTAGGGGATCGCTCTGTCGCGGTGTCTGTGGTCGCGCGGCTCGGTCGGAAACCCCGCGCTCGAGCCGCTCGAGCAGCGTGTTGATCGTCGCCTGGGTATCACGCGGCGCGCGGATGGGCGTCGCGGCGGTGGGCGGCGTCTCGCTCACCGGGGCAACCGGTGACAGCGCAAAGGTTTCGAACCGCTCACCGGGCTCAAAGATCTGGGGCCGGCTCGGTAGCGCTTCCGGCTCGTCGGATGGGGCCGGCGCCGGTTCCGTTTGCGGCTCAGCCTCGGGCATCACTGCCGGCCGGATTGCCGCAGGATCAAATGCCGAGAGCGGCAGATCGAGATCCTCGGGTATCGCGTCTGGCGCGAGGCCGATGGGCAAGGGCTGCGCGACTGGCTCGGCGTCTTCGATAGTTTCCTCGATGATTTCCTCGATCTCGGGCACCTGCGGCGCGCGCACTTCAAGGAAAGGCGTGCCGAGATCGCGATTGGCGAAAACCGGCCGGCGCGATGGGGCATCGGGATGCGCATCGGCACGGCGAAGGACCGGTACCGACTCCCCGTCTTCAGCCCCGTCTTCAGCAACACCATCACCGCCCAGCGCGATCGTCCGCGAACCGACAATCAGGAACAGCGTGAACCAGACGAGCAGCGCAATGGTGCCGCCGCCCAGCAAAATCAGCACAAGGCGCGCGGTCAGCCCCAGCGGTGGCTCGGCTGCCGCCAGGATCGCGGGCAGCCCGCTGCGCAGGATGAGGCGGTCAAGCATGTCGCTGGGGATCAGCGCGCAAACCGCAGCAGCGGCCACGCCCGTCATGGCACCTGCAGCAGGTGCCATTGGCAGAATCAGGCGCTTACGGCTGAATGTTGCGTCCATGCGGGCATTCTATCACGTGATTCAATTAGCTTTTGGTAAACAGGCGCATAACGCGCAACATTAATTGCCCAGTTACGATCCGCTTCCACGAATGCGCGGGCACGCGCCCGCCGGGCATCCCAACCGCCCCGGTCATCAAACAGGGCATTGATCGCCATCGCCATTGCCCCGGGGTTGTCGGGTGCAAACAAGGTGCCGGTATCGCCATCGGTAATCAGTTCGCGGTGGCCGCCCACGTCCGACGCGGCGACCAGCCGGCGCTGTGCCATGGCCTCCAGCGGCTTGAGCGGGGTCACCAGATCAGTCAGCCGCATATGCTTGCGCGGATACACCAGTACATCGATGATGCTGTAATAGCGTTCAACCGCGTGATGCGGCACTCGCCCGACGAAGTGGATATGATCGGTCACGTTCGAGGCTTGCGCCTGCGCGCGCAGCGCCGCCTCGCATGGTCCACCACCGACAAGCACCAGTTTCATCGTCGGTCGCATCGCGACCAGCGGCGGCATGGCCGCTACCAGATCGGACAGACCCTCATAATCATAAAAGCTGCCGATAAACCCGATGACATCGTCTCCAGCGATTCCCAGATCGTCGGCAAGCGCCGAGTCATAGGGCAGCGGCGCGCCGAACATCGTCAGGTCAACGCCGTTGGGCGATACCATGATCCGCGCCGGATCAACCCCGCGCGCCACGAGATCGCCCTTCAAGCCCTCGCAAATAACGGCGACTGCATCGACCTTGCGCACCGCTCGGGTTTCGAGCGCGCGCGTGGCACGGTAGCGCAGCGACCCTTCCGAGCCCGTTCCATTGCCGACCGCCGCATCCTCCCAAAAGGCGCGAATCTCGTACAGCAGCGGCACATGATGGCGGCGGCTGGCGCGCAGCGCCGCCATCGCATCGAGCACGGGCGAATGGGCGTGGAGGACATCGGGCTGGAATTGCTCGATCACCCGGCCGATCCGCTGAGCAAAGGCGCCAATCTCACGCAGCTCGCCAAACGGGCTTGGGAATGCAGACACCGGATCGGTGCGATGAAAATCAATGCCGTCCACCGTTTCGGCCGCTTCTTCAAACGCGCCGTGGCGTGGACCGGTGACCGCGGCCACCTCCCATCCACGCGCCATCTGCGCCTTCAGAATCGCGCGAGTGCGAAAGGTATAGCCGCTCTGCAGCGGCAGCCCATGATCGAGAATATGGAGAATGCGCATCGTTCATTCTCCCTGCCACAATAGTGTTTAACGCCGCGTCAACCCGCACCGACGTAGAAGAGGGCTTCCCGTTCAGCAGGCAAGGCAAAGGGCATGATCGACAATTTCGCGCTTGGCCTCACCCACGGGCTGCTGATGCTTGCGGTGTTCCTGCTGATGCGTCGGCCCGATCTCGATAACGAGCCCTCGGGGCGGACAGACGACACGCCCGGAGATGCGAACGGTGCGTGATCTCGCGTTCATCGCCTTTCTGCTTGCGCTGTTCGGCTTTGGCTTTCGTCGACCGTTCGTGTTCGTGCTCACCTATGTCTATATCGACATCGTCTCCCCCCAGCGGCTGACCTATCTGCTGCTCAACAGCGTCCCCATATCGTTGATCGCGGTGGTTGCGGCGGTCGGCGCGTGGATGCTGTTTGACGACAAGCGCGATTCCCGCATGGCCCCGCGCCAGTTCATGCTGTTACTCCTGCTCATCTATTGCGCCGTCACCACGCGCGGGGCCGATTTTCCGGTCGAAGCGCTGGAGAAATGGGATTGGGTGTGGAAGGCGCTGGCCTTTGCGATCTTCCTGCCGCTCACGCTGCGCACCCGGCTGCGAATAGAGGCGTTACTGCTGTTCATGGTCCTGTCTGCGGGGTCGATCATCATCGTTGGCGGCATCAAGACGCTGGCGTCGGGCGGCGGCTATGGCGAGCTCAACCTGCTCGTCTCCAACAATAGTGGGCTCTACGAAGGCAGCATCATCTCCACCGTCGCGGTCTGCATCGTGCCGCTGATCCTTTGGTTCGGCAAGCACGGCACGCTGTTTCGCCCCGACTGGAAGGTGAAAACCTTTTGCTACGCGTTCGCGTTTTCTTGCCTGCTCATCCCCGTCGGCACATCGGCGCGCACGGGGCTGGTCTGCATCGGGCTGATGGCGCTGCTGATGCTGCGCGATGCCAAGCGCCGGCTCATGTATCTGGCGCTGATGCTCGCTGTACCGGTCGTCGCCTTCCCCTTCCTGCCGACGGCCTTTCTTGAGCGCATGAAGACGATCCAGAACCACCAGTCCGATACGTCGGCGTCAACGCGCGTTGCGGTGTGGAAGTGGACGATCGACTACGCCAAGACGCATCCGTTTGGCGGCGGCTTCGAAGCGTATCGCCAGAACCATGTCCGGTTCGAAACAGTGAAAGTCGAAGGGTCCGGGGGCAACATCGCGATCCGCCGGACACCGGAGGAAGACCATGCCCGAGCCTATCACAGCTCTTATTTCGAAATGCTGGGCGAGCAGGGCTATCCTGGCCTTGCGCTGTGGTTGCTGATCAATTTGGGCGGAATCGTCCGCATGGAAGTAATTCGCCAGCGGTATCGCAAGGCGGCGGCATCGGAAGCCTGGGCGATGCCGCTCGCCGCCGCCCTGCAATCAGCGCATATCATCTACCTGCTGGGTGCAGCCTTTGTCGGCATCGCCTTTCAGCCTTTCATCTATATGCTCATCGGCGCGCAGATCGGGCTCGATACCTATCTCGCGCGCAGGCGGGCAGAAGCGGGGTGGCGGCCATTCCGCAAGCGCGCCAATCCGGCACCACCGCCGCTACCCGTCCAATCAATGGCCTGACCGCCTGGGCTAGGCCACCTCGCCGACTTGCTCGCTGATGGCGGCAATCAATGCCTCGTTGAAGGCGGGAAGGTCATCGGGATTGCGGCTGGTGATGAGATTGCCGTCGATAACGACCGCCTCATCGACCACCTCGGCCCCTGCATTTTCAAGATCGGTCCGCAGTGAAGGCCAACTCGTGGCGCGACGGCCATCGACAACGTCGGCCTCGATCAACAGCCACGGGGCGTGGCAGATGGCGGCCACGGTCTTGTCGGCATCGAAAAAGCCCTGGATGATCTTGATCGCACGAGGCTGCATGCGCAGCGCATCCGGATTGGCGACGCCCCCTGGCAAAACGAGCGCATCAAAATCGGCCACATCCACATCATCGAGCAGCATGGTGGGGGTGATCGTTTCACCCTTTTCATCATGCTTCATGCCCTGGATCGGATCCATCTTGATCGAAGCAATCGTGACGGTGGCACCAGCATCCATCAGCGCCTCACGCGGGCTGAACAATTCTGATTGCTCATAGCCATCGGTGGCGAGAATGAGGACACGGGCGTTGGTAATGTCTTGCATGGCATGGCCTTTCCAGATTGTGTGCGCCGAGCGAACAAATCCACCAACCCGCCACTTGCTGCGGTGTTCCGGAATGTTGCGGCAGCCCGTGCATTTCAGGGCCTGCGCCGTGAGACACGCTTGACCGCAAACAATTATCGCCCACAGCATCTGTGCGACGACCATCCCGCCAAGGACAATGATGCCCAAGCCGACCCCACAACCCTCGTCGACCTTCGCGCCTGAGGCGCTGCAAACGCAGATCGTGTCACTGACCGAGACAAGCGCCGTGTGGTTCCGCACGCATTGGCTGGAAATTGCCGTGGCGATTACGGTTGGCACACTCATCGTGGTCGCGCTGTCCGCCCTGCGCCGCCTGAGCCACCGCTGGATCAATAGTGAATCGGCGGCAGCATCCTGGCCATCGGTTTTTGCCGATGCAGCGTCGCGCACGACCAACTTCTTCATCATCACTGCCGCCGCCAAGATCGTCGATGGCTATGCGCGTGCGCCGGTGGAAGTCACCCAGACGATCAATTTCCTGTTCACGATCGCGGCCGGCTTCCAGGTCGCGATCTGGCTACGCGAGATTGTGCTGGGGGTGATCGAGCACCGTGCGCAGCGCGAAAATTATCACGGCGAAACCATCGTCAACGCCATGGGCATCATCCGCCTGCTGGTAACGGTCGCGCTGTTCGGGATGGCGATCATCGTCATTCTCGGCAATCTGGGCATCAACGTCACGGGGCTGGTCGCAGGGCTTGGCGTTGGCGGCATTGCGATTGGTCTCGCCGCGCAGGGCATCTTTGCCGATCTGTTCGCCGCGCTTGCGATCATCTTCGATCGACCGTTCAGCAAGGGCGATGTGATTGCCTATGACGATACCCAGGGGACGGTCGAGGAAATCGGCCTGAAATCTACGCGTATCCGCAGCATTACCGGCGAGGAGCGGGTGATCGCCAACAAGCAGCTGCTCGACAAGGAAATCCAGAACAACAGCCGCCGCAGCGTCCGCCGGATGAAGTTTCCGATCGGCGTCATCTATCAGACCCCGCCCGAGGTGGCACTGGCCATTCCTGCGATGCTGGAAGCGATCGTGAAAGACGCCGGAGCCACGTTCGTGCGGGCGGGATTTGTCGGTTTTGGCGACAGCAGCCTGAACTTCGAGCTGGAATTCGATTGCGGCCCGATCTTCGACGAAGCGTATCGGATGCGCCACAAGGTCGGGCTTGCCGTGCTCAATCGCTTCAACGCCGAAGGCATCGAATTCGCCTATCCCACGCAGACGAGCTTCACCGCGGCGCCCGATGGCACGATGGTGCTGCCCTATCCCGAGGTCCAGGCGGTAAAACGGATCGACCTGAAAACCGACGAAACCTAGGTGGTGCCCTCGTCCAAACTCAGCAACGTCGCGTTGCCGCCTGCGCTGGCCTATCCAACCCAGCTCAGCTTCACCGCCGCACCCGACGGCACGATGGTGATGCCCTACGCCGAGGCTCAAGCAGTCAAGCGCACCGAGCAAAACTAGGACAATAGACCTGCCCTCGTCACTTGCTCTTCAAAAATTCTGCGTCATAATTGACGTTTGCCAGCAAAAATTTTGGTTCTCTCATGATATCGGCGCTAATTTTTTCAGTTACTATGTGCTCAAGTGCAGCAAGACTGACCATCTCCGCTCGCACAGCATGCCGGCCCATCTGAGCAACAGGTCATGTTACCTGATTTACAGCAAGCATTAGGTTGGTCCGAAAACTGCCCGACCTTAACAATCTGAAAATTGACCGGAGAATTCATCATATTGCCCCAATCCGCGATTTTCTTTGCCGAGCACTTATTTTGACCCCAGGTCTGCATGCTAATATTACCTGAAAACTTATCACTTACACCTAATCTGATCTCTAATGTTTCACCATTATCAATGGTTGACGTCAGTCTAGCGGATCTATTTAATTGGGCCGATATATTTGGTTTGCCGGCTAACTTCCAACGACCATTCTCCGCAAAATAAAGCTCAATATCAACCTTGCGGCCATTATCTATTCGCGCGTCTCTAGAAAGCGATCCTTTGATGGAATAGCCATTGGCCTTGGCGACCGTTAAAACAGCCGTACTTCCAACCTGCATGATCAGCTTAGGAGTGCCAACAACCTTTCCATCGCGCAAAATCACAAGATCGACTACATTTGTCTCACCATTTGACGCCCGCACCTCTTGTGCAGATGAGTCGCTCGACATGAACAAAATTGCTGAAATCAATATCAGCATTAAGGATTTATACATCGCATCCTCCGATTTAGTGGATGTTTTCTTACATGTCAGTGATTGGATTGTCAAAGATTTTTCGATTCAACCCTCGTCCAAACTCAGCAACGTCGCGTTGCCGCCTGCGCTGGTCGTATCCACAGAAACCGCCCGCTCGGTGCAGAAGCGGTAGAGATAATGCGGCCCGCCGGCCTTGGGCCCGGTGCCCGACAGCCCCTCCCCGCCAAAGGGTTGCGAGCCCACCACCGCGCCGATCATCGAGCGATTGACGTAGAGATTGCCAACCGTCGCGCGCGCCTCGACCAACTCGCTCGCGCGGGCGATGCGGCTGTGCAGACCCATCGTCAGGCCGTATCCCTTGGCATTCACCCGTGCGACCGTCTCGGCGAGCTTGCCTGCGGGCCAGGTCGCGACGTGGAGGATGGGGCCAAACCATTCGCGGTCGAGCGCGTCGATGTCGCCGAGCCGGACGAGCGTGGGCGGCACAAACAGCCCGGCGGCTGGCACCGCGATCGACTTGATCAGCGCGCCGGCGAGATGGGCGCGATAGGCCATCAGTCTGTCATAGGCGGCCTGATCGATGACCGGGCCGACATCGGTGCGCGGATCGCCCGGATCGCCGATGATGAGCAGGTCCATCGCGCCCTGCAGCATCTCGATGACGCCCTCGGCAATCTCCTCTTGCAGCAACAAGAGGCGGAGCGCCGAGCAACGCTGCCCCGCCGAACGGAACGCGCTGGTCACCACATCGGCGACGACCTGCTCGGGTAGTGCCGTCGAATCGACGATCATCGCGTTGATGCCGCCCGTCTCCGCAATTAGCGGGACGATGGCGCGATTTTCGTCCTCCAGCAGACTGCGCGCAATCTTGCGCGCGGTGGCGGTGGAGCCGGTAAACGCAACCCCCATCACGCGTGGATCGGAAGTGAGCGCCGCGCCGACTTCAGGGCCGCCGGGGAGGAGGATCAGCGCGTCCTGCGGAATCCCTGCCTCATGGGCAAGTTCGACGGCGAACGCTGCAATCATCGGCGTCTGCGGCGCAGGCTTGGCGACCACGGTATTGCCGGTGACGAGCGCCGCCACCGTTTGCCCCAGGAAAATCGCCAGCGGGAAATTCCACGGCGCAATAGTCGCCCACACGCCGCGCCCTTCAAGATGAAGCGTGTTGCGCTCGCCTGTCGGCCCGGGCAGCTCGATGGGGTGGAGCTTGGCGCGAGCCTCAGCGGCATAATAGCGGCAGAAATCGACCGCCTCGCGCACTTCGCCAAGCGCATCGGGGATGGTCTTGAAGGCCTCTGTAACGCAGATGGCCATCAATTGCTCGCGATGTTCCTCCAACAGGTCGGCGAGCCGATCGATGATCGCCGCGCGATCCTCCACCGATCGCGCCGACCATTCGGGGAAGGCGGCGGCGGCGCAGGTAATGAATGCCGCCACCTCTGTTTCCCCGCGTATGCGGGGGTCCAGGGCCTCGGGCGACGCCGCTTGTGGCTCTGGGCTTCCGCTTTTGCGGGAGCACCCGGCGGCAGTTTCTTGCAGGATTTCGCGGACTGACAGATCAAGGCCTGCGGAGTTCCTGCGCCCCACCCCAAACAAATCCACCGGCAGCGGAATGTTCGGATGCCGCGTACCGCCAACCCCCGCAATCTTCACCACCGGATCGGCCAGGATCTCGTCTTCGCTCAACCGCTCATCCGCCAGCTGATGCACGAAGCTCGAATTCGCCCCATTCTCCAGCAGCCGACGGACCAGATACGCCAGCAAATCGCGGTGCCCGCCAACGGGCGCATAGATGCGGCAATGATAGCCATGCTCGCGCACCAGCCGCTCGTACAGCCCGTCGCCCATGCCGTGCAGCCGCTGGAACTCAAAGTCCCGCGCGTTCCCGGCCCACTCCACAATCGTCGCCACCGTCAGCGCATTGTGGCTGGCAAAGGCGGGGCGGATATGCGGCGCGTCGAGCATATCCCGCGCACAGGCCAGGTACGACACATCTGTCGCCGCCTTGCGCGTGAACAGCGGATAGTCGCTCAGCCCCTCCACCTGCGTGCGCTTGATCTCGCTGTCCCAATAGGCACCCTTGACGAGGCGGACGTTCATCTCGCGCCCAAGCGCACCCGCCCAGGCAATGACGGGCCGTGCGCGCTTCCCGTAAGCCTGCACTGCCATGCCGAAGCCGTCCCAGCCCTTCAGCGCCGGTAGCCCCGCGACGCTGCCAATGATGTCGAGGCTCATTTCCAGCCGCTCGCTCTCCTCGGCATCCACCGTCAGCGCGATGCCCCTGCCCGCCGCCTGCACCGCCAGCGCCTCGAGCATTTCGGTCAGCGCGGGGACGCTATCGTTCCACTGCGCCACTTCGTAGCGGGCATGCAGCGCGGAAAGCTTGACCGAAATCGAATGCCCCGCCGCCGGATCGGCACCCACCGCATCGATCGCATCAACATAGGCCCGAAAATAGCGCTCGGCATCCGCCTTGGTCCGCGCCGCCTCCCCCAGCATGTCAAAGCTCGCGGTGAACCCCTTATGCTCCGGCTTCTTCATGCGGCGCGCGGCCTCATCGATGGTGCGGCCCATCACGAAGATTTCGCCCATCATCCGCATCGCGGCACCCACAGCCTGCCGTACGAATGGCTCGCCCGCGCGGCTGATGAGGCGGCGCAGCGCGCTCGGCTGCGCACCGTCGCCCACCAGCGCACGGCCGACGACAAGCCCCCAGGTGGCGGAATTGACCAGCGTGGAATTCGACTTGCCGGTGTGCGCGCGCCAATCGGCATCGCCCAGCTTGTCGGCAATCAACAGATCGGCAGTCTCCGGATCGGGCACGCGCAGGAATGCCTCGGCCAGCGACAGCAGCGCGACCCCTTCTGACGAATTGAGCCGATATTCCTGCAGAAACTGATTCACCCACCCGCGCCCTTGCGCCGCGCGCAAATCCGCCAGCAGCCCCAGCGACTCGGACATGATCCGCTCGCGCGAGTCGGGGGTGACGGCAGCCCGTTGCAGCAGCGGCTTTAGAACATCGGGTTCGCTCGCGCGGTGGAGCGCGCCCATGGATTTTCGGGCTGCGGACGCTACGTCAGGTGTCATCTTCCGGTTTCCGGTCTAGCGAGGCTTGGCAAGGGGTACTCGACGCGCCTATTTGAGCACCGCGCTATGCGATGATTTGCCCCGGAGGGAAATGCCGTGACGACAATCACCATCCAGGAAATGGCCACGCGGGTCGGCACCGAGCAGGTTTCCGACTGGGTCGAGGTCAGCCAGGAGATGATCGACAAGTTCGCCGACGCGACGGGCGATCACCAGTTCATCCACATCAACCCGCAAATGGCGGCGATGACGCCCTTTGGCGGCACCATCGCGCATGGCTTCCTCACGCTGTCCTTGATGCCGCTGCTGTCCTCCAAGATCCCCGACGCCCCCAACATCGAGGGCGTGAAGATGGGCGTCAATTACGGCGGCAACAAAGTCCGTTTCCTGCAGCCCGTGCGCTCGGGCAAGCGCGTGCGCGGCCGCTTCAAGCTGATGGAGCTGATTGAAAAGCGCCCCGGCCAGTGGCAGCAGACCAACGAGTTCACGGTCGAGATCGAAGGCGAGGAAAAGCCGGCGATGATCGCCGAATGGATGAGCCAGATCTTCGTTTAAGAAGCGCCCGTGCCCCGCATCGCCCCGCTCGAAAAACCCTTCCCGCCCGAATTCGACGCGCGGATGAAGGTGCTGATGCGTGGCGCGGAGCCGCTGGTGCTCTTCACCACGCTCGCCACCAATGAACGCGCCTGGGCCAAGTTCAGCGGCGGATCACTGCTCGACAAGGCCAGCCCGCTATCGATGCGCCAGCGTGAAATCGTGATCGACCGGACCACCGCCAAATGCGGCAATGAATATGAATGGGGCGTCCATATCGCCGGTTTCGCGCCGCATATCGGCATGGACGAGGCGCAGATCTACGCCACCGTCCATGGCGCGGCCGATGATCCCGTCTGGTCGGCGGACGAAAGCGCCATCATCGCCACGGTCGATGCGCTGCTCGATCACAAGAAGCTGAGCGACGCCGAATGGGCGGCGCTCAAGACCCATGTCGACGGTGCCCAGGCCATGGAAATCATCCAGCTCGTCGGATTCTATCACAGCGTGTCGCTCATCTGCGGTGCGCTCGATCTGCCCCTCGAAACCAATGCGGCACGCTTCCCCGCCGCCAAAGGAGATTAAACCATGCGTTCAGCCGTCATCGTTTCCACCGCTCGCACCCCCATTGGCCGCGCCTATCGCGGCGGGTTCAACAACCTGCCCTCGCCCACGCTGTCGAGCCACGCGATCAAGGCCGCCGTCGAGCGCGCCGGGATCGACGGCGCCGAAGTGCAGGACGTCGTCTGGGGTGCCGCCCTCCAGCAGGGCGTTCAGGGCGGCAACATCGCGCGCAATGCGCTCCTGCGCGCAGGCCTGCCGATCAGCGTATCGGGCCAGTCGATCGACCGCCAATGCGCCAGCGGCCTGATGGCGATCGCCACCGCCGCCAAGCAAATCATCGTCGACAATATGGACGTGACGATCGGTGGCGGCTGCGAATCGATCTCGATGGTGCAAACGCCCGAAATGCGCGTCGGTGCCGACAAGGAACTGCTGGCGATGCACCCCGATGTCTATATGTCGATGCTGCAAACCGCCGAGATCGTCGCCAAGCGCTACAATATCAGCCGCGAGGCGATGGACGAATATGGCTACCAGTCGCAGATGCGCACTGCCGCCGCCCAGGCCGCTGGCAAGTTCGACGACGAGATCGTGCCGGTGACGGCGACGATGGCGATGACCAACAAGGAAACCAAGGAAGTCACGCATCACGAAGTGACGGTGACCAAGGACGAGGGCAATCGCGGCGATACCACGTTGGCCGGCCTGAGCGGCCTGAAGCCCGTGCTGGGGCCGGACATGACGATCACGGCGGGCAATGCCAGCCAGCTGTCGGACGGCGCATCGGCCAGCGTGTTGATGGAGGAATCACTCGCCAGCAAGCGCGGTCTCACCCCGCTGGGTCGCTATATCGGCATGGCAGCGGCCGGCACCAAGCCTGACGAGATGGGCATCGGCCCGGTCTATGCCATCCCCGCGCTGCTCGAACGCTTCAACCTGAAGATGGACGATATCGGCCTGTGGGAGCTGAACGAGGCGTTTGCGGTGCAGGTGCTCTATTGCCGCGATCATCTCGGCATTCCCGACGAATTGCTCAACGTCAACGGCGGCGCGATCTCGATCGGCCATCCTTATGGCATGTCGGGCGCGCGGATGACCGGCCATGCGCTGATCGAAGGCAAGCGCCGTGGCGCGAAATATGTCGTCATCACGATGTGCGTTGGCGGTGGCCAGGGCGCGGCGGGGTTGTTCGAGGTTCTGTGAGTCAGTGGGAGGCGGTGCCGCGGCTCAGCCCGGTGTCGCCTCTCCACCTGCCATCGCCAGGAACCGGGCAACGGCATGCGCGCGATTGACTGCACCAAGCTTGCGGCGCGCATTGTCGACATGGAAACGCGCGGTGGATTCGGCGACACCCATGATCGTCGCGATCTCCCAATCGGTCTTGCCCTCCGCGACGAAGGCGAGCGAATCGCGTTCGCGCGCGCTCAACGCTGGCTCGGTCGCCTCGGCAGCGGCGGGCAAGTGGTCGATCGCTTGTGCGATCATGCACTCAGCGACGATCAGCGCCGCCGTCTGGATCGCCCGCGCGGCGTCTGGGTCGAGTGTCGCATCGTCGATGCCGATGTGAAAGGAGGCAGTCGCTCGGTCCGGGCCATAGGCCGTCGCGCATAACGCGTCGCGCATCCCCGCCTCGCCCAGGGCGTCCCAATATGGGGCGAATTCCGGTGCGTCCTGCCGTGCGAAATCGCTAAAGCGATAACAGGTGCGCGTCTCGCGAATCGCCTGCAACAACGGATTGCGGGTAAAGCAGATATAGTTGAACCCCGCGCTACCCACCCAGCCCGGTCGAGCATCGCGCTGAACGAAGCCGCCGGCTTCCCAATGGGCTTGCGATGTCAGCCTGCCACCCGGGCGCCGATATAATCGCGACTGGAAATAGGTGATTCCCATTGGCTTCAACGCAGAACAAAAGGCGTCGCTCGCCGCAAAGGGTGTGGCGGCAGTCATCGCCTGTTCGGCCAGATCGAGCACCCGGTTGAGCATCCGCAGCACATTACTGGCCGCCGCCACGATGAACAAGCGCCATCCAGCAGGGAAACGCAACCATGCTGGGACGCTGTCCGGCGACGCCCCCTCGAATCCGTGAGGTGACGGCGCAAACAACGATGTGGACAAGAACGGGCGTTGTTTCTGCTTTCGACTCAGGATTTTTAAAGGACGATTGAGATGACGAACCGCCTCCGTTTGCTCGCCTTTGCCGCAGCCGCGCTGGTGATTGCGGCACCAAGCTCGGCAGCCACGATCGTCCTGAACCTCACCGCCAATCCGGCCAACACCACCACCAACACGTTCACGTTCGCAGGCAGCACCTTCAACACGGCCAATCTGATATTCGATCCATTCGAGCCTTTCACGGTCCAACAGGGCGACATCATCCAGGCGACCATCACCTTCTCCAGCGGATTCACCGTGCCGGCTTCGGGCGAGCAGCTGTTTGGCGTGAACTTCATCGGGCTCGATAGCGAGTCGCCTCTCGGCTATCCCGATCAAGAGGGGCCGGACAACGAGGGGACGCTGGTGTTCGACTATACCGTCGGCCCAACAGGTCTGCCCAACAATACGCAAGGCGGCAGTTGCAGCAATTGCCTGACGTCAATCGCAGGTCAGATCCCAGGCAATAGCTTCGTGTTCGATTCGATATCGCTGACAGAAACGGTTACCGAGCTGAATGCGCCCTTCACGATCGGGAGCGCGTCCTTCTCCTATCAGTTGCGGGATGTCGGCGCCGTTCCTGAACCCGCGACCTGGGCGATGATGATCACGGGCTTCGGGCTCGTCGGCGGCGCGATGCGGCGGCGCAGGACGGGGGCAGCAGTCATCGCCTGATGCGCTGAAAGGCCGACGCGGCGGGGTTGTACGCGTTTCTCTGATCCGTTGGCGGCGGGCCGGGTTAATCCTGGTCCGCCGCGTCCACCTTGTCCCCCAATACATATCTCGGCCCCGCCCCGCGCTTCCCCGCGCGGTCAGCAGGGTTGTAGAGCGCGCACCGCTCCAGCGACAGACAGCCGCAGCCGATGCACCCATCGAGCAGGTCGCGGGTGCGCGTGAGCCTGGCGATCCGATCATCGATAAGCGCGCGGATACCCATGCTCATCCGGGTCCAATCATTCGCCGTTGGCGTGCGGCCGTCGGGCAGCTTGCCGAGTTCGGCACCGATCGCCTCGATCGACAGCCCCAATTGCTGCGCAATCAGGATGAAACTCAGCCGCCGAATATCGGATCGCAAAAAGCGACGCTGGCCGCCATTGTTGCGAAACGGGCTCAACAGCCCGCGCGCCTCATAGAATCGGATCGCCGATACCGAAACGCCCGCGCGCGCGGCAAGGTCACCGATAGAAATGACATCGCTCGCCTTCATCCCGCTCGCCCGCACAAATAGCTTGACCTCACCTTAAGTTGAGGTTGCACAAGCGATGACGTCAAGCCGAATCAGCAACCAGGGAGCAGGCAAATGGCGTCCCCCTTCATTGAGCATATCAACCTGACCGTCAGCGATCCCCAGCGATCAGCGGCAATGGTCGAGCGCCTGTTCGGCTGGCACGAGCGGTGGCGCGGGCCGGCGCGCGATGGCGGGTTGTCGATCCATGTCGGCAGCGATACCGGCTACATCGCTTTTTATACCGGGCCAGACGGCATGCACCGGGATGTTCGCTTCCCCAAGGGCGCGCCGTTCAACCATGTCGGCGTCCAGGTCGATGATCTCGATACGGTGGAGGCAGGGGTCAAGGCACTGGGCCTTATTCCCTTTTCGCACGACGATTACGCGCCCGGTCGGCGCTTCTACTTTTTCGACCATGACGGCATCGAGTTTGAAATCGTCAGCTATGCGTGACGCTTCGGCGCAATGTGCGCAACCATCCGCCACCATCGCTGTTTCTTTCCTTGTAACTCAAGGAGAACCATCATGGCCGACAACCAGACCAGCATCGCCGATTTCTACAAGGCGCTAAAGCACAGCCCGTTCGTGATGATCGGGCTGGACGATACCCCCGATCATGCCGAACCGATGACCGCGCAGATTGCCGAGGGCGTGCATGACACGCTGTGGTTCTTCACCGGCAAGGACAATCGCGTGGCGATGGGCGGCGATGCGATGGCGCAGTTCGCGTCGAAAGGGCATGATTTCTTCGCCTGCCTGCACGGCACGTTGAGCGAGGACAATGACCCGGCGATGATCGACACGCTATGGTCAAAGCAGGTCGAGGCCTGGTTCCCCGGCGGCAAGTCCGATCCGAACCTGCTGCTGCTGCGCTACGATATCGGCAGCGCAGAAATGTGGGAGGCCGATCTGTCGCTTACCGGCATGGTCAAGATGATGTTCGGCGGCAAGATCAGGCCCGAAGAAGCAGGCGATCATGCGGAAATGACGCTGCGTACCGCCTAAGGGCGTCGCTCCTACCACCGCACCCTACATGCCTGGACCGTCATCCCGGGCTTGACTCGGGCTCCCGCTATTCTCTCCGACCGCGCGACAGAAGCGGGACCCCGGGTCAAAGCCCGGGGTGACGAAAATCAGGTAAACCAGGAAGCGCGATCAACGCCCGCTCACGCGTGGGCGGTGATCCATTCCTCCACCACCGGCGCGATGATATTGCGCCACTTGCTGCCGTTGAAGATGCCGTAATGTCCGGCACCCTTCGCCATCAGATACTTCTTGTGGGCGGCGGGCAGCTTATTGGCGAGGCTGAGTGCAGCCTTGGTCTGCCCGAGGCCCGAAATATCGTCACGCTCGCCCTCAATGGCGAGCAGCGCGATGTCGGTGATTGCCCCCGGATCGACCGGCTTGCCGCGGTGCAGATAGGTGCCATTGGCGATGGCGTGCCTCTGGAACACGACGTCGATGGTCTGGAGATAGAATTCCGAGGTCATGTCGCAGACCGAGCGATACTCCTCGTAGAAATCCTTGGTCGCGTCCGCACTCTCGTCGTCGCCCTGCACCAGATGCTTGAACATCTCCCAATGCGAAATCATGTGGTTGCCCAGGTTCATCGACATGAAACCGGCAAGCTGCAGGAAACCGGGATAAACGGTGCGGCCAGCACCAGCATAGGACATCGGCACCGTAGCGATCACATTCTGCTCGAACCAGGCATAAGGCCGCTTGGTCGCCAGTGTGTTGACGGCCGTCGGTGCTTCGCGCGTATCGATTGGCCCGCCCATCAGCGTCAGCGTCTTGGGGCGGCACGGGTGCTTGTCCGCGCTCATCACGCAGGCGGCGGCATAACAAGGAACGGAGGGCTGGCAGACCGCGAGCATGTGCGTCCCGCCCTCGCCCTCGTTGGGGCCGATGGCGGTCAAAAATTCGATGATGTAATCGATATAATCGTCCAGATCGAAGGTGCCGTCCGACATCGGCACCAGCTTCGCGTCGCGCCAATCGGTGATATAGACGTCGGCAAAGGGCAGCATCCGCTCGACCGTGCCGCGCAGCAGCGTGGCGTAATGGCCAGACATTGGCGCAACGATCAGCAGCTTGGGGCCGCCGCTAATGCCCTCGCGGGAAAAACGCTTCAGTTGGCCGAACGCCTTGCGGAGCACGATCTCCTCATGAACGGCAACCGGCTTGCCGTCGATCACGGTCTCGCTCAGGCCGAAGTCAGGCTTGCCGCGCGGGGCAGATGCATGGGCAAACACCTCCAGCGCAGAACCGAGCACGGGGCCACCCCCGAAATACGCAAAGGGATTGGCCGGATTCTGGAGCATGCCAGCGCTGAAATTGGCCATCGCACTCGCGCCGGCCAACATGGATCGCTGCATTTCATAGGCGTTGTAAAGCATGAGGGTCCTTCTACCACTCAAACGGTTACCGTCCCGTCAAGATCAGTATTAATACCATGCTGCACTGCAGTAGCAATGCTCCAGTCGATGCGATCTGCGGGGCCAATCCCCTCACAGGCGGTGATAGGCGTTGAGAGCGCGCAAACTGGCTGCTAGACGCTGACGACCATGGCCGACCCAAAACCTGCTCCCAGCGAGCCCCGCCGCAAACTTTCCAGTCTCGTGATGGTTTGGGGTTTCGCTTCCCGCTATCCGCTGCAGATCGCCATCGCGATCGCCTCGCTCATCGTGGCGGCAGGCGCGACGCTGTATATTCCCGCCACCTTCAAGCAGGTGGTCGACAACGGCTTTAGCGGCAAGGCCGATCCGGCCGCGATCGCCCCCTATTTCCAGGGTCTCGGCATTGTCGTGCTCGTGCTGGCGATCTCGACCGCGGTGCGCTTTTACTTCGTCTCCTGGCTGGGCGAGCGCACCGTGGCCGATGTCCGCGTCGCGGTGCATCGCAACTTGCTGCGGCTCGATCCGAAATGGTTCGAGGAAAACCGCCCCTCCGAGATAGCCTCGCGGCTGACCTCCGACACCGCGATCATCGAGCAGATCGTCGGCACCACCGTGTCGGTCGCGCTGCGCAATGCGGTGATCGGCGTGGGCGGCGTCATCTATCTCTTTGCGCTGGCGCCGAAACTGGCGGCATCGCTGCTGATCGGCCTGCCGGTTGTGATCCTGCCGATCGTTTTCCTCGGCCGCCGCGTGCGGCAATATTCGCGCTCCAGCCAGGACCGGGTCGCCGATATCGGCTCGATCGCCGTCGAAACGCTCGGGGCAATGAAGATCGTGCAGGCGTTCGGCCAGGAAACCCGTGAGGGCGACCGCTTCGAAAGCGCGGTCACCCGCAGCTTTGCGACCGCCAAGCGCCGCTTCCGCCTGCGCGCGATCATGACCGCCGCCGTCATCGGCCTGTTGTTCGGCGCGATCGTGCTGATCATGTGGGATGCGGTGCGCGATGTCGCCAATGGTACGCTGACGGGCGGCTCGATCACTGCCTTCGTGCTGACGGGCGGTTTCGTGGCGGGCGCATTCGGCGCGCTGACCGAGGTGTATGGCGATCTGCTGCGTGCATCGGGTGCCGCTGCCCGCCTCAACGAATTGCTCGCCGAAGAGCCTGAAATTCGGGCGCCACAGCATCCGGTCGCGCTGCCCGTGCCGGCGCTCGGCGCGCTAGAGTTCGATCATGTCACCTTCCGCTACCCGACCCGGCCCGAAATCGCCGCACTCCACGATTTCTCCCTTAAGGTCGCGCCCGGCGAAACGGTCGCCGTGGTGGGGCCATCGGGTGCCGGCAAATCGACGCTGTTCCAGCTGATCCAGCGTTTCTACGATCCCGATCAGGGCATCCTGCGCATTGACGGCGTTGCCTTGCCCACCGCCGATCCGGCAGCCGTGCGCGCGCGGATCGCCATGGTGCCGCAGGAAACGGTCATCTTCGGTGCCAGCGCGCGCGACAATCTGCGCTATGGCGACTGGAGCGCGAGCGACGACCGCCTCTGGGCGGCGGCAGAAGCCGCCAACGCGGCCGAATTCCTGCGCAAACTACCCGAGGGGCTCGACACTTTCCTCGGCGAGGGCGGCGCGCGCCTGTCAGGCGGGCAGCGCCAGCGCGTGGCGATCGCCCGCGCGCTGCTGCGCGATGCCCCCATCCTGCTGCTCGATGAAGCGACCAGCGCGCTCGATGCCGAAAGCGAGCGGCTGGTGCAGCAAGCGCTTGAACGGCTGATGGAAAACCGCACGACGCTCGTCATCGCCCACCGGCTCGCGACCGTACGTTCGGCCCAGCGGATCATCGTGATGGATGATGGGCGCATCGTGGAAAGCGGCACGCACAGCGCGCTGATCGGCCAGAACGGCCTCTACGCCCGCCTCGCCAGCCTGCAGTTCAGCGAAGCGGCTTGATGATTTCCGCTCCCTGAAGGGAGAGGATACCGAAGCTTGCGAGCTTGCTCGCTAGCGCAGGTTGGTGAGGGTGCGCGCCGCCGCTGATGTGGTACACCCTCACCAACTTCGACTAGGCAGCAAGCTGCCAAGTCTGCGTATCCTCTCCCTGAAGGGAGAGGCACAAAATAGGAGAGAGAGCCATGGCACGCGAATTCGACGTCATCGTATATGGATCGACCGGCTACACCGGTCGCTTGGTCGCCGAATATCTGTCCCAGGCCTATCCGGGTGCCGACAAGCCCAAATGGGCAATGGCCGGCCGCTCGCTGGCCAAGCTTGAGGAAGTGCGCGACCTGATCGGCGCGCCCGCCGATACCCCGCTGGTAACAGCCGATGCCGAAGACCCCGCCAGCATCCGGGCCATGTGCAACCGCGCAACGGTGATCCTCACCACCGTCGGGCCGTATCAACTCTATGGCAGCGATCTCGTCGCCGCCTGTGCGGAGACGGGCACCGCTTATGTCGATCTGTGCGGCGAGCCGGCCTGGATGCGCGAGATGATCGACGCCCACCACGCCAAGGCGCAGGAAACCGGCGCGCGGATCGTCTTTTCCTGCGGGTTCGATTCAATTCCCTTCGATCTCGGCGTGCTGACCTTGCAGGAAGCCGCGCGCGAAAAATTCGGCAGCCCTGCACCCCGCGTCAAATGCCGCGTCCGCACGATGAAGGGCACGTTTTCCGGCGGCACCGCTGCCAGCCTGAAGGCGACGATGGCCGCTGCCGCGCGCAATCCGTCGCTCATCGGCGTGTTGACCGATCCTTTCGCGCTCACGCCTGGCTTCAAGGGCCCAGGCCAGCCGATGGGCATGCTGCCAGAATATGACAAGGCGATCGAAAGCTGGGTCGCGCCCTTCATCATGGCGGCCATCAACACCAAGAATGTCCACCGCACCAATTTCCTGCTGGGCGAGGCGTATGGCGCGAATTTCGTTTATGACGAAATGGTCGTGGCGGGGCTTGGCGATATGGGCAAGGCGGCGGCAGAGGCACTCGCCAAGATGAACCCTTTTGCTGGCGACAAGGGCCCCAAGCCCGGCGAAGGCCCCAGCAAGGAAGAGCGCGACGCGGGGCATTATGACATTCTCTTCATCGGCGAGATGCCGGGCGGCGAGCGGATCGACGCCGTCGTCACCGGGGATCGTGACCCCGGTTATGGCTCCACCAGCAAGATGATCGCCGAAAGCGCGCTCTGCTTGGCGCACGATGTCGCCGATGCAAAGGGCGGCGTCTGGACGCCGGGCGCGATCATGGGTGCGCCGCTGCGCGCGCGACTGATCGCCCAAGCCGGGCTCACTTTTACCGCGGGCTAGGGCAGTTGATGATCATACCGATCCACCCTATCCCGTCACCCCGGGCTTTGACCCGGGGTCCCGCTTTTACCGCAACCCAGAACTAGCTGGACCCTGGATCAAGGCTCTCCTGAGCTTGTCGAAGGGTCCGGGGTGACGTGTGAGCTGGTCTGATCACAAGCAGCTCTAAACGTAAAAAAACGTCGCCAGCGCCGCCACTGTCAGCGCCAGCAGGATGGAGGCGACTGCCCCCAATCTGCGGCGACGATCGATATGAGCATCATAGGCGTCCAGATCGAGATAATAGCGCATGCGCCCGGCATCGCGGATCAGCCCGATGCGCTGCATGCGCACAAACACCTTCTCGTCGGCCGGTGTCGTGGTGCTGAAATAGATGGCGTCCTCCGGCGACAGCGCATGGTTCGCCATGAAAAACTGAGCGAGGCGCCGCCTGGTGCGGTCGAGTGCTGCGGACTCAATCGTGGAGCGCCGGGTGCCGCCGACAGGTGTCATTGCCCGATCAGCCCAGTATCGCGGCAGCAGCGCCACCTGCAAGCGCGAGCATCGCAAGCCCGATGCCCACGCGGCCCCGGATGGTTTGCCGATGGGCATCATAACCCGGCACGTCGAGATAATAGCGCCCGCCAGGTTGGGCCACAATCACGCCAGCGCGCATGAAGCGCTCCAGCGCCCGCCGCTCGACGAACCGCCGCGGGGAAAAGCCTACCGCCTTCTCGGCCGATACCGCGTCACTCGACATGAAGTGGGAGATGACGTTGCGGCGGGCCCGGGCGACGATTGCTGCTGCTGCTCCCATTTCATCCTCCCAACAGTTGCACCAGATAGTGCCACGGCGATTGTCACGCGTCTTGCGGTATTTTGTAGCATTTCATTGCAGCCCGGCAACGGGCCTAAAGGCTGTATCAGCGTCGCTTTCCCTGGTGGCGGATATTGGCGGGACGGCCGCGATGCTTGATGATGCGCTTGGGCTTGCCGGTGCTCGGCGGGCTTCCCCCACTCCCCTTGCCATCAAGCATTTCGAAGCGGAGCGCGCCTGACACCGGGTTCGCCTCGGCGAGCCGCAGCTGCAGCCGCATCCCGCTGGAGAAAGTGTCCCCGCTATGCTCGCCCACCAGCGCCTTGGCCGCCTCGTCATAGCGAAAATATTCGCGGCCAATGTCGCGCACCGGCATCAGGCCATCGCCGCCAATACCCTCTACAGTCGCAAAGAAGCCGAAATTCTGGACGCCGGTGATGCGCACATCGACCACCTCGCCCACCCGCTCGGCCAGATAGGCAGCGACATAGCGGTCGATCGTATCGCGCTCGGCCTCCATTGCGCGGCGCTCGAGCATCGAGATGCTTTCGCCGATCTTGTCCATCGATGCACCTTCGGCCTCGGTTAGCCCGCCGGGCCCGAGCTTATACGCCGCCACCAGCGACCGGTGGACCACCAGATCGGCATAGCGCCTGATCGGCGATGTGAAATGGGCATAGCTGCCGAGCGCCAACCCGAAATGGCCGTGATTGCCCGGCGCATAATAGGCCTGTGTCTGGGTGCGCAGGATTTGCTCCATCACCTGCGGGCGGAAGTCACTCTCGCCGATCCGGTCGATCACATGGTTGAAGGTCGATGGCTTCACCACCTGCCCCAGCGCGAACTCGACGCCAAAGGTCTTCAGATAATCCTTGAGCGCCACCAGCTTCTCGCGCGCTGGCGGCTCATGGTCGCGGTACATCACCGGCGCTTTCTTCTTCTCCAGCGCCTTCGCCGCCGCGACATTGGCGGCGATCATATATTCCTCGATCAGCTTGTGCGCATCAAGCCGCTCGCGCGGCGCGACCGACATGATGCGGCCCTTCTCGTCGAGGATCACGCGGCGCTCCGGCAGGTCGAGATCGAGCGGCGCGCGTTTCGCCCGCGCCGCCGCCAGCGCGCGCCAACAGTCCCAAAGTGGGACAAGCGCGGCATCAACCAGCGCACCGTCCCAGTCAAAGCCCGGAAACGCGGCCTTCTGCGCCGCCGCATCAATCGCTGCCTGCGCTTGCTCATAGGCAATGTTCGCCGCGATCCGCACCACACCGCGCGTAAAGCGCCAGCTCTTGAGTGCGCCACCCTTGCTGATCTGCAAATGGCACACCAGCGCCGCGCGGTCCTCCCCAGCCTTTAGCGAGCAGACATCGGCCGAGAGCAATTCGGGCAGCATCGGCACCACGCGATCGGGAAAATAGACGCTGTTGCCGCGCCGCCGCGCTTCCTTGTCGATCGCCGAGCCCGGGCGCACATAAAAACTCACATCGGCAATCGCGACGATGGCCTTCCAGCCGCCCGCATTGTCCGGGTCGTCATCGGGCGCGGCCCAGACCGCGTCGTCATGGTCGCGCGCATCCTCCGGGTCGATCGCGACGATCGGCAAATGGCGCAGGTCTTCGCGCGCAAATTTCCCTCCCTCCGTTCGTCCTGAGCTTGTCGAAGGACTGCTTTCCTTTTCCGCCGTCGATGAAGAAGCCAGCCCTTCGACGGGCTCAGGGCGAACGGGCTTGGGGTTGGCCTTGCCCTTCTTGTCGACTGGCGCGAACGGATGGAGCGGCAATTTCGCCACCTCGCCCGCTTCCTCGATCGCCTCGGGCGCGAACACGGTGGGAATGCCCAGCTTGTGGATCGCAATCATCGAGAAGCTACGCGGCGCAAAGGGATCGCCCAGCACCTGCTTCACGCGCGCGGTGATGCGCGGCGGGCGACCCGTCTTTTCGGCCAGCACCAGATCGCCCGGATTGGCACCGCCCGCGTCCGATACCTGATGCTCACGCCGCTCGCGCTTGTCGACGCCGATGAGCCACAGCTTGCCGCCCTCCTCGCGAAGCACGCCGAGCATCAGTTCCTCGCCCTTGGCGAGCGATTTCAGCGGGTGCGCGATCCAGCCATTCCCCGCTTCCTCGGTGCGGGCGAGGATGCGATCACCGATGCCGAGCGCGCCGCGGCGGCCCTTTTCGCGCACGCGCAGCCGCGGCGCGGGCGTATCCGCCTGCCAGCTTTCCGGCACGGCCCAGCATTGCCCGTCGTCGCCCACATCGGTGATGCGCAGCACCGTTACCTTGGGCACGCCGCCCATCTGGTGAAACGCACGCCCGGGTGCGCTGTCGATCAGCCCCTCATCGGCCATATCTTTCAGCAGCGCCTTGAGCGCGATCTTCTCCGCCCCGTGCAAGCCGAACGCCTTGGCGATCTCGCGCTTGCCAACCGATGTTTCGGCCGATGCGATAAAGTCGAGCACCTGTTTCGATGTCGGCAGGCTGCCCGAAGGCTTGGGGGTGAATGTGGGCATCGCGCAAGGGATAGGCGGTTGCGCGCCAACTACCAAATTCCTTCTGTGCGAACGATGGCCCCCGCGCTATCGGACAACGGTGACATACGACCTTCTCATCATCGGCGGTGGCATCAACGGCGCGGCGATCGCGCGCGAGGCGGCGCTGAATGGCCTGTCGGTGATGCTCGTGGAGAAGGGCGATCTCGCGGGCGCGACATCCTCGGCCTCGACCGGGCTCATTCATGGCGGCCTGCGCTACCTTGAATATTACGAGTTCAAGCTGGTCGCAGAGGCCCTGCGTGAACGCGAGCGGCTGATCCACGCCGCCCCGCACCTCATCCATCCGATGCTGTTCGTCCTGCCGCACGAAAATGCGCTGCGCCCGTGGTGGATGGTCCGCATCGGCTTGTATCTCTACGATTTTCTCGGCGGCAAAATGTCGCTCCCCCGCTCGCGCGGTCTGCGCAAGAGCGACACCGCCTTCAGCACCCCGCTAAAGGGCGGCAACCGGGGCTTCGTCTATTCGGATGCGAAGGTCGACGATGCCCGGTTCACCGTGCTCAACGCCCTGGATGCCGCCGCCAACGGTGCCGACATCGTCGTCCATACCGAACTCCTCTCCGCCCGCCGCGAAGGGGCGCTCTGGCGCGCCGCGCTGGGCGATGGCCGCGAGGTGCAATCGCGCGCGCTCGTCAATGCCGCCGGCCCCTGGGTGCATCAGATGCTCGCCAAACTCGGCGTCAACGCGGCCAGCGGCATTCGGCTGATCAAGGGCAGCCACATCGTCGTGCCCCGGCTGTATGAGGGCGACCACGCCTATATGCTCCAGCAGCCCGATGGCCGGATCGTCTTCGCCATCCCCTATCAGCGCGATTTCACCGAGATCGGCACCACCGACGTGCCCGTGGAACGGCCCGAGGACGCGGTCATCGACGCAGCCGAAATCGCCTATCTGTGCGAGGCTGCCAACCGCCACTTCATCAAGCAGATCACCCCCGCCGACGTCACCTCCACCTGGTCCGGCGTCCGCCCGCTCTACGATGACGGCGCGAGCGAGGCGAAGGCCGTCACCCGCGATTATGTGCTCGAACTAGACACCAATGGCGCGCCATTGCTCTCGATATTCGGCGGCAAGATCACGACCGCCCGCCACCTCGCCGAAGAAGCAATGGGCAAGCTCGCCGCGCCGATGCGCATCGCCGTCAAGCCGCAAACCCGGGGCCGCCCCTTCCCCGGCGGCGCCATGACCGATTTTGCGCAATTCCTCAGCCAAACCCGCGCCACCTGGCCCTTTCTGGGCGATGCGCGGTCCGATCGCATGGCGCGCGCCTATGGCACGATGCTCACCGATATGCTCGCTGGCGTCACCGACGAAGCAGGCATGGGCACCGATCTCGGCGGCGGCCTCACCGAGCGCGAAGCGCGCTGGATGCACGACCGCGAATGGGCCCGCACCGCCGACGACGCGCTGATGCGCCGCAGCAAGCTGGGCCTCCATCTAACCGCCGATCAGCGCGCTGCATTTGAAGCCTGGTGGGCAAGCGCCTATCCTGTCCCGACCCCCTAACCCCGTTCGGGCTGAGCCTGTCGAAGCCCTGCCTTTCTCTTCGACGGTCGAGAAGAATGGCAGCCCTTCGACAGGCTCAGGGCAAACGGATTTATTTGAAGACTATCCATGATCACCGTCGCCGCCCTTTATCGCTTCGCCCGGTTCGATGACCCGCCGGCCCTTCGCGCCCCCCTGCGCGCGCTGTGCGAGGCGCAAGGCGTCAAGGGCACGCTGCTCCTCGCGCGCGAAGGCATCAACGGCACGATCGCCGGCAGCGCACCGGCAATCGACGCCATCCTCGCCCACATCCGCACCCTGCCCGGTTGCGCCGATATCGAGGTGAAATTCTCAACCGCCGCCGCCATGCCCTTCCACCGCCTGAAGGTCCGCCTCAAACGCGAGATCGTCACGATGGGCCAGCCCGATATCGATCCGCTGGGCGGCACCGGCACCTATGTCGCCCCCGCCGACTGGAACGCGCTGATCGACGCGCCCGACACTGTCGTCATCGATACCCGCAATGATTATGAGGTAAAGGTCGGCAGCTTCGCCGGTGCCATCGACCCCGCTACCGCGAGCTTCAGCGACTTCCCCGAGTGGTTCCGCACCCACCGCGATGAACTGGCGGGCAAGAAGGTGGCGATGTTCTGCACCGGCGGCATCCGGTGCGAAAAGGCGACCGCCTATCTGAAGGCGGAAGGGCTGGATGAGGTCTATCACCTCAAGGGCGGCATCCTGAAATATCTGGAGACAGTCCCCGCCGCCGACAGCCGCTGGCAGGGCGAATGCTTCGTGTTCGATGAGCGCGTGGCGGTCGGCCAAGGCCTCGCCCCCGGCACCCACGCATTGTGCCGCGCCTGCCGCATGCCCGTCAGCCCCGAGGACCGCCAGTCCCCCCTGTACGAAGAAGGCATCGCCTGCCCCGCCTGCCACGCCACGCGAGACGCGGAGCAACGCGCCGCCTATGCCGAACGCCACCGCCAGGTAAAACTCGCCGAAGCGCGGGGGGAGGCGCATGTCGGGGCGGTGTTTGAGGGGGATGGTCGCCGTAGCGACGGCTAGCCCTCCGGCCAAGTCACACAAATCGGGAATGTCTGAAGCGGGGGGGTGAGCGGTCAGGCAGCTTTCGGCACCTTCGCGTCGGAACGCGCGTTTGCAGAGCCTCCAAAACCTGTTGGGGTTTCCTCCAGCCATTATTGGCACGGTATGTGTGCATTGCCGCGCACCATATGGTGCCACCCCATCTATAATACCGAATGTTCGCTCATTGCGCTTCCGCAGCAGGGGCAAATGGGGCGCAAGGTAATGATGCATCCTACGCGCTGGACGATTAGTCGAAGGGCTAAGGCAGGAGATCGCCAGTGACGAAAATTCTGGATAACGTCAAAATATCGACTAAGATCATCTCGCTTTTGCTTATGATGGCAGCGGTTACAATGCTCGTCGCATGGAATGGATCGCGGACCCTGACAGAGACAGATGCTGAATATAGCGAGATCTTAAATGAATCAATAAACGGTACTATACTAGCTCGCGCCGCCAGGGACGCAATAAATATGCGTTTTGCTGCGTATCAGGCAATGGCCTACAAGGCGGGTACGCCCGAGGCTTTGGCAGGATTAGCAAGCGAGGAGAAGTCCTTCGACGATGCAAGCAAGGGGTTTGCCTTCGCCAAGATGCACCAGCCCAGATTGAAGCAACAGATCGAAAAGTTCGAGACCAGCTTGGGCGCAATCCACGCACTTACGCAGCCTGCCGCACAATATGGTGCCAGCGATCAGGACGCGCAGGCGATGGCGTTGTTGACCCAGGCCGATGAACTGGCCGCCGGTTTGACCACCGAGATCAAGGCACTCAACGATTCCAACATCGCCCGGTCAAACAAGCGAAACCATGACAAGACAAAAGCCAACCACAACACGTCGACAGCGATACTGGTAATAAGCGTAATCACCACGTTAGCCTTTGTCGGCGTCGCCTTCTTCGTGAGCCGTTCGGGCATCACCGGACCGTTGGCCCGCCTCAAGGCCCAAATGGGCGATATCGCCGCCGCCGATTTCGCGCGCGATGTCGAGGGCACCGCCCGTGGCGACGAGATCGGTGCGATGGCGAGAGCGGTGCGCGTGTTTCGCGATAACAGTATCGCTAAACAGGCCGCCGACGCGGCCAAGGCACAAGCCGACGCTGAGCAGACCATGGTCGTCGATACAGTCTCAACGCATCTCTCTGCACTGTCGGCTGGCGATCTGACGGCGACGATTCAGGCCGACTTCCCGGGCCACTATGCCGCGTTGAAGACGAGCTTCAATCAGGCGCTAGACAAGCTGCGTGACCTGATCGGCGCAGTGATCGAAGGCGCCGTGACGATCCGCACCGGCGCGGGGGAGATCGCCCAGGCGTCGGAAGACCTGGCCCGTCGTACGGAGAGCAATGCAGCAAGCCTGGAAGAAACAGCTGCGGCGGTGACGCAGATCGACGGACGGTTGAAGGCATCTGCGCAAGCAGCTGAGCAGACGGTCGCACGGGCCGATCAAGCGATTTCGACAGTCGGCGGTGGTCGTGCGGTGGCGGACGAAGCGGTGCAGGCGATGGGCCGAGTTAGCGACAGCGCCAAGGGCATCGATGGCGTGATCGAAGGGCTGGAC
>CAZXBM010000024.1:20627-42285 GCA_964638495.1 uncultured Stakelama sp. | reverse complement strand
TAGCGGGGTCAATGTTGGACGCCGATCGGGGGTCAATATCACCCGCCGGTTGACACAAGATTGAAGTGGTTGCCCCAGCATCGTGTAGTTGATGCGCAATTCAGACAGCGTTTCGCCCGAATGGAAACGAAAGCCGCGGACCATGAACTGCGCGTCGCGTGCGGGCCACTTTGACGCGGACGGAGCTGCCCGGCCGGCTGAAGTCGAGCGAGACCCCGTGCTCATATGCCCAAAGGTCGAGCGCCTTCGAGATGAACGCCGGACCATTGTCCACCCGGATGCCCAGGGGCGCCCCGCGCGATAACGCGACCCGCTGCATCACCTCGGTCACCGGTGTAACAGTCTCCGCCTGCTTTAGCGCAAACGCAATCTGCTCGTCCGTGCCCTTCGACTTCTTCATCCCCAGCCCCTTGCCCGTAGGCTCCTCAAGGCCGGAAGACTCTCACTCAAACCGGATGAGAAACCCGGGGACCCTCACTGACCGATAACGGCGCAGATGACGTCATTGAAATCGCCTTTCTGTCCGAAGGAAAGTTGCTAGATAGATAGCAAGAGGATTAGCGCAAAGACGAGATCAAGGCTGTGCCTCAGGCACAAAGGATGCTCTAAGCCGCGCGATATTCTCTTTTCGGAGCCCAAGCGGAGGCTTCATTCAAGCTGATTCTATATTAAAATTTTTATATTATAAATACTTAGATTGATTAACGCAATCCTTGTGACCCCTCCAATTGCAACCGGATAGATTGATGACCCCAGCAAGCCTGGCCGACGCCAAGGCACAGATTATTGCCGCTGGCCGCTGGCTGGATGGCAAAGGCTGGGCCCCTGCCACCGCCGGCAATTATTCGATGCGATTGGGCGATGGCCGCTTTGCCATCACCGTTTCGGGTTGGCACAAGGGGCGGCTCACTGATTTCGGGATCATGACGGTCGATGCCGATGGGCGCTCGCTCGATGGCAAGAAACCGTCTGCCGAAACCGCGCTCCACATGGCGCTATACGCGCGCTTTCCGGGGGTGAACGCCGTGCTCCACAGCCATTCGCCCGAGGCGGTCGGCATGAGCCGCGCCTATGCCGATGCCGCCCATTACCGGCTGGCGGGGCATGAAATGCTCAAGGTGCTGCCCGGCTTCACCACGCATGATGCAGTGTTCGACTTGCCGATCGTCGACAACAGCCAGGACATGGCCGACATCATCGCCGCGATCGAGCCCGCCATGCTGGCCGAATCGCCGCCGCCCGCCTATCTTATTCGCGGGCACGGCCTGTATGGCTGGGGCAGCGACATGGCGGAAGCCGAGCGAGTGATCGAAGGCGTCGAGTGGATGATCGCCGCCGAACTCGCCGAAAGCCGTTTTCGGGAGGGCATGAAATGAGCCATTTGCAGATTTTCGACGAGGGCGATGCATCGTCGGCATTGATTGACACCGGAGATGCGGCAGTGATCGCTGAGGAACTGGCGACCATTGGCGTTCGCTTCGAGCGCTGGCCGACGCGCGACGTGGCGAGCGCCGACGACGTGCTGAGCGCCTATGCACCCGAAATCGACCAACTGGTTGCCGCCGACGGCTATCAATCGATCGATGTGATGGGCGTGACGCCTGACCATCCCGACCGCGCGACGATTCGCACCAAATTCCTGTCCGAACACACCCATGCCGAAGACGAGATCCGCTTCTTCGTCGAAGGGCAGGGGCTGTTCACGCTCCACGAAGGCGGGCGCGTGTTCAACATGCTGTGCACCAAGGGCGATCTGATTTCGGTCCCTGCCGGGATGCGGCACTGGTTTGACATGGGTGCCGCCCCGAAGTTCAGCGTGATCCGGCTATTCCTCAACCCCGATGGTTGGATCGCCTCGTTCACCGGCGACGACATCGCTGATCGCTTCCCCCGGCTTGAGCCGATCGCGGCTTGAATGACCGCAGCATGATTGGGGCAATCGTAACGGATATTGAGGGGACGACATCGTCAATCTCCTTCGTGGCGGATGTGTTGTTCCCCTACGCGCGCGACCGGCTCGGCAGCTATTGCGCCGCGCACTCCGAAGCCGTCGCGCCGATCTTGGCCGAGGTCCAGGCGATCGAGCCCGGCGATCCGATCGCGACGATGCAGCGCTGGATCGATGAGGATCGCAAGATCACCCCACTCAAGACGCTGCAGGGGATGATCTGGGACGGCGGCTTCCGCGACGGTGCGTTCAAGGGGCATATCTATCCCGATGCGGTTATGGCGTTGAGGCGCTGGCACGAGGCGGGGCTGAAGCTTTATGTGTTCTCAAGCGGATCGGTCGCGGCGCAGAAGCTGATCTTCGGCCATAGCGAGGCGGGCGATCTGATGCCGTTATTCTCCGGCTATTTCGATACGACCACGGGCCCGAAGCGTGAGGCCATCGCTTATACCCGCATCGCCGAGGCGATCGGGCTGCCGGTCGAGGACGTCTTGTTCCTGTCGGATGTGGCGGCAGAGACCGATGCGGCCAAGGCAGCGGGGATGCAGGCATTGCTGATCGATCGCGAGGGCGGGCCTGCGGATATCCACAGCTTCGACGAGATCGATTTCTGACGCTAACACTCCCCGTTCGGGCTGAGCCTGTCGAAGCCCTGCCTTTCTCTTCGACGGTCGAGAAGAAGGACAGCCCTTCGACAAGCTCAGGGCAAACGGGATTTTTGCAGGGCAGTAGAACATGAAACTCAACGGCACCCATACCCGCTCGATTATGCGGACCCAGGACGGCAAGGGCGCGCGCATCCTCGATCAGCGCGACCTGCCGTGGAAGATCACCTGGGTCGAGCTGCGCGACGCCGCCACCGCCGAACGGGCGATCCGCGAGATGTGGACGCGCGGCGCGCCGCTGATCGGGGCGACGGCGGCGTATGGGCTGGCGCTGGCGCTCGCCGAGGATGCGTCGGATGCCGGGCTCGAGGCGGCGCACAAGTTTCTGCTCGAAGCGCGGCCAACGGCGGTCAACCTGCGTTGGGCATTGGATGATGTCGCCGTGCATGTCCGCCCCTTGCCGCCGGAAGATCGCGCGGAAGCCGCCTTTGCCCGCGCCGACAGGATTGCCGATGACGACGCCGCGATGAGCGAGGCGATCGGCGCGCACGGCCTTAACATGCTACGCGATCTGCACGCGAAGAACCCCGACCGCCCGCTCAATATCCTGACGCATTGCAATGCCGGCTGGCTGGCGACGGTCGACTACGGCACCGCCACCGCGCCGATCTATGTCGCGCATGATGCGGGTATCCCGGTCCATGTCTGGGTGGACGAAACGCGCCCGCGCAACCAGGGAGCGCTCCTCACCGCGTTCGAGCTCGCCAGCCACGGCGTGCCGCACACCGTCATCGTCGACAATGCCGGTGGGCATCTGATGATGAATGGCCAGGTCGACATGGTGATCGTCGGCACCGACCGGGTCGCGGCCAATGGCGATGTCTGCAACAAGATCGGCACCTATTTGAAGGCGCTGGCGGCGAAGGACAACGACATTCCCTTCTACGTGGCGCTGCCGAGCACGACGTTCGATGCGACCACCCCGACCGGCGCCGACGTGCCGATTGAGGAGCGTTCGGGCGAGGAAGTGACGTATGTGCAGGGCGAGGGCGGCGCGATCAAGGTGACCGCATCGGGGACTGCGAACCCGGCGTTTGATGTAACGCCTGCGCGGCTGGTGACGGGGTATATTACAGAAAAGGGCGTAAGCGAGCGGATTTGAGCACCCTCGCGGATCATTTGCGATTGCCATCGCGCGATTGATCTATAGCCTGAACAGGCGGGCGAAATTGAGGTGTGAAATGATCGGCTTACTGATGCTCGCTGCGGCTGCCGCTCCGGCGCAATGCCCCACCGAACGCGCGCATTACGTGTTGCGGCACAATCCCGGGGTGACCGCCTATTTCCGTGCCGTCGACAGCGGGCCCGAGTGGCGGGGCGGGTTGGCGCTGGCCGTGCGCTTCGACAAGACAGGGCAGACATTTTGGTGGCTGCCCTGGCTTGGCGGCACGGACAATCTGCAACATGTCGCGTCCACGACCGACGTTACCGCCAGCGGCTGGCGCCCGCCCAATCCGGATGGCGGCCCACGTCCTTTCGGCGACCGGGAATATATCGGCACTGATGCTGATTATAACATCATCGACAATATGCCGCGGCGCGGCAAACAGGCACCTGCGCACATGCTGATTCCTGACGCCGGATCATCCCAAGACCGCGTGTTTTTCGACAAGCAATTCTTCGATTTGGTCAGTTGTTCGCCTGCAGACGATCAGCCCAGCAAATAACGCTTCCTGACGCGATCGACCTGTGTGCCGTCCTGCAGCGGTACGCCGGTCAGCACGTCAAGATCGACGAAACCCTGATTGGTATAGAAAGCCAGCCCACCGATATTGTCCGCGCGGATGGTGATAAGGTATATTACCGAATAGGGCGTCAGCGCGAAGATTTGAGGGGGGGCGAACACGCCGCCACCCTCTTCCGTCACCCCGGACTCGTTCCGGGGTCCACCTCTCCACCAGCCGCACCAGCCTTTGTGGCGCGGTGGGCCCCGGAACAAGTCCGGCGTGACGGGGGGGGGAAGGCCATCGCGGGTTACGATTGCAGACATTCCCCCATCGACTTAAGCTGACCCGATGGCAGACGCAGCAGAGTTCGCTCGGTATCGATACCCGCTTCAAATCGCATTGATTGTAACCGTAACAACGGCGTTCGTGTTGTTCACTGGCGCCTTCGCTTTCAGGTCGCCAGTTAACCTTGCTTGGATGATCGGATTGCCCAGCATCGTTGGTATGCTTGCAAACGTAGATTGGGGGCGCCGCTGCTTCATGGCAATGGCGTTGACCGGGGTATCACTGATTACGATGATCGTTGTTGGCGTTAACTTCACCAGCTACGGCTGACCATCCGCTACCGACGTCACCTCCCCCCCTCAAGGCCGCCTAGCCATCCGCTCGATCGCCCCATCAATCGTGTCGTCCCGCTTGGCAAAGCACAGCCGCACCACGTTCGTCACCGCCTCCTCAGCGTAAAACGCACTGACCGGGATCGCCGCGACCCCCGCCTCCTCGACCAGCCATTCGCAAAACGCCACGTCGCCCATGGCGATGCCGCTGGCGGCGAGGTCGATCGACAGGAAATAGGTCGCCGCGCTCGGCAGCACTTTATAGCCGAGCCCCATCAGCCCCGACGCCAGCCGATCGCGCGAGCGCTGGAACCCCGCGCGCATCCCTTCAAAATAGGCCATGTCCTTGCCAAGCCCATAGGCCGCCGCCGCCTGCAGATTGGGCGGTGTGGTGAAGGTCAGGAACTGGTGGGCCTTCGCAATCCCTTGCGACAGCGCGGGGGCGGCACAGAGCCAGCCGACCTTCCATCCGGTGAGCGAAAAGATCTTGCCCGCCGAGCCGATTTTCACCGTGCGGTCGCGCATGCCGGGCAGCGTCATCAGCGAGACGTGTTGGCGACCGTCGAACACGACATGCTCCCACACCTCGTCGCAGATCGCGATCACGTCATGCGCCACGCAGAAATCAGCGAGCAGCGCCAGTTCCTCCGGCGTCGCCATCGTCGCGGTAGGGTTGAGCGGCGTGTTGAGCACAATGAGTTTCGTGCGCGCACTCGCGACCTTGGCAAGCGCCTCGGCGGTAATCTTCCATTCGGGCGGCTCGAGCCGCACCAGCCGCGCGACCCCGCCCGCGCGCTGCACCAGCGGCAGATAGGCGTCGTAGAGCGGCTGGAACATCACCACCTCGTCGCCGGGTGACACCAGCGCAAGGATCGTCGCGGCCAACGCCTCGGTCGCGCCCGAGGTGACAATGACTTCGCTCGCGTCGAGATCGAGCCCCTGGTGGGCGGCATAATGATCAGCCACCGCCTGGCGCAGCACCGGCAGCCCAGCCATCGGCGGATACTGGTTCGACTCGCCGAGCAGCGCGCGCGCTGCCTCCGCCAGCACGTCGTCCGGCCCGCGCCCGTCGGGGAAGCCCTGACCCAGGTTGATCGCGCCAGTCGTCCGCGCGCGCGCCGACATCGCCTCGAAGATCGTGGTGCGCAGATTGGCGTAGAGCGGGTTCATCGCTGGTCCTTGGGATAAAGCTGCATGAGGGTCAACGCAGCCTGATACCGATCCACAGCCGCCTTGGCGTGCCGAGGTCGATCGAGCCGCCCTGGTTGCGGGTGACGATGGCCGCATCGACCAGATTTTCGGCCCGGCCCACCAGCACAAGATGCTTGCCGATCGGCATTTCCGCCACGGCGTCGAGCGTCGTTGCGGCCGGCAGAACGTCTGTCTGCAGATCATCTTCGAACTGGGCACTTGTGTGGCGCAATGTCGTCGAGAGATGCAGACCCCGGGCGGCCGTCCAGCCGAGCGTGGTGCTTAACGCATGGGCCGGGCTCTGCGCTGGTCGGAGGCCGTCGAGCCCTGCCGATAGTCCCGATGCTGACACGCGCGAATCGCTGAAGGCATAGGATGCGTTGAGCGACCATGCGCCACGCCGCGCGCTTGCGGTCAGCTCCAGCCCGCGCGCCACGATCGCATCGATGTTGCGGCGCTGCCGCAGATTGGGGCCGATGGTGACATTGGCGATGGCCCCCTGCAGCCGATTATAGAAGCCGGTCACGCTGACCGCGATGCCGGGCGCGGGGGTCAGATCGACACCGCCCTCCACCCCGCGCAACCGCTCCAGCCCAAGGGCGGCATTGGCTTGAGTGGTGACGGGGAAGACAACGAAGGGACGGTAAAGCTCGTTGAGCGTCGGCAAGCGGAAGCCAGTATAGCCCGCGGCGCGCACGTTGATGGCGCTGCTCGCATGGAACAGCGCGCCGACGCGACCCGTCACCTCGCTGCTACGGCGATCGGCGAAGCGTTGATCGGTGGTGGCAAGCCCGGCGGCAGTGCGCTCACGGAACATGCCGCCGCTGATCGCCCACAGATCGCCACGCACGCCGCCTGTCAGCACAAGGTGGCCGAGCGTCCAGTCATCTTCTGCGAACAGACCGAGCGTGCGGGTGATGCCGCCCGCGTTGCGCCGCGCGGTGACGAGGCCAGTCAGGGTGCTGTAGGCGTCTTCGGCCAATGCGCCTTCGGCCACCCTGATATCGGCCCCAACACGCAAGACGTGCGCGGATGAGAGGGGCGGCCGCAGCTCGATCTTCCCGCCGATGCCGGTCGCCGGCGTCGCCCGTTGGTCGAGCGTGAGGCGAAAATTTGTCGCGCTGATCACCCGGTTAGTGAAGTTACGCGCCTGGAGATAGGCCAGCGCATCGACCCCCCAACGCCCATGATGAACGAGGCGGATGCTGGCATCTTCCCCTTGCGTACTGCTGTCGGCACCTTGAAAGCGCAGCGTTCGATTGTCGCCAAAAGCGAGCCCGCGAAACTGCAGGTCGGTCTCAGTATCGATCGGGATTACCGTCCGCAGCCCAATCGACCAGTCGCGATAGGCAGCGCGCGCGCTGGCGGGTACGCGCTGTGCCGGTGGCGCAGTGAAAAAGCCGTCGCCGCGCTCAAACCGCCCCGAAAGCGTGGCAAAACCGCCGCCCAGATCGGGCGAGATGCTGGCGTTGGCCTCGACCGCGTTGTCGCTGCCGTAAAAGGCACTGGCGGCAAACGCCGGCAGGTCGCGCCGCGCTGCACTTACCAGCTCGATCGTTCCTGCAACCGCCCCCGCGCCGAACGCCCCCGCCCCGCCGCCGCGCGTCACCCGCACCGCTGACAATCTGTCGCCGACGATCGCGCTGAACGGGATATGGCCAAAGAAGGGATCGGCGATCGGCACACCGTCGAGCAGCACCAGCGCGCGGCTGGAGGCGTTACCGCCCAGCGCCCGGAGCGTGACGCCCTGTGCCGAGGGATTGGCCGAGCGACTGTCAGACCGGCGGAATTGCTGGAATCCGGCCACGTCGCGCAGGATATTTTCAACGCGGCCCGACGCCTCACCCGTCAGTCGCTCGCGCGCGATCGTCACTGATCCATAGGCAGGAGTGCCCGGTGGCAGCGGCAATTCGCCGCCGATCACGACGATGTCGGCGTCCGTCTTTGGCGCGGTCTGTGCCTGGGCTGAGCCGCTTCCCGCCAGCACCAGCAGCGGTAATAGGCAGCGCACACTCACGCCGCGAGCAGCGACGTCGCCCCGCCGAGATCGACTGACACCAAACGGCTGACGCCCTGCTCGATCATCGTCACGCCGAACAGCCGGTGCATCCGGCTCATCGTCACGGCATTGTGGGTGACGATCAGGTAGCGTGTCGCGGTTTCGCGCGTCATCGCGTCGAGCAGGTCGCAGAAGCGCTCGATATTGGCATCGTCAAGCGGCGCATCGACCTCGTCGAGCACGCAGATCGGCGCCGGATTGGTCAGGAACAGGCCAAAAATGAGCGCGACCGCGGTCAGCGCTTGCTCGCCGCCCGACAGCAAGGTGAGCGATTGCAGTTTTTTGCCAGGCGGCTGCGCCATGATCTCGAGCCCCGCCTCGAGCGGATCGTCCGAATCGACCAGTTCCAGATGCGCCTGGCCACCGTTGAACAGCGTCGTGAACAGTCGTCGGAAATGCCCGTCGACCGCCTCGAACGCGGCGAGCAAGCGTTGCCGTCCCTCGCGGTTGAGCGTGCCGATCGATCCGCGCAACCGGTTGACCGCCTGGCCCAGCTCGTCGCGTTCGGCAGCGTTGGTGGCGCTCGCCGCCTGCAGCTCGGCAAGCTCGCTTTCGGCGACCAGATTGACCGGGCCGATCCGCTCGCGCTCAATCGTCAGCCGCTCCAGCCGCCCCGATTCATCGGCCGGGGTGCGGATTTCGTCAGCGCGGAACCCGACGCGCTCGGGCAGCACCGGCGGCGGACATTCGAACCGTTCGCCCGAAATGCGCCCCATCTCCACCCGGCGAAGTTCCTGATTCTCGGCCCGCGCGACCGCACCCGCGCGGGTTTCGCGTGCCTGGGTGAGCAGTTCGGCGGCCTGGCGGGCAATCTCTTCCTTGTCGCGCAGCGCCGCTTCGCCCGTCCGCTCCGTTGCCTGCGCTTCCTCGGCCTCGGCGCGCGCAGTCGCGTGGGTGTCCGCCAGCTCGGCAATCTGCCGGTCGAGAAGGGCGGGGCGCACCGCAAGGACGGCGCTTTCCTCGGCAAGCTGTTCCTCGCGCTTGGCCATGTCGGCGATGCGGCGCGCAGCCTCGCCCGCGCGCGTGCGCCAGTTCTTCGCGTCGGCCATGCCGGTGGCGCGACGCTCGCGGTCGGCGGCGAGGTCGCGGTCGAGCGCTGCCCGGTCGGCGCGGGCCTGCGCGACAGCGGTGCGGCGAACGTCCGCCTCGTGTTGCAGCGTGGCGACCCGGTCGCGGGTGGCGCTGCCATCGGGTAGGCTGGCGACCTGGGCTTCGGCACGAGCGCCGTCGCTTGCCGCCTCGTCCTGCTCGGCCGTCGTCCGGTGCAGCCGCGCGTCGAGATCAGCGCGTTGCGCGTCGATCCGCTCGATAGCGGCGGCGGCCCGGTCTTCTGCCCGGGTGGCATCGCGCGCCCGCGCTTCAGCGCTATCGAGTGTCCGCCGCGCTTCGCCCGCCGCGCGGCGCGAATCGGCGATCGAGGCATCGATGCGCGCCAGTTCGGCATCCGCCGCTTCGACCGCGCGCACGGCCGGCGTACGCGCCTGTTCAAGCGAGCGCAGTCGATTCATCCTTTCGAGCCGTTCTGCTGCTGCCGTGCCGCCCGATCGCGCAACATAGCCGTCCCAGCGCCGCAGCACGCCCGTCATCGTCACCAGCCGCTGGCCGACCGCGAGCGCCTGCCCGTCGTCCGTCTCGCACACCAGCACCTGCCCGAGCCGTCGCGCGAGCGCAGGCGGGGCCGCGACATGGCGCAGTAGCGGCACGGTGCCGGCAGCGGGTGCGGGGTCGCCGGGCAAGGCAACCGCCCCCGCCCAATAATGCTCGGCCGCCTGGTCGAGCCCCGCCTCCAGATCGTCGCCCAGCGCTGCCGCCAGCGCGCGCTCATAGCCAGGATCGGGCTGGAGTCGGTCAAGCACCCGGTCCTTGCCGGTGCTGCGCGTCGCCTTGGCCAGCGCTGTGCTTTCGCTGTCGATCGCGGCCAGCTCTGCGTGGGCGGCGGCGCGGGCCGATTGCGCCCGGTCGCGCCCACCAATCGCCTCGCGTTCGCCAGCATCGGCGCGCGCCAGCGCCTCGCGCGCTGCCTCGGCCTCGCGCAATGCCCGGTCGCGCGCATCGCCCGCCGCCTTGCGCTCGGCGGCCAGCGGTGCCGAATCGCCAAGAGCGTTGGCCTCCGCCGCCACGCGTGCTTGATCGCGATTGGCGCGGTCGATCCTTGCGCGTGCCGCTGCCAGCGCCGCCTGCGCCACGCGGACATCAGCGGCCTCGCTGGCCTGGGCGGCAAGCGCCTGTGCCAGCGCCACCTCGGCATCGCGCGCCAGCCGCTCGGCGTCGGCCTGCGCCTCGTCGAGCGCGGGCTGACGGGTTGCGGCAGCGGTGATCCGCGCGTCGAGGGCGCTTGCTTCCTCGGTCAGCCGGGCCAGCGCATCGGCGGCGTCATGGGCGAGTTCACCTTCGCGCTCGCGGTCGCTGACGATCCGCGCCTGAGCATCGGCCAGCTCTGTCACCCGCCGCTCGACGCTCTCGCGTTCGGTGCGCAGCGTCGCCAGCTTGTGTCCTGCTTCGCTTGCCCGGTCGCGCGCCGCGAGCGATGCTGCCCGCGCCGCCGCCAGATGCTCGGTCGCACTGGTCTGATGCGCAGCAGCGGCGCGCTGCGCTTCGGCCGCCGCCGCAACGTCTGCTTCGGCGGCGGACGCCTCGGCGCGGGCGGCATCGGCAGCAGCGGCGGCGTCGCGCCAGCGCGCAAAGATCATCCGCGCTTCCGCCACCCTGATCTGGTCGGAGAGCGCCCGGTATCGCTCGGCCTGCTTGGCCTGCCGCGTCAGCGCCGCCGCGCGCGCAGCCTGGTCGGCGATCAGCTCGTCGAGCTTCGCCAGATTGGCCTCGGTCGCCCGCAGTTTCTGCTCGGCATCCTTGCGGCGCACATGCAGCCCGGCGATCCCCGCCGCTTCCTCCAGCATCGCGCGACGGTCAGCGGGTTTGGCGGCGATGACCGCGCCGATCCGCCCCTGGCTGACGAGCGCGGGCGAATGGGCGCCGGTCGCGGCATCGGCAAACAACAGCCCGACATCCTTGGCGCGCACATCGCGGCCATTGATGCGGTAGGCCGACCCTGCGCCACGCTCGATCCGGCGGACGACTTCGGTCTCGTCGCTGTCGCCCGCATTGTCGATCAGGATTGACACCTCGGCGAAATCGCGGCTCGGGCGGGTGGCGGTGCCGGCGAAGATGACGTCTTCCATGCCCGCGCCGCGCATCGATTTGGCGCTGCTTTCGCCCATCGTCCAGCGCAGCGCCTCAAGCAGGTTGGATTTGCCGCAGCCATTGGGGCCGACGATCCCCGTCAGCCCCGGCTCGATGCGCAGATCGGCGGGATCGACGAAGCTCTTGAATCCCGTCAGCCTCAGCCGCTTGATCTGCACGACCGCTTATCCGCCCCCGTCAGGCGCCGGCGGCTTTGAGCACAGGCTCCAACCCGGCCCAATCGAGCACATTGTCTGCGATCTTGCCGTTGACGATGAAGGTAGGGGTGCCGCCGATCTTGTACTGCGTATCGGCAAGCTGCAGGTTCTTGGCCAGCTCGTCGAGCGCGGCCTGGTTGGACAGGCATGCGCGCGCCTTAGCCTCGGTCACGCCGCGCTGCTTGACGAAATCGATATAGCCCAGATTTTCTGCGAAGTATGTGGCAATCGCGATGGGCGACTGGCCCTGCATTGCTTGCGCTGCTGTCGCCACTTCCTGCTCCTTGGCGAGCAGCGTCTGCTGGTTGCTCATCATGGCATCGAGCATTGGGAAGAACGCATCGGGCTCGACGCAGTGGCCCAGCAGGATCGGGCCGATATCAAGCGGGCCATGCACCGGGAATTCGCGGAACTCATAACTCACCTTGCCGCTGGCGATCATGCCCGATCTGAGCGCCGGAAATCCTTCCGCATCGAATTTGGCGCAGGTCGGGCAGGTGCGGGCACCATATTCGATCAGCTTGATCGGCGCATCGGGATTGCCCATCCGCACGCCGCCTTCAGGCGTGCGCGAGACGACATCGACCCAGGCCTTGCCGGCAGGCGCGGCGGCGGCGGCCACTGCCTTTGCCGGCGCAGCGACCGTGCTGGCACCTTCCTTGCTGCAACCGGCAAGCGTGAGCGTGAAGGCGGACAGGCTGAGGGCAAACGCGGTACGACGGTTCATCGAAACACTCCTTGGCGGTAATTGCATTAGCGGGCACCCTTGGCGCGCAATAGCGGCTCGAGCTTGTCCCAGGTGAAGAAATCCGTTGGCTTGCCGTTGATGACGAAAGATGGCGTGCCCTTGATCAATTTGCGCGCCGCATCGCCGACGGCAATAATCTGGGTCAGGCCCTTTTCATCGGCAAAACAGGCATCGATCCGCTCGCCGGTCAATCCGCGCGCGCGCATTAGATCGATCAGCCCGCTCGATTGCGCCCCGGCGCGAATCTGCCCCAGCGGCGTATCAAGCGCAAACCGTTTGGCATCGCGTTCCATGAAGCCGATGCCGATCGACAACCAGTCATTCTGACGCGCGAAAATCTCTTCGGCGCTGCCGGCAAAACCAGCGGTGCCGGCGCATCGCGCGAGAATTGTCGCGCCCAGATCAAGCAGGTCGCGGCCGATTGGGCGATATTCGATCGACACCGACCCCGAGCGGATGAACTGGCCTTTCAGTATTTTTTGCGATTCGACCGAAAATTCGGCGCAGTGCGAGCAGGTGAAACTCAAATACTCGATGATTTTGACAGCAGCCCGCGGATTGCCTTGAACGACATAACCCTGCGGCGTCGGTGCAAAAGCGGCAGACCAGTCGCGCGCGGCCGTCGTCGGACGAGCTGGCGCGAGGGCAGGGGCCGTTACGCCCAACCCGGCGATCAGCAAGGCGACGATGTACGGCACTCTCATTTGGCAAGCTCCGGTGGTTCCGGCGGCGATACCACGGGCGGTCCGCGCGTTGCCGCGACGCCGGCGGCCAGCGCCTCCAGCACTGCCTTGAATTCGGGGTCGGCAATCGCGCGCAGGCTCTCGCCCAGCTCGACGGGAATGGCCCTGATCGAGGGCGGTGCCTTGCGCGACGGCGGGGCGGGGACATCGCCCTGCCGGATGGCGACCCGCGCGATGGCGGGGTAGCCGAAGAAACGGTTCACGCGATCGATGATCTCGGGCGTGATGTGCTGCATCATCGGCCCGTGCGCGCCGCGCACCACCAATGTCAGCGTTCCTTCGGCACGCTTGCCATGCGGAAACTTAATCGATTCGGGCGCGGAGACGGCGGCGTAGCGCGGCCCGACAATTTCCGCCCACCGGCTGACGACGGCGCTTTGCACGAAGCCAAATCGCCGGAACGCTGCACCGCCGACATCGGGCAGCAGATCGGCTACTGCGCGCGCGGGGCCGCCCCGCTTGACGTCTGGCGTCTTGGGGGGCGCCTTGGGCGTTGGCGATTTCGGTCGGGGCGTGCGCACGCCGCTGTTGCTCATGCCGTCTCCCATGCCATAGCCACGCGGTGAACGCCAAGCACCCCGATCACGATTTCACCGTTTCGGCGCGGCTACTAGCCTGGTATGATGCACATGCGCGTGATTTGCCTTGGCGCCACAAGCCCGGCGAGACGATCGATCCCTACCGGGTCTGGCTGTCGGAGATCATGCTGCAGCAGACAACGGTGGCGACCGTGCGCCCCCGCTTTGCCGAATTCGTCGCGCGCTGGCCGACGGTATATGATCTCGCCGCTACCGATGATGCCGATCTGATGGCGGCCTGGGCAGGGCTTGGCTATTACGCCCGGGCACGCAATCTCATCGCCTGCGCGCGCGCAGTCGTCTGCGATCATGATGGCCAGTTTCCATCAGACGAAGCGACACTCAAGACGCTGCCCGGCATCGGCGATTATGCAGCGGCCGCCATTGCCGCGATCGCCTTTGGTAAGCGCGCAGTGGTGGTGGACGGCAATGTCGAGCGCGTCGTCGCGCGGCTGTTTGCCATCGACACGCCCCTGCCCGCCGCGCGCCGCGCGATCCGCGCGCAGGCCGACAGCATCACCCCCGACGACCGCGCCGGCGATTTCGCGCAGGCGATGATGGATCTTGGATCGAGCCTGTGCGGCCCCCGCACGCCGCAATGCCTGTTGTGTCCTTTGCGTCACGATTGTCGGGCAGCAGCGGAAGGCAATCCCGGCGATTACCCCGTCAAGCAGCCCAAAAAGCCGCGGCCCCAGCGGTTCGGCACCGCCTTTTGGGTCGAGCGTGACGGCCACGTCCTGCTCGTCTCGCGCCCCGCTCAGGGATTGCTCGGCGGCATGCGCGCGCTGCCGACAGGGCCCTGGGCAGAAGCGCCTCCCGGCCTGGAAGGCGCCCCCCTACCCGATGTCGATTGGACGGTGATGGCCGATCGGGTTGCGCACGTCTTTACGCATTTCACGCTCGAACTGTCGCTTGCAGTCGGCCACGCCGAGGGGCATTCAGCCAGCGTTACCGGCGAATGGTGGGCAATCGACGCGCTTGATTCGGCTGGACTACCAACGGTGTTCGCAAAAGCGACGCGGCTTAGGAGATGATAATGGCGACGACCTACAAGACTGTGCGCATGATCGCGCTTTCCAGCGTGCTGGCGGCGGCGGTCGCACCCGTCGCGCTGGCCGGCCAGGCGCAGCGCCAGCCCCGGCCCGTGCTCGTGGAGCAAGCGCCGCTGCCGCAATCGACCGCGCTGATCGACAGCTACCCCGCCACCAACAAGGCGCCGGGCATCGTCGCCGTGGTTGGCCGGGGGGATGGGCCGCCCACCATTCTCGCTGCGGGCAAGCTGGCGACCGAGGAAGGCGCTGCCAAGGCCGATGCCGATTCGCTGTGGCGCGTCTATTCGATGACCAAGCCGATCACCGCGATGGCGGCGATGATTTTGATCGAAGAGGGCAAGATGTCGCTCGATCAGCCGATTTCGGATTTCATCCCGGCATTCAAGAATATGACCGTGCTGGTCGATCCCACGAAGGATTTGACTGCGCGCCCAGCGGTGCGCCCCATCACGGTGCGTCATTTGCTCACCCACACCGCCGGGCTTGGGTATACGATCATTACGACAGGGCCGCTGCTCAAGGAATATGAGCGGCTCGGTATCACTCCGTTCAGCGCCAACACCGCGGTCGAGGATCAGCTGCGCCTCGCGCGCCCGGCCTCGCTGCAGGAATTCGCGAACCGCGTCGCGGGGCTGCCGCTGATCGCTGATCCCGGCACCAAATGGAGCTATTCGATCAGCCTGGATGTGATGGGCGCGGTGATCGAAAAGGCGAGCGGCATGCCGTTCGACACTTTCCTGCAAAAGCGCATCTTTACGCCGCTTGGGATGAAATCGACCTACTTCACGGTACCAGCGGCAGACGCCAAGCGGCTGGTCACCGGCTATACCTGGGTCGGTACCAGCATGGTCCCGCTCGATCCCGGCGCGACCTCGGTCTATCTGAAGCCGCCCAGCTTCCCCTATGGCGGCGCCGGGCTCGTGATGTCGGCATCTGATTATGACCGCTTCCAGCACATGCTGCAAAATGGCGGTTCGCTCGACGGGGCGCGTATCCTGAAAGCGGAAACGGTGGCGCTTGCCATGTCGAACCTGTTGCCCGCCGGCGTCAATTATGGCGGTGCTGTCGCCAATACCGGTGGCGCGACCGGCCAGTCGCAGGGCTTCGGTGCTGGCGGCTCGGTCTATCTGGTGGATATCCCCGGTGGTCCGTCAAAAGGCAGCTATGGCTGGGGCGGTGCTGCCGGCACGATTGCCTGGGTCGATCCGGTCCGCAAGCTCCGCGCGACGGTGATGGTCAATTACATCCCCGGCGAAAAATGGCCGCTGCGCAAGGATTTCACCACGGCGCTTTACGCCGATCTGGCTCAATAATGCAGCCGGTAGTCGTCCCCGGCTTTACCGGTGGCCTGCTTGATCGGGCTGATCGCCTTCGCCATGATGTGGAGGCGCTGGCGGCTGCGATGAGCGACTGGCGCGCACGCGTGCTGAAGCTTGAGAATTTCGATCCCGAATTGACCGATGAGGGCAGGCTGAGCTGGGGCAGCCTGGCCGATGTGCCCGAAGAAGCCGAGCTGTTGCTGATCGGGCTGGAGGACGACCGCCCGCATTTCGCAGCCTTCCTGCCGGGGATGAAGGCACCTCCGGGCCGGTCGATGCGGCTGTTCGCGATGCTCGACCGGTTCGCGCCGGGCGAGGCCGCGACCTATGCTGCCGCACGCAGCCTGCTCGATTGGCACAGCCGCCACCAGTTCTGTCCCAATTGCGGCACCCAGACCGCGATGTTCCGCGCCGGCTGGGGGCGCAACTGCGGCAATTGCGGCGCTGAGCATTTCCCGCGCGTCGACCCCGTCGTCATCATGATCGCCGAGCATCAGGGCCGCGCCCTGCTCGGCCGCCAGCCCGCCTGGCCCGCTGGGCGCTATTCGGCGCTCGCCGGTTTTCTCGAACCCGGCGAATCGATGGAAGAAGCCGTCGCGCGCGAGATTTTCGAAGAAGCCGGCGTGCGCGTGTCGAACGTGCGCTACATCGCCAGCCAACCCTGGCCGTTTCCCTCCTCGCTGATGATCGCCTGCGTGGCCGAGGCCGAGGACGACGCGATTACGCTCGATACCAATGAACTTGAAGACGCGATCTGGGTCGATCGGAGCGTCGTGCAGGCAGTGCTGCGCGGCGAGCCCGGCCCGTTTTTGCCGCCGCCGCCTTATGCGATCGCGCACACGTTGCTGAGTGCGTGGGCGGCCGCTTGAGCGCAGCTGTTGATAAGAAGTTTTGGTTCGCGCAGAGGCGCAGAGGCGCGGAGGAGTTTGGGGGGCGCGGCCGGGCCGATTTGTAGCGCTGCACATTGGCGAAGCCAGGATCGTTTGTGACTGCGTCGCGGCATTGGCCTGTTGACGCAACATCTCCGCGCCACTGCGCTTCTGCGCGAACCAATAAAGCCTTGGCCCTGAACGCTATATCTCAGCCGATCGGATGAGTCCCGCCTATCCCCGCGCCCGCGCCTGGCGATACGTCCCCAGCAGCCGCACCCATTTCGTATGGAACCCCAACTCCTCCAGCGCCCGGTCCACCGCCGCATCGCCGGGCTTGCCGACGATATCGGCATAGAATTCGGTCGCGGCGAAGCTGCCGCCGCGCTGATAGCTTTCCAGCTTGGTCATGTTGACGCCGTTGGTCGCAAAGCCGCCCAGCGCCTTGTAGAGCGCGGCGGGGATGTTCTTCACCTCGAAGACGAGCGTTGTCATGAAGGGTCCGTCGCCCTCCACCGGCCGCCCGGCGCGCGCCAGCACCACGAAGCGCGTGGTGTTGTGGTCGGCGTCCGCAATGTCCTCCGCCAGCAGCTTGAGACCATAGATCGCCGCAGCCCCCGGCGGGGCAAGCGCGGCGATGGCGGGATCGGCCTTCTCTGCCACCATCGCCGCCGCGCCTGCGGTATCGGGATAGGCAACGGGGGCAATGCCATGCTCGCGCAGCCAGTGGCGGCACTGGCCGAGCGCCTGCGGGTGGCTCATCGCCTCGCGCACGTCATCGCGCGCGCCCACGCCCATCAGCGCATGGCGGATCGGCAGGAAATGCTCGCCGGTGATAACCAACCCCGATTCGGGTAGCAGAAAGTGCATGTCGGCCACGCGGCCGTGCAGCGAATTTTCAATGGGGATGATCGCGCAATCGGCGCGCCCGTCCTGCACCGCCTCGATCGCGTCGGCGAAATCGAAACAGGGCAGGGGCAGCCCCTTCGGAAAGGCTTGCGTGGCCGCGACGTGCGAATTGGCGCCCGGTGCGCCCTGAAAGGCGACCGCGCGCTCGGGCTGACCGGCGGCGGCTTCGGTCATGCGCGCGACGATCGGTCGCGCGGGGGCAGCAAAATTTTCCATGGGGCCCGCGCCTATCGACGCGCGCGCCGCGCGGCAAGCATGCTTGCGGTGCTGCACTTGCGAAACTAAAGGGGGGCCACTTTCAAAAATCTCACCTTCAATATCGAGGCGCGCCCCCAAGATGGATATTCGGACCAATACAATCCTCGGCTGGATTTTGGCAGCGCTGTTCGTAGCGCTTGGCCTGGGCAATCTCAGCCACCTGTATTTCAAGGCCGAACCGCTCGAAAAACCGGGCTTTCCGATCGAAGGTGCCGTCGAGGCTGGTGCCGCCGGGCCCGCCGCACCCGAAGTGCCGATCGAAGTGATGATGGCGAGTGCAGACGTTTCCAAGGGTGCCGAAGTGTTCAAGAAGTGCGCGTCATGCCACAACGCGGTACAGGGCGGTGCCAACGGCATCGGACCCAATCTTTGGGGTATCGTTGGCGCACCGATCGCCCAGAATGCCGGCTTTGCCTATTCCGATGTCCTGAAGGCCAGGGGCGGCAAGTGGGATTTCGCCACGCTCAACGAATGGATCATCAATCCCCGCAAATTCGCCTCGGGCACCAAGATGAGCTTCGCCGGCCTCGCCGATCCGAAGGCGCGGGCTGACGTGATTGTCTATCTCAATGCGCAGGGCTCGAACCTGCCGCTGCCGCCGGTGCCTGAGGCCGCCGCCGCCGACACGCTGACGACACCCAATGATCCGCCGCTTGAGGGCAATGCGGCGGCACCTGCTGCCGCCCCGGCACCGGCCGCCAAGTAACCGTCAGTCAGCCTGCATCGGATCCCGCGCATTGGGATCCGGTTGGTCGCGGTAGAATTGCTGGACGACGTCCCACGCTTCCTCCGCCGTTTCGACGAAGCTGAAGAGTTTCAGGTCGCGCGCTGAAATCACGCCTTCTTCGACCAGCGCCTCGAAATTGACGACCCGGTTCCAGAACGCCTTGCCGAAGAGCAGTACCGGGATCGGCTGGATCTTGCCGGTCTGGATCAGCGTCAGCAGCTCGAACAACTCATCGAAGGTACCAAAGCCGCCGGGGAACGCGGCGAGCGCGCGGGCATGCAGTAGGAAGTGCATTTTCCGAAGCGCGAAATAGTGGAACTGTAGGCTGAGCGAGGGCGTCACATAGGGGTTTGGCGCCTGCTCATGCGGGAGAACGATGTTGAGCCCGATTGATTCGGCACCGACATCCGCAGCCCCGCGATTGGCCGCTTCCATGATCGACGGGCCACCGCCTGAGCAGACCACGAACTGACGCATTCCGCTTGGGTCGTGCGGGCATTCGCTCACCAGCCGGGCGAGCGCGCGCGCCACATCATAATATTTGGATTTGTCCACCAGGCTCTGGGCGATTCGCCGGGCGTCTTCTCCCTGCGCCATGTCGAGCATTGCCTGCGCCTTGCTTGGCTCGGGGATTCGGGCCGAGCCATAAAAGACGAAGGTCGAACCGATATTGGCTTCCTGGAAGACGAGCTCGGGCTTCAGCAGCTCAAGCTGGAAGCGCACCGGGCGCAAATCCTCGCGCAACAGGAAATCCATGTCCTGAAAGGCAAGCTTGTAAGATGGGTCGCGGGTTTGCGGGGTTGATACCTGCGCCTTGGCGGTTTCGGCATCCTGGGCGGCGGGCGCAAAGACGCGGGTGGGGACTTTTGGATCTGTCATTGCCTCGCTCTAGCCGAAACAATCGTCAGCGGCAAAACCCTGCGTGGTCATCTTCGAGATGCAAGTGATTATAATGCGCTGCGTTGTAGTCCGGGCTCAACACCGTGCCGAATCGCTTGCAGGCTGATTGGTGGACCGTCTCCCAAAACCGACGTTCCTGCGGGTCGCCCGATTGCCAGCCACCTTCCACACGCACGCGTCGCCCGTCCGCCAGCACAAAGCCCGCAATATCGACGGCATTGGCAATGGCATGGCCAGAACGCCGCCCGGCGGACGCCCGATTACCCACGACATTGCGGCAGGCGTAGCTGCCATAGCTTTCGATTCGCACCAGATCGCTGCCCAGGATCTGGCGGGCGGCGGGGGCCACGGCGTTGCGCGCCCAGCCGGTAAAGGCGCGCGCCAGCCCACAGCGCATGCCTTTCAAGCCGCTAACGGGCACGCCGATATCGATCAGCTGGACCGCGCCGGTAATGGCGCAACCGCCGCCGTAATCCTGATCGAGAATGGGGGAGAAGCGGATGCGGTCACGGTCGAGATCGGCGAAGCAAGCGCGCGTCTCGCGATCGCTCGGCGGTGGCACGCTGGCGGCCGTTGCGCCCGATTGGCGTGGCGGCGGGCGATCATTGCCGCCAACGCTACAGCCTCCCAGCAACAAGCCGATCAACAGGCAAAAAAGACGGCTAATCCTCATCCCGCAACACTACCCAATCATGGTGAATCGCCTGTTAACCACCGCGCGATTCGCGACCTGCCGCGATCGACACCGGCTTGACAGCGCCCGTTCCATCTATAGGGCGGCCAACGGGCCACGCGGTCCCAACGCCGCGCGTGCTCTCTGTGAGGAGAGACTACATGACTGATACGACTGCGCTTGACGCCACCACTGCGTCTGCACCTGCCAAACCCGCCACAAAACCTGCTCGCCCGTTTTTCTCATCGGGCCCGTGCGCCAAGCCGCCGGGCTGGGATGCCGCCAAGCTCGCGACCGAATCGCTCGGCCGTTCGCATCGCTCGAAGATTGGCAAGGCGCGGCTGCAGCTCGCCATCGACTTGATCCGCAAGATTCTGGGCGTGCCCGACACGCACCGCATCGGCATCGTGCCGGCATCCGATACCGGCGCCTATGAAATGGCAATGTGGACGATGCTGGGCGCGCGCCCCGTTACCACATTGGCGTGGGAAAGCTTTGGTGAGGGCTGGGTGACCGATGCGGTCAAGCAGCTCAAGCTCAACCCCACCGTGATCAAGGCTGATTATGGCCAGCTGCCCGATCTCGACGCGGTCGACTGGTCGAACGACGTGCTGTTCACCTGGAACGGCACCACCAGTGGCGTGCGCGTGCCGAATGGTGACTGGATCGCCGATGACCGCGAGGGGCTGAGTTTTAACGACGCGACCTCCGCCGTGTTTGCGTACGACATGCCCTGGGACAAGCTCGATGTAACGACCTTTTCCTGGCAGAAGGTACTCGGCGGCGAAGGCGGGCACGGGGTGATCATCCTGGGGCCGCGCGCGGTCGAGCGGCTTGAAAGCTACACGCCGGTCTGGCCGCTGCCCAAGATTTTCCGGCTCGTCTCGAAAGGCGCGCTTACTGAGGGCGTGTTCAAGGGCGAGACCATCAACACGCCGTCGATGCTCGCGGTGGAAGACGTCATCTTTGCGCTTGAATGGGCGGAAAGCGTCGGCGGTCTCAGCGGCCTGATGGCGCGCTCGGATGCCAATGCAGCTGCGCTCGACACAATCGTGGCGGAGCGCGACTGGCTTGGCCATCTCGCCGTCGATCCGGCGTCGCGATCGAAGACCAGTGTCTGCCTCACGGTCGAGGGTTCGGACGAAGCCTTCATCAAGAAAATGGCCAGTGCGCTCGAAAAGGAAGGCGCGGCCTTCGACGTGGCGGGTTATCGCGACGCGCCGCCGGGCCTGCGCATCTGGTGCGGTGCGACGGTCGATACCGCCGATATCGTGGCGCTCGGGCCGTGGCTCGACTGGGCCTATGCCACGGCGAAAGCCGGCTAAAGCCCTCTCCCC
>CAZXBM010000024.1:0-20617 GCA_964638495.1 uncultured Stakelama sp. | reverse complement strand
GCTCCCGGGGCCTTGCCCCCGTCCTACCCGCGTACACCCCCCCCCCCCCTGGGGGGGTGGGGGTGGGGCGGGGGGCAGACCTTCTCGACCGGCTCGTTTCCCCATTCCCCTCTCCCCGGCCATCTCCCCTGAAGGGGGGAGGGAGCAAAAGGAAATCTTCATGCCTAAAGTCCTCATCTCCGACAAAATGGACCCCAATGCCGCCGCCATTTTCCGCGCGCGCGGCGTCGAGGTCGACGAGATCACCGGCAAGACGCCCGAAGAACTGATGGCGATCATCGGCCAATATGACGGCCTGGCGATCCGCAGTTCGACCAAGGTGACCAAGGCGATCCTCGAGCACGCGACCAATTTGAAGGTGATCGGCCGCGCCGGTATCGGCGTCGATAACGTCGACATCCCTGCTGCCAGCGCCAAGGGCGTCGTCGTGATGAACACCCCGTTCGGCAACAGCATCACCACTGCCGAACACGCGATCGCGCTGATGTTCGCGCTTGCCCGCCAGCTTCCGGAAGCGGACGCCTCGACCCAGGCCGGCAAGTGGGAGAAGAACCGCTTCATGGGCGTCGAGCTCACCAGCAAGACACTCGGCCTGATCGGTGCGGGCAATATCGGCTCGATCGTCGCTGATCGCGCGCTTGGCCTGAAGATGAAGGTGATCGCCTATGATCCCTTCCTGACCCCCGAACGCGCGGTTGAAATGGGCGTGGAAAAGGTCACGCTCGATGATCTGCTCGCGCGTGCCGATTTCATCACGCTGCACACGCCGCTGACCGACCAGACCCGCAACATCTTGTCGGCCGAAAACCTCGCCAAAACCAAGAAGGGCGTGCGCATCATTAACTGTGCGCGCGGCGGGCTGATCGATGAGGCGGCGCTGAAGGCTGGCCTCGATTCGGGGCATATCGGCGGGGCCGCGCTCGACGTGTTCCAAACGGAACCCGCCAAGGACTCGCCGCTATTCGGGACGCCGGGCTTTGTCTCCACCCCGCATCTGGGCGCCTCGACCACCGAAGCGCAGGTCAATGTTGCGCTGCAGGTCGCCGAGCAGATGGCCGATTTTCTAGTGACGGGCGGCATCACCAACGCGCTCAACGTGCCGTCGCTCTCCGCTGAGGAAGCGCCGAAGCTGAAGCCCTATATGGCGCTTGCCGAAAAGCTGGGCTCGCTCATTGGCCAGCTTGCTCACGGCGCGCTGACGGGCATTTCGGTGGAGGTCGAGGGTGCCGCCGCGCAGCTCAACCAGAAGCCGATCACCAGCGCGGTGCTGGCCGGCATGATGCGGGTCCATTCCGACATTGTGAACATGGTCAACGCACCCTTCCTCGCCAAGGAGCGCGGTATCGACGTGCGCGAAATCCGGCATGATCGCGAGGGCGATTATCACACGATGGTCCGTGTCACGGTCAAGACCGAAGCGGGCGACAAATCGGTCGCGGGCACGCTGTTCGGCGATGCGGCACCGCGTCTCATCGAGCTGTTCGGCATCAAGGTGGAGGCCGATCTGGCGGGTCACATGCTCTATGTCGTTAACGAGGATGCACCGGGCTTCATTGGCCGGCTTGGCACCACGCTGGGCGAATCGGGCGTCAATATCGGCACCTTCCACCTCGGCCGCCGCTCGGCGGGTGGCGAGGCGATCGTGCTGCTATCGATCGATGAAGCCGTGACCAGTGGACTCATCGCCAATGTCCGCGCATTGCCGGGGGTGAAAACGGTGATGGGATTGAGCTTCTGAGGTCGCTACTTAGCCCTCTCCCCTCCGGGGAGAGGGTTGGGAGAGGGGCCGTGCAACAAGATCCAGTTCTTTTGGATAGAGCAAAGGCGATGCGCCGAGCGCCCTCGCCAATCGAGCAGAAACTCTGGTTCGAACTTCGCGCCAAGCGTTTCAGCGACATAAAATTCTCGCGCCAAGTTGTCGTCGGTCGATACATCGCAGACTTCGTTTGTCGTTCTCAGAAGCTGGTGATCGAGCTTGACGGCGACACGCATGCAGGCAACGTGGCCTATGATGAATTGCGATCCAGCTGGCTTGAATCAAGAGGATATCGAGTGATCCGGTTCACCAACAGTGATGTCTCGAGTAACTTGGAGGGTGTCTTGACGGCCATCGGCCTGGCGCTTGCGGCGCCCCTCTCCCAACCCTCTCCCCGTGGGGGAGAGGGCTTTAGATGACGTTTTCTCTCCTTCCCGAAGGCTTTCACGATCGCCTGCCGCCGTTTGCCGATGTGGCGGCCCGGCTGGAGGCGCGCGTGATGGAAGCCGCATTCGCGCATGGGTATGAGCGCGTCGATCCGCCGCTGGTCGAGTTCTTCGAGGGGCTCGCCCAACGGCTAAAGGCCTCGCGCACCATCGATGCCGTGCGCTATGTCGATCCGGTATCGCAGCGCACACTGGCAATTCGGCCGGACATGACCGCCCAGGTCGGGCGAATCGCCGCGACCCGGATGGCGCATCACCCCCGTCCGGTTCGGCTTAGCTATGCCGGCCCAGTCGTCAAACTGCGCGCGGCAGAGCTCGCGCCCGAACGCGAACAGCGGCAAATGGGCTGCGAGCTGATCGGCCTCGATTGTGTAGCCGCAGCGTGCGAGGTTGTCGGTGTTGCGGTCGAAGCGCTCGAGGCAGCTGGGGTCGCCGACATTTCGATCGATTTCACGCTACCTGATCTTGTCGATGTTCTGGCTGGCGGGCCGTTCCCTGTTGCTGCAGACCAGATCGAATTGCTGAAGGACGCGCTCGACGCCAAGGATGCCCGAGCTGTCGATGATCTGGCACCCGCCTATCTGCCATTGATCGAGGCGGCGGGCCCGTTCGATGCGGCGCATGACCGGCTGTGCGCCTTTGCCGCCGGCGGCGCGCTGACATCCCGGCTCGATGGGCTGTGGGCGATTGCCGAAAGCCTGAAAGGCAAGGTCGCGCTGACGCTTGACCCGACCGAACGGCACGGCTTTGAATATCAAAGCTGGATTGGTTTTTCGATCTTTGCAGGCGGCGTGCGCGGCGAAATCGGGCGCGGCGGTAGCTATACCGTGATGCATGAGAATGGCAGTGAGGAGCCGGCGATCGGCTTTTCACTCTATGCCGATGCGATTGTCGATGGCGGCCTCGCGCCAACTGAGCGGCGGCGGCTGTTCGTGCCCATCGGCAGCGATCCGGTACTGGCGGCGCAGATGCGTGGTGAAGGTTGGGTGACGGTGGCGGCGCTGGACGATGGCGATACGCCAGAGGCCCAGCTTTGCACGCATATTTTGATAGCGGGCGGGCTGGCACCCCTCTAACAACCGCATCCATCCCACCTGGCGTCACCGTGCACTTGTTGCAGGGTCCACTGCGCCCCAGGCGCGAAGAATTCGTCAGCGCAGTGGATGCTGAAACAAGGTCAGTATGATAAATAGTGAGGGTTTGAATTGGCCAATGTAGCAGTAATCGGCGCCCAATGGGGCGATGAGGGCAAGGGCAAGATTGTCGACTGGCTTGCGGAGCGGGCCGATGTCGTGGTGCGCTTTCAGGGCGGGCATAATGCCGGGCACACGCTCGTCGTCGGTAACAAGGTGTACAAGCTCTCGTTGCTGCCGTCGGGCATCGTGCGCGGCACGCCCAGCGTTATCGGCAACGGCGTGGTGCTCGATCCCTGGGCGCTAAAGGCTGAGGTGGAAAAGCTGCGCGATCAGGGCGTGACCATTACCCCTGATACGCTGATGGTGGCCGACAATTGCGCGCTCATCCTCCCCTTCCACCGCGATCTGGACGCTTTGCGCGAGGATGCAAGCGGCGACGGCAAGATCGGCACCACGCGGCGCGGCATCGGCCCTGCCTATGAGGACAAGGTCGGCAGGCGGGCGATCCGCGTGTGCGATCTGGCGCATCTCGATGGGCTTGGACCGCAGCTAGATCGTCTGACGGCGCATCACGATGCGCTGCGCGCGGGCTTTGGCGAGCCGCCGATCGATCGGGCAGAGCTGATCGAGCAGCTGAGCGACATCGCCGCGTTCGTGCTGCCTTTTGCGCAACCGGTGTGGCGGATGCTCGGCGAGGCGCGCGCGCGCGGCAAGCGCATCCTGTTCGAAGGGGCGCAAGGCGTGCTGCTCGATGTCGATCACGGCACCTACCCCTTCGTCACCTCGTCCAACACGATTGCCGGCACAGCGGCGGGTGGATCGGGGCTGGGCCCGAGCGCGGTGGGCTTTGTGCTGGGGATCGCCAAGGCCTATACGACGCGGGTCGGCTCGGGTCCGTTTCCGACCGAGCTGCAAGACCCAACCGGCGAGCGACTGGGCGAGCGCGGGCATGAATTCGGCACCGTGACGGGGCGCAAGCGGCGCTGCGGTTGGTTCGATGCCGTGTTGGTCCGGCAATCGGCGGCGGTCGGCGGCATCACCGGCATCGCGCTCACCAAAATCGACGTGCTTGACGGATTTGACGAGGTGAAGATTTGCACCGGCTATCGGCTCAATGGGCAGGCGCTCGATTATTTCCCGGCGCATTATGCCGATCAGGGTGCCGTCGAGCCAGTCTATGAAACGCTGCCAGGCTGGCACGAATCCACGGCTGGTGCACGGAGCTGGGCCGATCTGCCGGCGGCGGCGATCAAATACATCAAGCGCATCGAGGAACTGATCCGTTGCCCGGTCGCGCTCGTTTCGACCAGCCCGGAGCGCGAGGATACGATTCTGGTCCGCGATCCTTTTGCGGATTGAGCGCGGAACCGATCTCCTTGCCGTTACCCCAGGCTCGCCCCGGGGTAACGGTGAAGTTTTCATGGCCCGATCAGCCCATCTGCCCCCGGTGACGCAGCTTGTGATCCGCCAGCACGAGCGCGACCATCGCCTCGACTACTGGCGCGCCGCGGATGCCGACACAGGGGTCGTGACGGCCCTTGGTCATGATTTCGGTCGCTTGGCCCTCGCGGTCGATCGTCTCCACCGGGGTCAGGATCGAACTGGTTGGCTTGAAGGCGACGCGGACCAGCACCGGCTGGCCGGTCGAGATGCCGCCGGCAATGCCACCTGCATGGTTGGCCAGAAATTCGGGGCCGTCGGCACCGGGGCGCATGCGATCTGCATTTTCCTCTCCGGACAAAGCGGCGGCGGCAAAACCGTCGCCGATTTCCACGCCCTTCACCGCGTTGATGCTCATGCACGCACCCGCCAGATCGGCGTCGAGCTTGGCATAGAGCGGCGCGCCCCAGCCGGCGGGCACGCCGACCGCCTGGCACGCGATGACCGCGCCCAGTGACGAGCCGGCCTTGCGTGCGTCGTCGACCAATATCTCCCACCGCGCGGCAGCGGCAGCGTCGGGGCAGAAGAACGGGTTGCGATCAATCTCAGCGGCATCGAAATTGGCGGGGGCGATCGCGTCGCCTCCAATCGCCTCGACCCAGGCGGTGATGCGCACCTCGGGGATCACCAGCCGCGCAACGGCACCCGCCGCAACGCGCGATGCGGTTTCTCGTGCGGAGGACCGCCCGCCGCCGCGATAATCGCGAAAGCCGTATTTCGCATCATAGGCATAATCGGCATGGCCCGGGCGATAGGCCTTGGCGACATCCGAATAATCCTTGGAGCGCTGGTCGACATTGTCGATCATCAGCGAGATGGGGGTGCCCGTCGTCTTCCCCTCGAACACGCCGGAGAGGATGCGCACCGCATCCGGCTCCTGTCGCTGCGTGGTGAAGCGCGAGGTACCCGGGCGGCGCTTGTCGAGAAACGGCTGGATATCCGCCTCGCTCAGCGCCAGCCCCGGCGGGCAACCATCCACTACCGCGCCAATCGCGGGGCCATGACTCTCACCCCAAGTGGTGAAGCGAAACAGATGGCCGAAGCTGTTGTGGCTCATCCCAGCGTAATATCCGGCGCATCCTCTGCCTTCATGCCGATGACGTTATATCCAGCATCAACATGATGCGTCTCGCCCGTGACGCCGCTCGACAGGTCGCTGAGCAGATACAGCGCCGATCCGCCGACATCCTCGATCGTCACGTTGCGCTTCAGCGGCGAGTTATACTCGTTCCACTTGAGGATCAGCCGGAAATCGCCAATGCCGCTGGCCGCCAGCGTCTTGATCGGCCCGGCGGAAATCGCATTGACGCGGATATTGTCGCGGCCCAGATCGACCGCCAAATACTGGACGCTCGTCTCGAGCGCTGCCTTGGCGACGCCCATCACATTGTAATGCGGGATTACCTTTTCCGCGCCGTAATAGCTGAGCGTCAGCAGCGACCCGCCGTTCGGCATCATCGCGCTCGCGCGCTTGGCGCAGGCGACGAAGGAATAGACGCTGATGTTCATCGTCATCAGGAAATTGTCGAGGCTGGTGTCGACATAGCCGCCGCGCAGCTCGTTCTTGTCGGAAAAGCCAATCGCGTGGACGAGGAAGTCGATCGTACCCCAGCGCTGCTTGAGGCCATCGAACAGCGCGTCGAGCGACGCCATGTCGCTGACATCGCAATCGAACAGATTTTGCGCGCCCAGGCTTTCGGCGAGTGGGCGCACCCGCTTTTCCATCGCATCGCCCTGATAGCTGAAGGCAAGCTCGGCACCTGCCTCGCTCAGCTTCTTCGCAATCCCCCACGCCAGCGACCGATCATTGGCGAGCCCCATGATGAGCCCGCGTTTCCCCGCCATCAATCCCGTCACACGCCTATCGCCTCTGTTGCTTCGTCGGCCCCCTCTACTCCCTCATCATCCGCTTCCGCCAGTGCCGCGTTCAATTGCGCACCCACAACGAGCCCCAGCCCGACCAGAAAGAAGAAGATGAGCGCAATCATCACACCGGCCAGGCTGCCATAGGTCATGTCATAATTGGTGAGGTTCGACAGGATCATCGGCAACAGCGCGGTCACCAGCAGCCACCATCCCGCAGTAAAGGCAGCGCCCGGCCATTTTGGATAGCGCCGGTCGCGATATTTTCGGGGGGTGAGCGAGAAGAAGACGATATAGAGGGCAACGAACAGCGCGATTGCCGGCGCAATGCGCGAGAGCGAGATGATGGTGGATGCGCCCGTCGCAAATGGCATCGCGCGCGTGATGAATTCGTCGATGGCGATCAGCGCGACCTGCAGACTGAACGCGACCAGCGTCAGGACGAGCGATCCCATGATAAGGAGGATCGACCAAAGCCGGTAATGCCAGAATGGGCGCACTGATTTGACGCCATAGGCGCGGCGCAAAATGTCCCTGATCGTTTCGATGAAGCTAGCCGTCGTCCAGATGCCGACCAGCGCGCCGAACCATAGCAGTGATCCAGATCGCGCCATCAGCACATCGGTAATCGGTGTTTCCAGCACCCGCGCGACGCCCGGCGGCACGGTCCGCAAAAAGGCGTTGACGGTGCGCAGCCCTTCATCCGTCCGCCCGAATAGCCTGGCGACGGCGGCAGTGGCGATGAAGAAGGGAAACAGCGTCAACAGCGACAGATAGGCCAGATTGCCGGCATGAACAAAGCCATCGCTGAACACCCCGACGATAATCCGGCGCAGTACCTCACGGACGGTGCTGCCCGGCCGCATGAACGCGATATGGCGGTTGAGCTTGATCCGCCCAGCGGCGTGCCGACGCCGCTCTTCGGGCGATTGTGGTGAAAACTCCTGCACTTGGGGGTTAAAGGCCCAGCTTGCCGCGCGGGTTCCATTTATCCTTGCCGGGCCAGCCCTCGACGAATTCGATCAGCGCATCGTCGTCGACGGGCAGGTCGACCATCAGCGTGACGAGTTGATCGCCGCGGCTGCCGGGGGTGCCAGCAGATTTCTTGTGAAATCCGCGCCCTTTGAGTCGGAGAACCTTGCCCGAGCTCGATCCCTTGGGGACCGAGAGCATGACGGCGCCCTCGACTGTCGGCACGCGCACCGATGCGCCGAGGACGGCCTCTGACAGGCTGATCGGCAGGTCAAGGCGAACATCGTCGCCCTGCCGCTCGAAAAAGCGGTGCGGCTGAACCTCAATCGTCACGATGGCATCGCCCGCGCCGCCGGCACCGGGTTGGCCCTTGCCCGCCAGTCGCATCTGGGTGCCGGTTTCGACGCCCGGTGGGAGTTTCAGGTCGATGGTCTTGCCGTCGCCAAGCGCAATGCGTTGGGGCGCTAGCGTGGCGGCATCGGTAAAGGGCACGACCAGCCGGTAAGATGTATTCGCCCCCTTGGGTGCGGGCCGCCGGCCAAAGCCGCTCGAGAATCCGCCACCCGCCCGCTTGCTGCCGAACAGCCCTTCGAAGATGTCGCCCAGATCGCCAGAGTCGCCGCCGCCGAAATCGAAATTGGGTGCCGCACCGCCAGGCCCCGGGCGGAAGCCACCGCTCCCCCCGCCGCCGCCGGGATTGAAACCGAAGGGCGCGGCGGGATTACCGTCGCCGTCGATTTCGCCGCGATCGAAGCGGGCGCGTTTGTCCTTGTCGCTCAGCAGATCATAGGCATTGGTGACCTGGGAGAATTTCTCCGAGGCCTTGGGATTATCCTTGTTGCGATCGGGGTGGAGTTCCTTGGCGAGCTTGCGATAGGCCTTTTTGATATCGGCTTCGCTGGCACCGCGGGCGACACCCAGGAGTTGATATGGATCGGCCATCGGGTTCCTGATTGATAGTTTGGTTCACACCTATTTGGGGGATGCTGCGGCCAAGCGCAAACGCTGGCGCTGTTGGATTTGGCCCGCGTCGCGCGGCGGCCTATTCACAGGGCATCACATCGACACTCACGTGCAGCTTTTGCGCGCCCGATCCGAGCACGATGCCGTCAATGGGCGCGATCTCTGCATAATCACGGCCGATCGCCATGATGATATGGTCGCCCGCCATCCAAATGCCGTTGGTCGGATCGACGCCGACCCAGCCAAGCGTCTCGCCGCACCAGACCAGCACCCAGGCATGCGTGGCATCGGCCCCGACCAGTCGTTCCTGCCCCTCTGGCGGAATCGTGCGGATATAGCCCGAGGCATAGGCGGCGGGCAGGCCAGCGGCGCGCAAGCCAGTAATCATGATCTGCGCAAAATCCTGGCAGACGCCGCCCCGCTTCATAAAAGCCTCGCGCGGCGGGGTATCGACCAGCGTGGCGGTCGGATCGAAATCGAAATCGGCCTGAATCCGGCGCGCCAGTGCGATTGCGGCCTCAAGCACCGGGCGATCGGGTGCCAGATCCTGCGCGCAATACTCGGCGATATCCGAATCGAGCGGAATGAGCGGCGACGGGAAGAGATAGGCGCTTGGCCCCGCCGGAGACGCATCGCGGCTGCGGCGTGCGGCATGGGCAATTGCGGAAAGGCTGGGATCATCGGGCCCCGGCACCGGCACCAGCCGATCGACGGTCACGCGCGACACGCTGTCGATCGTGAGATAGCGCACCGGCTCCTCCACCGTCAGCCGCACGACATTGGCAAGGCCCGCCTCGGCGCGCGCGGGGGCGGTGCGCCCGGCAGGGCTGATCGTCAGCTGGTACGTGTCGAGCGTCTGGCCCGACCAGGCAATTGGCTTCAATCGAAGGTTGCAGCGGGCAAAGCGCACCTCTGCGCCATAATCGAAGCGCGTGGTGTGGCGGATATTATAGATCATGCCAGCGTAAGGCCGCCCGCTGTCTCGCCCGAACATAGTTTCGCATCTGCGGGCAGACCTCCCCTCGTGTCCACCCCCCGCTAGCGATTGGATTGGCAGGTAGACTCCGGTTAGAGTCTTGTGTCAGCCAGCGTTACCAGGTCGCCGCAGTCGCCGTCTTCCTCGAACATAGTCTTGTCCGCTCGAACATAGTTCTAGGTTCTGAGCATCATGCGGCGTCGAGCGTCATCAGCGGTTCTCTCGTCACGTGGTCGAAGACTGCCCAGAAGCGTGGTTCCAAGGCCGCGATCCGACGTGCGACCATCGACGCGATCAGCACGCGGTCGGCATGCCCCGGGCGGTCTGGCGCCATCGAGAGCGCGAACCAGCCCATGGGATCGCTGCCAATGGTGGCTACGCCCGGCAGTGCTGGCGCCAGCATGGCGACGGCGTCCTGGAGTGCGGGGACGATCTTTTCCCAATCCACCCGACTTCGACGTCTGTAGCCAAGATCTCGGAACAGCAGTGCGTATTCCGGTCCGCTCTTGCGTGTCATGCCTGCCGGATATTCCCCTCCGAGCACGGTCCGCGCGTCTCGCGCTAAGTTCAACAAGGCTTCCCGATCGACCTCCGCTCCTGGTGGTATCAGCGGCGGACTGCTCGGGTTGCACACCTCGAGGTTTGCCGGCTGAACGCTTCGGTCCCGCGTGTCGGGACGCACCTCGCTCTCCCGCAGGTCGCCGCCGTGCTCCGGGCAGACGACGACGATAGCGAGTTGATGGACGCGCTTCCAATGCAGGTCGTAGTCGTTCTCGATCATGGTGGCGATGCAGTCCGGGCAGAACCGCAGCTTTCGCGGACGGTTCAGCGGCTTCTCGAATGCGCCGACCGGACGCCCCTTCCTGCCTCTTTCTGCGATGGCCGCCGCGATCGCACGCTCTTCGGCGTGCTCGGGCAGGAACGCGCAGTGGTATGGCAGGAGTGTGTGCTTGAGCGCCAGGTCCCGACCGGTAAAGCCGAGGTTTGTCGGCAACCGCCTCGCCATCGCGTCCAGATTTGCGGGCGAGCGGGAGGCGGCATGGCCGAATGCGCGACCGAATAGGTCAAGATTGGCCGAGGCGGCGTCGGGGTAGCCGGTCATCCAGCCGAATCGCGCAACGATGCTGTAAAGCAGCTCGTCATCGTGGATGGTCGGCAATCCTCCAACTGCAGGAGCGACGGACGAAGCTGGGTGCGACTCGGAGTTCATGGGCGCCGAGCATGATGGGCACGTCTTTAGCTGTTGCTAAGCTGCCGCTATTTTTTTTCAGACGCTGAAGCCGCCGACCTGACCCCACTGAGGGCGAACAATCGTTCCTGCCGAAGGACAATGAAATTGTCCGGCGCGCGTTTTTCGTGGCAATGAGAATGACCGCCGTATTCGCGGCAAAGCGTGAGCTTGGTTCCAGTTGGGGGTCCGTAGTTGAGCAGATTGTATGCGTTGATCGAGGCAGGCGGCACGAAGTTCGTGGTCGCCGCCGCCAGGTCGAAGGACGATATTCTGCGGGTGGAACGCATACCCACGACGACGCCGGGCGAGACGCTCAGCCTGACCCTTGCTTTCTTCCACAGCGCGGGTGCCGATTTCGGCGCGTTCGACGCGGCCGGCATCGGCTCGTTCGGTCCTGCCGACGTGGACCGAAATTCCCCAGGCTGGGGCCAGATCACATCGACGCCTAAGCCTGGCTGGAGTGGAATCGACATCGCTGGCTCGATTGGAACCGCTTTGCGCTGCCCAGTCGGCTTCGACACCGACGTGAATGGCGCGGCTATGGCCGAAGCTCGTTGGGGAGCGTCACGGGGGACGTCGGTCTCGACCTATGTGACCGTCGGCACCGGGATCGGTGGCGGAGTAGTCATCGATGGAAAGCCGCTGCACGGCCGCCGCCACCCAGAGATGGGGCACGCCCGACCAGAGCGCCATCCGCGTGATCGTGTTTTCGCTGGCGTCTGTCCGTTTCACGGCGCTTGCTTCGAGGGATTGGCAAGTGGCCCGGCGATCAAGGCGCGCTGGGGCGCGACGCTGTCTGACCTGCCGCACGATCACGATGCGCACGACATCGTCGCCTTCTATCTCGGCCAACTCGTCGTGATGCAGCAGGCGATGCTGTCCCCCGAACAGATTGTGTTCGGTGGGGGCGTGCTTGAAACTGACGGGTTGCTGCCAAGCATCAGGTCTGCGGCCGCCGCTATTGCCGGGGGCTATTTCGGAATGGATGGCAACGATTACGAGGACTTGGTCGTCGCGCCAGGTCTGGGCGAGAGATCCGGCCTGCTGGGAGCCTTGGTTCTGGCACTTGAAGTGGACAGGTGAACGAAGGTACTTGTCGTCAAAGGCAGGGAAGGATGACCTTCGGTGATGGAGTTGAGCGCGGCGATCGCGACCGTAGAGCTCATGCCGGCATTCAGCTCGTCACGGTAGATGCCATGCACCTCTTGCGAGGCGGACGACCAACTGCCGTGGTGGCGCCAAGCCGGTATTGGCACGTTTCTATCGGCCCGATTACCGGAAGGCGTCACTCAGCTGACTCCGACCTTTTGTAATCGCGTTCTTGATCAGGATCTCGAAGAAGTGCACGTTGAGCACGTCCCGGTAGGACATCGACGCGGTAGCTTTGGACCCGCGAGGGCCATCGATGATCAGAGAGCCGTCCGCGGTGCGCATGGAGACGTCGCCCCACCCAAACTCGGCGGCCTCGCTACTGAAGAGCTTACTGCGCCGCAAGACCACCGCGCCGTCCCTGACGATCGCGTTCCCGAGCGGGAACTGGCGACCCGCGAGCAACTCGGCGATAATTTTTTCTATAACATGTTCAGCCAATGCGCGCCAAAGACGCTCGACGAATGCATCGTAGATGACGCCATTGCTGAACTCGACGGTCGCAATGGAGCGGCCGTCGGTCCACGAAATAAGGTAGTCGGTTCCTGTCGGAATGCCGTTGACTGATTTCCGGATTGCACCCCAACGGGCAGCAGTTACGCTCTCTAGCGGGTAGAGACGCTTTTGCCATTCGAGACCATTTAGGCTGATCGCCAACCGGGACTTTCCGAATGTTCCGATATCGGCCGCGTAGGCGATCTTCGCGTTTTTCTCTCTTGCCTGGGCAGACAGATTGTCAAGCGCCTGCGTATCCTCCTCAATCTTATCGGCGATCCTTGGAAGCGCCGTAAAGCGCGACCCAACAAGAACCGAAACCTGGCGCGACTGCTCCAGAAGGTCATAGTCGTTGAACAGGTCGATCGAGAGGCTGCGGATCATGAAGGCAAGACGTTCGCTTTCGGCATCGGTCCTTCCCCGCAGGGTCGCGCTCATCTGGATCGGACGCGTCAGCTCTTCCCACGTTTGGAGCATCTCCTCGATCGCGCCGAAGAGCGGCTGGAGGGCATCGGGACGGCTTGCAGCTAGCTCCCTGGCTTTTGCGACGATCCTCTCCGCGCCTGCTAGCTCTGTCGCCATGAACGGCTGCGCCCGCAGAGCATAGTCGTCGATCAGGTCGTGCAGAAAGCGCGGAAGATCGCCGTCGTTCGAAATCTTCTCGACGAGATCGAACATGGACTCTGCCATTTCGATGCTGGGCGCGTGGTCTAGGATATTCAGCAGGGATCGCCGCCAGGCCTGCCGACGATCCCCGAGCACTTCCTCGGCGACTTCCTTGGAATTGACCGGCGGGAACCCGGCCAATTCGCGGTCTTCGTTGATCTCACGAAGTGTCTGGTCGAGATCGACGCCGTTTACGGCGTCGACGACCTCTGCCAGGAAGGCGGTAAGATCGCCTACGCCACTCGGCTGCCTGGACGCGGCCGCGTAGATTAGGGCGTTCGCCTTGGCGAGGCCAGACAGCGGGAGCTGGGCAATCTCAGCGGTCGTTCTGGCCGCAGCCGCCTTCATTGCTGTGCCCGGCGCGGTTCCAGGGAACCACGCGAATTCGGCATCGAGCCTACGCCGAGGATTAGTAAGCGTGGCCCGCGCTTGCTGGCACACCTCAGCGTCGTTCAGTAGCGCTCGCTCTTCGGCCGCTTCAAGGATGCGGTGACGATCGTCGCGAGTCGACACACCAAGGATCGCAAACGGACTTGCCTCGCTGATTATTTGATCATTCGACACGCGCGCGCCCTTCAGCTTCGAGGGTAGACCGCTGCTGTTCGACCTGCGCAGTGGCGTCGGGACGGGAACCAGCGTTATAAGAGCGACGCGAGCAGCTGGTGTTGAAGCTGTTAACAGCTTCGTTGAAGGCATCAACGTTCCGGTTGAACTTCTCCATTTCCAAAGGCGGTATTTTATCCATGGCGGACTTTTGAGCGGATACGCGGATATCTTCGGCGATGCAGTAGCGCAGTTCCGCCATGGTCAGCGTGCTTTGTCCTGGCGTCGGTTTGGACAACGAGGTGGTATCAGTGGAATCCGCCGAGGACAGGGAGGTGTCTGTGATCGGCGCATCGTCTGCCGGCGGGGGCTCGCTAGTGATCGTTGCATCGTCCGTCGCAGGCGTGGTTTCCGTCACGGCATCCGGTTCGACCTCCGTGACCATTGTGCTGTCGGTTGTGTCCGTTGATGAACTGCTTGGGGGCGAGGATCCCGAATTTGCTCCCGCGTAAATGGCGATCGCTGCAACCACTGCCAAAGCCCAACCGGCTTTTTTCAGACCGCTGCGGTCAGTGTGAACCGGTTCTGGCGAGGATTCCGAAGATATGGGCTTCGTGTTTAGCGGCCGCGGCCCGGCAGCGACGCGGTCAGCTTCGGCGATTGCGGAATCGACGTCTGTCGCGTAGATCGAAAGCCCGTTGAATCCGGTGGACATGATCAGAATCCGATTCGTCGCTGATCGTCAGCGTCACGCGAAGGACACTTCGAAAGCGCTGCGGCTATTTCGGTCGGACCGATGAGGTTCTTCCGCCCGCGAGCGGCCAAGCGGCCCGCTTCACGTACAACAAACGAGACGTCGGAGAGAGGACGCCCCGCCAGTTGATCGGCAAGGTCAGCAAGGTCACCGATGTCGTTGGGGATGTCGGCCAGCAGGGCGACTAGCAGCCCGCTCACCTCGTCTCGACCCGCGTGGTCGACGTGAATGACGTGGTCGAAGCGACCGCGCCGCAGGATCGCCGAGTCTATCGCATCGACTTTGTTCGTCATGCCGATCACCAGGACTCGATTGGCGCTCGCCTGCGGTATGCGGCGCAGGAACTCGGCCACCTCCTCGACATGGTGCTGCTGTGCGCCGGCTTCACGGCTTGCGAGGAACGCGTCCATCTCGTCGATCACGATGATTGAAGGCGCAGCCTTAACCGCTGCCGCGAAAACCTCTGCGACCTTGCGCGACGTTTCGTGGATGTAAGGGCTCGCGATGCTGGATGCCTCAATGGGGAAACTCGGCCAACCGAGATGCTCAATCAGTCGCTCCACCGCGAAGGTCTTGCCGCAACCCGTCGGCCCCTCGAGGACGACGCCGCCGGGAAAGCCAATTCCAAGTGAAGCATAGCGCTCCTCGTCGGTGACGACGTCGATGACGTGCTCGTTGAAGAAATCAGAAAGCGCTTTCCGTCCTGGGAGATCAAATCTGTCGAGCGGTTGCCCCTTTCCAGTGGGTTTGATCGACTCCGGACGTTTTTTTGAACGACGCTTGGTCCCGCCGGTCGGTGACTTGGTCGCGATTCCCGCCGCCGCGACGATCCGCTCGAGATCATCTTCATCGATCTTGGGGACGATACGCTGGAGGGCGATAATGTCGTCGGCGGGCACCGAGATTCCCCCACTGACGTAGGCGCCAAGCACTTCCGCCTTGCTGCGCGGCGTGACACCCTCATCGAGAAACGTGAGCAGGCGCCCACTGCAGTAGATCGATCCTGAGATCGCGCCGGAGACCCGTCCTAAGGCGGTCGAGAATGCTATTGCATCATCGACCGACGAAGGTGGCGGCAGGCTTTCGACTTCATCAAGCGCCTCACCCGACACGATGAACCGATACGGGCGACCAGCGAACGAGAAAGAGTTCAGATCGAGTGCCACCGCCCCGTCAAGCGACGCGACGAACGCATCGGTAACAATGAGCGCACGACGACCGTCCCGGGTCTTGTGGATCCAAAACGCGTTATCATGAGCTCTGACTACGCGGCCCAACCGGGTCGAATCTGGCATCGTCATGCCTTGGGGGAATGGTGATGTTGGCATCAGCCCCTCAGCACATTGGTCATGGCCAGCATTTCCTCCTCACCCACGCGGGTGAAGCGGAGTTCATCGAGCTCGATCAGGATGTTACGAAGTCGGTCGAGATCCTGCTTGGCCAGCGCGTCGCGTCCGCTTTTGACTGCGGCCGCATATCGCGCTTGGTCCATGAACTGTTCTGGGCTTCGCGACAGCCAGTGGAAGCGTTCGACGATGAATTCATCGGAGCGCCACCACGCATTTATGTTCTTCGAGCGTAGCTCAGCAAGGTGGCCCTCGAAGTCCGAGCCGTTTGTATCGATGGAATGCTGGGCGGTGCGGACTAGGGCGTCGAAGGCTTGCGCTTCATCCGGGCGAGCGAACTCTCTCGCGCCGTTATTGAACGAAGCGACAATGCTATCAAGATCGGCCTGCCTGATAGGCTTCAGATGGTCCTTGCGGAGCGTCGAGATGTCACGACGCGCAGCCCGGATTTCGTCCAGTGCGAGCTTGGTTTCTTCCGGCTCGGCGCGGTCGACGTCTATGGCACCGGCCTTGGCGATGCGGGCGCGGATCGCTTCGATCCGCTCGTCGTCTATGTGCCTGGAGAACTCGTTCAGACGGCCAATGCTCGCTTCCGCCTCGGCCACGACCAAGCTTGCGGCCTGCGCATAGTCAAGTTGAGCGTCCTGGCGTGCATAATAGTTGTGCCCGCTTGAGAACGACCCACCGATGCTGGGAACTGAGACGTCGAGCCGGATGTTGCCGCCATCGGTAATCTCGTATTCGCAATGTATCTCCGCGCCGACGGCGATGATGCCATCTTCGAAATCGGACCCGGCCACCCGGAATGTTCCGATCGGCATGTTGTCTTCGATCGGTTCGCGGATCGCGCCTTCCCACAGCTTGAAGTTGAGCGCCCCCGGACTGCCCGCCCGCAGCGCCTCGCCAGCGCGAAATTTCTCGATGCCCTTTTTCGGCAATGGATCGCCTGCTCGCACGAGCGGCACCAGGCCGCGAGCACCGCCCCGACCTTCCAGAACCTCTATGCTAATGGTGTGCGAAGCTGGGATCGCGTCTATTGAGGCGGCGGTCCGGCTGATAACGATACGATCGTTCGGGATCGACACGGGGCCGCCGCTGACGTCGAAGACGAAGACGCGGAATGCGTTCTCACCGGGCTTCGACAGCGGCAGGTCGATGGATGTGCCGTCCTTCAGCTGCATTCGGCCCGAAGACCAGCCGGTATCCAGGCTGTCGACCTGGAATTCCCCGACCGACGTGCCGACGCTTTTGGCGACGATCCGCGCCTGCGCATCAGGCGTGCGGGCCACATAGGCGAATTCGATGCCACTGGATGCAAGGGAGTTACGAACCGCCTTGCGACCCCGGCTTTCGGTCGACCAGTCGATCGATTCCGCGAAGATGGCAGCACCCTCGGCAACAGCGGTCATCGGATTGACGTCCGTCGAGGCCGCTATACCGAGCTCGAAGGCGACCTTGTCGCGCATCGGCTTGTATTGCGTCGGTCCGCCGACGAACACGACTCGATCAACATCATGAGCGCTGATGCCAGCTTGCTCCAGCGTATCCCGGGCCGATTGAATGGCCTTATCGAGGATTGGCGCGATCAGCGCGTCGAGTCGGGTTCGATCGAGCGGTATGTCGATGTAGATTTCCTCTCCGGCGAGGTCGCGAACGCCTATCTCGGTTTCGGAGAGAGCGATCACCGATTCGTCACCACGCGAGAGGTCGATCTTGGCCTTTTCGGCCGCCCATGTCGCCATGCGGACCAACGTCTTGAATTGGGGATTTGTGACGAAGTCATCGGTCAGGTCGAAGGTCTCGACGAGCCAGGGCTTAACGATTTCGTCCATTAGCGCGCGATCGATATCCCGACCGCCGCACATCTCGACCCCTCCGTGCGCAAGCAAGCTGACGCGTCCCTTCATGCTCTGCGCTATTGCAATGTCGAGCGTCCCACCGCCAAGGTCGAAGACAAGGAATGTTCCGTCGCGATTACGTTGCCGCATGACGCTCATCACAGCGGCGACCGGCTCCTGCATCAGTGCGACACGACCGATGCCGGCAGTTTCCGCGGCGACGAGTGTGGCGTCCTTCTGCATCTGATTGAAGGCCGCCGGCACGGTGATAACGGTTCCGGTGTCGCCGCCATTGCGCATCGCTTCCGGCAAATAGCCGAAGACCGTTCGGAGCACTTCGGCCGAACATTCTTCCGGGGACATGGTTTTGTTGACAGCGGATAGCTTGATGGGGGTGCTCGTGCCCATCATCCGCTTGAACAGCGTCGCCGCATTGTCGGGATTTCGGGCCGCGTTCATATACGCTCGCGCGCCCACGAACTTGTTGCCCCGGCGATCCAGAAAGATAGCCGACGGCGTCACGTCGTGCTGCTCCGGACTCTTGTAGAGCGCGACGCCTTCGCCATCGAAGCTGGCGATGGCGCTATTGGTAGTGCCAAGATCGATGCCAACGTAATCCACTGTCTATTTCCTAAGCATCATAGTGCCGGTGCGGCGGACCCCGTCAGGCCCCATCACGATCGGTTCCATCATCTGATCTACGAACAATGCGTCCTCGGGCCCGAAGTCCTCCGCATTGAGCGCAGTGGCGGCCATTCCCGAATCCCAGGGCTGACCTTCGAGTTCGACCAGGCGCAATCCCAAAGGTGTCAGGCTATCCTCTAGCTTGCGCTGGAAGTATCGAACCTGGTTCGATTGGCGCCCGGCGGCCTTGATATCGCGGGTGTCGATCGAACGCTGAAACAGGCGGCATAACCGCCAGCTTTCGACGGCGAGGCCTATCAGCAAATCCTCGACTTCAATCGCTTCTGTCACGCAGTCCCCCTGGCATCGTTGCGCATCGCACCGCGAAATGGTTTTAGGATTGGATCGCTCAATGACCAAGCGTTCTTCTTGTGAAAATGACCAAGCGCGGTCCATTTGAATGAAAAACGGTATTGGCGCTCTGGCCATCGTTTTCGATAGCTGCGGCCATTTATCGCGACGGACGCTTCTTCTCGATGAAAACGGTATAGCGCATTGGCGCTGACGCTCGCCGATGCCCAGCTGCATTGGCATTTAGGAGTTGCCTCAGTTCGTCGCTGCGAGGTCGGTCATCGCCTCGGCGAGGTCGATTGACTTCGCGCCGAGTGCCGCCATCACCTGCAGGAGGAACGGCGCGCTGAACCGCCCACGAGTAAGTTTGTTGCGCAGGTTGAGCACGTTCTCCCGCACGCCCATGCGTGCCAGCCGCTTGACCAATTCCTCGTGGCTGACCCCGCTGCGGACGAGTTCGTTCCGGATGATCTGCTTCGCCTGAAGGTCGAATCCATACCCCTTCAGGGTCTTGCGCCCGCGACGGGGTGCGGCTTGGGCGGTGCCATTGGTGTCCATGTCCGTCTTTTCCTTTCTCGAATGATAACCCACGGTCCATCGTGCTGATCGCTGCTAGTGACCGAATACGGAGGAATACGGATAGCGGCCTTTGGCTCGGCGAGGGGCGCGTCATTCGGAACGCCCCACGAAAATGAAGCGTTTAGGCGAAAAATAATTTTAGATGGTTGATCATCCAAATGAGCTGTCCTATGTAGTCCAAAGCGTAGTTTGACTACACCGGTCTTGTAGTTTCGCCGTTGACTCTGGGCCGGGTTGCGGGAATCGTCGCAAAGTATGAGCAACGATGATTCGCAACCCGGCCCCGACGAGAGCGTGACGCTGAGGAGAAGTGACGTGCTGGCGAGGATCGCGAGTTTGAACGGGGAGCATGCCGCGCTGGTCGCTCGTGCCGACGAGGTCGCCCGCGCGATCGACGTCGAGAAGGCGCTCCTACGTTATTTTCCGGGCGGAGAGGGCGACGCATCGGCGCGCACGCGCACCATTCGCGAGATGCTGAAGGAAGTGATCGGAGAGGCCGATGGCCCAATTGGCATCCGACAGATGATCGACGCGATGCGCGCGCGCTTCGGCGCGACGGTTGCGCGGACCAGCATATCGCCGATCCTGCGCAAGATGCTCGGCCGCGGTGAGGTCGAGCATGTCGGTGACAAGTGGAAGCTGGCCGAGGCCGAGGAGCTCGAGGCCAGCTAGGACGAATACGGGGATCGTCCGCGCCAACGGACGATCCCCGCGAGCGGCGTGGTCTCAGGATCGCGCTTCAACCGCCTGCCAGGGCGAACAGAGGAAGGAGAACCAGTGATGACCTGACACCCGGCGCGACGAAACGCCGGACGCCTTAAGCAGCCGTCTCCTCAATCGCACGCACCGACCCTCGCGGTCAAGGGTGTAGCCGCCGCAGCGATGTCTCGGCGAGCGATGGCGCGCGTCTGTCGAAGGTCCGTCCGCCTCTTCTCGCACAATCCTGAAACGTCGCGGCCGGAGTGGTCGTGACATCCACAATCCGGCCACGCTGGGCGCTTCTAGCGCGCCTCGGCGCATGGCCGTCTGCGCGAGTGAAACCAATGGACAAGCACACCTACTACGTCGGCGCCAAGCCGGCGATCGAGCGCGCCATGCGGCGCTTCGAGCGGAGCCGCGTCTGGCTCGACGTCGAGATCGATTCCCTCACCCGGGCCTTCAAGCCCATCCGGCTCAAGGGGCCCGTGCCCAATGCGACGGAAGAAAATGGCTCCCCCATCTGCGACTGGCCGGTCGCAGGCATGCCGGCGGCGGCGGTGGGCGTTCGCGAATTCAGGTCGCTCGTGAGGAAGGCGGTCCGGAGCTACGGCGTTAAGCGTGGCGGAGAGACCGGTGACGCCCTGTGTCGGCTCGGCCTGCGTGATGGCGCCGAGAAGCCGACGGACGTGTTCCGTCGGTGCCGCCGCGCCTCGGGGGAGGCGTGACATGGCGCGGCGCCGCATCACCGAGAAGAGCATCGCGCGCATGGTGAAGCAGGGCCGCGGTCGCG
>CAZXBM010000023.1:20437-43529 GCA_964638495.1 uncultured Stakelama sp. | reverse complement strand
GGATGCGCGCGATATCGGGCTCGGCGGCGATCAGCTTCAGGAAGGTCGTCATCGCCTCGGCGCCGTCGAGCAGCCCCTCGTCCATGTTGACGTCGAGCACCTGCGCGCCATTTTCCACCTGCTGGCGCGCCACCTCAACCGCTGCCGGGTAATTACCCGCCATGATCAGCTTCTTGAAGGCAGCCGAGCCAGTAACGTTGGTGCGCTCGCCGATATTGACGAAAGAGGCGGTGGAGGTGGTCATTTGCTGCCTTTAATCCTCCCCGGCACGGGGAGGGGGACCGCTCGCAGAGCGGTGGAGGGGGCTCTCCTCAAACGTGTCACCTGGTGGAGAGCCCCCTCCACCATGCTGCGCATGTGTTTGGGCTTTGTCCTGCCACTGGCAGGCCAAGATCGTATCCGGGGGATACGATCTCGCCCAAACACCTCCCCGTCCCGGGGAGGATCGGTTCAAGCCGCCATTGTCATCGGCTCCAGCCCGGCAAGTCGCGTCACGACGGGCGGCACTGGCACGCCGCGACCCGGCAATCCAGCCACCGCATCCGCCATTGCCTTGATATGCGCAGGAGTCGATCCGCAACAGCCGCCCAGGATATTGACCTGCCCGGCTTGTGCCCACTCTTTCACCAGGCCCGCCGTCGTCGGCGGTTCCTCGTCATAGGCACCGAGCTCATTGGGCAGCCCGGCATTGGGATAGATCATGATGAGCGTGTCGGCGATCGCGCTCAGCGTCTTTACATGCGGACGCAGTTGCTCCGCCCCGAACGAGCAGTTGAGCCCGATCGTCACTGGCTTGGCATGCCGAACCGCATGCCAGAACGCCTCTACGGTGTGGCCGGACAGGTTGCGCCCCGACAAATCGGTCAGCGTCATCGACAGCATCATCGGTACGTCGCGGCCGAGCACCTCGCCGGCCTCGATCACCGCCATGATGCCGGCCTTGGCATTGAGCGTATCGAACACCGTCTCGATCAGGATGAAATCGACGCCGCCTTCCAGCAGCGCCAGCACCTGTTCCAGATAGACGTCCTTCAGATAATCGAAATCGATCTCGCGAAAGCCGGGATCATTGACGTCGGGGCTCAGCGAGAGCGTCTTGTTGGTTGGGCCAATCGCCCCCGCCACGAACCGAGGCCGGCCATCGCGCGCGGCATATTCATCCGCACAGCGCCGCGCGATCTGGGCCGAGGCGATGTTGATCTCACGCACTAGATGTTCGGCGGCATAATCCGCCTGGCTGATCTTGTTGGCGCTGAAGGTGTTGGTCGAGACGATGTCCGACCCCGCATCCAGATATTCGCGCGTGATCGTCTCCGGCACCTCTGGCTTGGTGAGCGCGAGGATGTCGTTATTGCCCTTCTGGTCCTTGGCGAGCTTCAGCGTGCCGGCATAATCGGCCTCGGCCAGCTTCCAGTTCTGGATTTCCGTTCCGAAGGCACCGTCGGTCAGCAGGACTCGCTGGGCGGCCTGGGCAAGGAGTTGGTCACGTGCATTCATCATCTTCTTCTCCTTCAGCCCCTCCCCTAAAGGGGAGGGGCTTATCCTGTTACGCCGCCGCCATCTCCGCCGGCGCAGCAGCCTTTGCCCGCAACCCTAACAGATGGCAGATCGCATAGCTCAGCTCGGCCCGGTTGAGCGTGTAAAAATGGAAATGGCGCACCCCGCCTGCATAGAGCTTGCGGCACATTTCGGCGGCGAGCGTCGCCGCAACCAATTGCCGCGCCGCTGGGTGATCGTCGAGCCCTTCGAACAGCCGGTCCATCCAAGCCGGGATTTCGGCCCCGCACATCGCCGCGAACTTGCGCGTTTGCGCAACGCTGGAAACTGGCAGGATGCCGGGCACGATCTCGGCATCGATTCCCGCCGCAGCTGCTGCATCGCGGAATCGGAAGAAACATTCCGGCGTGAAGAAGAATTGCGAGATGGCGCGCGTCGCGCCCGCATCGATCTTGCGCTTCAGATTGTCGAGATCGGCGGCGAGATCGGGCGAATCAGGGTGCCGCTCCGGGTACGCCGCAACCGATATTTCGAAAGGGTGCAGGCGGCGCAGGCCCGTCACCAGATCGGCCGCATTGGCATAGCCGCCCACCGGCGACTGGAACTTGGCGCCCGCTACCGGCGGATCGCCGCGCAACGCCACGATATGCCGCACACCCGCCTGCCAATAAGCATCGGCAACGGCATCGATTTCGTCACGCGTTGCATCAACGCAGGTCAGGTGCGCGGCCGCCGCCATGCTCGTCTCGCGCTGGATGCGTGCGACAGTGGCATGTGTGCGCTCACGGGTAGATCCCCCCGCGCCATAGGTGACCGACACGAAGCGTGGGCCCAGCGGTTCAAGCGTCGTGATCGCCTCCCAAAGGGCGACCTCCATTTTCTCCGTCTTGGGCGGGAAGAACTCAAAACTGACGACGGCATCGCCCGCCAGATCGGCAAAAAGCGGCGCATCGAGCGCACGACGCGCCTCTTCAAGCTGCGAAACCGAAATCGTCATGCTGCCTTCACCTGTTTGATGACGTCGCCGGTCTTGCGGCCGAGCCATAGCTTTACTGTCAACTCACTACCCTCAAGCGTCTCGATCTGCACTGGCGCCAATCCGGCGATGTCGAACCAGCCGATGACCTGTTCGTCTGAAAATCCGAGCCGGGTATGGGCATCCCGCGCGCGCAGTTCCTCGCGGTCATGCGGGGCGAAATCGACGATCAGTAACCGCCCGCCCGCGCCCAGCACACGAGCTGCCTCGGCAATCGCTGCGCCCGGCTGCTGGGCGAAATGGAGGACATGGTGCAAAATCGCAGCGTCTGCCTGCGCATCGGCAAGCGGCAACGCATAGAGATCAGCCTGACGCAGCTCGGCCCGGTCAAGGCCACGTTCCGCCAGCTTGACGCGCGCAAGCCGCAGCATTTCCGAACTGCGATCGATGCCCAGGGCCTGCGTGGCCTGCGGCCCGAACAATTCGAGCATCCGCCCGGTGCCCGTGCCGATATCGATCAACTGGCCGATCTTGCCATCGCCCAGCACGCGCTTCATCGCGGCCTCAACCTCGCTCTCGGCGATATGGAGCGACCGGATCGCGTCCCATTGCCCGGCATTGGCTTCGAACCAGGCATTGGCCGCTGCCGCGCGGTCTGCGCGCACTGCCGCCAGCCGGGCGGCATCCGCCACGCCCCAGTGATCGGGCTCGCGACCGGCCCAGCTATCGAACGCGGCCAGCACCGGCCCCACCAGCGCCGGATCACCCAGCGCAAGAAACACCCAGCTACCCTCTTTGCGGCGCTCGGCCAGCCCGGCATCGCACAGGATCTTTACATGGCGCGACACGCGCGGCTGGCTCTGCCCCAGCACCTGCGCCAGCTCGCCGACGGAGAGCTCCATCGACTGAAGCAAGGCCATGATGCGCAGCCGTGTCGCATCCGCAAGGGCGCGAAAGATATCGAGGGCGAGCGTCATCACATATCATATAAAGATATCTTTATATGTCGTCAACGCCGATCGGGACGCGCGTGCCCTATTCACATTGCGCCGCCATGGACCCTCCATTAGCGTTGGTGCGTTCGCTCGTTATCACCCACCTGGCCAAAGAGGTATCGCGATGAAACGCTTTATGATGATCGCCCTGTTGGCAACCACCGTTATCGGCGTTGCCGCCTGCAGCCCGAAAGCGCAGAACGAAACCGCCGAAGCCGCCGACACCATTAGCGCCGATGCCAATGCGACCATGGCCGAAGCGGTGAACGACACCGAGGCTGCCAGCGACCGGGCATTTGGCGCGACCGAAAATGCGATGGATGCCGCCGGCCAGAAAATTGGCAACGTCGCCGATGCTGCCGGCAACGAAATCGACGCGGAGTAACGCGGTGTACGCCTGCTTGAAACGCCAATCACCAAGATACGGCCAGCGCTTTATGCCGCTCTTGTTGATGCCGCTTGCACTCGCAGCCTGTGGCGGGTCGGACGACGGCAGCGGGGCATCGGCGAGTGAATCGCGCCAGCTCAACGAAGCGGCAGCAATGCTGGACGAAGACAGCGTATCGGCCAATGCGGTTGATGCCCCGCCCGAACAGCCACTGAAGAATCCCCAATGACCATCGCCAGCCCATCGCTGCGCCGCCTCGGCGCCACTGACCTCAACATCGCGCCGCTGGTGCTTGGCGGGAATGTCTTTGGCTGGACGGCGGATCAGGCGACCAGCTTTGCCGTGCTCGACGCCTTTGTCGATGCGGGCGGGACGATGATCGACACCGCGGATGTCTACTCCGCTTGGGTGCCCGGCCATCGCGGCGGCGAATCGGAAGCGATTATCGGCGCGTGGCTCAAGGCCAGCGGCAAGCGTGAGCGGGTTCAAATTGCCACCAAGGTGGGCATGCTGCCGGGAGAAGGCGGCACCAAGCTGGCCCCTGTGCGCATAGAATCAGCCTGCGACGCCTCGCTCAAGCGGCTCGGCATCGAGACGATCGATCTGTATTTCGCGCATCAGGACGATGACGCCGTTCCACAGGAAGTGGTGCTCGAGGCTTTTGCCCGGCTGATCGCGGCCGGCAAGGTGCGCGTGCTCGGCGCATCGAATTTTCATGCCGCGCGGCTCAAATCAGCCAACGACCTCGCGACCGTCCATGGGTTGCCGCATTATCATGTGCTGCAGCCAGAGTATAATCTCGTCTGCCGCCACGCGTTTGAGGGCGAGCTGCAAGATTATTGCGTGACGCACAACATCGGCGTGGTGCCCTATTACGGCCTGGCCTCCGGCTTCCTCACCGGCAAGTATCGCAGCGCGGATGATCTGAGCAAAAGCGTGCGCGGCGGCCGCATGACCGCCTTGCTGGAACAGAAGATGGGCGTACTCGCCGCGATGGATGCAATCGCCGAGGAGACCCGCGCAACACTGGCTCAGATCGCCCTTGCATGGATCGCCGCGCAGCCCGGCGTAACCGCGCCCATCGCAAGCGCCACCAATGTGGCGCAAGTCAACGAATTGATGGGCGCGCTTATGCTGCAGCTATCAGCAGAGCAGCTCGATCACCTTACCAGAGCAGATTTTGTATCAGCATGACGATGACGCAGACATCGTCTTGTACAGATCGACGGCGTCGTCATTTTGAGGTACATGCCCTACTAGCATAAATGGCATAGGGAGTTCGATCATGGTATTGAAATTCGTTGGCTCCCTCCTTGTCACGGTCGCCGCGACGCTCCCGGCCATCGCCAGCAATCATCAAGGCAGCACCCCCTCGGCTCCAGTCGCCCAAAGCACTACAACTATGCCGGTTTCGGCGGCGGCGCGATCGAGTGACAATAGTCGCCCGATACTTGCCGGCAACAATTTGAGCCGTTTCCCCGCCTCGCGCGCTGACATCATTGCTTATGAACGGGCGTTGATTTCGGGGGCATGCCTTGCCCGTTCCTATCCGGCATTGAGCCGCGATTTGCTCAACGCGCCGGTCAACAGTCCATTGGAGCGTTCGCTGCTCGGCAATACCAGCCTCAGTACCGCTGGATGCTATCTCGGCGGTGGAGGCTCCTCTTTACTGTTCCTGCGCGGTGCGATTGCCGAATCGCTGCTCGGCGTGAAGCGTGCGCCACTTGAGATGCTTGATTCTGACGCGGCCAATGCCCTTTCCGCCAATGAGGACCGCCGGAGTCGGCTCGGCTATTCTGACGATCTTCAGTTCATCCCGATCGCAAATTGCATCGTAACGTCGGCGCCGGCCGAAACCCAGGCCGTCTTGGCAACGAGCCACGGCACTAACGCCGAACTACAGGCGCTGGATCGGGTGCTGGCCCAGTCGCCAAGCTGCACCGCGGTGGCCAAATTTCCACGCGGTGAGGGGCCTTCATTCCTCAGGTCGTACCTGGCCGTTGCCGCCTTCCAGCTCGCTCAGGCACACGGCGCAGGCAGTAACAGCTAACCCTGCCACCCCCTTTGGGGGGTGGGGGAATCTTTAACCGACGAAAGCCCGCTCGAGCACATAGGTGCCGGGCTTTGACATCGCGCCTTCAACGAAACCAATGCTGTCGAGCAGCGCGGCGGTTTCCTTGATCATCGCCATTGATCCGCAGAGCATCACCCGATCATGCTCGGGATCGAGCTTGTAGCTCCCGTCGCGGATGCGATCGGTGATCCGGCGATTGTCGTTCTGCGTGTCGAGTGGCTCGCGAGTCGCGACCCAGTCATAGTGCAGCTTGGTCGCGGCCTCTTCGCCGACCAGCGGATCATCGGCCAAATGGCTCGACAGCAGATCGAAATAGGCCAGATCCTGCCGATTGCGAACGGTATGCTGCACCGTCACGCTGTCAAAACGCTCATAGACGTCGGGATCATGGATCAAGCTCAGCCAAGGCGCGAGGCCAGTGCCGGTGCCAATCATGTGCAAATTTTTGCCTGGCAGCAGCGAATCAAGCACCAGGCTACCGACGGGCTTTGCCGCCAGCACGATCTCGTCGCCTTCCTTGATGTGCTGCAGCCGCGATGTGAGTGGGCCGTCCTGCACGATGATGCTCAGGAATTCGAGCTCTTCGGCATAGCTTGGTGATGCCATGGAATAGGCACGCAGTAATGGCTTGCCGTCCACCATCAGCCCCAGCATCACGAACTGCCCGCTGGCGAAACGGAAGCTTGGCGGGCGGGTGACCGCGAACGAAAACAGCGATTCATTCCAGCGCGTCACGCGCAGCACTTTTTCGACGGTATTCTGCATGAAACCCTTCATTAATTTCGGCGCTTGGCCTGCGTTGAAGCGCGGACCTGATGGTGAACTCCAGTCCTTGTCGCGTTGCCCCAAATCGCACCATCGTGCGGGCACCGCCACATCCGGGCAGACCGCTGCGCGAAAAGCGCGAGGAAATCAACGTACCTCTGGTTTAGTCGCCAGCAAAAGTAATTGGCGACAGTCGCCGCTCTCCCTCGTTGATCGTCAGTGCCCGGCCCGCTGGCGAAGCGGCGCGCTGGGGACAATCAGCGCGCAGACAGGCGCGACAGCCAAGTCCGATGGCGGTCGCCTCACCCGCCAGATCGACCCCGCGCGCAATAGCGAGCGACGCCGCCAATGACGCTTCAACGCCCAACCCCACCACGAATTCCGCGCCGACCGCGCCATAGCGGCGCCCCTGCGGTTTCACGGTTCGCGCCATCGTCAGCCAGCGGCCCCCGTCCTGAATTTCGACAAGCTGCACGGTAAGCGATCCCGGTCGTTCAAAGGCGTGGTGCAGGCGCCACAGCGGGCAGCGCCCGTCTGCTTCCACCAATGCTGCATTGCTTGCTCCTGCCAGTCGCTTGGATGCCTGGCCCGCGCGATCGATCCTCACCATGAAGAACGGCAGGCCGCGTGCGCCGACCCGCTGGAGCGTCGTCAATCGATGCGCGACTTGCTCGAAACCGGCACCGAAGCGACGCTGCAGCAGCTCAATGTCATAACCAGTCGCCTCGCATGCGCGCAGAAACCGGGCATAGGGCATCATCACCGCCGCCGCGAAATAGCTCGTCAGATGGCGGCGGTACAATCCAGCGGACGCGCGATCAGCGAACCCCGCCCCTGCCACCAGTGCGTCAATCTCAGCCCTGGCCTCAATCTGCGCAAGCTGGAACGTTGCGGCAAAGGCGCGCGACGCCGGGTCGAGCAGCTCGGAAAGCTGCAATTGCCGCGCGTGGAGATCGAGCCGGCGCAGCAGGTCTGCCATGACGTCGACCGGCAGCACCCTGATCGACAGTTGATGCCGCACGCGCAGCCGGTCTGCGACTGCCCCGTACAGATCGCCGGCACCCAGCCGCATTTCGTCGGCAAGTGCCTCGGCCGCGCTGTCGAGATCGGGGAAGTGATTGCGCCATCGCTCGATCTCGCGCGTCACATCGGCGACCGGATCGGGCCCGGCCGCCAATGGCGCGCCGCTCGCGCCGAGTCGGTCGAACGCGCGCGCGAAGGCCTCTGCGCCGCCCGGCGCGCCTGCCAGCCATTCCTCGATTTCGTTTCGGTCGATGTCGAGATCGGCAAACATCGGGTCAGCGAGCCTGCGCCGCAGCCCCGTCTCCCCGCCGCCTGGTTCGCTGACGGCAAGCGCGCGGGCATCGAAGTCGAATGATTCGGCGAGCTTGACGAGCAAGGTGGCCGACAGCGGCCGCTGATTGCGCTCGACCAGATTGAGATAGCTGGGCGAAATCGCCAGTCGCTCGGCCATCGCGGCCTGCGTTAATGCCGCCTGGCGCCGCACCCGGCGGACGGCATGGCCGGCAAACAGCTTGCGATCCGCCACGCCCTTCTTTCCTTCGTTGAGATGGATGTTGACACCGGTTATCTACCGAATTTGTCAAAACTTCACAAGCGAAGGGCGCAGGCACGGCCGCTGACCGAGCATGCTCAGCCAGCCGGCACCAGCTCGATCACGTCCAACAGCGATTCGAATCGGGGATAGGGCAAGGTCAGCCGCCAGCGTTTGTCGCCGATACGCTCGACGATCCCGGCAATATCGCGCTGGGCATCGCGGCCATAGTGCATCTGGTGCATCTCATCGCCCATCCGCAGCGTGCCGAGAAAGACGGCGCGGCTAGGCGTATCGCGCAGGAAAAAGCCCACCGGGCGTTGCGCGCCTGTCAGCTTGTAAAAGCTTGACACGTCACCCTCCTGGTCCACGCGACATTCGAAATCAGGATAGCGCGTATAATCGGCCATCGCCGTGCCATTGGCCCCCAGCTTGAAGACACGGCAGCGATATTTGCCCGCGGGCGGAACAGCCCCCGAAATCGTGCGATCGGGATCAAAAAGCGCGCCCTGCTCGGCAATCGCCGCTGCATTTTTGAGGCGTGCTTTGGCCAGCGCCGTAGTCCAGGCCTTGCGCCAGTCCCGCAATCTCTCCCGGTCCGCCGCGGTCGCCATTGAGCGCCAATTGGCCGCCGTCGGTGGTGCCGGTTCCATCGGGCGCGCAATGCCGCGACCGCAGCCGGACAGGCCAATGATGAGGATGCTGACCCCAATGGCGGTTCGGATGGTCATCATGCCCCAACGCCTGCGGGCAGGTACCCGCAATCCTTGGCGCCGAAATCCTTGACCCTGCAATCCTTGCCGCGCTGCCTCATGCGGCGGTCCATCCGCCATCGACCGACAGATTGGCACCGGTAATCGACTTGGCCTCGTCGCGACAAAGATAGAGCGCGAGCGACGCCACCTGTTCGGAGGTCACGAACTCCTTGGTCGGCTGCGCATCGAGCAAAACATCGTTGATCACCTGATCGCGCGTCAGCCCACGCGCCTTCATCGTATCCGGGATCTGGCTCTCGACCAGCGGCGTCCAGACATAACCCGGGCTGATCGCATTGACCGTGATGCCAAAGGTGGCGACTTCCAGCGCCACGGTCTTGGTCAGCCCAATCAGCCCGTGCTTGGCCATGACATAGGCCGACTTATTGGGGCTCGCGACGAGCGAATGCGCCGACGCGGTCGAGATGATGCGGCCCCATTTGCTTTCCTTCATGAACGGCACGGCCGCGCGCATCATGTACCAGGCCGATGTCATGTTGATCTTGATGATCGCCTCGAATTTTTCAGGCGGAAAGGTCTCGATCGCCTCGACATGCTGGATGCCGGCATTGTTGACGATAATGTGCGGTCCACCCAGTTCGGCATGGCACCGGGCGACCATTGCAGCAATCGCATCGGGTTTGGTCATGTCGGCCGCGTCATAGAGCGCCTTGGCCCCGCTGATTGCCTCAAGCCCGGCCCGTTCCTTTTCGATTGCAGCCGCATCGCCGAAACCGTTGATCATCACAGCCGCACCCTCGGCCGCGAATGCCTTGGCATAATCGAGCCCGATCCCGGAGGTAGACCCCGTGATGATCGCACTTTTACCCTTGAGGAACATCCAATATCTCCGTTCAGCAATTGGGAATGGGGTGGGAACGCCTCAAGCCCTGTTTCGGGCACAGATCAAAGGCAGCGCTTCTGCCCGTTTCGATATTATGCGCGACCAGTTGCGCATTGGTCATCGCCTGCTCGAACGAGGCAAGCCCCGCCTCCCAATGTTCGCGCATCGTCCGGGCCGAAAACTCAAAATCGCGTGATCCCCCTTCCCAGGCATTGGCCCGGTAGATCAGCTGGACAAGGTTGACGGGTTGTTCGGCCGCAGCCTGGGCAAGCGCGGCGACATCAGCATCCTGGAGAAGTTCCGGCGGCAGCTTGTCGATAACCTTGCGGATCGCCTCGCGCTCCTGACGCAGCTTCATCAACTGATCGGATACCTGGCGCGTGCGGCTGGAGAAGCGGATTTCCTTTTCGCGTGCCATCACGTCCATCATTGTCCGGGGCGGCTCGGTCGCCGCCGAAAACAGATCGACCTGGAAAACCAGCATCGATTCGCGCTGGTTGTCGAGCACGTGCGTCAGCGGCGTGTTGGAGACCAGACCGCCATCCCACCACAGCCGGCCATCGATCTCGACCGGCGGCAGACCCGGCGGCAAGGCTCCAGACGCCATCACATGGCGCGCATCGAGGGTTTCGGTCTTGCTGTCAAAATAGCGGAAGTTACCGCTCACGACATCGACCGCGCCAACCGACAGCCGCACCGGGCCGTTGTTGACGAGATCCCAATCGATCAACGAATCGAGCGTCGCCTTGAGTGGCCCCGTGTCATAATAGCTCAGCGCGCCCGCACTGCCCGGTGGGGCGAAGCTGGGCGGTATCATGCGCGGGATAAAAAAGCCCGGCACACCCGTCGCCAGCACCATCCCCGCTGACCATTCATGCACCATTTCGCGGACGATATCGTTGGGAAAGATGGGAAAACTCGGCAGGGCGCTCGTCATCTTGTCCCAAAAGGCCGTGAGCCGTTCGACGCGGCGCTCAGGCGGGTTGCCGGCGACAATGGCGGCATTGATCGCGCCAATCGAGATGCCCGCGACCCAGTCAATATCAATACCGGCCTCTTCGAGCCCCGCGATAACACCGGCCTGGTAACTGCCGAGCGCACCGCCGCCCTGCAACACAAGCGCCACCATGCTGGGCACCGGCATGATGTCATGCTTGCGGTGGACTGGAATCGCCGCTGGTCCTTGATCTGCCATAAGCGCAGGCATGGCCCGCATTGCGCCGTTGATCAACGACACTTTGATGAAACCTGCACCTAATCGGGCCGAATTGCCACGCCCTGCCGCCCTTGCAACCAAGCCCGGCTTTCAGCATTCAGGACGCAGCGATAATGACAAAGGCCTGGCCCGATGCGGCTCGACGATTTCGATCCCAATATTGATGTCGGCGACCAGCGTGGACGCAGCGGCGGTTTTGGCGGGGGCGGTGGTGGCGGCGGCGGCGGCTTGCTGCTCGGGCTGCTCCCCTTTGTCTTTAGCCGGTTCGGCTGCGGCGGTGTCGCCGTGCTGCTGGCGGTCGTGTTCTTCATGGGCGGCGGATTGCCGCTGCTGTCGGGTGGCGACCAGGCCCCCACCAGCCAGATCGGCCAGGCACCGCCGGCAAGCGGCAACGGCACCAAAGCAGAGGTCGCCTGCAATGCTACCACTGCGAGCAAGGCTGCGTGCAATGCCTTCAGCTCTGCCAACAAGACGTGGCGCGGGTTGTTCGCCCAAGCCGGCCAACCCTATCGAGCGCCATCGCTGCAATTTTTCGGCGGCGAGGGGCAATCGGGCTGCGGCGCGGCGCAGGCGGCGATGGGGCCATTTTATTGCCCGGGTGACAACGGCATCTACCTCGACACCAGCTTTTTTGACGAACTGGCGCAGCGCTTTCGCGCCAGTGGCGATTTCGCGCAGAATTATGTGATCGCCCATGAATTTGGCCATCATATCCAGAATTTGCTTGGCACATCGACACAGGTGCAGCGCCAGCAGGCGCGCGTGAGCCGGGCCGAGGGCAATGCCCTTTCGGTGCGGCTGGAATTGCAGGCCGATTGTTTTGCAGGCGTCTGGGGCGCGGCCAATCGCGACCGGCTTGAACCCGGCGATATCGAGGAGGGGCTGACGGCCGCCCAGGCGATTGGCGACGACACGCTGCAGCGCGAGGCACAGGGCCGCGTGGTGCCCGACAGCTTCACGCATGGCAGTTCTGCCGATCGCATGAAATGGCTCAAACGCGGGCTTGAGACGGGTGATCCCGCGCAGTGCGATACGTTCAGCGGGGCGATTTGATCGAGCCGTCGCTCGTCAGGCTGTTCGCCGCTGGATGGTGCGTCACGCGCGGTGTTGCTGCACCGGTCGCCGACGGAGCAGCGCTGCGGATCGAGGTGGGGCTGGCCGAGGAGCATAGACGATATGTCTTTCCCGACCCGCCCGCTGGCATCGCGGAAATGGCGAGCTTGGTGACCGGGCCATGCGTACTGCTCAAGGCCCCGCTTGCCAAAGCGACGATGCGGGCATTGCTACCGCCACAGTGGCACGTCGAGCAAACCGGCACGATGATGACCTTGCCCGTTCTGCCAGCGATCGCTGGCGCGGTGCCGCCGGGGTATCGGCTCAGCATCGCCGAAGACGGGGATCTGGTGTTGGCGTCGATCATCGCAACCGACGGGTCGATCGCGGCGACCGGCAAGCTCGCTGTGATCGATCAATGGGCGCTCCACGATCGGATTCGGGTGGCCGAAGAGCATCGTCGGCATGGCCTTGGGCGTGCGATCATGTGGGCGCTCGGCGCAGAAGGCGTGCGGCGTGGGGCATCGCATGGACTTCTGGCTGCCACCGCCATGGGGCGCGCGCTCTACCAGTCGATCGGCTGGCAAGATCGCGCGCCCTGGACCACCGCGCAAATCAGCGCGTTGCCCTTATAGCTTGACCAGCATCTTGCCCTTGTTGCCGCCGCTGAACAGGCCGAGAAACGCATCGGGCATCGACGCCAATCCCTCATGCACGGTTTCCTCGCGCACGAGCTGGCCGCCCTGCAGCCACCCGGCCATCTCGGCGTAAAACTCGTCCGCGCGCGTCATGTAATCGCTGACGATGAAGCCCTGAATGCGGATGCGCGCGCCGATGATGCGGGCAGCATAGCGCAGTTCTGTCGGTGCGCCGGTGTTATACATGTCGATCATGCCGCAGATTGCGAAGCGCGCCCGCTCGGTCGCCAGCGCCAGCGCGGCATCGAGATGCTCGCCACCGACATTGTCGAAATACACGTCGATGCCCTTTGGCGCGGCCGCGATCAGCTTTTTGATCAGCGCGCCATCCGCCTTGTAATCGATCACCGCATCGGCACCGAGCGACTTGACCCAGGCACATTTGTCCGCGCCACCGGCGGAGCCGATCACCGTCATGCCCTTGGCCTTGGCGATTTGCACCACGGTCGAGCCCACGGCACCCGCCGCTGCCGACACGAAGACGGTATCGCCCGGCTGCGCGCTGGCAACCTCCAGCAGGCCGAAATACGCCGTCATCCCGGGCATACCGAGCTGGCCGAGAAATGCCTGTGGATCAACGCCGAGCTGGGGCAGCTTCTGGCACTGGTTCGCCGGGATGATCGCCTCGTCGCGCCAGCCGGCCATGTGCAGCACCATGTCGCCAACCGCCACGCCGTCTGCCGCGCTCTCGATGACTTCGCCGACTGCGCCACCCTGCATCGGCTCACCCAGCGCAAAGGGCGGGGTGTAGCTTTTCACGTCGTTCATCCGGCCGCGCATATAGGGATCGACCGAGAGCCAGCGATTGGCGATGCGCACCATGCCGGGCGCAATCGCGGCACTGGGCACATCGATCATCGCGAAATTATCGTGCGTCGGCGTGCCAGCGGGTCGCGATGCCAGGGTCCAGGCCTTTGCCATTCATTCTCTCCAGATCTCATTTTTTAGAAAGTTCGGTATGCCAGAGCGGCAAGCGGAAATCAAAGCCTCAGGGATGCCTTGCATCGAGACTCATGCAATTGCGTTCGTGGGTATCGGGGATGGCGGGTAACGGTTGCATCCGTTCAGCACGGCAATCACCGACCAGTTGCATGCGCCAGATTGGCTCGCTAATGCCGTTTTGCCGACATGATTGGCGTATCGGGCGGGGCCGTAGCTCAGATGGGAGAGCGCTGCAATCGCACTGCAGAGGTCAGGGGTTCGATTCCCCTCGGCTCCACCACCCCCTTCTTCCGATAGCGCCAGGTCAGTCGACGCTGTACGCAATCGACTTGGACGACCCCACATTGACTTGCAGCGCCGAACCGGCGGTCAGCTCGATGACAGAATCCATCGGCCCCTTGGCAGGCGCAAATTCGGCCCCGACGGATAAAAACGCTTTGGTGCGGATATCATCCAAAACCGGCTTGCCAAAGGATGATCATTGGTGAGGCCAGCGGCAAGTATGAGCCGATGAACCGGTGATAATACAGATGGTTGCGCGGCAGGGTGTCATTGGGCGAGCGTACACCAAAACTGCCCAGAAGATCAGCAATGGAGATGGAAACAACACCCGCAAATCGCGTGTTCAGCAACCATCATTTAACCCCCTTGCGCTAATGCTTTGTCTTTCAAACAAGGTCAGGCATGCGCCCGCAGGTCATCACTCCCATTATCCTGCGTGCCTTAGCGGTTGGCGTTGTCTATTTCGTCGCGGCGGTGGCCATGATTATGGTGTCGCGCTTCGATGGCGGCGTGGCCAGCCTATGGGTTGCGACGGCCGTTCTGCTCGCCGAGTTGGCGCTGAGCGACCGATCGCGTTGGGGCGTCACCATCCTTACCTGCACAGTGGCCTGCACGGCTGCCGCCGGCCTGGTCGGCCTGGGCTGGCAGGCTGCCGCGCCAATGGCGATGATCAATGTCGGAGAGGCCGTTATCGGTGCCATGCTCTTGCAGGCAGTCAGGCGGGGCGGCAACTTTCTCGATGATCTTGGCGGCCTGGCGCAGTTCGCGGGATTGGCAGCGATTGTGCCCTCCGCCCTGGTCGCGGTGCCGGCTGCCATGGTGGTCAGCATGCTGACCAAAATGAGCTTTGGCCAAGAATGGATCACATGGTTTATCGGCCATTCGCTGGGCACACTCACGTTCGCGCCCGTTGCAACGCTGATCCTGAGCGGGGAACTCGGCCAATCGATCCAAGCGGCGACCAGAGCAAAACGCATCGAGGCCGTCGCCTTGATTGGCCTGATGGTCATCACAACCGTGCTGGTATTCGTCAACAGTCTGCCGTTTCTGTTCCTGACCATGCTGCCGCTGATGATCGTGACCTTTCGTCTCGATCGTGCAGGCACCGCTTGTGCCATCGTTACCCTGGCAATTATCGGCGCCCTGCTGACCAGTCTCGGGTTTGGCCCGATCAACATGATGCAAGGGTCGGGCGCGGATCATGCCCGGCTGTTGCAGCTCTACCTCGCCGTCGCCCTGCTGACCGCGCTGCCGATCGCTGCCGAACTCAAGCAGCGCCGGGACATCTTCAGGCGTCTTCTGGAAAGCGAAGCGCGCTACAAGCTAATCACGGAAAGCGCGACGGACATCATCCTCACGTTGGATCGCGATGGCATTGTCCGGTACGCATCACCTTCTTTTCTGGAGATCACGGGTTTCGATCCGTCCGTCGTCGTCGGCCGGTGCCCCCGCGATTTGATCAGCAGCCCTGATGCAGCGGCGGTCGATGCAGCCTATCGGCAAGCCTTCAGAAATCCCGACACGCCGTCGACGGTCGAGTATCGCGCCACCGTTGCCTCTGGCGCGTTGATATGGTGCGAGGCCAATACGCGCGGCATCATCGGCGAAGATGGCAGCGTGACGGGATGGGTCAGCGCCATCCGCGACATCTCCGAGCGCAAATCGCTCGAACTTCAGCTGGCGCATGCAGCTACGACCGATCCCCTCACCGGATTGGCCAATCGTCGTGCGTTCGACGCCACGCTCGATCGGCGAATCGCCAATCGCCGGAGCAGCGACGGACAAGACTATCTCGCCGTCTTCGACATCGATTTCTTCAAAAGAATCAATGATGCCCATGGCCATGCGTGCGGCGATTTGGTGCTGGAAGCCTTCGCCTCCGCCGTCAGCAGCTCGCTACGTTCGACAGATTTCGTTGCACGGCTCGGCGGTGAGGAATTTGGTATCATCCTCGCTGCAAGCGATCTGGAGCATGCAACGGCCGTTTGCGACCGGCTGCGCCGGTCGGTCGCCGTCGATGTTGGGGCAGCCCTGGGGGACGTGCCGATCACGATCACGATCAGCGCGGGCTTGGTCCCAATTGCTGGTCCCCTCAGCCGGTTGCAGCTGATGCGTGCGGCTGACCAGGCCCTGTACCGCGCCAAGGACGCAGGCCGCGACCAATTGGCAATCGCGGCGTGATGCCCTGATCGATTGCCTGCCTGTTCCCGTGCCGACTGAGTCGGGCTAGGACGCGAGAATGGTCGATTCTGTTTCCGCCGATGCCATCCCCGCTGCCACCCTGGTACTCTTCCGCACAGCCGAGCGCGGGCCACCCGAGTTGTTGATGGTGGAGCGCGCCAAAGCGATGGTGTTCGCAGGCGGCGCGCTGGTGTTTCCCGGCGGGCGCATCGACCCGGCCGATCATTCGCTGGCTGAGATTGCCGATGCAGGCGATGCACTGGGGGCAGCGCGCATCGCGGCTATTCGCGAGACGATCGAGGAGGCCGGCATCGCCGTCGGCATCAGCCCCCTGCCCGACGACCAGCAGCTAGCGGCGATCCGCTCAGGCCTCCACGCGGGCGAGCCCTTTGCCGCCCTGCTCCACGCGCATGGCCTAGCGATTGATCCTGGCGCGCTAGTGCCCTTTGCGCGGTGGCGCCCGGCGCACGCGAATATGCGCATTTTTGATACTTTGTTCTTTATCGCCGCACTGCCCGCCGATGCGCCCGACCCGATTGTCGATGCGACGGAAAATAGTCGCGTTTTCTGGATGACGGCGCAAGGCGTGCTCGACGAGGCGGATCAGGGACGGGCGCGCATCATCTTTCCGACGCGACGCAATCTGGAACGGCTGGCGCAGTTCGGCAGCTTTGCAGATGCCGTCGCCGATGCCCGCCATCGCCCGCTAACGACGATCACGCCGTGGATAGAGCAGCGCGACGGCATCGAGTATCTGCGGATTGACGACAATGCCGGCTATCCGGTGACGGAAGAAGCAATCGTAACGGCGATGCGCGGATAGCCCGCCATTCGCCGATCAATGCGGCAGCGCGGCGCTATCCACTTTTTCCACCCAGAGCGGGAAGAAGGACGGCTGGCGGTTTGACCACCCCGATGCAGTGGCCGCTGCTTCGCTGATCGATTGCAGGAGCTGGCGGCGCAATTCTGGATGGAGGTGGGGCAAGGCAGCAGCTGCGCAAAAGGCGGCTGGCAGCCAGGGCCGTATCTGTGCACCGATCAGGCGTTCGTACAGGAACCGATAGGCCGCAAAGCTGGTAAGCCGCCCCTGCCCAAGATCAAACGCGCTGACGGTCACCAAGGGCCCGAGGAAATGCTCGACCGCATCAAGACCGCTTTCGTCGGGGATCATGGCCCTGATATCGGGCAGGCGATCGTAAAGCCGGGATTGGGCACGAATACTGGCCGCCTCGACGACATCGCGCGACCAACGCTCCATTGCATCTTCGCGTTCGAGGCCGACATCGAGCGATCGCCGGACATAGCGCTGCGTTGCCGCGCTGAACCCTGCAAACTCCTTCATTTCAGCCAGTGTCATGGCTCCGGCGGCTGGCTTCATCCTTGCACTCATCGTGTCACACTGACCCCGCTAGCTGCCCCTATCTCAAATCATGCGCCAACATGGTTAACAGCCCATTGATGGTGCCATCCGGATATATTCGTAATAATTTTTTGCATTGCAACAAGCGTCTTACTTATTGCGACGAAGCGCTTCCTCCGCTGCTTCATCATAGCCGGAAGACGGTGCGGGTTCACCGCAGTCGCCCGGTGCCGTCGGCGCAGGTGGATCTGACGCATCCATCGACTCGTCAAGCGCGACGTCGAGCTTTGCGTCCGGGCTGCTCGGGTCCCGTGCGAGGCGTTTGGCGATCGACTTGTCCTGTCCCGCCTGCTGGTTGGGATGCTGGGCTGGTCCGCGATCATCGTTGGCGGCATCGATTTTCTGATGGTCGGTCATTGTCTCTCTCCAAGCTTGTGTCGGAGAGAGAACGATCATTGAGGGGAGGCGTTCCTACACGGGGCGAACGGACACCTTTTGGCTATTCATCACCGCCCGCCCGAATACCGTCATAAAGGCAATATCGGTCGCGTCGCGCCCGACGGCGACGCGGGCGAGATCGTTGCACCCAGCCATGCCCGTGGCGTCAAGCAAGTGCCAGCCATCGGCCAGCCACACTTCGCACACCGCATGAAAATCCTGTGGCTCGACGCCGGGCGCATAAGCGGAAACGCACCGCGATGGCAGCCCGGCTGCCCGCAGCAGCGCACAGAGCAGATGGGAAAAATCGCGGCATACCCCGCGGCGATCGGCAAAGGTCATCATCGCGGTCGTCACGCCGCTACTGGTGCCGGCTTCATAGCGAAGGTGCCGATGCACCCAATCGCGCATCGCCGCCGCCATTGCCCCGCCCGAGAGCCCGGCAAATTCGCCAAGCACAAATCCTTCGAACCGATCGGATTCGCAGTAGCGACTGGGGAGGAGGTACGAAATCACCTCTGCCGGCAGCAGGCGCGGCGGTGCGGCGTGCAGCGTCGCGATATCAACCGACGCACGGTCGATCGTGACGACCGCCTGATAGTGCACCTGAAAGCTGCCCGTGCCGCGCGCCAGACATCGCTGACCGATCCCATCCTCCCCGCGCACCGCCGTCAGCGGTGAATCCGTCCACACTTTCAGATCCTGCAGCGTCAGTTTTTGGTCGGCCATCGCCGCCACCTCGACCTGCAACAGCACATCGGCTTCATCCTCGATCCAGTAATCGAGCTCGACGTCTATCGACAGGCGCATGGAATTTCCCGGAGCGGCTGGAGGGGAGCTGGGTCGAAACGAGGGTAGCACAAACAAAAGGCCCGGCGAGTTTCCCCGCCGGGCCAATGATTACCATCTTAGGTCGAACTAGTTCCGATTGCTGCCAAACAGACGCAAAATGAACAGGAACATGTTCACGAAATCGAGGTAGAGCGTCAGCGCCGACATGATGACCGTGCGGCCTTCATAGTCCGTGCCGGCAACCGCCGCGTACATGCTCTTCACCTTCTGCGTATCATAGGCGGTGAGGCCTGCGAACAGCAGCACGCCAACCATGCTGATCACCAGCGAGAGCGGGCCAGACTGCAGGAAAAGGTTCACCAGGCTCGCCACGATCAGGCCGACCAGGCCCATCACCAGAAACGTGCCGAATGCCGACAGATCCTTCTTGGTGGTGTAGCCCCACAGGCTGAGGCCGGCGAAACCAGCGGCCGTTGCAAAGAAAGCGCCCGCAATTGAGGTGCCGGTATATTGCAGGAAGATCGTCGAGAGCGACAGGCCCATGGCGACCGCAAAGCCCCAGAACATCGCCTGCAACGTGCCGACCGACATCCGGCCCTGGCCAAAGCTCATGCCGAAAACGAAGCCCAGTGGCGCGAGCATGATCACATATTTCAGCAGGCCGGGGCCCGCAAACACCTGCAACGCCAGGCCGCTGGCGGCAAAGCCCAGCGCCACGATACCCGTGAGCAGAATGCCCGAGGTCATGTAGTTATACACCGACAGCATGTAGGACCGCAGCCCAGCGTCGTAAGCGGCGCCGCGGACGCCAGCGCCCTGCGCAAAAGCCGCCGCGTTCGGCCGGGGATCAGACCAGTTAGCCATTTCGAATAAACTCCTTTGCCCGGCAACAAGCCGGATTGCACGAATATCGGCGCTCACCGTTAAATTTTCAAGCACAACCGCTTGTCTGAATTGTTGCTGATCGGCATGATCCGGCCATGCACCGCCTGTTTCTCGGCCTTCGCCCGCCGCGCGAGATACGTGCAGCGCTGATGGCGATTATGGGCGGCATCGGCGGTGCCCGCTGGCAGGATGACGATCAACTCCATCTGACGGTGCGCTTTATCGGCGAGGTCGATCGCCGAACGGCGGACGATATCGCCTCGGCGATGGGCAGTGTGCAGGGCGGCCCGGTCGTTGTGGCGCTCAATGGTGTCGGGCGGTTCGAGAAGCAGGGCAGAACGAATGCGATCTGGGCCGGGCTTTCGCCCCATGCGGCAGCCGTTGCCCTCCACCGCAAGGTTGATCGAACGCTGGTGAACCTCGGCCTTGCGCCAGAGGGACGGGCCTATCTGCCGCACATAACGCTGGCGAGACTGCCGCGCAGCCTGGACGCCGAGGGGCAGATCAATGCCTTTCTCGCGCGCCATGCCGGTCTTGCAAGCCAGCCATTCGGCTTCACGCATCTGACATTGTTCGAAAGCCAGTTGACCCGCGACGGCGCGCGCTATGAAGCAATCGAGCGATGGCCGATCGGCGCCTGATCTACGTGGGACGGTCGATTAGCCCTTCCGCATCGCCCGCTCGCTCTGCTAGCCGCATGAAACAACGGATTTTCTGGGGGATCGGCATGGCAGACGCGCAACCGGGCAGTGAGCCCAGCACCCCGCGCTATGCCTGGTTCGTGCTCGCGACCCTGTTTGCGGTCTATGTGCTGAACTTCATCGATCGCCAGATCATTTCCATTCTGGCGGAAGACATCAAGCGCGACCTGGGGCTGCGCGATGAGGATCTGGGCTTTCTCTACGGCACCGCCTTTGGCGTGTTCTATGCGTTGTTCGGCATTCCGCTCGGCCGACTGGCCGATAACTGGCACCGGGTAAGGCTGCTCACCTTCGGGCTGGCGCTCTGGTCGGCGATGACGGTGGTGTCGGGATTCTCCAAGACCGGCGGCATGCTTGCAGGGGCGAGAGTCGGGGTCGGCATCGGCGAGGCGACGGCCGCTCCGTCCGCCTATTCGCTCATCTCGGACTGGTTTCCACGCCGATTGCGGGCAACGGCGCTCGCAATCTATTCAGCCGGGCTGTATGTGGGCAGCGGTGTCTCGCTTGGTATTGGCGGGCTGATCGTCTCGGGCTGGAACAAGGCCTATCCGGGCGGTGGCCCGTTCGGGCTGGTGGGATGGCAGGCGGCGTTCATGATCGTCGGCGTGCCGGGCCTGTTGCTGGCCCTGCTGATCGCCACCTTGCGAGAGCCAGTCCGCGGCCAATCAGAAGGGCTTGCGCCACCGCCGCCGCATCCAGCACCCTTCAAGGCGTTTTTCGCCGAACTGGTGACGATCGTGCCGCCACTCACGCTGATCGGTGCGGCGCAGGGCGGCGCGCGGGCATTGGCGATCAACCTGCTGGGGCTGGGCATCGTCTGTGCCGTCGTCACCTTGCTGATGGCGATCGGCGAACCGGCCCCGCAATGGATCGCGATTGGCATCGGCGTCTATGCGGTTTATTCCTGGGCGTGTGCGCTCAAGCGCCGCGACCCGCCGACCTTTGCGCTGATTGTCGCCAATCCCGCCTTTCTCTGCGTCGTTGTCGCCTATGGGCTCAATGCCTTTCTCAGCTATTCGGTTACATTCTGGGCCTCCCCCTATGCGATCCGCGTCCTCGGGGCATCACCGGCGCAAGCCGGGTTCATCATTGGCGGGATGGGCGCGATGTCAGGCCTTTTGGGGGTGACCATTGGCGGCATCGTCGCCGATCGGCTGCGCAGATCGAACCCGGCGGGGCGCCTGATTGTCGTCATTTTCGGTGCCGCTGTGCCCTGGATGGCGATTCTGACGGCCTTCACGACGACTAACAGCACCCTGTTCTACGTGTTGCTCTTTCCAGCGCAGGCGCTGGCGAGTTGTGCGCTGGGTGCAGCGGCCGCGACGACGCAGGATTTGGTCCTCCCCCGCATGCGTGGAACGGCCACTGGCACATTCCTTATTGGCACGACGCTGCTGGGGCTGGCGCTTGGACCTTATCTGGCGGGGCGAATCTCGACTTTATCGGGCAGCCTGTCGATCGGCGTCGTGTCGCTGTTGGCCACGGTACCCATTACGGTTACCGCAGCCATCATGGCCTATCGTCTTGTTCCCAAAGCAGAAGCGAACCGCGAGGCACGCGCACGGGACGCTGGCGAACAAATTTGACCTGATCGATAAAGGCGATCTTAACGATTATTGTGGAGACCCCACTGTGCCAAGGGGGGATTTCATACCATGTTCAGCGCAGAAATTGTCGTAAAGCCCAAGGAAAATCGTCGTAGCGCGCGCGAGAAAGTCGACATGCCGGGCCGCATCACGACGGACGGGAACTGGCGATCGATTTGCCGCATCGGCGATATTTCGTGCCATGGCGCTCGGATCGAAACATTTTCGGCCCTGGCGAAAAACACCATCATCTGGGTCAATCTGCCAGGGATGCCGGCGCGCAAAGGCGAAATCGTGTGGGCCGATGAGTTTCAGGCAGCGTGCAAATTCTTCGTGCCGCTGGAAACCGTGGAAGTGACCGCGCTGGTCGGCCGTTACGGCTTCGATGTAGAAGCTGACAGACCGCTCGAATCGATGGTGATTGTTTCGTAATCGCGGTCAGTTGACGGCGAACACACCGCACGCGATCCGCCCGCCGCTGTTACCGGAAGGGTCAGTCATCATGTCATCCATACCGGCATGAATGATCATCGTCCCGCCATCGGCATCGAGCAGCCCGTCGAGCGTACCGCCGGGAATGGTGACACCCAGCGTACCCCGACCGTCGTTGCCGATAATCAGATTGGGCAAATCGCCCTCATGAGGCCCGGCAGGATTCATTGATCCGTGCTTGGTCCCCGCCGGGTTCCAATGGCCGCCAGCGCTAGCAAAATCGGGAGAATCGCACCGTCCTGTCGTGTGGATATGGGCACCATGCGTGCCAGTCGGCATCCCGGTCGCGTCGATGGTCACGCGTAGTCCGCCGGTCGCCTCCCGCGCCGTCGCGCGGCCTACACCCTTTCCATCGGCCGTCAGCAGCGGCGCAACAGCGATCCGCCCGATCGCATCCTGCTTGCCCATGCCCTTGGTATATCCGGCACAGCCACCGAGCGCGAGCGTCGCCATTGTCGTTGTTGCCACTACCGCGAAGCGCATGCCGATTTCTCCTGTGGATTATGCCGCTGCATCATAACCCCTTATCGGGGGTGCCGCCATGCCCAAGGCGCGTTTGGCAGGATTAAGACGGATGAGGCAGACTGGCATACCATCAACGCCTCGATTCGCCCTGT
>CAZXBM010000023.1:0-20337 GCA_964638495.1 uncultured Stakelama sp. | reverse complement strand
GACTTTGCCCTGTGACTTTGCCCTGTGACTTTGCCCTGTGACTTTGCCCTGTGACTTTGCCCTGTGACAAGGCAGCGGCGATCGGTGACGCGATGCTCCAACAGATTCGCAGATTGACTGCGATGGCGGGCGGCAAGCGACGGACCACGCTCCTGCAATTGCCCTTCTATTGATGTTTGAACGGCCTCTACGGCCCACTCCTTCTTGACCCCCCTCGCTCCCCTGCCCCATAGCGGCGTCATGGAAGCCGTTACTGCAATCGAAGAATTGTCATTCGAAGACGCTTTGAAGGAGCTGGAACGCATCGTTCAGCGCCTGGAAAGTGGCGACGAACCGCTAGACCGTTCGATCGCCTTGTATGAGCGCGGCAGCCATCTCCGCCAGCGTTGTGCCGACCGGCTGGATGCGGCGCAGGCCCGGATCGAAGCCATCAGGCTCGATGGCGACGGGCGACCGGTCGGCACTACACCCTTTGCGGCGGGCTGAAATCATCATGGCGCAAGCCTCGTTGTCGCTAAAGGCGGCGCTTTCCGAGATTTCCGAAGAAATTGATCGCCGGTTCGACGATCTGCTCACTATTCCCGACGATCCCCGTGCGGATCTGTATCGCGCAATGCGTCACGCAGCGATTGGCGGCGGCAAGCGGCTGCGGCCCTTGCTCGTCTTTGCCACGGCACGGCTGCTCGGCGTGGACCGCGAATGTGCCGGGCGGGCTGCCTTGGCGATCGAGTGTATCCATGTCTATTCGCTGATCCATGACGACTTGCCGGCAATGGACGACGATGATCTGCGTCGCGGCAAGCCAACCGTCCACAAGGTCTATAGCGAGGCGACGGCCATCCTTGCCGGCGATTGCCTGCATGCGCTTGCTTTTGAGGTGCTCGCCGAACCGGCCACCCATGCCGACCCCTTTGTCCGCGCAGAACTGGTGCTCGATCTGGCGCGGGCCGCCGGGCCGACCGGCATGGCCGGCGGGCAGATGATGGACATCGAGGCAGAGAAAGCCAGCTTCGACCTGCCGACCATCACCCGGCTCCAGGCAATGAAGACGGGCGCCCTGATTGCAAGCGCGGTGGAAGCCGGCGCGATCCTCGGCAAGGTACCGCCAGAGGGCCGCACCGGCCTGCGCGGCTATGCTCGCGATGTCGGCCTCGCCTTCCAGATCGCCGACGACCTGCTCGATTATGAGGGCGATGAGGACAAGATGGGCAAGCGCGTCCACAAGGATCAGGATGCGGGCAAGGAGACCTTTCTCAGCCTGTTAGGGGTCGATCGCGCGCGCGAACAGGCCCGGATGCTCGTCGACCAGGCGATTCAGCACCTCCATGCCTATGGGACAGAGGCTGATTTGCTGCGCGACATCGCCCGTTTCACGCTTGAGCGCGATCGGTGACGATCCGCACCGGGGTGTATCCCGGCACGTTTGATCCGGTCACGCTGGGTCACATGGACATCATCCGGCGCGGTGCAAAGCTGGTCGATCGGCTCGTGGTTGGCGTGACGACCAATCCCAGCAAGTCGCCGATGTTTTCGCTCGACGAGCGTATGGCGATGGTCCAGCGCGAAGTCGCCGAGATTGGCGGAGAAATTCATGTCGTCAGCTTCGATTCGCTGCTGATGGATTTCGCCGAGCGCGAGGGCGCAGGCGTCATCCTGCGGGGGCTGCGCGGCGGTGGCGATTTTGAATATGAATTCCAGATGGTTGGCATGAACCAGCAGCTCAACAACCGGATCGAGACGATTTTCCTGATGGCCGATGTCGCGCTTCAGCCGATTGCGTCGCGCTGGGTAAAGGAAATCGCGCAATATGGCGGCGATATCCGCAAGTTCGTGCCGCCTGGCGTCAATCAGGATGTGATGGCGCGGGTGCGGGCCATCGGCTTGAAGGGCGCGTGACCCGCACCGCCCGCACGTTCAGATTGGCGCAACCCTGGATTTGCTCTAAGCGCGGCTGAAATCGCTTTGATGCGGGGATGTGATGCGTTTCTTTGCCAGCCTGATTGTTACCTTTTGCGGCGTGCTCGCCGCCCTGTTGCTTGCATTGCCGGCGACGGCGCAGACGATCACCGTCGATGTTTCCGGGCGAGCCCCTGCGGCTGACGTCAATGACAAGGAAAACCTGCTCTATCTCGATCTGTCGACTGGCGGGCGGGTCATTATCTGGCTGCGGCCCGATGTCGCCCCCAAGACGGTGGAGCGGATCAAAAGCCTGACCCGCCAGCATTTTTACGATGGCCTGTTGTTTCACCGCGTGATCGATGGCTTCATGGCGCAGACGGGCGACCCGAAGGGTGACGGCACCGGTGGCTCGACGCTGCCCGATCTGAAGGCGGAGTTCAATTATCTGCCGCATGTTCGCGGCGCCGTGTCGGCCGCGCGCGCTGCATCCGACGACAGCGCCAACAGCCAGTTCTTCATCGTGTTCATGCCGACGCTGAAGCTCGACAAGAAATACACGGTGTTCGGCCGCGTGATCCAGGGCATGGACTATGTCGATGCCGTCACGCGCGGAGAGCCGCCGGCCAGCCCGTCCAAGATCCTGCATGCCTATGTCGCAGCGGACAACCCACCGGATTATGCTGCGCCCGTTGCGCCAGCGCCCGATCTTGGCCCGCCCGTGTCGCTGTCGGAAACGCCGCTCGACAAGGTCATGCGCAAGTCTGCCGGCGGCAACAAGCCGCGCTGAGCCGCCATTTCCGTCATTTCTTAGCGCCATTCGCATGAAGGTCGACGCGTTCGATTTCACCCTGCCGCAGGAGCGGATCGCACTGCGCCCCGCCTCCCCGCGCGATTCGGCCCGGCTGCTGCTGGTCGAGCCGACGGCGCTCGGCGACCGGATCGTGACCGATCTGCCGCAGCTGCTGCGCGCAGGCGACCTGCTGGTGTTCAACGATACGCGCGTGATCCCGGCCCAGCTCGAGGGCCGGCGCGGCGACGCGCGCATCGGCGCGACGCTCCACAAGCGCGAAGGGCCCCGCCAGTGGCGCGCCTTTATCCGCAATGCCCGCAAGCTGCGCGCGGGTGACGTCATCGAGTTCGGCGACGATGCATCAGCCATCGCCGATGATCGCGGTGCGGATGGCAGCTTCATGCTGACCTTCACCGGCGACGAACCCGTCGAGCTGCTGCTGGAGCGCGTGGGGCGGATGCCGCTGCCGCCCTATATCGCCGCCAAGCGCGCCACCGACGCGCGCGATGCCGATGATTACCAGACGATGTTCGCGCGCGAAAAAGGTGCCGTTGCCGCCCCCACCGCCGCGCTCCACTTCACGCCCGGACTGATGCAGGCGCTGGGCGATGCCGGCATTGCGCATACCACGCTGACGCTGCATGTCGGCGCGGGCACCTTCCTGCCGGTGAAGGTCGACGATACCGTCGATCACAAGATGCACGCCGAATGGGGCCGGATCGACACCGCAACGGCGGCCCGGCTCAATGCAGTGCGCGCCGCGGGCGGGCGCGTGATATCGGTCGGCACCACAAGTCTCCGCCTCATTGAAAGCGCGGCCGATGACGATGGCGTGATCCACCCATTCGAGGGCGACACTGCGATCTTCATTACGCCCGGCTATCGCTTCAAGGGCATTGACGGCCTGATCACCAACTTCCACCTCCCGCGATCGACGCTGTTCATGCTGGTTTCCGCGCTGATGGGGCTTGATCGGATGCAGGCTGCCTATGCCCATGCGATCGCCAGTGACTATCGCTTCTATTCCTATGGGGACGCATCGCTGCTGCTGCCGCCACAGCCTTAGCGATCAGGCGAGAAGAATCTCGATGCGTTCTACTCTTGGCCTGGCTTGCGCATCGCTACCAGCGATTGCCAGAATTCAGGGTGATGCGTGCCATCAGTGCCATCTGTAAACGCTACCTCTGCAAACCCGATCCTCCGGGCCCAAAGGCGGATCCAATCGCGATGCAGGAATGCGTCCAGCGTGGCGGACCAGCCGCGCTTGCCAAACTGCCTCACCTGGCTGTCGAATATCCGATGATGCTTGGGCTCTTCAAATTCCAGAAATGAAAACACCAATGTGCCCCCCGGTTTGAGCGCCCGAAAACTGTCTTGCAGATAAAGATAGCTTTCCTCTGGATAGAGGTGGGTGAACACAGACCAGTGGAAGATCATATCAAGCGATCCATCGGCAGCAGCGATACTGTTGTCGCGGTGGACCACCGCCTGATAACCGGGGCAGTTGGCCTTGAGATGATCGATCAATGGTTTGACGATGTCGGCACCCTTGTAGCTGCCCTGCCAACCGGCACGCTGCAGCGCCATGGCAGTGCGACCGCAACCGCAGCCAAGGTCATAGATGGCCATGCCATCTGCCAACCCGTGATGTCGCAGCACCGCGACATGGGCGTCCCCCTGGCGCGCAAATTCCTGCGGCGAAATGTCGCCGATCGACGCGATCATGGCCATTTGCTCGTCGCCACGATGAAGGCGACGGTTGCGCGCGATCAGCGCATTGTAAGAATGCACAGAATGCCAGCGATTGGCACGGTGCAGGACTTGCTGCATGAGACTGGCCACAGGTCCCCCATGGTTGAGTAAATTTGCTGTTTGGGCGCATGCGCTTTGGGCGTAAGCGGGCGGGCAATCAAGGCGTTGATGACGATCGGGACGATGATGCAGACGAACGCGAAACGCCGGATGTCGTTCATGGCGCGGATGGCCCGCAAGCTGGCCCCGGTTGGCGCGATCGACGCGCTGGCGGGCGGCCGCATCGCTGGCTGGGCGGCGGGGCCGGGTGGCGTCCAGGTGGAAGCCTGGCTTGGCAATCGCCGCGTTGCCAGCGGTACCCCATGGATTGAACGTCCGGATGTCGCCAACACTCGCCCCCAACTGGCCGGCGCAGCAACAAGCGGGTTTGCCTTCGATCTGCCGCCGGAGTCGCTTGCCGGTGATTTTGTCGGCGACTTGCGCATCGTCGCCCGTCCCAATCAGCATTGGCGACCGAGCGCGACGCTCGCTACCTATCCGGTGGCCGGCACCCGGGCGATGCGCACGCTGGAGGACGCCCCGCCGGCGGGCATAGCGGGTCCGTTTCCGCCGCGCGTGATCGACACGATTGCCGCGCTCTGGCCGCAGGAATGCGTCCATCTCGAATCCGCCGAGGGGCAACAACGTTTCGTGCGACGCCTCCTGTCGCTGATGCAAACGCCCGACCTCAACGCGCTGCCGGTGATCGCAGATTATGCGCGCTATCTCGCAGCGATGCTTGCGCATTGCCGCTTCGTCGCCCGGCATTTCCCAGCGACAAACCCTAATGCCGCAATCGGCGCGGCTGATTTCCACTGCAAACCGAACTCGATTCTCGAGCTCTTCGCCATCATCCATCAGCTCTATGTCCTGAAAGCCAGCGGCGTGGCGGGCGATTTCGCGGAATTCGGCTGCTTCAAGGGCTATAGCACGGCGATGCTGAGCCAGGCCTGTGCGATGCTTGGCCTGCAAATGCATGTCTTCGATTCGTTTGAAGGACTGCCCTCCTCGCCAGAGTCTGGCTATGGAGCAGGGCAATATGCCGGCAGCCTAGATGACGTGCGCGATCATGTCGCCCGGTTCGGCGCGTTGCAAACGGTGACATTTCACAAGGGTTTCTTCGCCGACAGCCTGCGCGCCTTCACGCCGCCGCCGCTGCTTTGCCTGTGGATGGATGTCGATCTTGAAAGCTCGGCGACCGACATGGCCTCGGCGATCGACCAGCTGGACCCGCGCGGCACCCTGTTCAGCCACGAATGCACGGCCGCGATGTTTGAGGACGGTAAGATTGTCACTTCTGCCCGGCCCGACAATCCAGTGCCGCCGATGATGGCACGCAGCAAGGCGCTTGGCCGTCCGTTCACGGGGCGTTATGTCGCGGGCTATACCGGTGCGTTCTGGCCGCGGTCGGGGGGTATTCCCGTGATCGACACGACGGTGCTGATGGAGATGGCGACGGCACTGGTCTGACCTGCGCTTCCGGCAATCACCGCATCAATGCTGCCGACCGACATTACCCGTCTGTTCGAAAGCAGCTACCGGATCGCAATCGGCACAGCGCTGATGTCGATCGATTCCCAGGCACCCGCGATGTTTGCAGGCACCAGGGGCGTTCGCTTCACCTATAGTTTCACGATCGAGGACGAGGCGGTGAAGCGCAGCGGGATCGGCGAGGCGGCGATCATCAACGGCAAACTCTACATGATCACGTTTGAAGCGCCGGTGCTGCACTATTTCGATGCCGGGTTGCCGGGCTATCGTGCGGTAATCGCGAGTGCCACGCTGAACGGGGCTGGCTAGCGCATCTCGAGATTTGAAAAAAAGCGCCCGCAGAGTCACCAGAGACACGAAACCGGGCTATGCCTGTGCCCCTAAACGCGGCTATCGCTGCCCGATATGGTCTACCCCCTCATTGCTTGTTCGAAACGATTATTGCCGCGTGCGCTTTTGATCGGCCGCTGCGTTGCCATGGTGGCTGTTGCCCCAGCGGCGTTTGCGCAATCGACGCCTGCCGTGGCCCCGCGCGTGCCGCCAATCACCCAGCCACCGGGCGCGACCATTATGGCGGAGCCCGTCGCGCTGTTCGTCGCCACGCTGGATGCCGACGGCGACGCGCGGGTGACGCGCGCCGAAATACGCGGCGGGGTGGAGCGCAGCTTTGCCGGCATCCGCAACGGCGGCGCCGCCACGATCGGCTATATCGAGATGGCCGATTGGGCGGAGCGCTATCTGGGTGATCGCAACGCGCTGCCGAGCGCGTATGAAACCGACAGCGACGGCGACAACCGCATTTCGCTCACCGAGTTGACCGCGCAGATCGACAAGACCTTTACCCGGTTCGATCGCGACAAGGACAATATCGTGGTCCGCAGCGAGCTGCTGACGCTGGACAATGCGCGCGCACCCAATCCGTTCGAGCGCGGTGGCAAGCGCGGACGGCGACAATGATCGTCGCCGCGCCGCGCTATGCGCTCGCCATTTTCGATTTCGATGGCACGCTCGCCGACAGCGGCGACTGGTTCTTGTCGATCGCCGATGATCTCGCCGAGCGGTTCCGCTTCCGCCGGATTGATCCCAGCGAGGTGGAGGCCTTACGCGGCCGCACGACGCGCGAGGTGATCCGCCATGTCGGCATCCCGCGCTGGAAGCTGCCGGCAATTGCGCGGCACGTGCACAAAAGGCTGGCCGCCGAAACCGACCGCATCGTGCTATTCGATGGCGTTACCGCGATGATCGACCAGCTGGTGGCGAGTGGCGTGCGGATTGCGGTCGTCACCTCCAACGCTGAGCAAAACGCCCATGCGATTTTGGGGCCCGAGATCGTCGCCAAAATCGAGATGTTCGAATGTGGCGCGTCACTGTTCGGCAAGGCTCGGCGATTTCGGCGGGTGCTGCGCAAGCTCGACGTAGCGCAAACCGATGCAATCGCGATAGGCGATGAGACGCGCGACCTGACCGCCGCACGCAAGGTGGGGATCGATGCCGCCGCTGTCTTGTGGGGCTATGCCAACCGATCGATCCTGACCGCGCTCAAGCCCGATGTAATGTTCGAGTCGCCCGGGGAGGTCGTCAGTTTCGTGCTCGGCCAGCCGTGCGAGGCCGCCGCTTGAGTCGCTTTGCCTTTTCGATCGACGCGACTGACGGACCCGCCCGCACCGGCGCGATCCAGATGCAGCGCGGCACCATCCGGACGCCTGCCTTCATGCCAGTCGGCACGGCGGCGACCGTGAAGGCGATGAAGCCGGCAGATGTACGCGCGACGGGCGCCGATATCATCCTTGGCAATACCTATCATCTGATGCTGCGGCCGACCGCCGAGCGTGTTGCGCGGCTGGGGGGCCTGCACGCCTTCATGGGATGGGACCGGCCGATTTTAACCGATAGCGGCGGCTATCAGGTGATGAGCCTTTCTGATCTGACGACCCGCAGCGAAGACGGCGTGACCTTCAAATCGCATCTCGACGGCAGCCGGCACACGCTTTCGCCAGAACGGTCGATCGAGATCCAGCGTTTGCTGGGATCTGATATCGTGATGGCGTTCGATGAGCTGGTGCCGACCACCTCGACCCCTGAGGTGCAGCTGGCGGCGATGGCGCGATCGATGCGCTGGGCAAAGCGCAGCCGCGCGGCGTTCGATGGCGGCGGGGAACATGCGGAACGCGCGGCGATCTTCGGCATTCAGCAGGGCGCGCTTGACGAAAAGCTGCGCCGCGACAGCGCCGATGCGCTGATCGACATTGGCTTCGATGGTTATGCCGTGGGGGGCCTCGCGGTGGGGGAAGGCCAGGCGGCGATGTTCGGCTGCCTCGATTTCGCGCCCGGTCAGCTCCCCGCGGACAAGCCGCGCTACCTGATGGGGGTGGGTAAGCCCGACGATATCGTCGGCGCAGTCGAGCGCGGGATCGACATGTTCGATTGCGTCCTGCCCACCCGCTCCGGCCGCACGGGCCAAGCCTTCACGCGGCGCGGCGCGATCAATATCCGCAACGCAAAGTTCGCCGAGGACACCGGGCCGCTCGATCCGGCGTGCGGCTGCCCGGTCTGCGCCGGGTGGAGCCGGGCCTATCTGCACCATCTCGTCCGCTCCGCAGAAATTCTGGGGGCGATGTTGATGACCGAGCATAATCTGTGGTTTTATCAGACCTTGATGAGCGACTTGCGCACCGCCATTGTCGAACAACGCCTGACAAACTTCGCAAATGCGTTCAGGAAGAATTATGCCGGCAGTTGAACCGGCGACGAGGAGAGTGACGTGGCCGAGATGAACGAGATTGAAGCCGCCGCGCGCGCCGCCAAGCGCGTCCGCGAAGCCGCCGACAAGACCGATCAGGAAAAGCGCGCCAAAGGCAGCGAAGGCAATTGGCCGCTGGTGCCGATCGGCATCGGGCTGGGGATCGGGTCGGCGGCGCTTGCTGCGGCACTGCTCTACGCGAACCGCTCGAGGAAAGGGCGGGAGTAGAGCATCGGGCTCAGCAGATAAATCGTCATTGCGAGCGCAGCGAAGCAATCCAGGGTGCCGCGCGCGGAGAGGCTGGATTACTTCGCTGCGCTCGGGGTCACGGTTGAACATAATCTACGGCAAGATGCCCCAGAGTATTGTGCGTGAATTGAGAATCACTATACCCCGCTCGCCCTGAGCTTGTCGAAGGACTGCTTTCTCTTCGTGCCTCAGTTCATGCTGCTCGAAGAAAAAAGCAGGGCTTCGACAAGCTCAGCCCGAACGGGTCTTATTAATCGCACGTTGCTACAAATATTATCTTGCGAATCACACCCGCACCTCCAGCGGATCGACCGGCGCCCGCTCGGCAAAGTCGAACACCGCGGGTTGCCGTCGCAGCGGTGACACACGCACGCCCTCGGCTTCGAGCAGCCTTGCCTGATACTCGGTGCCGCCCGGATATTTCGGGTTGAGAAAGCCCCCCTTCCGCAGCACGCGCCACCAGGGGGTCAGCTCGTCGGCGGGGACGCCCATCTCGCGTCGCTCCTCGGCCGCGCGCGCGCACATGTTGAGGAAGATCGCCGTCGAGACCGGGCAGGCCACCGCCACTGCATGACGGCGGGCGATGGCCGCCCGCAGCACATCGAGCGTCGCAAGCTCGCCCAGCTTGAGGTGGCGCACCAGGGCATCCACCTCGGCAGGGGAGGACACCACCATCGCCCCGCCATGGGCCTCGCGAAAGCCCGGCGCACCCGGCGGGATGACATGAACGATGTACGGCTCGCGACCGCTGTTGAGGTGATCGAGGGCAGTTTTGCGATAGGCCATGAACAGCGCGGCTCCTGATTCGTCCCTGGTTTATCGCGCCAAGCCCTGCACCGGAATAAGAGCAATTTGTTCGCTTTTTGACCTGCCGGCTATCTTTGCTTTGCGCTAGTCGGCGATTGACATCGTTAACACACCGGGGCCAGTCTCACCCCAGATCATCCCATCCGGAGTTCATCGTATATGCGCCTTTTCCGTGTCGCCCTGTTGCTCAGTGTAGCCGCCCTGCCCGCCGCCGCTATCGCCAAGCAGCCGACAACGAAGGCGCCCGCCACCGCCACCGCCGTCAAGCCAATCGCCTATACCGAGCGCACGCTCGCCAATGGCCTACGCGTCTATGCGATCCGCGATACTTCGACCGCCACGGTATCGGTGCAGGTGTGGTACAATGTCGGCTCGAAGGACGATCCCAAGGGGCGGTCGGGCTTTGCGCATATGTTCGAGCATCTGATGTTCAAGGCGACGCGCAACCTGGTGCCCGAGCAGTTTGACCGGCTGACCGAGGATGTCGGCGGCTATAACAACGCCTCGACCAACGATGATTACACCAATTATTACGAGACCGTTCCGGCCAACCATCTGCAGCGGCTGTTGTTTGCCGAGGCCGACCGGATGGCGACACTGGTCGTGGAGCCCAAGACATTCGCGTCCGAACGCGATGTGGTGAAGGAAGAGCTGCGGCTGCGCGTGCTCGCCCAGCCTTATGGCAAGCTGTTTTCGCTCTATTTTCCTGAGGTTTCCTATACCACGCACCCTTATGCGCGGCCGGGCATTGGCAGCATCGAGGAGCTTGAGGCGGCATCGATCGACGATGTCCGCGCCTTCCACGCCACCTATTATCGGCCTGACAATGCCGTGCTGGTCGTGGCCGGCAATTTCGATGCCGCGCAGCTCGATGCCTGGGTCGACCAATATTTCGCAGCAATCAAGAAGCCGAACCGACCGATTCCGCGCGTGACGGTGACCGAGCCAGCGCGCACGGCACCTGTCTCAAAGACGATTTACGAGGCCAATACGCCGTTGCCCGCGGTGCTGATCAGCTATCCCATCCCGGCCGATCGGCATCCCGATAATGCAGCGCTCGCTGTGCTCAATGCGGTGCTTTCCGCTGGCGAAAGCTCGCGACTGTACGAGAGCCTGGTCTATCGCGACCAGCTTGCACAGAGTGCCGGGACCTTCCTCGATTCCAAGCAGGCAACGGGTGCGCTCGCTGCCTATGCCATTCTGGCCGGTGGCAAATCACCGGCGGAGGGCGAGGCGGCGCTGAAGCGTGAGATTGCCCGGGTGCGCGACACGCTCGTTTCGGCGGCTGAACTCAGCGAAGCCAAGAACCAGCTGCTCACCAGCGCGATTGCCGCACGCGAAACCGCTGATGGCAAGGCATCGGCGATCGCCAGCGCGGTCATTATCGACGGCGATGCCAAGGCCGCCGACCGGCAGCTGGCAGACCTGGCCAAGGTGACCGCCGCCGATGTGCAGCGCGTGGCGCGCACCTATCTGGGCGACAATCAGGCAGCGACGATCCGTTATCTTTCCGCCGGTGAGGGGACGCCCAAGGGCGATATTGTGACGGTCGCGCCAACCGTGCAGGTCGCCGCGCTCACCCCGCCTGCCGATATCGAGATGTTCAGCCCCGCAGCCGCCGCCGACCGCGTCCTGCCGCCGTCGCCGGCTGCGCCCGTGACGGCCGCCATCCCTGCACCTGTCGAGACGCGACTGGCCAATGGCATGCGCGTCATTGTGGTTGAAAAGCACGAGCTGCCGCTGATCGCCGCTCGCGTCGTCGTCGCCGGCGGCGGCGCGAGCGACCCTGCCGCGCTGGCCGGGCTCAATAACCTCGCGGCTGAACTGATGACCAAGGGCACCACGACCCGGTCCGCCACCGCAATTGCTCGCGAGATCGAATCGCTTGGTGGCTCGATCAGCAGCGATGCCGATTGGGACGGTGCATCCGCCACCATCGGCGTGAAGGCAGACCAGGCCGGCCCGGCGATGGCGGTGCTGGCCGATGTCGTGATGCACCCGGCCTTTGCGCAGGAGGAGATCGACCGCGCCCGCACGCAGGAGATCGACGGAGTCGGCGTCTCGCTCAAGGATCCCGCCGTGCTGGCCGAGCTGGTCGCGACACGCGCCGTCTTCGGCGCCGGTGCCTATGGGCATCTGCTGTCTGGCACGCCGCAATCGCTCAAGGCCATCACGCGCGCCGATGTGGTCAAGGCCTATGCCGAGGCATGGCGCCCGGCCGCCGCGACGCTTGTGCTTGTCGGCGACATCACGCCCGCCGTCGGCAGGGCGATGGCCGAGAAGTATTTCGGCGGCTGGAAGAGCACCCCCGTCGCCACACCAGCCACCCCCGCCGCCCCAGCCGCCACGACCACGCCGCCCCGCGTGATCGTCGTCGATTTTCCTGGTGCCGGGCAAGCCGGCATCTTCGTCGCCCGCACCGGCATCGCCCGCAGCGATCCGCGTTACTATGCAGCAGGCGTTGCCAATGCCGTGCTTGGCGTTGGCTTCTCGTCGCGGCTCAACCAGGAAATCCGCATCAAGCGCGGCCTTTCCTATGGGGCCGGTAGCCAGCTTTCCGCCCGCCGGACGCCCGGCCCGGCATCGGCCGCCACCCAGACCAAGAACCAGTCGGCGGCTGAAGTCGTCTCGCTGATTGTGCACGAACTGAAGAAGCTGGGCACCGAGCCTGCGCCTGCCGCCGAGCTCGACACGCGCAAGGCCGTGTTGATCGGCGGCTTCGGGCGCGCGGCAGAGACGACCCGCGGTATTGCCGGGCTGATCGCCAGCTATGTGACCAACAATGTGCCGCTGAGCGAACTCAAAACCTACACGTCGAGCATCCAGAATGTCGATCCAGCGGCGGTCCAGTCAGCGGCGGCGCAGATCCTCGATCCGTCGGTCGCCAGCATCATCGTGGTTGGCGAGTCAAAGCTGTTCGTGGATGATCTGCGCAAGACCTATCCGACGCTGGAACTGATCCAGGCGAGCGCCCTCAATCTCGACAGCCCGTCGCTAAAATAGGCCTTCGCTAAAATAGGCCTTCGCTAAAATAGGAAAAGTTACCTTAACCATCAATCGTTTCGTCCTGGCACAGGCCAAATTGGGGGCGCGCAAAGCCCGCCAAGAATCGCTATGGCGCACAGCGCCGTGGTGCTTGTGCCCGGCGACGAAGCGAAGGGACCGGGGTGGTCTGGCAGCGGTTGACGGGTTGGCGGATGCGATGGGCGGGGGCGGCAGCGCTCCTGCTGCTCGTCTGCGTCGGTTATTCCGCACAGGCTGCGATCCGCGCGATTATCGCCAGCCAGCATGCGCCCGCCCCGCCCGCTCCGCCGCCGATCGGCTATGAGACCGAGGATCATTTTCCCGGCGGCGCGCTGTTACACGTGGCGGACGACGATGCCGCGCCGTCGGTTGGCGCGACCGGGACCGCCATTTTGCCCGATATGCCGATTCCGGCGGGTGCCACGCTGCCGGCCAATGACGGCACGATCCACCCAGCCCAGCCTTTTTCCATGCGGCTCGCCAGCGCGACCGACCGCATCCGCGCCCTGCAGTGCCTGACGGCGGCAATCTATTACGAAGCGGGTAACGAGCCCGATGCCGGGCAACGCGCCGTCGCGCAGGTGATCCTCAATCGAGTGCGCCACCCCGCCTTTCCATCGACGGTGTGCGGGGTGATCTATCAGGGATCGGAGCGGCTGACGGGCTGCCAGTTCAGCTATGCCTGTGATGGATCGATGGCGCGGGTGCCAGCGCGGGCGAGCTGGCTGCGGGCGATGCGCGTGGCGGGTGACATGCTGAGCGGCACGGTCCAGCCCGATGTCGGCACGGCGACGCATTATCACACCTATGCCGTCACCCCGTCATGGAACCGCCAGCTGGTGATGACAGCGGCGATCGGCGCACATTTCTTCCACCGGTGGCAGGGTTATTGGGGCACGCCATCCGCCTTTCGCCAAGCCTATCTAGGGGGCGAGCCGGTGCCTGGCCCGCATCCGCGCCCGTCCATGCCGGATGTGTTCGCGCCTGCGCAAGTGACCGCTGCGGTGGCCGCTCTGGCCCCCGCACCGGCACCGGTCACATCGGTTGCGCTGATCCAGCCCGCCTACCGCGACAGCGGCGCGGCGCGGCCGGGCTACACATCCCCCGCCGCACCCGCCGTGGATGCGCTGCCTGAATCGACCATTTTGGACAAATGGAAAGACACCGGGCGTCCGCTGCGCTGAGGCTTATTCCTTCGCCCCGAGATATTTGTCGAACCACGCAATCGTGCGCTTGCGGAGGTCTGCTGCATTGGCCGGGCCGCGAATGCCATGCCCCTCTTCAGCATAGATCACCAGGCTGGTCGGCACGCCCAGATCCTTGAGCGCGTGCCAATATTCGACCGACTGGGTCGGGGGCACCTCAATGTCGCGCTCGCCCACATAGATGAAGGTCGGCGTCTTGGCGGTCTTCATGAAATAGATCGCGGACGGTGCCTTATAGGCCTCATAATCCTCGTACAGCGTCTTGCCGAAATAGGGCAGCATCCACTGGTCGATGCCATTGGTGCCATAATAGCTGATCCAGTTCGACAGCCCCGCGCCCGCGACAATCGCCTTGAACCGGTTGGTCTGGGTGTTGGCCCACATCGCCATGAAGCCGCCATAGCTGCCACCCGTCAGGCCAAGCCGCGCATCGTCCACCGGCGCGACCTTTTCCACCGCATCGATGCCGGCCAGGATATCGCGCAGATCGCCGCCGCCGAAATCGCGCCGGTTTGCCGCCGTAAAGGCCTCACCCTGGCCAAAGCTGCCACGCGGATTGGGCAGGAAGATATAATATCCGGCGGCGACCATATCGGCCATCGCCCCGCCCGTCATAAAACTCGGCACGTTGGCAGCAGCGGGGCCACCATGCACCACGGTGATCATCGGTGCCTTCTTCGCAGGGTCCGCCCCCACCGGGGCCAAGAGCCAGCCCTGCACGTCATAGCCGTCGTTGCGCCAACTGATGCTGCGCGCGGAGACGATCGGCTGGGCATCGTCATTGTCGTGCGTGATCTGGCGAACCTTACCGATTGGCCCGGCGAAGATGGCCGGCGCATGTGCATAATCCTGCACCACCGTCGCGACCTTTTGCCCATCGGCGCTGAACGCCGCGCGCCCATCGCCTGCTGCAAAGCTTGCCGCGCGGCTGAACAGTGGCGCGGAAAAGCCCTTGTCGGTGCCGACCGAGACCAACTGCGCCTGATCGCCCTTCAGCAGCACAGCACGCAGGCCGCCCGTCGTCCAATCGAGCGAGGTTGCCGTTGCCTTGGCATCGGCCGTGATGTTCACCGGCGCGCCGCCCGCCAGCGGCACCGTCCACACGTCACCGCCGACCGAGCCGAAATCGCTCATCAGCCCGCCAATATAGGCCACCGTCTTGCCATCGGGCGATACGCGTGGAAAGTTGATCTGCGTCGTCGGCTTGGCGATCTGGCGGACAGCACCGCTAGTGGCATCGACCATGTCGAGCGTCGCCACCCACCAATTGGCATCGCCATTGCCCAGTGCCGAGGTGACGACCAGGCCAGTGCCATCGGGCATCCAATCATATTCATAAATATACCGCTCGGGCGGTGAGAGTGGCTTCACCGCCTCTGCTGCAACCGGCGGCCCGGCAAGATCGAACACGGCCAGCCGCTGCTCATCGCTATGCTCGCCAATCTCGCCGACCTGTCGCACACCTGCCTGCGCAGCGCCCGATTCCTTGGCCGCGCCGATCGTGACCAGCAACGCAAGCCGCTTGCCATCTGCCGAAAAGCGCGGGGACTGGGCGATGCCCTTGATCGTCGCCACCACCGATTGCGTGGTGCCGCTGTCGATCATCACATCGACCGTACCAGCGGCGCGATTGCGCGAGAGGAAGGCGAGCCGGCCATCGCTCGCATAGACGAGGCCTGAAATGCTGCACCTGGCGCACGGATCGATCGTGCGAACGATATGGCCGTCGCGCGCTGCCCGCACCGTAATGACGCTGGCATCGCCATCCTTGGGGTTCACGCCCTGCTCGATCGCCGCCATCACATCGCCCTTCGGCGCAATGACGAGCGCGCCATAGCGATGCAGCGGTGCCGACAGCGCCGCCGTGCTCGTTGCGGCAAGGATCGTGAACAGGATCAAAGGGGTACGCATCGGGCTTAGCTCTCCGGAGGCTATGGTGCCCGGTGGGATAGCACAGCAAAACGCCCCGGCAAGCGACATGCTTGCCGGGGCGGATGAGCGATGACTTACGCGCTGGTGCGCAAGGTGATCAGCGGCAGCGGACGTCGTTCTGGCTGCTCTTGTCGATCGCCTGCCCGGCCAGCGCACCACCACCGGCACCCAGCAACGTGCCCAGCACCTTGGAGCCGCCCGGCGCAATCAGATTGCCGAGCAACCCGCCAACGGCGGCACCCGCAACAAGGCCAGTCGTGCCGTCCGAGCGGCGGCAATAATAGCGCCCGTCCTGCCCGCGATAGACGCGGTCGTTCTGGCTCAGGCGGCGCTCGCGGTAGCGGCGATTGTCCTCGCGGTAATATTTGTCGGCATAATAGCCGCCATATTGCGGATCGGGATTGTTATAATCATATCGCCTATAGTCAGAGGCATAGCCGGGCCCTGCGCTGTCATAGGTCTCGCATCCCGCAAGCAGCGTGGCCGCTGTAACCATCGTAAGCGTCATTTTACGCATCATGTGTCTCCCATTGGGTGTTGACGCTTTAATGATCGACGAGGGCGAAAGTTGCATCGTGGCCAACGCGCGATAGTCGCTGCTGATTGCCACCATAACGGACCCATCCTTGATGGTAGCCGCGCTTGGCGCCGATTATGTCGAGGAGCCCCTTACCGGGGATTGACGCGCCGGGCGTCCCCTTGCCCGGCGTCGTCTGCCCGCCCCCCATCTCGCGCGCTCCCAGGCGATCCTCCGGGGGGCGGGCCACCCGGCAGCCGCATAGGTGGCGGGGCTATTCAGGCACGGCTGGCGATCAGCGATCCCGCCGGGGTGGTGGCGATGAGATCGGCCGAGGGCACCACCCCCGCAATCCAGTCCGCCCAAGCGCCGCGCGGCATGAGCACCACCTGACGCGAATGATAAGCCGCAACGTCGGGGCCGGGCGCGGCCGTCAGCATCGTGAACGCCTCGCCCACCTCGGGGTGCGTGCGCCAAATGCCCGCGATGCACAGATAGGCACCCGCGAGCCCCCCGTCGGGCAACGGCGTGAACAGCCATTTGGTCTTGCGCTTCTGCCCGGGCTCGGGCGCTGTAAATTCATAAAAGCCGTCGACCGGGATCAGGCAGCGCCCGCCGGTGGCCGAATTGCCGAAGCGCCGCCCCTCGCTGCGGAAATTATAGAGCGGCTTGCCCGCCCCCGGCCCGCTCGTCAGCGGCCAGCTCCAGCGGCGGGTGACGAGTTCAGCCGCTTGTGGTTCTCCGGCGGCCGCGCGAATAATGACGGTGGGGTCGGTGATCCGCACGCTATCGAGCGGCGCCATATTGGGCAGCCCTTCCGGAAACAGCAGCGGAATCTTGATCTCCGACCAGTCCTCGCGGAGCTGGCCGAGCGAAATGCGACGAGCGGCTTCATTGCACATCGCGCGAGGCTAGGATTTAGCGAACGCTAAATCCAGCGCCCGTCGCGCGATCGGCCGGCGTCGCCCAGGCGACGACCGACGCGGCTTTGCCGCGGCGCGATCACCACCCACCACACAACAAACGCGGGCGGCTTCACAACCACCCGCGTCCCTCCGCTCAGGAGCGTTTACCGGTTCTGCAGACTGTGCTTCAGATCGCGCATCTCGTCATGCCCGGCCTTGACCGACTGCCACGCTGCACCGATTGCCGAGCGCGTTTCGGCGCCGAGTTCGTGGTCCTGCAGCGCGTTCTCGAACTTGGCCTTGATGTGATCTTCGCCGCGCTCGACCTCGTTGACGATCGCCTGATCGTCCTTGCCGGTGACGGCGGCCTTGAGAACGAGGAACGTGCGGTGCGCACTGGCGAGGATCGTGCCGTCATCAGACGGATCGCCGCCGAGCTTCGACACTTCGGCCTGAAGCGCATTGGCGACCTGGCGACGCTCGGTCGCGCGGCTGGTGAACATGGCGGCAAAGCGGCTGTTGTCGGCATCCTTGGCGGCTTCGGTATAGCCGTCGACGCTGTCGATGGTCGTCGCGATCAGGCCGTTGAGCGTGCTGATGTCATGGCTGGTATCGGTCATGGCGTAACTCCTTGGTTTGTAGTGAGGAGTTAACGCGCATGTTGGGAAATGGTGGCGCGGTTGGTCGATTTTTTTGCACGGGTTGAGGCGCGCCGGCAAAGTGATTAGCGTCAGCTAATCACAAGCGCAGTAGGCGCGCCCGGCCGGCGTCGCCCAAGCGATGACCGACGCGTTCCGGGTAAAGGATGCCCCGCATCCTTTAGGCCATGCCGGGGGCATGGCCGACCCGCAACGGGCTTTGCCGCGGCTATCCCGGCCCCTATCTTGATCAACCATAAGCCGCTATAATCGCCAATGTGGTAGATTATCGGCACCATAGAGATTATAGCGATTAGCTAGACAATCGAGAAAAGCGATGCGAGAACAGATTCTAGAGGTGTCCGCCAAGGATGTCGCCAACCGCTTCGGCTTCTATACCGATGAAGCGATGCAGCGGCCGATCGGCATCCAGCGGCACGGCACGACGCGTATCGTGATGATTTCGCTCAAGGAATATGAGCGGCTCAAGCGCCGCGACCGGCAAGTGATCAGGACGGAAGACCTGGATGACGATACGCTCAACGCCGTCCTCACCGCTGAACCCGGCGAGCGATCCCGCGACGCCGGACGGCGGCTGGCCGAAACCTGAGCCGGGCGACGTCCTCAGCTTCGCCTATCTGTGGGCGCGCGAGGCCGATGCCGGGCAGGAAGAGGGGCTGACGGATCGCCCGATCGTCGTCGTGCTGGCGACCGAGCAAAGCGGCGACCGGCTTTGCGTCCTGGTCGCACCTCTCACCCACAACCCGCCCGAACGCGCGGCGATGGCCATCTATCTGCCCGCCGCCATCAAGCGCGACCTCAAGCTCGATCCAGCGCGCAGCTGGATCGTGACCAACGAGATCAACAGCTTCCGCTGGCCGGGGCCCGATATGCGCGTGCTGGATAACGGGACGCCCTTTTATGGCGCGGTGCCGGATTGGCTGTTCTTGCGGGTGCGGGCGGGTGTTGGGGGATGGGTGGGGCGTGGGATGCGGGTTGTGGGGCGGAGGGAGTAGTTTGGTATTGTGTCCCCGGAACTCACATATTCTGAACTCAAAAAATCCGTGACATTTCCCGGACACTACGCTTACGATGCATCAGCGGGAGATGGTGGCAGGTATGAAAGGTCTAAATAAACTAACTTTTGGATTTACAGATGCGGAAAATTACCGTCGACGCGAGAACAAAGACTTATTCGAACAAATATTTTTACGAACAGAAGCGCTCGATCAACTTAAGACGTCTAGCACATTTTTTCTCGTAGGAGAGAAGGGTACGGGAAAAACAGCATATGCTGTTTACCTGACAAATTATCCGAGTGACATTGACAAATACACTCATCGATTCATTCGAGAGACCGATTATACTAAGTTTATCTCCCTGAAGAATAGAAATTCTCTCGGCCTTTCCGAGTATACCGACATTTGGAAGGTTATTCTACTTTTAATCGCGGCCGGATCAATAGTTGAACATGAGTCGAACGATTTGAAAAGTCCTCGACGTAATAGTTTCGATTCTCTCATTAATGCTATGAATGAATACTATAATAATGCATTTTCTCCCGAGGTTGTGACAGGCCTTCAGGTCGTAGAAAATACAGATCAAATTCTAGCCATTTTAGCTAAGTACGGACAACTTGGATTTGAGCTCAAAGATCGGTCTCAAGCAAGTGAGACTCGTACGCTCCAGCGATTTCAGACCGACCTTTTAGGAATACAGCGCTCGTTTGAAAATGCAATCGGAGCATTATCACTCAAACGAAATCATACAATATTTATTGACGGAATTGATATCCGCCCGGCAAGTGTTCCATTCGATCAATATTTGGACTGCGTGAAAGGCCTAACTAATGCGTTATGGAGTCTGAATAATGATTTTTTTCCTAGAATTAACGACTCAAAGGGTAGAATAAAGATTGTAGCATTACTGAGGCCGGATATTTTTAACTCTCTGGGTATGCAGAATCGTAATACGAAGCTAAAAGATAATAGCGTGCTCTTGGATTGGCGATTGCGCTATAGCAGCTACCGAGACAGCAATCTTTTTAAGGTAGCTGATAGATTTCTTGCCGTTCAACAAGATAGCAAGCCAATACATGGCATGTCCTGGAACCATTATTTTCCATTTGATGCATCGTATAAGTCACATGACGACAATCCTAGCTCGTTCATCACCGTTGTGAGATATTCGTTCCACCGTCCAAGAGATGTGTTTTCCGTCTTTGACACGCTTGATGCATTATATGTCAAATCGGGGCAGGCAGTCGATTATTTTAATTATGACCAACTAACATCTAAGAGTCCGTTTGAGAATGTGTTGAAGCGGCTGCTCAAATGTGATTCACGCTTG
>CAZXBM010000022.1:0-44218 GCA_964638495.1 uncultured Stakelama sp. | reverse complement strand
ATCAAGCCTCTACGCCAGGCTACGAAACACGTTGATTACGTGGCGATTACGTGGCGCTCGACAGCCCCTTGGAAGGGGTGTATGTTTGCACCTAAGTCGTTGAGAAGTTTGGTGGACGCACTAGGGCTCGAACCTAGGACCCGCTGATTAAGAGTCAGCTGCTCTACCAACTGAGCTATGCGTCCAATACCGGGCGGTGACGGGCGTCTTGGTGGGAGCGCTTGCCTCGGGAGGAGGGCCGTTAGCATCGGTGCTCCCTGATTGCAAACCCCATGATGCGAGTTTTTTCTACCAGCGAACGACTTGCCTGTTTTGTCGGTCGATCGACATTAGGATACCGATGCAGATCAGCGCCGTCATCTGGGCAGAGCCGCCCCAGCTTACCAGCGGCAGCGGGATGCCGACAACGGGGGCCAGACCCATCACCATCAGCAGATTGATCGCGACGTAAATGAAGATCGTGCAGGACAGGCCAGCCCCAGCCAGCCGGGCGAAGCGCGTCTGGGCGCGCATCGATACGCCGATTCCCCAATAGATCAGCAGGAAAAAAGCGAGGATCAGCACCAGCCCGCCAACCAGGCCCCATTCTTCTGCCATGGTCGCGAAGATGAAATCGGTATGGCCTTCTGGCAGATAATCCAGATGGCTCTGCGTGCCATTGAGAAAGCCCTTGCCGAAAATGCCGCCCGAGCCGATCGCGATCTTGGATTGGCTGATGTGATACCCGGTGCCCAGCGGGTCGCTTTCCGGGTTGAGGAACACCAACACGCGATTGCGCTGGTAGTCACGCAGCAGGAAATTCACCGCCAGCGGAATGGCCGCCGCCAACGCAAGCCCGCCGCCAATAAAGAGCCGCAGTGGCACCCCGGCCAGGAACATCACGGTCACGCCGCCGCCGGCAATCATCAGTGCGGTGCCCAAGTCCGGCTGCTTCATCACAAGGAAGGCCGGTACCGCAATCAGCGCGGCGGCGGGCCATATCGCGCTGAAACGCCTGGTTTCGTTCGGCGGCAACAGATCGTAGAAACGGGCAACGGCGAGCACGATGCACACCTTCATCAGTTCCGAAGGCTGCAACCTGATAAAGCCGATATCGAGCCAACGCTGGCCACCGCCACGCACTGCGCCGATCAGTTCGACCAGAACGAGCATTATCACCAGCAGCGCATAGCCCGGCAGCGCAATTGCCCCCCAGGTCGCTTCGCGCACGCGTGAAAGCATCACTGCGCCAGCGACGAAAGCGAACAGCCGGATGCCCTGCTTCAGTGCCCAGGGCTCCATCGATCCACCGGCGGCCGAATACAGCACGACAAGCCCGAAGCAACCGATGGCCAAGACGAGCAGGATCACGCGCCAGGGCAACTCAGCCAGCGGTTCGGGCACGAAATCATAGCGTGTCCTCATTCGTCAGGCCTTTCAGTCGATCCTTCGGCTGCAATGCCGCCTTCGCTGGTATTGCCGACGATTGCAGCGGTAACATTGCTCGCCTCGGCGGCTGCCGCCACGGCGGGCGCTTCGGTGGCGGCGGTCGCGTTGGTCACCGTTGCGGCAGCAGCCGGATTTTTGGCGGCCTCGCGAAAGGCAGCGGATTCGGCGGTCATCCGGGTCTTGATGTCGCCACCCCAGCTCGGTTCGATCTCCTCCAGCGTGGCGACCGCGCGATCACGATCGAACAAATAGGTCATGATATCGCGCCCGATCAGCGGTGTATCGAGGTTGCGAACGGTGTGGCCGTTATGCTCGAGCACCACGGAAGCGGCGTAGCGCGGGTTGTCGGCTGGGGCGAAGCACACGAACAGCGCATGGTCGCGCAACTTGAAGGGCAGCTGGCCGTTTTTGAGCACGCCGGTGGCCCGCTCTGCCATGGTAATGCGGCGAACCTGGGCGGTGCCGGTCTTGGCGGCGATCGCGACGCCAGGCACCTGCATACGGGCAGCGCCGCCGGTGCCTCCCTGGTTGACCACGCCAAACATCGCGTCGCGCACGCGCAGCAGATGTTCAGGGTCAATGTTCAGCAGGGGAGGGTTCTTGTCGACCCGGTCCATGAGGATCGTCGGCTGCACATTCTTGCCCGACGCAATTCGCGCCGCCATCACGGCCAGCTGCAGCGGATTGGTCAGCACATAGCCCTGGCCGATCGAGGCATTCAGCGAATCCGCAACGGTCCAGTCATCCTTGTACTTGGCCTTTTTCCAGGCCGGATCGGGCATGGTGCCAAAGCGCTGCGAGCCGAACGGCAGATCGAACTTCTGTCCAAGCCCGAGCATTCGAGCAATCGGCGCAATCCGATCATAGCCGACGCGGCGGACCATTTCGTAGAAATAGATGTCGCAGCTCTGCATGACCGCGTTTTTCATATCGAGCGCGCCGTGTCCGCCGCGTTTGTGACAATGGAACACACCTGAACCGACGCGCAGCGCGCCCGAGCAATTCACCCGGTCAGTCGGCGCGACACCGGCCGCCAGTAGTGCCAGCGCATTCATCGGCTTGACGGTCGAGCCGGGCGGATAAAGGCCCTGCAGCACCTTGTTCATCAAGGGAATGTGATCGTTGCCCGACAGCAGCTCCCACTCGAGGTGGCTGATGCCGTCCGAAAAGGCATTTGGATCATAGGCCGGCATCGACACCATCGCCAGCATCTCGCCGGTGTGGCAGTCCATCACGACGGCCGAACCGGAGTTGGTGCCAAGCCTGCGGGCGGCATATTCCTGCAAGCCGACATCGATCGTCAGTCGACCGGTCTTGCCCGGCAAATCAGGCCGCGATTCGAGCTCGCGGACCAGTTTGCCGCGCGCCGTCACTTCGACCCGCTTTGCACCCGCGACGCCGCGTAGCGTGCCTTCCAGCGCCTTTTCTAGGCCATCCTTGCCCAGCTTGAAGCCGGGCGTGACGAGCAGCGGATCGCGCAGCTTCCGAAACTGCTCGGCGGAAGCAGCGCCGACATAGCCCGTCAGATGGGCGACCGCAGCACCGCCAGGGTAATTGCGTGCAAAGCCGCGGGTCGGGGCAATGCCGGGCAGTTCTGGCAGCCGCACGCTGACGGCGGCAAAGCGCTCCCAATCCAAATTCTCGACAACCTTCACTGGCTGGAAGCCTGCCGCCCCCTTCAGGTCGAGCTTGATCCGCTCAACATCTACGGGCGTCAGGCCCAATATCTGGCTCAGCAATGCCAGCTCCCGTTCGGGATTTTGCAATCGATCGGGAATGATATCGACCCGGAAATCAGTCCGGTTATTGGCAATGGGCACGCCGTGCCGGTCGACAATCCAGCCCCGTCGCGGCGGGACCGGGGTGATGTTGACCCGGTTGCTTTCCGCCATCATCTGATAATGCTGGTTTTCCGCAACCGCGAGCCAGCTCATCCGTCCGGCCAGCAGCAAGCCGACCCCGCCCTGTGCGACACCGAGCGCAACTGCCCGTCGCGTGAAGCTATAGGATTGGTTTGCCTCGGTCACGATGCGGGTCGGGCGGTTCATTCTGACATCCAACTCCGGTCAATCCAGGCAATCAGCCGGGAAATCACGGGGAACAGCATGATCGAGACGAGGGTCTGGAGCAACAGCACGGTATCGACATTCGATCCGAGTGGCGTAGCGACCAGTCGCCCGCCAATCAGGCAGGCACCGATGCCGCCGGCTGCCAGCAGCCAGTCCTGCCAGAAATCGCGCCACACCAGTCGCTGATCGAGCAGATCGATCGCAAGAAAGCTGAGCGTCCACAGCAGCATGGCACTGCCAAGCGGCTGGCCGCTGACGACATCATCAAACAGGCCAAGCAGCAGCGGCGACCATATCGGCAGTGATTCTGGTCGTCCGAGCCGCCACCCGAACAACATCATCAGTCCAAGGGGCGGCAGGATGGGGAGGGTGGCGATGAAGGGTACAATCGTGATGCTCGATCCGATCACCACCGACAGGGCGGGAATCCGCCACGGCGCTTGTTTTGGTCGATCGGCATCGAAAGGTCCCCGAACCGGCTCGATCACGGCTTGGGCACCCGTTCCCCAGCTGGCGACATCTCCATAAACGCGCGCTGGACGAGCGCGAAATCGAGCGTATCGGGCTGGGCAAAGCTGCGCGCCAGCGCCACGTCTCGCCCCTGGCGAACGATGCGCGCCACGGGAATATTGGGTGAATAAATCCCGCCAGTGCCCGATGTGATCAGCACATCGCCTGGCTTGAACAGCGTATCGCTCAGGTTCACCGAGCGAATTTCAATCCAGCCATCGCCCCGCCCAGCGGCAATCGCTGGTAGCCCATCGCGCGTGCGCCGCACCGGCACGATGCTTTCGGGATCGGTCAGCAGCAGCACGCGCGCTGTATTGGGCCCCGCTTCAAGGATGCGCCCCACCAGCCCATCGGGCCCACGCACAGGCTGACCCTCTGCCACGCCCTGGCGGAAGCCAGCGTTCAGCATGGCGAAACGGCGCGTGCTCGAGGCGCTAGAGCTGACGAGGCGGGCAGTGACGACCGTGTCGCTGGTGCGTTCGCGTATGTGGAGCAGCGCCTGCAGGCGCCTGTTGTCGTAAGACAAAGTTCGGGCGCGCATCAGCAGCGCGTGCGTATCGCCTATTTGCTTTCGCAGTGCCTCGTTGCGCTGCTTTACGAAAAAATAATTGCCTACAGCCCCCGGCACCGACCCGATCCCGCGGCCGACAGCGCCAATCGTCCCGGAAATCGGCGTCGTCACTTCAGCCGTTGCCAGTCTCAACGCCGAAAAGCTCGACGGATCAAAGGTCGACAGGGCCAGCAACCCGGCCGCGACAAAAGCTCCGCTGACAGCCACGACATAGCCCAGAAACAGGCCATATCGTGCCCGCCGGGAAAAGCCGGGGCGTCGATTTCGCGGCGACGCCATATCCCGATTGCCCGACTACGCCGTAAGCAGAACGCCGCGGAAGACGGGATCTTCCAACGCACGTCCCGTGCCGATGGCCACGCAGGTCAACGGATCGTCGGCAATCGTCACTGGCAGCCCGGTTTCATCGCGCAACACCTCGTCGATACCTTTGAGCAGCGCGCCGCCGCCGGTGAGAACAATACCCTGATCGACAATGTCCGCCGCTAGTTCAGGCGCGGTGTTTTCAAGTGCGATGCGCACACCCTCGACGATCGTGCCGACGGGCTCGCTCAGCGCTTCTGCGATCTGGCCCTGGTTGATCGTGATTTCCTTAGGCACGCCGTTCACCAGATCACGACCCTTGATGTGGATCGTGAGGCCAATGCCGTCGGCCGGTGCCTTGGCGACGCCGACTTCCTGCTTGATGCGCTCCGCGGTCGCTTCGCCAATCAGCAGATTGTGGTTGCGACGGACATAGGAGACGATCGCCTCGTCCATCTTGTCGCCGCCAACCCGCACTGACGTGGTATAGGCAAGGCCGCGCAGCGAGAGCACCGCGACTTCGGTCGTGCCGCCACCGATATCGACGACCATCGAGCCGATCGGTTCGGTCACGGGCATGTCAGCGCCAATCGCGGCCGCCATCGGCTCTTCGATCAGCCAAACCTGGCTGGCACCGGCATTCGAACCCGCATCGCGGATCGCGCGGCGCTCGACCGATGTCGAACCCGACGGCACGCAGATAACGATCTGTGGCCAGCGCATGAAGCGGCGTTGGCCATGCACCTTGTGGATGAAGTGCTTGATCATCTGCTCGGCGACGTCGATGTCGGCGATCACGCCGTCGCGCAGCGGGCGAATCGCCTGGATACTGTCGGGCGTCTTGCCCATCATTAGCTTCGCATCGTCGCCAACTGCCTTTACGCGCTTGACGCCATTGATGGTTTCAACCGCGACCACCGACGGTTCGTTGAGCACGATGCCACGCCCGCGCAGATAAACAACGGTATTTGCCGTGCCGAGATCGATCGCCATATCATGCGACATGAAGTTGAAAAACCGCGAGAAAATCATTTACATTCCCGTCAATAGCAGCATCCGCACCGGTGCCGCAGTTCGCACAATTCATCCGCACCCGGTCATCACCCGAAAGGTTGATCGAAACCGGCAAAGCTTGGAAATTCCATGCTCTGTTTGGTTGCTGATGCGGGTCGCGGAATGCCGCCGATTGGGCTAGACCGCCCCCCATGTCAATACGCCGCCTGCCCGAACATCTCGTCAATCGTATCGCTGCAGGTGAAGTGGTGGAACGACCCGCCAGTGCGTTGAAGGAACTCGTTGAAAATGCGCTGGATGCGGGGGCCAGCCGGATCGCCGTCAAACTGATCGGCGGTGGCATCGAGTTGATCGAGGTGGTGGATGACGGCTGCGGTATGACGCCTGCCGATATGGCGCTCGCCCTGGAGCGGCACGCGACCTCCAAACTGCCGGATGAGGCGATCGAGGCGGTAACAACGCTTGGCTTTCGCGGCGAGGCGCTGCCATCGATCGCGAGTGTCGCGCGGGTCACACTCGATAGCCGGGTCGGCTCGGCGGATGGCTGGCGGCGTGTCGTGGACAATGGAGCGCTGGTCAGTGAAGGCCCGGTCGGGATTTCGCCCGGCACGCGGGTGCGGGTGGAGGGCTTGTTTGAGCGGGTGCCCGCCCGCCGCAAATTCCTCCGGTCCGCTCGCGCCGAATACGCTGCCTGTGTCGATGTCGTGCGCCGCCTGGCAATGGCACGTCCGGCCATCGGCTTCACGCTTGAGCATGACGGCAGAATGGCGCTGAATGTCGCCCCCGCTGCCGATCGGCCGCAGCGCGTGGCGGCGCTTACAGACCGGGCATTGCTCGACAATAGCGTGGCGGTCGATCTGGAGCGCGAAGGTGTGGTGCTCGGCGGCGTTGCCGGGCTGCCCACCTTCAACCGCGGCGTGGCCGATCATCAATATCTGTTCGTCAATGGCCGCCCGGTAAAGGATCGTCTGCTCGTGGGTGCGGTGCGCGGTGCCTATGCCGATGTGCTGGCGCGTGATCGCCATGCCGTCGTGGCGCTGTTCCTCGATGTGCCGGCCGACATGGTCGATGTGAATGTCCACCCCGCCAAGACCGAGGTGCGTTTTCGCGATCCGGCGCTGGTCCGCGGGCTCATCGTCAGCGGCCTGAAACATGCGCTAGGCGCGGCCGGCCATCGCAGCATGCAGCGGCCGGATGAGGCTGCGCTTTCGGCCTGGACGTCGGAGCCGATCGTCGCGCCGCCGGTGCAGCCCGAGATTTGGGAGCGGGGCGCGGCGGTCCGTTCGTCGGTCTACGATCGCCGGCCAGGATTCATCACACCGCCACCCCAGGGGCGCGCCGAACCGGCTTATGCGCCGCCGCCCGAGACGATCGCCTTTCCGCTTGGCGTCGCGCGCGGGCAAGTCGCCAAGACGTACATCGTTGCTGAAGCCGAGGATGGGCTAGTGATCGTCGATCAGCACGCTGCGCATGAGCGGCTCGTGCTCGAGCGGATGCGGCGCGGCATGGCCGGCGGCAGCATCGCGGCGCAAGCGCTTCTGCTCCCCGAGGTGGTCGAGCTTGAGGAAACCGCCTGCGACCGGCTGGACGCGCGCGCGGCCGAGCTGGCCGATTTCGGGCTTGACCTCGAACGCTTTGGCCCGCGCGCGATGCTGGTACGCAGCGTGCCAGCCATGCTGGGGCAGGGCGATGTCATCGGGCTCGTCACCGATCTCGCCGACGAACTCGCCGCCTATGACGACGCGCTGAGCCTCAAGGAGCGCCTAGATCATGTCGCCGCGACCATGGCTTGTCATGGATCGGTCAGGGCAGGGCGGGTGCTCTCGGTCGCCGAGATGAACGCGCTGCTCCGCGAAATGGAGGTCACGCCGCATTCCGGCCAGTGCAATCATGGCCGCCCGACCTGGGTGAAGCTGGCGCATGGCGATATCGAAAAGCTGTTCGGGCGACGATAGCAGACATGATCTCCTCACTTGCGCGATATAGAGGGGACGCAGGGGCGGTCGCGGCCCGCACCGCAAGGCTGATGTTCATCGCATCGGTGTTGGTCTTTGCAGCGCACAATATCGAGGAACTCTGCGGCATCCAGCACTGGGCCCGGGAGGCTGGGCCGGTTGCCGCCCGGCTTTATGCGCGCTTCGACCGGGTATTGGTCGCGATCGCCCTGCTCACCCTTATCTATGCGGCGGTGGTCGCATGGGCCACGAATGCGTGGCGACCCGCCGCCGTTTTGGTCATGCTGCTGGGGTTTTCGACGATTGTTGCCAATGGCTTGGTCCATATCGTTACGCGCGTGATTTTCGGCAGCACTTTTCCCGGATGGATGACCGCTATGATCCTCGTTATCCCCATGGGCATGCTGATCTTTGGGCGGCTGTTGCGGGACAAGCAATTGGCCTGGTGGCAGGTTCTGGCGCTGGTCGGCACAGGAATGTTACTTCAGGCTCCTTTGGCACTGCTGGCACTTAATGTGGCAAGGATCGTGGTTTGAGCGGCACCGTCGACAATTTGCGCAATAACCAGTCGCCAAGCGCGATCGTCATTGGCGCTGGTATCGCTGGACTGGCGGCATCCATCGCGCTGGTCCGCGCGGGCTATGCGGTTCGCGTAATCGAGCGGGCGTCGGTGCTTGCCCCAATCGGGGCAGCGCTCAGCATGTGGGCCAATGCCGTCGATGCCCTTGACCAGCTCGGCGTGGGCGAGGCCTTTCGGGCGATAGCGACACCGATCGATCAAATGGGGGTGTTCACACCCCAGGGCAAGGCGATCATCGGCCCGCACCGGGTGGTCGGCCAGCCATATGTCGGCGCGGCGGCCTTCATGGTGACGCGCGCGGCATTGCAGTCGGTGTTGCTGGCCGCGATGGATTCAGAGCACGTCACACTCAACGTTGCGGTTACGGCGATTGATCAGGATGCCGCGGGCGTCACGGTCAGCCTATCGAGCGGCCAGATGATCCGGGCCGACCTAGCCATCGTCGCTGACGGGATATGGTCGACCACCGCAGCCGACATGATTGGCGGCGCCCCCCGGCATGCCGGCTATGGTGGCGTGCTCGCCCTGTCAGGCCCGGTTATCAATAGCGATGGCGATCGATGCGCGCATGAATATTGGGGGCGCGGCGAGCGGTTTGGCCTGTTCGATATCGGCGCGGGACGGCGATACTGGTTTTATATGTGCAATGAGGCCGTGCCCCATCAAGCGAACCTGCTGACCTATGATCAGGTCGTCGACGCGGCCTCGGGCTGGATGCCAGCGATCGGCCACGCGATTGCCGCCACACCAGCGGATCGCCTCATCCCGTTCTCCATCCACGCCAAACCGCCGCCCAAGCGATTGGGCAGGGGCCGCATCCTGTGCGTGGGCGACGCCGCGCATGCCATGGAGCCGAATTTGGGGCAGGGGGCGTGCCAGGCGATCGAGGACGCTGTCGCGCTTGGCGCGATCGCTCGCACCCATGCCTTGGATGCCATCGTGCCCGGGCTGGAACGGCTCCGGCTCAAACGAATCGCCGGTTATGTGACGGCATCAGCGCAAGGCGGGCAACCCGCGCATAGTCGGTCATGGCTCATGCGCGGCGGCTTGCGGCTAGCGCTTGGCCTCGCACCGTCAGCGCTGACCGCGCGGGTGATCGCCCGCAGATATGCCCTGCCGGATTATGCCGCGCAGTCACGACGGGGATAGCCGTTCGGCTGCGGCCCCGCATTGTCGTCGCAGAGGCGTAACCAATCCTCCCGAACCAGCGAATAGACATCGTGCCCGGTGATTGTTGCCGCTCCCCTTACGGGAACTATCGCTCAGGCATGCGCATTATGTCGACAAGTCCGGGTCAGGTTTGAGAAGATTAACGCATGAAGCACGCAGTTCCCATCATCCTCGCGTTTATCCCCTTCGCGGCGGTGCTTGGTGCCTGCGTCGCTGTTCCCTGAACCGTAGAAGATTGGCCTCGGTGTATTGAGGCCATTGTTGCGTTGCGTAACGAGAAAGGGCCGCCTGGAGAGATCCAGGCGGCCCTTTTTTCATCAATTATGCGTCGTATTAGCCTTCGGCGTTGTCGTCGGCTTCCGCTGCTGCTTCTGCGGCAGGGGTATTGCCAGCGATTTCACCGGGTTCGGCGTTGGGGTCGTAATCCTCGGTGAAGCCGGCTTCGTCCTTTTCGAACATCGCCTCCATCACGTTGACGCCCTTGGCCTGCATTTCGGCTTCTTCCGGCGAACGCGCGATGTTGACCTTGATCATCACCGACACTTCGGCGTGGAGCGAGACCTTCACGTCATAGATGCCGATCGCCTTGATCGGCTTGTTCAGCACGATCGCGTTCTTCGGGACCTTGTGACCCTCGGCATCGAGCGCCTCGACCAGATCGCGCACCGCGACCGAACCGTACAGCTGGCCGGTGTTGGACGACTGGCGGATCATCGTGACAGTCACGCCGTCCACCGATTTCGCTTCTTCCTGCGCAACCGAACGGCGCGCGGCGTTTTCGGCCACGATCCGCTCACGGTTGGTTTCGAACACCTTGCGGTTGGCGGCGTTCGAACGCAGCGCCTTTTTGTTGGGGAGCAGGAAATTCCGGGCGAACCCGTCCTTTACCTTGACGACGTCGCCGATGGCACCGAGCTTCTCGACGCGTTCGAGCAGGATGACTTCCATGTCAGTCCTTCCTTACTTAACGATATAGGGCAGCAGGCCCAGATGACGGGCGCGCTTGATCGCCTGGGCGAGTTCGCGCTGCTTCTTCGCGCTCACCGAGGTGATGCGCGACGGGACGATCTTGCCGCGTTCGGACACGAAGCCCTGCAGGAGCCGTACGTCCTTATAGTCGATCCGGGGGGCGTCCTTCGCGGAGAAGGGGCAGCTCTTGCGGCGGCGGAAAAATGGGCGTGCCATTGTCTATATGCTCCTTATTCGCCGTCGAAGTCACGACGGGGGCGATCGCCACGATCACCACGGTCGCCACGATCCGGACGGTCGCCGCGCTCACCGCCACGGCGGCTGTCACGGTCACGATCGCCCTTGCGCATCATCGCCGACGGGCCGGCTTCCAGCGCATCGACCTTCACGGTCATGTAGCGGATGATGTCTTCGTTGATCTGCGTCTGGCGCTCGAGCTCGGCGACAACGCCTGCGGGCGCGTCGATTTCGAGCATCACATAATGCGCCTTGCGGTTCTTCGCGATGCGATAAGCGATCGAGCGGAGACCCCATGACTCGGTCTTGGTGACCTTGCCCTTGTTATCTTCGATGATCTTGGTGGCGTTTTCCGCCAGTGCATCCACCTGCGCTTGTGCCAGATCCTGGCGCGCAAGGAACACGTGCTCATAAAGAGCCATGTCTTGTCCTTCATCTTGGCCGATTGCTGACCACACCGCACCATGCGGGGGCCCCTCCGGCTGTCGTCTCAAAAGCAAAGCAGGGGCAAAGAGACGCGCTCTTCACCCCGGCAGTGCAGGCTCCATAGCGAAAGCGGCGCGAAAGGCAAGGCTCGTCGCATAGGCGCGCCGGGTGGAGTGGCATGCCACGCTTGCCAGCCAGCATCGACGCTCCTAACGCGGCGCGACAACGCGACCGCCATGCAGGAGCCGTCAACATTCGCGCATTTCTATTCCCCGGGCAGGGCAGCCAGTCAGTCGGCATGGGGCGTGCCCTTGCTGATGCCAGCCCCATCGCCCGAGAAGTCTTCCAGGAGGTCGATGAGGCCATCGGCCAGAATCTCTTCAAGCTGATGACTGAAGGGCCAGACGATGATCTGACCCTCACTGAAAACGGCCAGCCGGCGATCATGGCGAATGCCATCGCTACCCTGCGCGTGCTTGAGCGCGACGGCGGCATTCGGATCGCGGAAAAGGCGCATTATGTCGCCGGTCACTCGCTCGGCGAATATACCGCCTTGTGCGCGGCAGGGGCGATCGATCTGGCAACGACCGCCCGGCTGCTCAAGCTGCGCGGGCGGGCGATGCAGCACGCCGTACCGGTCGGCATCGGCGGGATGGCGGCGCTGCTCGGTGCCACGCTTGAGCAGGCACAGGCGATCGCCGAAGCGGCAGCCGAGGGCGAAGTCTGCGCCATTGCGAATGACAATGCAGCCGGGCAGGTGGTCATCTCCGGCCATATCGGCGCGATTGAACGCGCGGTGGCGATGGCCAAGGATATGGGCGCCAAGCGCGGCATGATCCTCAACGTCTCCGCCCCTTTCCACTGCCCACTGATGCAGCCCGCGGCCGACCAGATGGAGCATCGGCTGAAGGCAACGCGAATCGACGTGCCCATGGTCGCGCTCTACGCCAATGTCCTGGCCGCCCCGATAACCGACCCCGACGAGATCCGCGCCCGGCTGATCGATCAGGTAACGGGCGTGGTGCGCTGGCGCGAGACGATGCTCAACATGGCAACGGCCGGCGTGACGCATGTCGTCGAGTTCGGTGCAAAAGTGCTGGGCCCCATGGCGAAACGCACCGTGCCGGATGCAGAGGCGACCAGCGTGGTGACGATGGCGGATATCGAGGCTTTGGCGAAGGTCTTGTAGGTGGGTTCGCGCAGAGGCGCGGAGGACGCGGAGAAGAAGTGGGGGAAATTGATAAGATCAGCGGAGATGTTCTCGACGTCGCTCTTCGCCTGCATCGCGAACTCGGCCCGGGCCTGCTCGAAAGCGTGTATGAGACACTGTTGGCGCGTCGCCTTGAGATGATGGGCTATGGTGTCGGTTGCCAGGTACCAATTGAAATTGAATTTGACGGCATGCGTTTTCAAAATGCCTTCCGTATCGATCTGCTGGTTGACAACCGTTTGGTCGTTGAGATCAAATCAATTGACCGGCTTGCGCCGGTGCACGCCAAGCAATTGTTGACCTACCTTCGCCTGACGAAGCAGCCCGTAGGGCTATTGATCAACTTCGGCGGTGAAACACTTAAAGAGGGTGTGCGACGGCTCGTCAACAATCACGTCCCCTCCGCGTCCTCTGCGCCTCTGCGCGAACAATCTTAGGGAGCAATACATGTTCGACCTTACTGGCATGACCGCCCTCGTTACCGGCGCATCGGGCGGCATCGGCTCCGCGATTGCGCAGGCGCTCGCGGCCCAAGGCGCGCGGCTGGCGGTTTCGGGCTCCAATGCCGAGAAGCTAGCCGCTTTTCGAGATGAGCTCGGCGGTGATCATGTCGCCTTGCCCTGCGATCTGTCGGATGCGGCGGCAGTCGATGCGCTGGTGGGGCAGGCAGTGGAGGCGCTTGGCGGCAAGCTCGACATCCTCGTCAACAACGCTGGGGTCACGCGCGACAACCTGGTGATGCGGATGAAGGACGAGGATTGGGACATGGTGATCCGCGTCAATCTTGAAGCGGCGTTCCGCCTCGCCCGCGCCGCCGCCCGCCCGATGATGAAGGCGCGGCATGGCCGGATCATCTCGATCACGTCCGTCGTCGGTGCGACCGGCAATCCCGGCCAGGCCAATTATGCCGCCTCCAAGGGCGGACTGACCGCGATGTCCAAGGCGCTGGCGCAGGAACTCGCCAGCCGCAACATCACCGTCAATTGCGTTGCCCCCGGCTTCATCCGCTCGGCCATGACCGATGGTCTGCCCGATTCCCAGAAAGAGGCGCTCAACGCTCGCATCCCGGCCGGTCATATGGGCGAGGGCGCAGACATTGGCGCCGCGGTTGTCTATCTTGCCAGCCGCGAGGCCGGGTATGTCACCGGGCAGACGCTGCACGTAAATGGTGGCATGGCGATGCTCTGACCCTCTTGTCACGGCCTGCCACCCGTTCTAGGTGCGGGTGAGAGTACGAACCCCCAAAGCTACGAGAGGGAAAAAGCATGAGCGAGACTGCCGATCGCGTAAAGAAGATCGTCGTCGAGCATCTCGGCGTCGAAGACAGCAAGGTGACCGAAGATGCGAGCTTTATCGATGATCTGGGCGCGGACAGCCTCGACATTGTCGAGCTGGTGATGGCGTTCGAAGAAGAATTCGGCGTGGAAATCCCTGACGATGCGGCAGAGAAGATCGGCACGGTCAAGGATGCCATTACCTATATCGACGAGCACAAGGGCTGAGCCTGCTGGGCAGCATCGCGCAGGCGGCGCTCCACCACAGCCTTAATGCCCCTCGGGGTAGAAACGACTGAGCGGCTTCTCGTCCCAGGGTAATCCGGGGTTGGGGAGCCGCTTTGGTATTTTAAGCAAGAACGGAGATTGCCATGCGCCGTGTTGTCGTCACCGGGCTTGGGCTCGTTACCCCGCTCGGCGCGGATGTCGAGACTGCCTGGGCCAACATTCTGGCTTCGCGATCGGGCGCAGGCGCTATCACGCGCTTTGACGCGACCGATTATGTCTGCCGCTATGCCTGCGAGGTAAAGCCGGCCGATCACGCTTATGGCTTTGATCCCGGCAAGCGGGTCGACCACAAGGTCCAGCGACAAGTCGATCCCTTCATCATTTTCGGCATCGATGCCGCCGGCCAGGCGCTTGAAGACGCCGGGCTCACCGACATGACCGAGGAGCAGCGGCTGCGCGCTGGATGCTCGATCGGATCGGGCATTGGCGGCCTGCCGGGTATCGCCAGCGAATCGATCGTGCTGCATGAAAAGGGCCCGCGCCGCGTGTCGCCGCATTTCGTCCACGGGCGGCTGATCAACCTGATTTCGGGCCAGGTGCAGATCAAATATGGCCTGATGGGGCCCAACCATGCCGTGGTCACTGCCTGCTCCACCGGTGCGCACTCGATTGGCGATGCAGCGCGGATGATCATGCTCGACGATGCCGATGTGATGCTGGCGGGCGGCTCGGAAGGGGCGATCTGCCCGATCGGCATCGCGGGATTCGCCCAGGCGCGCGCGCTATCGACTGGCTTCAACGATTGCCCGGAAAAAGGCAGCCGTCCCTATGACAAGGGCCGTGACGGTTTCGTGATGGGTGAGGGCGCCGGTGTCCTGTGCCTTGAGGAATATGAGCACGCCAAGGCGCGCGGTGCCAAGATCTACGCCGAAATCGTGGGCTATGGCATGTCGGGCGATGCCTATCATGTCACCGCACCGCATCCCGAAGGCGCAGGGGCCTTCCGTTCGATGCAGATGGCGATGAAGCGGTCAGGCCTGTCGCTGGGCGATATCGATTATATCAACGCGCACGGCACCTCCACGCCGCTGGGCGACGAGCTTGAGCTTGGGGCGGTTCGCCGACTGTTCGGCAATGCCATAGGCACCTTGTCGATGAGTTCGACCAAATCGGCGATCGGGCATCTGCTCGGCGGTGCGGGTGCAGTGGAGAGTATCTTCTGCATTCTGGCGATGCGCGACCAGATTGTGCCGCCGACGCTCAATCTCGATGATCCAAGCGACGGTTGCCAGGGGGTCGATCTCGTGCCGCATGTCGCCAAGCAGCGCCCGGTCAAGGCCGTGCTCAACAACAGCTTTGGCTTTGGTGGCACCAATGCCAGCCTTGTGATGAAGGCAATCTGACCGGATCGCCAGCCAACCGCAGGGAAATCGCATGCGCAAACTCGGCTGTTTCGGCCTCATCACCGTCGTTGCTGCGATTGTCGCACTGTTCCTGCTCGTGCGCGATTGGGGCGGCCCGGGGCCGACGCCGAAGAACGCAACCTTTCAGGTAGCAGACGGCGCAACGCTGTCGGGTACGGCCGATCGGCTGGAATCGGCAGGCATGATCCCGTCTGCCGCGCGCTTCAAGCTGTTGGCTCGGGTGTTCGGTGCCGACGCACCCATCAAGGCCGGTGAATACCGCATCCCCGCCCATCTCAGCCAGGCCGATATCCTGAAACTGCTGCAGGGCGGCCGCACGCTGCAGCGCTTCGTAACGATTCCGGAAGGACTGCCCTCCATTCTGGTGCAGGAGCGCGTCATGGCGGCCGCCGGGTTGACCGGCAAGGTCGCCGTGCCGATCGAAGGGACGATCCTGCCCGATAGCTACAGCTTCCAGCGCGGCGACACGCGGCAAGGCGTGGTCGATAGGATGCAGCGCGCGATGCTGAAATATCTCGCGGCCGCTTGGGAGAAGCGCAAACCCGGGCTCGCCGTGAGCACTCCGCGGGAGGCGCTGATCCTGGCCTCGATCGTCGAAAAAGAAACCGGCAAGCCCGCCGAGCGTCGCACCGTCGCCGCCGTTTACGCCAATCGCCTGAAGCGGGGCATGATGCTGCAGGCCGACCCCACGATCATCTATCCCCTCACCAAGGGCAAGCCGCTCGGCCGCCGCATCCTGCGCTCCGAAGTGCGCGCGGTGAATGCGTACAATACCTATGCGATGACGGGGCTACCCGCCGGGCCGATCTGCAACCCCGGCCGCGCCAGCATCGATGCGGTGCTCGATCCGGCCACGTCGAACGCGCTCTATTTCGTGGCGGACGGCACCGGCGGCCATGTGTTCGCCGATACGCTCGATCAGCATAATGCGAATGTGCAGAAATGGTATGCGATCAGGCGGGCGCGCGGCGAGCGGTAGCTGATTGCACGGCAGTGTTCAGCGCGCGCTGCTTCCGTTACCCCGGACTTGTTCCGGCGCCCACCGCGCGACAATAAGCAGCACAGCTGGTGGAGGAGCGGGGCCCCGAACGAGTCCGGTGTGACGAAGCAGGGGAATGGCGGATGCCGCTGCAGAGTCGGTCGTTCGTTCGATCCGCACGCGATCCCGAAAATGACCGTTCAAATCGCGCCGCATTCCATAGGACTCATCTATAATGAGGATTACCCTCATCCGGGCGTTGGCGAAACATCGGTAACAGAGCTGGTCGCCAACAATAGACTGAGCCGCCAATCCCCGTGCGACGATGTGCGAGCCTCGACGCGCGGGAATCGGTAATTCCCATCAACCCCGCCCGCATGAGAACAGCCTTGCTAAAAACAATACGAGCGGAGCAGGCTACGCTGGGTATGTACGTCCATTCATTCGCGGGTGGATGGCTTGCCCAACCCCTGTGGGGCGCGCGGTTTCTCATTTCGTCGAACAAAGAGCTCGAACGTGTCCACTCCAGCGATTCCGAGATCGTCATCGATACCGCCAAGGGGTGCGACGTCGCGACTGTCCAACCCGTCCAGGCACCAATTGGCCCTCGTGCCATGCGTGCTTCCGTGCGATTCGGCCGGGCGGATCAGGTGCGAGCGACCGAGCTCGCGCAGCGATCCAAGACCGTTGTCAACGCGATGTTTGCTGACTGCCGCCTCGGCAAGGGCGTGGTTACCGACGATATCCTGGCGGTAGTCGATGACATTGCCGACTCGCTGAACAACATAGCCGCCTTCGTCAGCGTCACACGGCTGAAAGCGCATGACGACCAGACCTATACCCACTCCGTCGCCGTCTGCGCCTTGATGATAAGCCTTGCCCGCGAGCTCGGTTATCCTGCCGCCGCCGTGCGCGACCTCGGGATGGCGGGGCTGCTCCATGATATCGGCAAGTCGATGATCTCACCGGACATCCTGCTCAACGCCGGACGGTTGAACGAGGCGGACACTATCCAGATGCGCCGCCATCCGGTCCAAGGCCACCGCATTCTCTCGGCTACCACCGGGGTGCCGCCGGCGGCGCTGGATGCCTGCCTGCATCATCACGAGCGTCTCGACGGCTTAGGATATCCATTCGGCCTGAAAGGCGAAGCAATCAGTGCCGCGACACGCATGGTCACCATTTGCGACGTCTACGATGCCATCACGTCGATCCGCCCCTATGCCGCCGGCCAATCCCCGCTCGAAGCCGTCACGGAGATGGAGTCGACGGACGGACATTTCGATCGCGCGCTGTTGTTCCGGTTCATGGGCAGCATCGGAGTCTATCCGGCGGGCAAGCTTGTCCGCATCATGGGTGATCGCCTCGCGGTCACGCTGCCGCAGAACCTCAATGGCATGGGGCAGGTCTTTCGCTCCTTTTATTCGACGATCGATACGCGCTTCCTCCGCTACCAGGACGTCGTACTAACCGACGGCCTTGCCGACGGAACCACGGTTATCGCGGAAGATCCGGCCGCCTGGTTCTCGCAACCTTGGGCGACGATGGCGGCGCGCATCATGGCGGGTCATCGCCTTGTCCGAGCAACCGAGCACCAGAGCGACGTTATGCCAGTTCGGCCCATGGTGCCATAAATCGAACGGCAAACCGACGACCCGTTTTCGCTATTTCAACGCCATCCCGAGGCGATCCGCCGGGCGGTCGTGATGCTAATGCGATTCCCGCTATCGTTGCGGAATGTAGAGGGCCTGCTGTTTGAACGGGGCATCTCCGTCGGCCAAGCGACCTCACTACATGAACGTCCGCTGCTCGCCCGTCGCCCGCTAAAAGCTGATGTTCGGCTATCCACCCAAATCCACACCTATCCCCTGAGCCCGCTCGCCCCCCGCGCGAGCGCCTCCACCTCGTGCATGCTCGCGCCCTTGGGCGTCACCCAGCTGCCGCCGACGCACAGCACCGGATCGAACGCTAGCCATTCCGGCGCGCTGGCCTCGCTGATGCCGCCCGTCGGGCAGAATTTGCACTGGTAGAAGGGCGCGGCGAGCGCCTTGAGCGCCTTCAGCCCGCCATTCGCCTCGGCCGGGAAGAATTTGAAGTGGGTCAGGCCCAGGTCGAGCCCCGTCATAATGTCGGCCGCATTGGCGATGCCTGGCAAAAAGGGCACGCCGCTGTCGATAATCGGGCGGGCGAGCCGCTCCGTCAGGCCGGGGGAGACGATGAACTCGGCACCGGCATCCATCACCTGCGCGAATTGGTCGGCGTTCACCACCGTGCCCGCACCGACGATGGCACCCGGCACCTGCTTCATCTCGCGGATCACATCGAGCGCGGCGGCGGTGCGCATCGTCACTTCCAGCACGCGCAAGCCGCCTGCAACCAGCGCCTCTGCCAGCGGCCGCGCGGTCGCCGCATCTTCCACCACCAGCACGGGGATGACGGCGCTTGTGCGCATGATCTCTTCGATGGTCGCGTTGTCGGTCATTGGGCATACCTTTGGGCAAAGGCCGCCGCCGCGCCGAACAGGCCCGGTTGCGGATGAGTAATGAGCTTGACGGGGATCGATCGCATCAGGTTCTGGAAGCGACCCTTCGCGGTAAAGCGCTGCTCGAACCCTGAATCGACGAGTTTGTCCTTCAGCCGCAGCCCCAGCCCGCCCGCAATCACCACGCCGTGCGGCCCATGCGCCAGCGCGAGGTCACCCGCCACCGCGCCCAGCGCCAGGCAAAAGCGGTCGAGCGCCGCCAGCGCCAAGCTGTCGCTGCCGTCGAGCGCCATGCCCCAGATGGTCTTGTCGTCCAGCCGCTGCACCGCACGCCCTTCAATCTCGGCGAGCGTCTCATAGATCGCGATAATGCCTGGCCCCGAACAGATCCGTTCCACCGACACGCGGGTGAAATTCTTGCGCAGTCGCTTGAGCATCGCGTCTTCCAGCCCGTCGAGCGGGGCGAAGTCCATATGCCCGCCCTCGGTCTCGATCACGTGATAGCCGCCGTTCGCGACGCGCAGCACCTGCGCTACGCCCAGGCCGGTGCCGGGGCCGCAGATGGTGATCGATCCATGATTGGGAAAGGGCTCATCGGGGCCGCACAGGTGCAAGAAATTCTCCGGCCCCATTTGCGCGGCGGCATGGCCGATCGCACCGAAATCATTGATCAGGATGAAATCGTCGACATCGAACCGTTCCTTCACCAGCGCGGGGCGGATGATCCAGGGATTGTTGGTGAGCTTGATGATCTCGCCGCCAATGGGCGATGCGACCGCAATCGCGGCGGCGCGGGGCAGGGGGTGATCGAGCGTTTCGCCAAATGCCTCCCATGCGGTCTGCAGGCTGGCATATTCAGCCGTCTTGAGCGTCACCGGCTCGCCCAGCGATTGCACGCGGCCTTGCCCCACATCGGCGATGGCGAAGCGGGCATGGGTGCCGCCGATATCGACGGAGACGACCTGCATCATGCGCCCATCGCCGCCAGCATGGCGCTCGCGCCCTTCTCCGCTTCATTGGAACCGTGGCGGAACATCGCGAACAATTCGCGCCCTGTGCCGCTGGCCCAGGGTGGTGCGGCTACGGGTGTGCGCGCGGCCCAGTCGGTCGCATCGACCAGCGCCTCGAGCTGCCCCGTCTCAGCACATACACGCACGATATCGCCATCGCGCACGCGGGCCAATGGACCGTCGCCCAGTGCCTCTGGACTCGCATGGATCGCGCACGGCACCTTGCCGCTCGCGCCGGACATGCGGCCGTCGGTGACGAGCGCGACCTTGAAGCCGCGATTCTGCAGCACGCCCAGCGGCGGCGTCAGCTTGTGCAGCTCGGGCATACCATTGGCGCGGGGGCCCTGGAACCGCACGACGACCACCACGTCGCGGTCAAGCTCGCCCGCTTTGAACGCTGCCTGCACTGCCGCCTGATCCTCAAACACCCGGCAAGGTGCTTCGATCGTCCAACGCTCGCGCTCGACAGCTGATACCTTAATGCACGCCCGGCCAAGATTGCCGGTGAGAATGCGAAATCCTCCTTCGGCGGAGAAGGGATTGCCCGCGGGTCGGACGATGCTCTCGTCCTTGCTCGGGCCGGGATCGATCCAGTTGAGCGTCTCGTCCTCGATCACGGGCTTCATGCCGTAAGCAGACAAATCCTTGCCCGCGACCGTCACGATATCGCCGTGGAGCAGCCCCGCGCCCAGCAACTCGCGGATCACGAAGGGCATGCCGCCGGCATCCTCGAACCCGTTCACATCCGCAGAGCCATTGGGGTAAACGCGCGTGATGAGCGGTACGGCGCGCGATAGCCGGTCAAAATCCTCCCAGTCGATCACGATACCGGCACAGGCAGCGATGGCAGGAAGGTGGATCAGATGGTTGGTCGAGCCCCCCGTCGCCAGCAGCCCGATAGCGGCATTGACGATGGCCTTTTCGTCCACACACTCGCCCAGCGGCCGATAATCGTCGCCATGCCAGCCAATCTTGGCGAGTTGGTGGACAGCGGCGCGGGTAAGCTCCTGCCGCAATTTGGTGCCCGGATTGACGAAGGCGGCACCCGGCATGTGCAGGCCCATCATCTCCATCATCATCTGGTTCGAATTGGCGGTGCCGTAAAAGGTGCAGGTGCCCTTGGAATGATAGGCGGCAATTTCCGAATCGAGCAGTTCCTCGCGGCTCGCCTTGCCCTCGGCATAGAGCTCGCGGGTATGTGCTTTTTCCTTGTTTGAAATGCCCGATCGCATCGGGCCACCGGGGATGAAGATCATCGGCAAATGCCCAAAGCGCAGCGCGCCCATCAGCAGGCCGGGGACGATCTTGTCGCAAATGCCAAGCAGCGCCGCGCCCTCGAACATGCCGTGGCTGAGCGCGATCGCGGTGGACAGCGCAATCGTGTCGCGGCTGAACAACGAAAGCTCCATCCCGGGATAGCCCTGCGTCACCCCGTCGCACATCGCCGGCACGCCGCCTGCGACCTGCGCCGTGATGCCGGCCTCGCGCGCCCAGATTTTCATCTGCTCGGGGTATCGGTAATAGGTCGCATGCGCTGAGAGCATGTCATTATAAGCCGTAACGATACCGATATTCATTGCCCGGCCGGCCTTCAGCGTCTCGCGGTCTTCCTCGGTGCCGGCAAAGCCATGCGCAAGGTTTGCACATCCCAGGATCGGCCGGTCGACACCGCCCTCGCGCTCGGCACGGATCAGCGCGAGATAAGCGTCGCGCGTCGGCCGTGAGCGTTCGATGATGCGATCGGTAACGGCGGCGATCTCGGGATGTAGCGGCATTTCATTCGCTCCAGTGAATATCCACGGGCAGTTCGACATCGGCCAACACCCGGCCGATCGGATATTGCGACAAGGGCCCCTGCGCGATCGCCGCCTCAATGATATCGCGCTTTGCCTGCCCCGTCACCGCAATCATCAGCGCGCGTGCCGAGATGATGGCTTCGCGCGTTAGGGTCACGCGCGCGACTGGTGCCTCAGCGGGAAGGTCCCCGGGCATGACGCCAACGGCGCGACGTTCCTTCGGGCCTGCAACAGCCTCCTCGAAATCGGGGCCGGGGAAGATCGACGCGGTGTGACCATCCGCGCCCACGCCCAGCACGCACAGGTCGAGCGGCCAGTGGACATCCTGCAACCGCGCATCTGCCGCGCGCCCAGCCGCCTTGTAATCAGCGGCTGCCTCGCTCGTGATCGGCAAGACGCGCACGCCCTTGGGCAGGAACACCTTGGCGATTGCCGTAATGTTGGACAGGGCATCGCCCATCGGCACCAGTCGGTCGTCGGTGGGGAGGATGGTAACGCGCTTCCAATCGAGCTTGGCCTTGGCGAGCTTTTCATAGATCGCAAGCGGCGTCTTGCCGCCGGGCAGGGCGATCACAGCACCGCCGCGCGCATCGATCGCACTCTCGATGATGAAGCCAGCATCCCCGGCGACCGCGTCCGCCATTTCCTCGGCGCTGTCATAATCCCACCATTCGATCTCGGTCATATTGGCTCCATTGATACGATACTCATTGGTCGGCACTCAGGCACCTGTCAGTGCGACCGGCCACGCACTGCCGCCCCATGCGAGGGGACAAAGCACCATGCCGGCAAATTCTTACAGCGCCACGTCACTCATCATGCCAGCTCGCGCCATCGCGCTCCGTCAGCGCGATGGCGGCAGACGGGCCCCAGCTGCCGGACGCATAGCCTTTGGGCTTTATCCCATTGGCTTCCCAACCGGCCCGGATGCCGTCGATCCACTCCCACTGCGCTTCCACTTCGTCGCGCCGCACGAAAAGCGTCGGATCGCCTTCGATCAGATCGAGCAGCAACCGCTCATAGGCGATGCGCCGGCGAGATCCCGCAAATTGCGTGTCCAGGCTCAGGTCCAGCGGCACTTCGCGCAGGCGCACCCCGTCGCGGTCGAGCCCCGGCTCCTTGGCCATCACCAGCAGCCGCACATATTCGTCCGGTTGCAGCCGGATGACGAGCGTGTTGGGCTGCAGCTTGCCGCCGCGCGCCGCGAACATGGAATGCGGTACGGGTTTGAATTGTATCGCGATTTCGGACTGGCGCGCGGGCAGTCTTTTGCCGGTGCGCAGATAGAATGGCACGCCCTGCCAGCGCCAGTTATCCACATTGGCCTTGATGGCGACGAAGGTCTCGGTTGAGGATGGGCGTTCGAGCTCTTCGGCATAGCCGCGGACGATCTCGCCCTTCACCGCCCCGGCACCATATTGACCGGTCACGGTCAGCTGGGGTGCATCGGCCACACTGATCGGGCGGAGCGAGCGCAGCACCTTCACCTTCTCATCGCGAATCGACGTCCCGTCGAACCGGGCAGGGGGCTCCATGGCGATCAGCGCCACCAGCTGAAGGATGTGGTTCTGCACCATGTCGCGCAGCGCGCCCGAGCCGTCATAATAGCCCGCGCGTCCCTCAAGCCCGACGGTCTCCGATATCGTGATTTGGATATTGTCGATGCCGCGCGCATTCCACACCGGCTCGAACAAGGTATTGCCAAAGCGCAACGCCAGGATGTTCTGCACCGTTTCCTTGCCAAGATAATGATCGATCCGGAAGGTTTGGTCCTCGCGAAACACTTCGGCGACAGCGTCGTTGATCTCGCGGCTGGAGGCGAGATCATGGCCCAGCGGCTTTTCCAGCCCGATGCGCACATTCGCCCCGGCCAGTCCGGCATATTCGAGGCCCTTGATGGTGGGGCCAAACAGAGAGGGCGCCGTCGACAGGAAAATCGCCAGCCCGCCTGAAATGTCGCCGATCTTGACGGCGAGATCCTTGAAACCCGCGGGCGTCGATGCATCGAGCGGCTGATAGCCGACCCGCTCAAGAAAGGCGGCAATCGCGGTTGCGTCCTTGCGCTCATTGGGCAGGAACCGCTCGAGCGCGTCCGCCGTGAACACGCGGTAGCTCGCGTCGTCATGCGTTGATCGTGCCGTGCCGGTAATCGACAGGCCATCGGGCAACAGACCGTCCGCATGCAGCCCATAAAGCGAGGGCAGCAGCATGCGCTGCGCCAGATCGCCCGTCGCGCCGAACAGCAGGAGTTTGGCGACTGGCTGGCGGGTCATGCGGCGATATCCTTCACAGGTTGAGCCCGGTCGTCGGATCGAGCCCGGCCATGACGTTGAGATTCTGGACGGCTGCCCCGCTGGCACCCTTGCCGAGATTATCGAGCGTGGCAATCAACCGGGCCTGCCCGGTCTCAGCATTGCCGCAGATCCGCAAGGTCAGCCGGTCGCTGCCCGCATCCGCTTCCACCCGCACTAGCGACGCGTCATCCTCGGCGATCGTGATGATGGCACTGTCGCGATACGCGTCCTGGATCACAGTCGCGCAGGCGGCGAGTGTTGGACGACGCGGCAATGCATAAAGTGGCAATGGCACCTCGACGACCATCCCGCGATAACAGTTCGCGACGGCGGGCGAGAATATCGGCGGGTGGACCAGTAGGGCGTGCTTTTGCATTTCGGCCACATGCTTGTGCGCCAGCGCCAGCGCGTAGCCACGAAAGGCCGTCGTTTCTGTGCCCGAGTCGAACTCCGCAATCATGGCCTTGCCACCGCCCGAATAGCCTGAGACTGCATTGACAGTGATCGGCCAGTCCGCCGGTACGATCCCTGCACGGATCAGCGGCCGCACGAGCGCGAGAAAGCCCGTCGGGTAGCAGCCCGGATTGCTCACCCGCATCGCGTTCGCAATCACTGCGCCCTGGCCGGGCTCAAGTTCAGGAAAACCGTAAGCCCAGTCCGGCGCGACGCGAAAAGCGGTCGAGGCGTCGATGACCCGCGTGCGGGCATTGTCAATCATCGCCACCGCGTCGCGCGCGGCGTCATCGGGCAGGCACAAAATGACGAAATCGGCGTCGTTAAGCGCCTGGCGACGCGCGGCCATATCCTTGCGCTGCGAGTCGTCAAGAACCACCAGCGAGATGTCGCGCCGCCCGGCCAGGCGATCGCGAATTTCCAGCCCGGTTGTGCCGGCAGCGCCGTCGATGAATACAGAAAGGGTCACGCGCTAAGCCCTACCCGGCCTTGCCGACGATATCGAGAGCATCTGCATCGACATAGCCGACGAGCCCGGCGGGTTGTGCAATACCCCAAGCCGTTTGCCCCGAAAAGTCCAGCACCTCAAAGCGGGTGCCAACCGCGAGCGCCGCGAGAGCCTCGCTGGATTTACTCGATTTTTCAAATAAATGACAGTCATGCCTGATTGTCATTGATAAGGGGGCCGCATAATGCGGCGCAAACACCCGGTCAGCCAGCCGTACATCGGCAAGGTCGCCGCGTACCGCGCACGTGCGCGGATCGACGCTTACCGATGGCCCCGTCAGCGCGAAACTTCTGCGCTGGTCCCCACCAGCGCCAACACCATCCGGCTGTGCGTCAGCTCGGTCGGATGAACTGCCCGAAATCTTCAAGAAACTCTGCCCCCTCAGCCGTGCGCTCGACATAGATATTGCGCTTGTCGCTCTCATCGCGTTGACGGCGCAGATAGCCGAGGCTGCCAAGCCGGTTCAAGGCGCGTGTCACGACTGGCTTAGAAACATTCAAGCAGCGCGCAAGCCCGCGTACCGTATGGGGACCAACTTGCAGGTACACCACCAGCAAAAGCGCCATTTGTCGGTTTGTCAGATCGGGCTCACCTGATCGGACATAACCGACCAGACTCTCCATCCATTCGGCAAGGGCATTGCTGGGTGCAACGGCAAAGGTTTTCATGTGCATAGGCGGAGCGTTCGCATCGTTTCAAAGGGACTAACTTCCTAAACGAGTGAAAAAGCAGCTGGTTTCATGTGGGGTCAGGATTTGTTACAGGCTTGGCATCCATGCCGGTTGATCGCCGGGCATCGCTCGCCTATGTGCCCGCCTTCGCACCCTTTCGGAAAAATTCAGCCCGCTTATGCTTTTCACCTTTCTCCTTGTGCTCCACGCACTGGTCGCTGCCGCTCTGGTCGGCGTGATATTGATGCAGCGGTCCGAAGGGGGTGGGTTGGGCATGGGCGGCAGCCCATCCGGCCTGATGTCGGCGCGCGGTGCGGCTGATTTTCTAACCCGGGCGACCACGGTGCTGGCGACAGTGTTCGTCTCGCTCAGCATCCTGCTCGCCTTTCTGGCGGCATCGCGCCACGCGCAATCAGTGGATACGTCGCTCGCGCGTGGATCGGCTGCGCCAATCACGGCACCGGGCGCGCCGCCGCCGACCTTGACGCAAGCGCCATCGGCTGCAGACGTCGCCGCAGCGGCCGCCAGGGGCAACAGCACGGCCCCCGTAAGCAACAGCGCCGTTCCGCTCGAACAGTAATCGCAGCCGGCATTCGCCGGCCGCTGTAATTTTTTGCGCGCTCGGTGAGAGTCGGGCGCTTGTCTCCGATGGTCTTTAGACGCTAGGCAACTCCTCCCATGGCGCGGTTCATTTTTATCACCGGCGGCGTGGTTTCCTCGCTCGGCAAGGGTCTGATGGCGGCAAGCCTTGCCGCCTTGCTGCAAGCACGCGGTTATTCGGTGCGGATTCGCAAGTTCGATCCCTATCTGAACGTCGATCCGGGCACGATGTCACCCTACCAGCATGGCGAAGTCTATGTGACGGATGACGGTGCCGAAACCGATCTCGATCTTGGCCATTATGAACGCTTTACCGGCGTGCCCAGCCGCCAGTCTGACAATATTACGTCGGGCCGCATCTATCAGACGATTATCCAGCGCGAGCGACGCGGCGATTATCTTGGCGCGACCGTGCAAGTGATTCCGCACGTGACCGATGCCATCAAGGCATTTGCCCAGGCGCAGACGGATGATGTCGATTTCGTCCTGTGCGAAATTGGCGGCACGGTGGGCGACATCGAATCGCTGCCCTTCATCGAGGCAATCCGTCAGCTCCGCAATGATCTGGGGCGCGGCCAGTCGGTCAGCATCCACGTCACGTTGGTGCCTTACATTGCGGCGGCGGGCGAACTGAAGACCAAGCCGACCCAACATTCGGTGCGTGAGCTTGCCGCCCTTGGTGTCCAGCCCGATGTGCTGGTGTGCCGCTGCGAACATCCGCTGCCCGAAAGCGATCGCGCCAAGATCGCGCTGTTCTGCAACGTCCGCAAAGAAGCGGTGATCCCGGCGCTCGATGCAGCCAGCATTTATGCCGTGCCGATGCAATATCACGTCGAGGGTCTCGATTCAGAAGTGCTGCGCGCTTTTGGCATAGAGCCCGGCAGCACGCCCGATCTGTCGCGCTGGATTGATATCGTCGATCGGCTCACCAATCCCGAAGGCGAGGTCACGGTCGGCGTTGTCGGCAAATATGTTGGGCTGCAGGATGCCTATAAGTCGCTCAACGAAGCGCTGGTGCATGGCGGCATCGCCAATCGGGTGAAGGTTAACATCGAATGGATCGATGCCGAGCTGTTCGAGCAACCCGATAGCGACGTGGCGGCACGGCTTGAGCCGCTCCACGCCATCCTGGTGCCAGGTGCCTTTGGCGAGCGCGGCGCGGAGGGCAAGATCGCCAGCGTCCGCTTTGCGCGCGAGCGGGAGATTCCCTATTTCGGCATCTGCTTCGGCATGCAGATGGCCTGTGTCGAGGGTGCGCGCGACCTTGCCGGTATCGAGGGGGCAAGCTCGACCGAGTTTGGCCCCACGACCGAGCCGGTGGTCGGGATGATCACCGAATGGATGAGCGCAGACGGCCTGCAGAAGCGCGAGGAAGGCGGCGATCTGGGCGGCACGATGCGGCTCGGTGCCTATCCGGCGATGCTGGACGGCAACAGCGTCGTCGCATCGATCTATGGCGGCAGCGAGATCAGCGAGCGCCATCGCCACCGTTATGAGGTGAACACCGGCTATCAGGCGGTGCTCGAAAAGAGCGGCCTGGTGTTTTCCGGCATGTCGCCCGACGGTACCTTGCCCGAGATCGTCGAGCGGCCTGATCATCCGTGGTTCGTCGGGGTGCAGTTCCATCCCGAGCTGAAGAGCAAGCCGTTCGATCCGCACCCCCTGTTCGCCAGCTTCATCGCGGCGGCAGTTCGGCAAAGTCGTCTTGTGTAAGAGCCTGCACGACGCAGTTTGACGTCAAAACGTCATGAAGAATTGACACTTTGAAATGTTCCGATACCTTGACACTCGTGCGGATTTGCGCGGGTCGTTGCGGGGCTGGCCGTTGGACATCGTGGTGTCGACCGCATCTGTGGACGGCGGCTTCTTGCCGTCTTTCGGTCGTGCCGGATGATGGGACACTTTCTGCACATTGACCGTCTGATGTCCTGAGAGAGGGTGGTTAAAATGGCAGACGATAGTGACATGGTCTATCCGACCGGGCTGACACCAAAACAGGCTGAAGAAATTCAGGAAGGCCTGATGTGGGGAACGCGAATTTATGCCGGGATTGCGATCTGCGCCCATGTTCTGGCGTATATCTATTCCCCTTGGCTGCACTCATAGGGAGGACCGACGATGAAAGAAGGACGTATCTGGCTGTATGTCAGCCCTACCGTCGGTTTGCCGCTGTTCTTCATTGCTTTTGTGACGGCATCACTGCTCGTTCATGCGTCAATCATGACGCATACGACATGGATGTCTTCATTCTGGCAAGGCGGATACAAGGCGGCAGCTGAAGCCAAGGCTGCGGCCGCTGCACCCGCAGCGGCTGCCCCGGAAGCTGCAATGGCACCGGCTACCGATGCTATGGCAACCAACGAAGCCGCAAAATAGTCCCGGCGCTGCTTCGGCAGCGCTCTGGGCAATCTAAGGTGAGGCAGGGATCCAGCATCCCTGCCTCTTCTTATGTAAGGGCTGCTCAGCGCCGGGCGCGCATCAACGGCAGCATCGTGGCGAACGTCATGACAAGCAGGACAATCTCCAGCGTGTAGACTAGAATATAGCCCGTCGCTGCGGGTGTCCAAGGCAGCACCAGCCCGGCGGGGTGGCCGATATCGCGCAACAATCCGCCCAGCGCCGCGCCCACGCCGGCAGCCGTCGCCTGCGCTGCCCCCCAGCTGCCCAATGCCAGGCCAATCTGTTCCTTGGGCGCAAAGTTCATCGTTGCCGTCAGTGTCCCATGGCCAAACAGCCCGCCGCCAAAGCCGATCATCGCCACACCCGCAACAAACAGCGGCACAAGCTGAAGCGGGGCGGAGGCGATCACCATCGCAAAGGCCGGGATGCCAATCAACACGCCAATCGTGGCCATCCGGAATGGATCGAAGCCGCGGCTGAGAATGCGCGAAGCAAGCGCAAACCCCAGCAGCCCACCACCGGCAAACGTCGCCGTCAGCTTGGTCGTATCGCCGACGCCAAGACCCAATATCTGCCCGCCATAGGGTTCGAGCAGAATATCCTCCATGCTGAAGGCCAGCGTGCCAAGGCCAACCGCGATCAACCGGCGGATAGCGTGCGCCTCAGCGGCGTAGAGCGCCCAGGATTGCTGAAAGGTTCGCTCAGTCTCGACCGGCCGGCTGGTGTTGCGCGCTTCCTGCTTCCACAACGCGGTGACATTGAGCACGAAGGTGATCACCGCTGTCCCCTGGATCACCTGGATCAGTCGGCCGGGCGAGAAATCCGCCAGCGCTGCACCGAACAGCAACGCAGCGACGATCATGCCGATCAGCAGCATCGAATACATCAGCCCGACGATATTGGGGTGCGCCGACTCGGGCGCCTGATCGGTCGCCAGCGCGAGCCCGACCGTCTGAGTAATATGCACCCCCGCGCCGACGAGGAGAAAGGCGATCGCGGCTGCCGCCTGACCGATCCAGGCAGGTGCGGTGCTTGATTGTCCCGCGCCTGCCAGCACCAGCAGCGCGAACGGCATCATCGCCAGCCCGCCAAATTGCAGCATCGTGCCCCTGAAGATGAACGGCACGCGCCGCCAGCCCAGCGCTGATCGATGCGCGTCAGACCTAAAGCCGATTAGCGCGCGGAACGGCGCAAACAAAAGGGGCAGGGCGAGCATCACGCCCACCAGTGTAGCCGGCACGCCCAGCTCCACTATCATCACGCGGTTGAGCGTACCCGCGAGCAACACCAGCGATACACCTACCGACACCTGGATCAGCGACAATCGGAGCAATCGCGACAATGGCAGATCGGCGGTCGCGACATCGGCAAACGGCAGGACGCGCGTGCCCCAGCCCATCCAGACAGACATGATCCCGCGGTTGACGCGCCGTAACGGGCCGGTCTTGGCTGATCGCGATGATTTACTGGATTCGCTCATCGTTCTTGTTCGCCTCGCCCCCGCCGCTACGGGCAAGCCATGGCCGTCTCCGCGCAGGCAGCAGATGACTGCAGACGGGGCGATATTGCAAGCCGCTGCTGATCAATCGCTAGCCGGTGATGGCGCGCGCCGGAAGCTGGATCGGGGCCATGGCGCGCGATACCGCCTCGGTACCGTCCACTGACACCGCACGCCGCTGATTTGAGGCAGCTTGTCGTACGGTCAAGCGCCGTTACCTCCGCATTTCCGTGCCAAGCAAGTTTAGCTTGGGGGCGGTGAAGCAAGAGGAGAGCTGAAATCCCATCATATTAGTAGACATTGTCGGCCAGACTTCAAAATGGGGACCGATATGACTGTGCCTTTCAGCCTTGCGTTATTCGCCTTGGCAGCGCCCACCGATGCAGCGCCAATCAATGCAGGAGCTGCCGATCAGGTCACCGCACCGGCACAGATCGAGCAATCGGCCCCGCCCGCCAACGAAGCGGGGCGGCTTGGCGAGGCGCAACAGGGCGGCACCGAGATCGTCGTCACCGCGCGCCGCCGCAACGAAAGCGTGCAGCGCGTGCCGATCGCGATTTCGGTCATCGGCGGCGCAGCGCTGGCCGAAACGGGCACCTACAACGTCAACCGGCTGACGCAGCTCCAGCCCTCGCTTCAATTCTATTCGACCAATCCGCGCAACTCGGCCGCCAATATCCGCGGCCTCGGCGCGCCCTTTGGCCTCACCAATGATGGCATCGAGCAGGGCGTCGGCATCTATGTCGATCAGGTCTATTACAGCCGGATTGCGTCGGCGAGCTTCGATTTCACCGACACCGATCGGATCGAGGTGCTGCGCGGGCCACAGGGCACGCTCTATGGCAAAAACACGACTGCCGGCACGATCAGTGTCACGACCCGCAAGCCCAGCTTCATCCCCGAAGCGCGCGTCGAGCTCACCGGCGGCAACTATAACTTCTTCCAGGGTAAGGCGTCGGTCTCCGGCCCGCTGATCGCCGATCGGCTCGCGATCCGCCTGTCGACATCGGTCACCACGCGGCAGGGAACCATCTTCAACGTCCGCACGGGGGAAAATCTCAACAGTCAGGACAATGCCAGCTTTCGCGGGCAGATCCTGTTCCAGGCGACGCCCGATCTCGATCTCACGCTGTTCGGCGATTACAACCGGCAGGATCCCAAATGCTGCGTGCAATATTTTGTGCGGACCGGCGCCACTCAGCGCGCGACCAACCGTCAATATGAAGCACTCGCGGCCGCGCAGGGTTATGCGGTCCCGTCGACCAACGCCTTTGATCGGGTGACCGATGTCGATACTGCGCTTCAGGCCAAGCAGCAGTTGGGCGGCACCTCACTGCTCGCCAACTGGAATCTTGGCGGAGCGACGCTCACCTCGATCTCGGCTTATCGCTTCTGGGATTGGCAGCCCTCAAACGACCGCGACTTCATTGGGCTGCCGATCACCACCGTCTCGGCCAATCCGTCGCAGCAGCACCAGTTCACGCAGGAGCTACGGCTCGCCTCGAACGGCAATCGTCGGCTCGATTATGTCGTGGGCGCCTTCTATTTTTATCAGAGCATCGATACGCAGGGCTTGCAGGTTCAGGGTAGCTCGGCGAGTGCCTTCCTGCTCAACCCCACCAGCGCAGGCGGTCGCAATCCAGCGACGCTCGATGGTCTGACGGCGCGCAACACCATCGGCTTTACCAACACCAGCGCCGCGCTGTTCGGCAAGCTGACCTGGCACGTGACTGATCGCTTCCAGATCGCGCCAGGTTTGCGCGTCAATTATGACAAGAAAGACGGCAGCTATGTCTCGGTGGTGACGACCGGCACCGGCAGCACCACGCTCAACAGCGATCAGCGCGGCGTGCTCGCCCCCCAGACCTATACGCCCCGCTTCGACAACTGGAATGTTTCGGGGGACATCACTGCCTCCTACCAGTTCGATCCTGCCATCTTCGGCTATGCAACCTATGCGCGCAGCTACAAATCGGGCGGCATCAATCTTTCCGGCCTGCCGCTCGATGCGAGCAACAACCCCATCCAGGCGGCGGCAACGGTGGAGCCAGAGCAGGTCAATCATTTCGAGCTGGGGCTGAAGACGCAGTTGCTGGACAGGCGCGCGACCGTGAACATCGCCGGTTTCTGGACCGAGATCAGCGATTATCAGGCGACCGTCACCAACGGCCAGCTCGGCGTGCTGCGCGGATATTTGGCCAATGCGGGCCGGGTGCGCACGCGCGGCATTGAGATCGATTCGGCGTTCCGGCCCACGTCGCGGCTCAATCTCTACGCGAATGGCGCCTTCACCGATGCCCGCTATGTTCGCTTTGTCGATGCCCCATGCCCGCCGGAACTCTCGGGCGGCGCGGCGGCGACGGCCGCCAATCCCGCCAGCCCGGCCGGAACGCCTGGCGGCTTCAGCCCCGCCAATTGCGATATCTCAGGCCAGCGCCTGCCCGGCGTGTCGAAATGGGCATTTTCCTGGGGTGCCGAATATGATCTGCCGGCCCGGATCGGTGGCATCGATGGCCAGCTTTATGCCGGCTATGACGGCAGCTATCGCTCGCGCTTTTCGTCCAATCCGTCAGCCTCGGCCTATACGAACATCGAAGGCTATGCGATCAACAATTTCCGGATCGGCTATAAAGCCAGCGACAGTTTCAACGTCTTTGGCTGGGTCCGCAACGCCTTCAACCAGAATTACTATGAGGTGCTGGCGCTGCAATCGGGCAATACCGGCCTGGTCGTCGGCCAGCCGGGCGATCCGCGCACTTATGGCGTCACGCTGTCGAAAAGCTTTTGAGGGATGGCGGGGGCTGCGCTCACCCTCCACCGTCACCCCGGACGTGTTCGGCAGATATCCTCCTCGAACATATCGCTTCCCCGGCGAAGGCCGGGGCCCAGATGGGAGGCTGCGGAATGGGCGCGCAGTCAGAGCCTGCAACGGCATCTCGACTGGGCCCCGGCCTTCGCCGGGGAAGCAGTACGCTGATACATGGTCGAAGGGGCAGCTATCGAAAGACTACGGGGTGACGGGAAGGGGCATTAGGAGCAACCGCAGCGCCCACCAAAAGCAAACGCCCGGGCCGTTTCCAGCCCGGGCGCCTGCGTGACGATCGCTCGTCAGCCCCCTAATTGTGCTTCCCGCCCAAGCCTGCGACCCTGTTCGCGCTCAAAGCGGTAAGCATCCCCGAACCACGGCCATTGCCTATGTCTCAGTATTGTTACGCTAGGTGGAACACGCATGGTTGTCATCGGTGATTCTATGGCGGCAATCAGTTTGCGCCGTCCCTGTTGCGAAATCGCAACAGCGTGTGTCGCAGTTGCCAGCACGGTGCCCCCCGACTAGATAAGCGTTCGCCTAATTCCGGGCGGGGGCTTGGAACACTCAGTCTATGCTCCTTTCGCGTTATGAGCGGATGATCGCGCGCCGTTACCTCCTGCCTGGCAAGGGAGAGGCCTTTATCTTCCTCGTCGCTGGCATCAGCCTGGCGGCGGTGATGCTCGGCGTGGCGGCACTCGTCATCGTCATGAGCGTGATGAACGGCTTTCGCGCCGAACTGTTCGACAAGATCGTCGGGCTGAATGGCCATGCCGTCATCCAGGGCTATGGCGGTCGCTTGCCCGATTGGCGCGACATTGTGGCCGAAGCGCGCAAGACGCCCGGCATCGTCAAGGCGATCCCGCTGGTCGAGCAGCCATTGATGTCGGGCTATAATGGTCGCGTCGAGGCGGTGGTGGTTCGCGGGACCCGCATTGAGGATATTCGCAACAACAGCGCGATCTGGGGCAAAGAGCTGAGCGGTTCCTTTGCCAGCCTCGTGCCCGGCAGCAACCGCGTCGCCATCGGCTCGCGGCTCGCCGAGGCGCTTGGCGCGCAGGTCGGGAGCGAGATTTCGCTCATCAGCCCGCAAGGGCAGACCACGCCCTTTGGCACCATACCGCGTATCGTTTCCTTCACTGTTGGCGCGGTCTTCGAGATTGGCATCTATGATTACGATAAAGCCTATATCATCATGCCGCTGGCAGACGCGCAGTCGCTGCTGCTGATCGGCGATTCGGTCGGGATCGTCGAACTCGATACCGTCAATGCAGAGCAAGTGGGTACGATTGTCGCCCCGCTCGCGGCCAAGATCGGCAGTCGCGGGGCCGTCTCGGATTGGCGCCAGCTCAACGCCACGCTGTTCCAGGCGCTCGAGGTGGAGCGCATCGCGATGTTCACGGTGCTGTCGATCATCATTCTGGTGGCGGTGTTCAACATCTTGTCGTCGCTCATCATGCTGGTGCGCGCCAAAACCCGCGACATCGCGATTTTGCGCACCATGGGGGCCGCGCGCGGCGGGCTGATCAAGATCTTCATGGTCGTCGGCACGACCATCGGCGCGCTCGGCATGGTAGCCGGGCTGGTGCTCGGCTTCGTGTTTTTATACTTCCGCCAGAACGTCGTGAATTTCATTCAGCTGGTGACCGGCCAAAATCTGTGGGATCCCTCGATCCGCTTCCTCACAGAGCTGCCCTCAAAGCCAAACCCGGTTGAAATCGTCATCATCGCAGCGATGGCGCTGGTGCTGAGCTTCCTCGCCACGCTCTACCCCGCCTTCAAGGCAGCCAATACCGATCCCGTCCAGGTGTTGCGCTATGAGTGAGCCAGTTCTCAACGTCACTGGCCTCACCCGCAGCTTCGTGCAGGGGGAAGAGACGATCCACGTCCTGCGCGGGGTCGATCTCACCGTGGCAAAGGGCGAAACTGTCGCGCTGCTGGGGCCCTCAGGCTCGGGCAAATCCACGCTTCTGCAAGCGGTCGGCTTGCTCGAAGGCGGCTTTGGCGGCTCCATCCGCATCGCCGGCGTCGAAGCAGCGCAACTTGATAGCCATGGGCGCACCCTGGTCCGTCGTGACAGCCTCGGCTTCGTTTATCAGTTCCACCATCTGCTGCCCGATTTCAACGCGACCGAAAATGTCGTGCTGCCCCTGCTCATCCATGGCGCAACCAGGCCGCAGGCAGAGGAGCGCGCAACTTCGCTGCTCACCACGCTCGGCCTCGGCCACCGGCTCACGCACCGCCCCAGCCAGCTGTCGGGCGGCGAGCAGCAGCGCGTCGCCGTCGCCCGCGCGCTCGCTAACAAGCCCGCGCTGGTGCTGGCGGATGAACCGACCGGCAATCTCGATGAGCACACCGCCGATATCGTAATGGCAGAGCTGCTGCGCCTGGTGCGCGAAGAAGGCTCCTCCGCGCTCATCGCCACGCACAACGAACGGCTCGCCAGCCGGATGGACCGCGTGGTGCGCCTGTCAGAGGGCGTCTTGTGACAAACCCCTGGACGGACCAGCCAACGCTGATCGGTCGCTACCTGACGCTGCGCCCGCTGATAATGGCCGACCGCGACGCGCTGGTCGCCGCGGCGGCAAACGGGGCGATCACCGAGCTGTTCTTCACCAGTGTCACCAAGCTGCGCGATCCCGATCGCTATATGAAAGCAGTGTTCGAGGAACGCGATTTCGGCAGGGCCATGCCCTTTGCTGTGGACGTAGAGGGCCGGCTGGTGGGCCTCACCCGCTATATGCGCATGAACGCCAGCCATAAACGCCTGGAGATTGGCGGCACCTTCTATGCCCAGTCGGTCCAGCGCACCGGCGTCAACACTGAGGCAAAGCTGCTCCTCCTGACGCAAGCGTTCGACGTGATGGGCTGCAATGTCGTCCAGATCCGCACCGATTGGTTCAACAAGCGTTCGCAGGCCGCCATCGAGCGGCTCGGCGCCAAGCGCGACGGGGTGCTGCGCAATCATCAGCTGCTCGACGGCCGCATTCGCGATATTGTCGTTTATTCGATCATCGCCAGCGAATGGCCGGGGGTGAAACAGCATCTGCGACACTTGCTCAGCAGAGATGAGGGAAAAAAATGACCGCGATCACCGGTTTTCAGGTCAAGGGTGCAGACGGCCAACCGGTCGATCTGTCGGCCTATGCCGGCAAGGTGCTGCTCATCGTCAACACTGCCTCCAAATGCGGGTTCACGCCGCAATATAAGGGGCTGGAAGCGCTCCACCGCGATTATGCCGATCGCGGTTTTGAGGTGCTTGGCTTCCCCTGCAATCAATTTGGTTCGCAAGAGCCCGGCGACGCCGCCGAGATCGCCGACTTCTGCACGGTGAATTACGATGTGACCTTCCCCGTCTTCGCCAAGGTCGACGTCAATGGTTCTGGCGCCGATCCGCTGTTCGATCGGTTGCGCAACGACGCGCCCGGGCTGATGGGCACGACCTCGATCAAGTGGAACTTCACCAAATTCCTGGTCGATCGTGCAGGCAATACCGTCCGCCGCTACGCCCCCAACGACACGCCCGAGAGCCTGAAGGCCGATATCGAAAAGCTGCTCTAGGCCCGCGCGTTAGCGCACCAAAATCGCTCCGCATTTCCGGGTGATCCGGCTCCCCTTCAGCGTTGTGGACGAAGCGGCGATTTTTGTTCGCGCAGAGGCGCAGAGGACGCAGAGGGGTTGTGTTGGTCGCAATGGCGCAGCCAAATCATCGCCATCAAAGCGCTGACGCGCTGAGTTTGGATATACCGCGGGCCCACACCCACTCTGTGTCCTCTGCGCCTCTGCGCGAACAAATCAAAACCACCGCCACGCCATCCACAGCATTTTTTGTCACAATGCCTTCACACTGCGCCAGCACCACCGCATAGTCGCTTGCATGTCTCATTCCGGTTTCGTCCCGCTTCGGATCTTTTCGTCCTTCACCATGCTCGATGGCGCCATCGAGCCAAAGGCGATTGCCAAGCGCGCGCAGGAATTGGGCTTTCCGGCCGCCGCCCTCACGGATCGCAATGGGCTGTATGCCGCGATGGCCTTTGCTGATGCGGCGCGCTCGGCAGGCGTACAGCCCATCATCGGCGCGATGCTGGGGGTCGCGCGGCCCGGCATGCCAGAGGGCGTCACCGTGCCGCTCGATTGGCTCGCGCTCTATGCGCAGAATGAGGCCGGTTATCAGAATTTATGTGCGCTGGTGTCGCAGGCGCATCTCGCCCGCCCGCTTGAGCTTGCCCCGCATGTCGATTTCGCAGCGCTCGAGGGGCACACAGATGGCCTGATCGCGCTCACGGCGGGCCGCGAAGGTGGCCTCGCGCGGCTGTTCGCTGAGGATCAGCCCGATGCCGCGCTTGCATATGCCGATCGTCTCCAGGCGCTGTTCCCTGATCGCCTCTATATCGAGCTGACGCGTCGGCTCGATGAGATCGAGGGGCGGGCCGAGGGTGCCCTGCTCGATCTGGCCTATGATAGAGACCTGCCGATCGTCGCGACCAACCCCTGTTGTTTTGCCGAACAGAGTTTTGGCGAAGCGCATGATGCCATGCTCTGCATCGCGAACTCGACCTATATCGCCAGCGACGACCGTCCCCGGAGCTCGCCAGACGCCTGGATGAAGCCCGCCAAGGACATGCGTCAGCTGTTCGATGATCTGCCCGAAGCCATCGCCAACACGCTGGTCGTGGCGCAGCGATGCGCGATTGCCGCGCCCAAGCGCCAGCCGATCTTGCCGAGCCTTGCAGGTGACCCGACGGCCGAGGCAGAGGCGCTGCGCGTCGATGCGCGCGCCGGGCTCGACATGCGGCTTGCGCGGATCAAGGGCGAGGGCGACGATTGGCAAAAGGCCTATCGCGATCGGCTCGAATTCGAGCTCGAAGTCATCATCAAGATGGGCTTTCCGGGCTATTTCCTGATCGTTGCCGATTTCATCAAATGGGCCAAGGAAAACGATATCCCGGTTGGTCCTGGCCGTGGTTCCGGCGCGGGGTCGGTCGTCGCCTGGTCGCTCACGATCACTGATCTCGATCCGATGAAACTCGGGCTGCTGTTCGAACGCTTCCTCAATCCCGAACGCGTGTCGATGCCCGATTTCGACATCGATTTCTGCGAAACCCGGCGCGAGGAAGTGATCCGCTACGTCCAGGCCAAATATGGGTCTGATCATGTCGCGCAGATCATCACCTTCGGGCGGCTAAAGGCGCGCGCGGTGCTCAAGGATACCGGCCGCGTGCTGCAGATGAGCTATGGCCAGGTCGATCGCCTCGCCAAGCTCGTTCCCAACCACCCAACCGATCCGTGGACACTCGACCGGGCGCTCAACGGCGTCACCGAGCTGGCGGCAGAATATCGCACCGACAGCGGCGTCAAGCACCTGCTCGATCTGGCGATGAAGCTGGAAGGGCTTCCGCGCCACTCTTCGACGCACGCCGCCGGCGTCGTGATCGGGGATCGTCCGCTCGCCGCGCTGGTGCCACTTTATCGCGATCCGCGATCGGACATGCCGGTTACCCAGTTCGACATGAAATATGTCGAGGCAGCCGGGTTGGTGAAGTTCGATTTTCTCGGGCTCAAAACGCTCTCCGTGCTGCAAAAGGCGATCCAGATGCTGGCAAAGCGCAGCATCAGGATCGATCTCGATACGCTCGAATGGGATGATGAGGGCGTCTACAAGTTGCTACAAAAGGGCGACACCGTCGGCGTGTTCCAGCTTGAATCCGAAGGCATGCGCCGCACGCTGAGCGCGGTGCGCCCTTCCAATTTCGGCGACATCATCGCGCTCGTCTCGCTTTATCGCCCGGGGCCGATGGACAATATCCCGAGCTTTGGCCGCCGCAAGAACGGGCAGGAGGATATCACCTATCCGCACCCCCTGCTCGAGACGATCCTGGCCGAAACCTACGGTATTTTCGTCTATCAGGAACAGGTGATGCAGGCCGCGCAGATACTTGCGGGTTATTCGCTCGGCCAGGCGGATTTGCTGCGCCGCGCGATGGGCAAGAAGATCAAGGCGGAGATGGACGCGCAGCGGGCCGGGTTCGTCGAGGGTTGCAAGACGGTCAACAACATTGCCGCGCCCAAGGCCAATGAGCTGTTCGATTTGATCGACAAGTTCGCGGGCTATGGTTTCAACAAGTCGCACGCCGCTGCCTATGCGCTGCTCGCCTATCAGACGGCGTGGCTCAAGGCGCATTATCCGGAAGAGTTTTTCGCCGCGTCGATGTGTTTTGACATGACGCTGACCGACAAGCTCGGCATCTTTACCGATGACATGCGCCGCATGGGCGTGGCCGTGTTGCCGCCGTGCATCAACGCGAGCGATGCTGAGTTTTCGGTCGAGGAAGGGGTCGATGGCCTGGCCGTACGCTATGCGCTCGCCGCGCTGAAAAGCGTCGGGGAAGGGGCGATGGAGCGATTCGTTGTCGAGCGGCAGGAAAATGGGCCGTTCGCGTCGCTTGACGATCTGGCGACCCGCGTCGATCCGCGCCTGCTCAACAAGCGGCAGCTCGAAACGCTGGCCGCCGCTGGCGCGTTTGATGGCATCGATCCCAACCGCGCCGGTATCTTTGCGAGCGCGGAGACCATTCTCGCCGTCGCGGCGCGCCTGCATGATCAGCGGACCAGCGGGCAGGGCGGCCTGTTCGGAGAGAGCGAGCCGTCGTCAGGCGCGTCGATCAAGCTGCCGCTGTCGGCGCGCTGGACGCTGGCGCAGCGGATGGATCAGGAAAAAGAGGCATTTGGCTTCTATTTCTCCGCGCATCCGGTCGATCGCCATCGTCATCTCGCAAAGATGCACGGCGCACGCAGTTATGTGGCGCTTGGCGAGCTCAACATTCCCGATGATGGCACGCGCGCCGGGGCGACGATGGCCGTCCTCGTCGAGGATGCCAAATGGCGCACCTCGGCCAAGGGCCGTCGCTATCTGATGACGATGTTGTCGGATGCGTCGGGCCAGTTCGCGGCAACGTGTTTCGACGATGCCGTTGCTGCCGGGCTTGAAGAGGCCGCGCGCACTGGCGGGTGTGGTATCGCCACCGTTGAGCTTGATCGCCGCCCGGGCGAGGAGACGCCGCGCGTCACCGTCAAGCGCCTCCAGTTGTTTGAAGACCTTGCGAGCACCGCGCGGATGGTAATGGAGATTGCGGTGGCAGAGCCGCACGCCATTCGCGAGCTGGCGGCGCTTGTCGCGGCGGCGCGGGGTGCGCGTGGAGAGGTCTATATCAGGGCCGCCTTGCCAGGGGGGGGGGAGGCATTGGTGCTGCTTGGCCGCGATTTCCTGCTCGATGGCGAGCTTGCGACGCGGATCGCGACCATGCACGGTATAACGGATGTCGCGCTGAAGACCGCCGAGACGAAGCGGCTCGCGCTTGTTGGATGATTTTGGGGAGGCCTGACGTGCTGGGTGGGATGCAGGATTTCGAATTGCGGGTGCCGCGGCTGCTCGATCACGCCGCCCGCGAACATGGCGCGCGTGAGATCGTCACCTATTGGGCCGATGGTCATGAGACCCGCACCACCTGGGCCGGCATCGCCCGTGATGCAAAAAAACTGGCTCAAGCACTTGATAAGATGGGTATAAAACCCGGTGATCGTGTCGCCTCAATGGGCATGAACCACAGCCGCCACCTCGTCGCCTGGTACGGCACCATCGGCGTTGGAGGTGTCATCCACACCCTCAACCCCCGCCTCTTCGACGAACAACTCATCTACATCGCCAATCACGCCGAAGACCGGGTGCTGATTTACGACAAGCAATTCCAGCCCATCGTCGATCGCCTCAAATCGCAATGGACCAGCATCGAACGGTACATCTGTTTCGATGGTGACGGTCCTGACAGTTTCGAAGCCGTCATCGCGGCGCAAGACGGCCATTATGCTTGGCATGAGGGGCCGGAACGCGAACCGTGCATGCTCTGCTACACCAGCGGCACGACCGGCAATCCAAAGGGCGTGCTGTACGAGCATCGCTCGACCATGATCCATGCGATGGCCGGCGTGTCGCCGTGGCTGCTCAATATCTCGTCGCAGGCGGTGGTGCTGCCCGTCGTGCCGATGTTCCACGCCGCCGCCTGGGGTCTGCCCTTTGCAGGCGCACTGGCCGGAGCCAAGTTCGTCTATGCCTGCGTCAATGATCCGGCGGTGCTGTGCCGGTTGATGAACCAGGAAAAGGTGACGCACTCGGCCGGCGTGCCCACCGTCTGGCTGTCGATGTTCCAGCATATCGATGCAACGGGCGAGGCACCGCGCTATCTGAAGCAGGTGACGATCGGCGGCTCGGCTGCCCCCCGGGCGATGATCGAGCGGATCATGGGCATGGGCGCGCGCGTCGCGCATCTTTGGGGCATGACCGAAACCTCACCCATCGGCACTGCCGGCGCGCCCCCACCGCACTGGGATGAGCTGAGCCCTGGCGAGCAGCTCGACATGATCAGCAAACAGGGCCAGATTCCCTTCGGCGTAGAGCTGCGCGTCATCGATGACGCTGATGTCGAGCAGCCGCGCGATGGCGCAAGCTCGGGACGCCTCCAGATCCGTGGCCCTTGGGTCATCAAGCGCTATTTCAAGGCCGAGGCCGATTGCGTCGATGCCGACAATTGGTTCGACACGGGCGACGTCGCGGTCATCCACCCTGACGGCACCATGCAGATTACCGACCGTGCCAAGGACGTCATCAAATCGGGCGGCGAATGGATCAGCTCGGTGGAACTGGAAAATGCCGCCGTCGGTTGTCCGGGCGTCGCCGAAGCCGCGGCGATCGGCATTCACCACCCGAAATGGGATGAGCGCCCGCTGCTGCTCGTTGTCCGCAAACCGGGAGGTATTGTCAACGAGGCCGACATTCTGTCGCACCTGTCGCAACACGTCGCCAAATGGTGGCTGCCGGACGAAATTCTGTTCGTCGACGATCTACCGCACACCGCCACTGGCAAATTGCTCAAAACGGCGCTGCGGGCGCAATATAAGGATCACCGGCTCGTCAGTCTGGTGTGAATTAGAAAAAGGCCGTGGCGTTGAACGACAAATAGCGCGTATCGCCGCTGCTTGACCGATTTGGCGCGGTGGCGAGGAAACGACCCTTCGCAATCCAGACGAAATCGCCTTCGAGCTGAAAGCGGCGCGGCACCAGCCAATATCTGACTCTGGTGTCGATTTCCCAACCGGCGTCGCGGCCTGATTGCCCGGTCCGGTCAACCACGCCGGTCGTGGAGAAGCTGTCACTGCGTGAAGCGAGCCATAATTTCCTCACCGAGGCAAAGGCATCGATCCGTTTTGACGGCGTGACTTCAAGTCGCCCGCCCAATGCCGCGATGTTACTTCGACCAATGGCGCTCAGCAGTCCGGATGGGGCAAAGTCACGTCGGCGCATGCCGAAAAGCGTATCGAACCGCCCATAATCGCCGCCACGACCGTCGCCGCTCGCATAATCGAATTCGAGCGATCCATGAGGCTGCCACCCCGCCCCAAGTTTGTACCCCGTCTCGGCATGGACAAACCACGCATCGACGCGTTGCTCGGGCGCGGTCACGGCAAGAGATGTTCGGGTCCGACCGGTCTGACGAAAGGCTTCAATGTCCATGTCCCACTTGCCCGGTTTGGGGGCAATGAACGCATGGCCACCAAAAGTCGTCAGGTGCCTGTCGCGGGTTGGGGTGCCCGGCCGATCTCGCTCCTCAAAGCGCAAGAAAGTTGCGTCCAGGCTGACCCGGCCCAGGGCCTGGCCGCGCTGCACGAATGCCCCCCATAGTCGCGTATCGAAGCCCTCATGGTCCGGGGTAAGCCTGCCGGAACGCAAGCCGTCTGCGTCTGTGGGCAACCGTTGTTGTGGCAGCAGGTAAAGCAAGGTGGCCGATAGTTTGTGCGACCCGTTCAAGTCGAGCCGCGCGCCCGTAAAGCCGCCGGTCGTATTGCGATAGTCGTCATTGGCAATCAGCCGCGACGAGCCGAGCTCCATGATCATTCTGCCGGCAGTCAGCTTGCCTGTGATTGACCCGGGTGCTTTGAAGTCCAGGGCGACATTGGCCTGAATCGGCTCCAGCCCATTGACTTCATTGGTCGACACCGCACTGGGCCGCCCGGCATCAAAGACGCGACTGTCCCACAGATCAAGCGCCAGTGTTACCGGGCCGGTGCGATAGCGCGTGCGGATAATCGTGCGCAGATTGACCAAATCCTCGCTCGGCGGCAGCCCCGCGCGCGCCTGTCCCGCTATTGCCTCGTATCTGACCCGGATGGCCGCGGAAATCTCGAATCCGGGTTTGTCCTCAGCCAGCGCGGGGCTGGCGATGCCGGCGAGCGCAGCACAAAGCCAAATGCGGATCATTTTGATAGGATATCGGCATTAGATGACGCCAGCTAGCCCAATTCCAAGCTAGTGATGTGGCACTGAAATTCATCGCATTTTTATCCGTCACCCTGAACTTGTTTCAGCATCCACCTCACCGTGCTGGCGACGGAAATTGTGACACGGTGGACCTTGAAACAAGTTCAGGCTGACGGATTTTAGGTAGAGAATTTCAATTCCACCATACTAGAAGAGCTGGCCCTGATTGCCCACCGGTGCCCTGAAAAGATCGGTTCGCAAGGGAGCCTGCCCGGCCGTAAGCCCGTGTTTGCGACACGCGATATGGAAGCGCGTGCGCAACAAATCTGCCCATGGGCCTTGGCCGCGAAAACGCGTGTGAAAATTCGGATCATTGTCCCGCCCGCCGCGAATGTCGCGGATGATGGCCATCACCTTTGCCGCCCGATCGGGAAAATGCGCGTCTAGCCAGGCCTTGAACAGGGGCGCGACTTCCCATGGCAGGCGCACCGGCAGGAAAAACGCTGCCTGTGCTCCAGCCTCTGCGGCGGCGGCAAGGATATGTTCGATTTCGTGATCGGTAATGGCGGGGATGACAGGCGACACTGAGACATAGACAGGGATACCCGCGATCGAGAGCGCTTTGATGGCGGCCAGGCGCTTGGCCGGGCTTGGCGCGCGCGGCTCGATTGTCATCGCGAGTTTCGGGTCAAGCGAGGTGATCGACAAGGCGACCGCGACCAGCTGCTTTGCTGCCATCGGCGCGAGCAGATCGATATCCCGGACGACGCGGTCTGATTTGGTGGTGATCGTCAACGGATGATTGGTTTCAGCGAGCACCTCAAGGCAGCCACGCATGATCTTCCAATCGCGTTCGATTGGCTGATAGGCATCGGTATTGGTGCCAAAAGCGATAGGAGCGACCGTATAGCCGCGTTTGCCGAGCTCGCTCCGCAGCAGATCGGCCGCGTTCGGCTTGGCGAACAGCTTCGTTTCGAAATCCAACCCGGGTGACCAGCCCCCACTGAGTGGTCCGTGTTGATTGTTAGTGCATTGTCACCTCCA
>CAZXBM010000021.1:0-45278 GCA_964638495.1 uncultured Stakelama sp. | reverse complement strand
GCAACGCCAGCGCCTCGTTGATGCTGTCGACATGGGCTTGCGCCTCAGCGCGCATCGGTACACTCCAAATATTCGAGCGCTGCCAGCCAGAAGGGCCGCGCAGCGACATGGGAAAAGCGCTAGTAGATTCCGCCCTGCCTTTGCAAGAAATCGCTGTCGTTTTGCTTGCGAACCTTGCGCTCGGGTTTTGCGTCTCGCACCACTTCCCCGGGACGCGCGACGATGCGGCGCGGTTCGCTTTCGGGCTTGAAGGCCTCCCAGATCACCGACGCCTTGGGGTCATCACCCGGCCATGCCCCATAGACCTGCCGACCCGAACCGCGATCGACACGGACGAGGCGGACGCCCGGGGGCGCGCGGAACGGAATGGGTGGCAACCCCTCATAGGCCTTTTGCGCAAACTCCTTGAAGATCGGCGCGGCGAGCGTCCCGCCCTGGGCATAGCCGCCAAGGCTCTTCGGCTTGTCATAGCCGATGTACAGCCCGCCGATCATCTGCGGCGTACCGCCAATAAACCAGACATTGGTCGGCCCGGTGGAGGTGCCGGTCTTGCCCATCATCGGCCGGTTCAGATCACGCAATACCGTCGCCGTGCCGCGCTGGATGACGCCTTCGGTGATGTGCACCATCTGATAGGCGGTGACGGGATCGATCACCTGGCGCGCCCGAATCACGGGGCGGGGCATGCTCTTGCCGTTCCAGTCGCGCGCGTTGCAGCGCTCGCACGGCCGCCAATTGTCAGGCCAGATCACCTTGCCGTGACGGTCCTGCACGAAATCTATGAGCGTGGAAGGATGCCCGCGCCCCTGATTGGCAATGATCGAAAACGCATTGACCATGCGCTGCACGGTCGTCTCACCCGCACCCAGCGCAATCGACAGGAAAGGCGGATATTTTCCAACACCCATGCGATCAATGGTGTCAACCACCCTATCCATGCCGGTTTGCGCTGCGGCACGCACCGTCATCAGGTTCTTCGATTGCTCGATGCCCCAGCGCATCGTGTGCGGGCCGGAGCCTCGAGCGCCACCGAAGTTAGAAAAGCATTTCTGGCCAAGGCGAGCGCCCTGATAAACGCAATAGGGCGCGTCGAGGATAATGGTCGACGGCGTCATGCCGCTGTCGAGTGCCGCTGCATAAACGATCGGCTTGATCGTCGATCCGGGTTGCCGCAGTGCCTGGGTTGCGCGGTTGAACGATCCCAGCCGCGAATCGAACCCGCCCTGCATCGCCATCACGCGACCCGTTTGCGGTTGCTCGACGACAAAGGCACCCGAGACCAACGGCACGGATCGCAGCGCGAAGCTGCCGCCTTCCGGCGCGACGGCGATGATGTCGCCCGGCACGATGGCCGCAAAGGCGGTACCGCCCTTGTTGCGCACTGGCATCTGGGCGTTGCCGCTCGGCAAGATACCGGTCGTGCCGTCGCCAAAGCCAATGTTCAGTGCGCCCCGAGACCGGTCGATGACGATTGCTGCACGCCAGTCCGAAAAATCGAGGCCGATATTGGTGTTGGCCAACGCTTGCGCCCAGGCCCCGCCGCCTTCGCCCGCCGGTGCACCGAGGTCGACATGGCCAAGAGGGCCAGACCAGCCCCGCCCGCGATCATACCGCAACAGCCCATCACGCAGCGCTTGCTGGGCATGGGCCTGCAGCTTCGAGTCATAGGACGTGCGAACCCATAGCCCGCCGGAATAGACGCTAAAGGGCCCGGCCTTTTCATTCTCGCCAAATTTATCGATCAGTTGGCGCCGCACCTCTTCCACGAAATACCCGCCGACACGCTCGAACTTCGGCGTCTGACGAACGACCGCACCGATCGGCTCCGCGCGTGCCTGATCATATTGCGCCTGATTGATGAACTGATTGCGCAACATTTCGCCCAACACAAAATTACGGCGCTTCAGCGCGCGTTCGGTCTTGCGGAACGGATCATAATTGGCGGGCCCCTTCGGCAGGATCGCCAGATAGGCCAGCTGTGACAAGGTCAGTTCGCTGAGTTCCTTGTCGAAATAGGCGTGGCTTGCCGCCTCCACCCCAAAGGCGTTTCGACCAAGCGGAATTTGGTTGAGGTACAGCTCAAGGATTTGCTCCTTCGTCAGCGTATCCTCGATCCGGTAGGCAAGGATCGCCTCGCGCGCCTTGCGGACATAGCTCACTTCATTGCCGACCAGCAGATTCTTGGCCACCTGCTGGGTAATTGTCGATGCGCCCACGGGGCGGCGGCTGCTTTGCAGATTATTCAGGAAGGCCGCGATGATTCCCGGATAATCAATGCCATGATGCTCGAAAAATGTGCGGTCCTCAGCAGCCAGAAAGGCGCGCACCAGAAGCGGCGGATATTCGGCGTAGGACAGCTCCACACGGCGTTCGCGGGCATAGCTGTGGATGGGCAATCCATCGATCGAACGGACATTGGTCGGCAAAGGCGGCTCATAGGCGCGCAAGCCATCAACAGACGGCAGATTGCGCGCAAACAACAGCCATATCAGCGCACAGCCGATCACAAAGAGCCCGGCCAAAACCGCCAGCAGCTTTACCCACCACCGGGCCCAGGCACGCTCCAGAAACGCCCGCAGGCCGTTTACTTCGCGACGGATGCGAAAATTCACACTGGACGGGGTCTGGGCCATATTCGAGGCAGGCCCTACCCAAGTTTACGCTGGCATGCCAGCCTCCGTCATTCGTCAGCCGGAAATTCCAGCCGATCAGCTCGATGCCATCCGCCGCGCAAAATGAATGTCGATCGCGCGCCGGATGCTCTCGGCAATGGCCTTGCGCCCACTCCGCGAATCGATGAACGCAGCGTCGTTGGGGTTGGAGATATAGCCCGTTTCAAACAGGATCGAGGGCATATCCGGCGCCTTCAGCACCATCAACGATGCCATGCGGTGAAAGTTCGTTTTGATCGGCATCAGTGGCTTGGCTTCGCGCCCAAGCAACTGGGCGAAACTGGCCGAGCTGTTCATGGTCTCCCGCTGGGTCAGGTCGATCAGGATCGATGAGATATCGGCGGGCGTCGAAGCGAGGTTAACGCCCTGGATGATGTCCGCCTTGTTCTCGCGCGCCGCCAGCCGCGCCGATTCCTTGTCGGATGCAACTTCGGACAAGGTATAGGCGGTAGCGCCACTTGCCGATCCTGCGCCAACGCTGTCGCAGTGGATGGAGATGAACAGATCGGCCTTTAACTTGCGGGCAATGCCGTAACGCTCCTGCAGCACCAGAAACCGGTCATCCTCGCGCGTCAGTGCCACGCGCACTCGGCCGGAGGCGACCAGTTCGTCGCGAATGGCCCTAGCGATCTTGAGCGTCACATCCTTTTCGCGCAGGCCGCTATCGGCGGCGATGGCACCGGGATCAACGCCGCCATGCCCGGCATCGATTACGACCAGCGGTCGGCTATCATCATCACCATAAATCTTTGGCAGGCCCAGTTTTTTGCTTGAAAGCGGGACGGGAACCGACACGCGGTAACTGGCAGGCGTCACACCCGAGCCGTAATTAAATGGCGGCAAAAAGCGCATCCGCTGCGCTGCGGCTGCGCGGGCGAACTGGGCATCGTCCACCGTCCGCAGCGAGAGCGTCAGCGTGCGGCCATCCTCACCAAAGCGCCCTTCGGCGATGATCGCGGGCACGGCCAGATCGAAAACAATGCGCGCGCCGCCATCGCCAAGCGCGCCTTGGCGCACCTGGCTGACGATACCGTCGGCCCCTCCGCCATTGCCAGGCGTGGCCCCATGCACATCGACAGCGATTCGCTGGGGTGTATCAAGCACAAAGCTAGAGGCCTGGGTCACTACATCGTCGAATTTGATGACGATCCGGTCGTACCGCACGTCGATGCGTTCCACGGTTGCCGCCCAGCCGGGCGTGCCGGCGAGCCAGCAGGCGAGCAGGGCGATCAACAGGGACACAGGGCGACAATGCCGCGCGGAAGGCCCGGCGGTCCAGTGAAAATGCATAAGGGGATCGCTCCCGTTGGGTTGAACTGTTGCGCCATACCTAGTTGTCGGCGCCTTCAATCGCGGTGAAGTGTTGCAGTTAACTCGCTGTTCGGCATTATTTTGCCGACATCCGGCAAATCACTGCCGGTTGCTGTCGCGCCAAGGGGGTGCTACGCCATGCATGTGTCGACCGTGCGCACGCCGTGCAGGGCCGACAAAACGACCGTCTAGCCGTCCGGCTACAAAGACGGTTCTTCAGGTTGACGCTCGCATGATGCATTTCTCTCGCCCCGCCAATCGCCCGGTTCTGACCGGCGCGATCGCAGGCGTGCGAGATGTCGCGGACCGATGGTCCCGACGTGCACGGCGCGCAGAGGCAATTTCTACCTTCACCCGCTCGATCGGCGCCGGCAACGATGCCGCCCCGCCGCGAGCGCCATACAATCGCGTGCGGCCTGGCCTTAACGGCCCCGGCACGCGCGCGCGGAGACATATCAATGACAATGCGTATGCTGATCGACGCACGCCACCGGGAGGAAACCCGCGTTGCTGTCGTCAAGGGAACTCGAATCGAGGAATTTGATTTCGAATCCGCTGAGCGCAAGCAGCTCAAGGGCAATATCTATCTTGCCAAGGTAACACGGGTCGAACCATCGCTTCAGGCGGCGTTCGTCGATTATGGTGGCAACCGCCATGGATTCCTCGCCTTCAGCGAAATCCACCCCGATTATTATCAGATCCCCAAGGAAGACCGCGACGCCCTGCTTCGCGAAGAGGCCGAGCATGCGGCGGAAGAAGCGGCACTGCGCGCTGAGGCCGATGCCGAGGATGACGAAAACGGCGACGACGAGGATGGCGACGCTTTCGAGGATGATGCACGGCACGATGATGACGGCGAAACCGGCGATGCCGATGCGCCCCCCCGCCCCCGCTCACGCGGCGGCAGCGATGATGCGGTAGAGGCCCTGCGCCAGCGCCGGATGAACCTGCGCCGCCGCTACAAGATCCAAGATGTGATCCGCCGCCGTCAGGTGCTGCTCGTGCAGGTCGTGAAGGAAGAACGCGGCAACAAGGGTGCTGCGCTCACCACCTATCTCTCGCTCGCTGGCCGTTACTGTGTGCTGATGCCCAACACGTCGCATGGCGGCGGCATCAGCCGGAAAATATCGAATGCCGGTGACCGCAAGCGGCTGAAAACCATCATGGCGGAGATGAAGCTGCCGCCATCGATGGGCTGCATCGTTCGCACCGCGGGCCTTCAGCGCACAAAGGTCGAGATCAAGCGCGATTTTGATTATCTGGCCCGACTGTGGGACGGCATTCGCGAAACCACGCTCGCCTCCGCTGCACCCGCTATGGTCTATGGTGACAGCGATCTCATCAAGCGCGCGATCCGCGACATCTATAACAAGGAGATCGACGAGGTCATTGTCGAGGGCGACGAGGGCTATCGTCAGGCCAAGGAATTCATGAAGCTGCTCATGCCGAGCCATGCACGGCGGGTGAAGCATTATTCCGATCCGGTGCCGCTGTTCCAGCGCAACCATGTCGAGGATCAGTTGGGTGCAATGTATCACCCAGTGGTTCAGCTCAAATCGGGCGGCTATCTCGTCATCAACCCGACCGAAGCCTTGGTGTCGATCGACATCAACTCCGGCCGGTCGACGCGCGAGCACAATATCGAGCAGACGGCGACCGCGACCAACCTGGAAGCCGCGCAGGAAATCGCGCGCCAGTTGCGCCTGCGCGACATGGCCGGCCTCGTCGTGATCGATTTCATCGACATGGATAACCCGTCCAACAACCGCAAGGTTGAAAAGGCGATGAAGGAAGCGCTGAAGAACGATCGCGCCCGCATTCAGGTCGGCCGGATCTCAAGCTTCGGCCTGATGGAAATGAGCCGCCAGCGCTTGCGTACCGGCGTGCTCGAGGCATCCACCCGCCCCTGCCCGCATTGCGAGGGATCGGGCTTTGTCCGCACCGCTTCGTCGGCAGGCCTGTCCGCGCTTCGCCTCATTGAGGACGAGGCAGCGCGCGGCCGTGGCTCTCAGTTGTTGCTGCGCGCCAGCCAGGAAGCGGCGTTCTACCTGCTCAACCGCAAGCGTACCGAACTCGCCGAAATTGAGGAACGCTACGGCGTGATGATCGAGGTCGCGCCCGACGGCGAGCAGGAAGGCGCGCGCATGTCGGTCGAGGCCAGCGGTCCGCCGCCAGCCTACACGCCGCGCTTCGAACCGGCGATCGCCGATGTCGAGGATGACGACTATATCGAAGAGGTTGAGGAAGAGGAGACCGAGGAAGAGCAGGACGAGGAAGCGCGCGAAGACGCAGCCCGGCCCGGCGAGAGCGAAGGTGAGCGCGATGCCCGCCGCAACAAGCGCCGTCGTCGGCGCGGTCGGCGCGGTCGTGGTCGTCCCGAGGGCGATACTGGCGAACGCGATAGCGCCGAGCAGACCGAGGCGCGTGAACCATCCGAAGAGGCCGAAGAGACTGGCGACGGTGCCGACTCGCCCGCGTCTGCCCCGCGTGACACCGAAGAAAGTGGCGAACCGCGTCGCCGTCGCGGCAGGCGTGGCCGTCGCGGCGGTCGCCGTGGGGACCGGCCGGAGCAGAGCGAGGGCGGTCAGCCATCTGCCGAGACCACGCCCGACGCCGACAGCGCGCCATCTGCTGCCGAACCCGAGACCGTCGAGAGCGATGCCGAGGCCGAAGCGCCGAAGCGTCCGCGTCGTCGCCCGCGGGCCAAAGCACCAGAACTGGCAGAAGCGGCGCCAGCCGCGCCGAAGCTGGACGAGCCAGCGCCTTCAAACGACGCCGAAAGCGAGGTCGAAGCCGCAGCGCCGGCAAAGCCAAAGCGGACCCGCAAGCCCAAAGCGTCGACGATAGAGGCACCCGCCGATGTGGTCGACGCTGATGCACCCGTTGCCGCTGTGGTCGAGGCGGAGGCACCGGCCAAGCCGAAGCGCGCCGCTGCCAGGGGCAAGGCAAAGGCCAAGACGGCAGCAGTCGAGCAGGCTGACGAACCCGCCTCGCCTGAACCCGCAGTGCCTGAACCCGCATCGCCTGAACCCGCCAGTGTCGATGCAGCCTCGCTGCCCGACGCCGGCGAGCCGGCACCGGAAACGGATGGCGATGGCGGTCCGCCCCGTCGCGGCTGGTGGCAGCGTACCTTTGGTGCCTAATCGCCAATCCCGCCCGCATCAGCGCGTTCGCGTGCTCATGCGGGCGGGAGGCAGCGCTTCTCGTTGAAAATTGAAGCGATTTGGCGGATAGCCACACCATGAAGAAATTCGTTGCCGCGTTCGCCTTGTCGCTGCTGGTGCTGTCTCAACCGGCGCGGGCGCAATCCATCCTGCGCGACGCCGAAACCGAGCAGATGTTCGCCGACATGTCCAAGCCGCTCATCATTGCGGCCGGGCTGTCACCAAAGGATGTGAGAGTCGTTCTGATCCAGGACGATTCGATCAACGCCTTCGTGGCCGGCGGGCAGACGGTGTATGTCCATTCGGGGCTGATCGATGCAGCGGATAACGCCAATCAGGTCCAGGGCGTGATCGCGCACGAAATTGGCCATATCGCCGATGGCCATGTTGTCTTGCAGGGCGAAGGCGCCAGGCCAGCGCTCGGCATCGCGCTGCTCAGCATGGTGCTGGGGATCGCCGCGATCGCGGCGGGTTCTGCCGAGGGTGGCGCAGGCATCATCGCCGCAGGCCAGCAGGCCGCGCAAAGCAAGTTCCTGGCATTTACCCGCGTGCAGGAAGCGACCGCAGACGCAACCGCTGCCAAATTCCTGGAGGAGTCCGGCATTTCAGGGCGCGGCTTCCTGCAGTTCTTCAAAAAGCTGCAAAGCCAGGAATTCCGCGCCGGCTATGTCAATATCGACCCCTATTCGCAGAGCCATCCGCTCAGCGGCGAACGCGTTGCGACGCTGACACACACGCTCGAGACGTCCCCTGCGTGGAATGCGCCGCTCAACCCGGCGCTCGAAACCATGTTCCGCCGCGTGAAAGCAAAGCTGAAGGGCTATATCGAGGAGCCGCAGCGCACCTTGAACATCTATCCGTCTGAGGATCAAAGCGTTTTCGCGCATTATGCCCGGGCTTATGCCTATCATAAGGGCGGCTTTCCCGAAAAGGCCAATGCAGAGGCCGACGCGCTGATCGCCATCGCGCCGCACGATCCCTATTTCCTTGAGATCAAGGGGCAAATCCTGCTCGAATCGGGAAAACCACTCCAGGCGCTTGCGCCGTTACGCGAAGCAACGCAGATCACCGCCTATCAGCCGCTGATCGCCACCACCTTTGGCCATGCGCTGATCGCGACCGAGGACCGCAATAACTATGGCGAGGCAGAAAAAGTGCTCCGCCAGGCAGTCGCGCGTGATGATGACAATCCGTTCGCCTGGTACCAGCTCGGCACCGTCTATGAGCTGCGCGGCGATCAGGCCCGCGCCATGCTTGCCACTGCCGAACGCGCCGCACTGACGGGCGATCCGCGTACCGCCGCCTTCAGCGCGCGTGCCGCGATGGGCGGGTTGCCGCCGAACAGCGTCGACTGGATTCGCGCGCAAGATATCGCAGTGGCAGCGCAGAATGATCTGGACGATGCCCGCGGCAACAGGCGGCGCTGATGTTGGAAAAAATGGCGAGCAACCGAATGCTGTTGATCGTCGCGGCTGCATCCGCGCTGGCGGGCGCTGGGACGGTTGCTGCAATCGGCCGGATGGGTGGATCAAGCGTTTCGCCGCATCGCGCCGCAATCGAGCGCACCGTGCATGATTATCTGCTCACCCATCCCGAGATCCTGCCTGAGGCGATGGGCGTGCTGCGCGACCGCGAGACGGGCAAGATCGTTGCCGCCAATCGCGACGCAATCCTCAAGCCCTATGGCAACGCCTGGGTCGGCAATCCGCAAGGCGATCTCACCATCGTCGAATATTTCGATTATAATTGCGGCTATTGTCGATCAAGCCTGCCGACCATCGCCGCGCTGCTCGCGAGCGACAAGCAGCTCCGCATTGTCTTTCGCGAGCTGCCTATCCTGTCCGAGGAAAGCCGGACGGCTGCCCGCCTCAGCCTGGTTGCCGCCGAGCAGGGCCGGTTCAAGCAGTTTCACAACGCGCTCTATGCCGGTGGGCAAATCTCTGAACAGTCGATGGCGCAGGCCATACGCGCCGCAGGGCTGAATGCGCAACAAGTGCAGCAAGCCGCCACCGTGCCGCGCATCGATGCAGAGATCGACCGCAACCTGGCCGTCGCCCGCCAATTGGGGATGACTGGCACGCCATCCTGGGTGATCGGCGATCATGTCGTTTCCGCCGCGCTACCGATTGAGGAGCTGCAATCACAGATCGCCCGCGTCCGCGCCGAAAGGGCATCCGCGACGTTGTAGTGCCGCCCTCCGCGCCCTAAGTCGGCTGTCACAGCGCACGGGGACAAGCATGCAACCGATCCTGGCCGTCTCGGGCCTTACCAAGACCTATGCGTCGGGACTGACCGCGCTCGACCATGTCGACCTGACGATCGCAGCCGGAGAAATTTTCGCGCTGCTCGGGCCCAATGGCGCGGGCAAGACGACGCTGATCAGCATCATCTGCGGGCTCGTAACACCAAGCGCGGGCACCGTCGCTGTCGCGGGACATGACATCCAGCGCGACTATCGCGCGGCGCGATACCGCATCGGGCTGGTCCCGCAGGAACTATCAACCGATGCGTTCGAGACGGTGCTGGCGACCGTCACCTTCTCGCGCGGGCTGTTCGGCCGCCCGCGCAACCCCGCCGTCATCGAGCAAATTCTGCGCGATCTGTCACTGTGGGACAAGCGCAACAGCAAAATCATGGAGCTGTCGGGCGGCATGAAGCGCCGGGTACTGATCGCCAAGGCGCTGAGCCACGAACCCGATATCCTGTTTCTCGACGAGCCGACCGCCGGCGTCGATGTCGAGCTGCGCCGTGACATGTGGGGGCTGGTACGGCGCCTGCGCGAACGCGGCACGACCATCATCCTGACGACGCACTATATCGAGGAAGCCGAGGAAATGGCCGACCGCGTCGGCGTGATCCTGAAGGGCAAGCTCATCCTGGTCGAGGACAAGACCACGCTGATGCGCAAGCTGGGCAAGAAAACGCTGACGATCAACTTGGCCGAACCGCTTGCCGCCGTGCCGGGCGAACTCGCGCAATGGCACCCCGCGCTCAAGGCAGACGGCAATGAGCTGGAATATGTGTTCGAGACCAATGCCGAGCATACCGGCATCCCCTCGCTGCTGCGCGCGCTCAGCGATCTCGGCATTGGTTTCAAGGATTTGAACACCGCGCAAAGCTCGCTTGAAGATATCTTCGTCGGGTTGGTGCATGAAGGGGGAGCGGCGCGATGACCGGCATGAACTGGCACGGTATCGCCGCCATCTATCGCTTCGAGCTCGCCCGGTTCGGTCGCACGATCGCGACCAGCTTGCTGACGCCCGTCATCACCACATCGCTCTATTTCATCGTGTTCGGCTCGGCGATCGGATCGAAGATCACGATGGTGGACGGCGTGCCCTATGGCGCGTTCATCGTGCCCGGCCTCATCATGCTCTCGATGCTGACCGAGGGGATCGGCAATGCGAGCTTCGGCATCTATATGCCGAAATGGTCGGGCACGATCTATGAGCTGCTGTCTGCGCCGATCTCGCCGTTCGAGACGGTGCTCGCCTATGTCGGTGCTGCGGCGACCAAATCGATGATCCTGGGCATGGTGATTTTTGCCACCGCCCATCTGTTTGTGGCGCTGCCGATCGCGCATCCTGTGGCGATGGTGGGGTTCATGCTGCTCACCGCGATCACCTTCTGCCTGTTCGGCTTCGTCCTCGGCATTTGGGCGAAGAGTTTCGAGCAATTGCAGATCGTGCCGCTGCTGGTGGTGACCCCGCTCACCTTCCTGGGCGGCACCTTCTATTCGATCAAAATGCTGCCCGAGGCGTGGCAGACCGTGACGTTGTTCAACCCGATCGTTTACCTGATCAGCGGCTTTCGCTGGACGTTTTTTGGGCAGGGCGATGTCGCGATCGAGTGGAGTCTGCTCGCCATTGCCGGCTTTCTCGCCGTCTCTCTTGCGACGATCGCGTGGATTTTCCGGACGGGGTATCGGTTGAAGAGTTGAGGGGTTGAGGAGTTGAGGAGTTGAGGAGTTGAGGAGATGTTAGACGACGGTTATGTTGGTGACCATACAGGGCGCTCCATTACCTCACCGGCCAACATTTTTCTCACAAATTCAAGAAGCTGCCTGAAAAATTCGACGATTATGTCCCGTTCCTCAATTGTCGCTTCCCGCCCTTTTATTTCAGCGGCAGTGTTCTCCAATATCAGGCGGGTGGCGACTAAGTTACCGTTGAGGGCCATCAGATGGCGCGCAATGGATCTACCGCCTTGGTCATCCAATTCGTAAATTGGGAAACGTCCTATCTCGTCAATAACTCCACCTACCGAGGCTGAGGTACCTCGCAAAGTGAGCGACACCGGAAGAAAATTAGGGGTGGTACGATGATAGCTTTTCGAGACCTCGTACCCATTCGAAAGCAATCGCATCGCTGATTTTTTCAGCTGCCTATTTCGATGCCAGATTGGAACAAATGCTGTCAGATAGGTTGTTCCGAGGGCAAGCATTACTCCGAAGAATTGCGCCCAACCCGCAAGCTTATCGTGCGCTTCGAACCATTCGATCACACTCTCCATATCCGACCTAACCTTAGCGCTCCGAAGGTGGTAATCTTTAAACATCGGGCAGGGCAAAGATACAGTCGCATTGAAAACCGGAAACTGCATATTCGGCTTGGGACAATCGCGCCTCCCAACCCGTCACTCCGGCCTTATCCCGAGATCCCGCTGCCGTGCGCCGCTCGAAGATGAAGCGGGCCCCTGGGTCAAGCCCGGGATGACGGCGTCAGAGGGTGACATTCTAGCTCGCCTGCCCGAAGAAGAGTGGTTCGCGCAGTGGCGCAGAGGACGCAGAGGGTTTTCGTGCTCGACGATTGTTGCTCGCCAAGCGGGCCGATTTCTGGTCCAGACGATGCGTCGGTTGTCGCGAAGTCGCCCCACAGAGATCACTCCCTCTCTGCGTCCTCCGCGCCTCTGCGCGAACTAAATAATCTTCTCGATCAGCAGACGCCTAGAGCAGCGTTACCGTTCATAGGCCTTGGGCAGCGCGCCTTCCTGTGGCTGGATATAGCGCTTGAGCAATTCTGCCTGGCGCGTGCCCAGCGGCTGTTTGACGCCGTCGACATAGACGCTGGAGGCAGCGCTGCTGAGTTCGAGCGGGTCGCCATCCCAGATCACGACATCGCCGCGGCGGCCGGGGCGCAGCGAGCCGATTTCGTTGCCGAGTCCGATCGCTTCCGCAGGTGCCGAGGTGATGGCGGCAAAGGCGCTGTCCCAGCTCAGGCCAGACGCGCCTGGCACATGCTGCAGTGCAACCAGATTGCCGGCATATTGCTTCTCGAGCCGCGCCTGTCGCGCTTCATTGTCATTGATTGTGCCGAGCCCGACGAGCACGCCTGCCGCCTTCATCCGCCCGACATTGGACTGGGTTGCAGCGAGCGATTCGAACGCTTCGGGCAAATCGTTGAGCGCCGAGGCAATCACAGGCACCTTGGCGGTGGCGAGTTCGTTTGCGACCATCCAGCCTTCGGACGCGCCGACAAAGACCATCTTCAGTGCCGGGAAATCCTTTTTGACCGCGATCAGCGCGCGCATGTCCGATGCACGCTCGACGTGGATCAGCAGCGGCATCCGCCCCGTGACGACCGCGCCGAGGGCGGCTGCATCGACGCGGTTGACGAGCACATCGCGCCCTTGATCAAGATGGGCGCCGGGCGCGCGCGCGAATGCCTGGGCGGATTTCAACGCATCGCGAAACGCCGTCATCGCCGCCGGGCGACTGCCGCCCGCGGCACTGGCACCCGACTCGCCATATTCCATGAATTGGAAGGCGCGCGGCGTCGATACAGTGTTGTTGTCGGCACCAAGATCGATGATCGCGCCCTGGCCCGCGAAGATCGACGCGCGCGTGGTCGGCGCGACGACGGCGCGGGTGATGCCCTCGGCCCGGTTCAGCGCAATCGAGCTGGTGCGTGGATTGACCGCCGGAGCGATGTCGATCCCGGCGTGAAAGGGCGAGTTGCCCGCGCCTGCATCGTTGGTTTCATCGACACCATCGACTTCGATAATGCCCATCCGGGTAAAGCCCGCGACAATGCCGGGCGTGACATAACGCCCGCCAGCATCGACGGTGTCGATCCCGGCCGGCACCGCGACATTCCTGCCCGCAGCGACGATCTTGCCGTCACGCACGACCACTGTCCCGTTCTCGATGGGCGCTGAGCCGTCGCCAATGACGACGCGTGCGTTGGTGATGGCGACCGACTGGGCGGCGGCTGGAGCAGCGATGAACGCCGCGGTGAGGAGCAGCAGGCGCTTCACTTCACGTCTCCCGAGCCAGGCTGGCCAAGTTCGAAATCGGATACCGGTCGCAATTTCGGATTGTTCGCATCGTACAGCAGGGCACCATCTATCCAGACCTTGTCTGGACGGGCGTAAACACTGAAAGGGTTGCCGTTCCACAGCACCACGTCAGCCATCTTGCCGGGTTTGAGACTGCCGGTCTTGTCGGCAATGCCAAGCGCCTTGGCAGGGTTATAGGTAAGCCAGGTCCAGGCGGTGGCATCCGATATGTCGATGCCGGCGCGCCGCCCTGCGGCCAGCGCCTTGGCGACTTCCTGGTTCAGCCGCTGGATGCCATTGGCGTCGTCCGAATGGATCATCGCGCAGGCACCCGCCTTGTGCAGCAGCGGCAGATTCTCGCTGATCGCGTCGTAGCTTTCCATCTTGAAGCCCCACCAATCGGCCCACACTGCCGCGCAGGTGCCGTTGGCCTTGAGCAAGTCGCCAATCTTGTAGGCTTCAACGGCATGATGGAACGCCGTAACCTTGTAGCCAAATTCCTTGGCCATATCGAGGACGATCGCCATTTCATCAGCGCGGTAGCAATGGTTCTGGACGAGGATTTCGCCGGATAACACGCCGCGCAGCGTATCCATGGCGATGTCGCGCGCGGGCGGCTCACCGCCGTCCTTTTCATATTTGTCCCAGCGCCGCTTATATTCTGCAGCGCGCGCCCAGGTCTGGCGATCGACCGCGACATTGCCCATGCGGGTGGAGGGCTGGCGGCCCTTGCTGCCATAGACGCGTTTGGGGTTCTCGCCGCATGCCATCTTCAGGCCATAAGGCGCGCCCGGGAATTTCATGCCCTGTTCGGTGCGGGCATAGACGTTTTTGAGGACGACCGATCGCCCGCCGAACAGATTGGCCGAACCCGGCAGGATCTGCAGCGTCGTCACGCCGCCATTGGCGAGCGCGCGGCTGAAGCCGGGATCCTGCGGCCAGACGCTATGCTCTGCCCAGACATCGGCGGTGACCGGGCCGGTCGCCTCGTTCCCGTCTGAATTGGCCTGCACGCCGGGCGAGGGATAATTGCCGAGATGGCTGTGGATATCGATGATGCCGGGCGTCAGCGTCTTGCCGGTACCGTCGATCACGGTCGCGCCGGCTGGTGCGGCGACGGTCTGCCCCACCGCGACGATCTTGCCATCGGCGAACAGCACCGATCCCTTGTCGATCTTGCCGCCTTCGCCGTCGAAGATCGTGACATTCGTGACGAGCGTCGGTGCGCCGGGATAGGTCTTGTAGGTCGAGGGGAAGGGATCGTGACTGTAGCCAGCGTTGAGTCCGGGCCCCACTTTTGCGGGTGCGGCAGCGGCCGTCTTGGGCTTGGCATCGCCGGTCGTCGCGCAGGCAGAGAGCAGCGACGTACCCGCCAACGCAAGCCCCAGGGCGCGCAGCCGCATTCCCCCGATACGATCCGCCATGCCCACTACCCCTTTACGTCTGATGCGTTTTTCTGTGCGCAACATTGAGGGAAGCACGCAGCCTGTCAACTTGTGCGTTGGCAATACTGGCCGTTATGTTTCGATTCCATATCGAGCTAATGGCCCTGTCATTGCGAGCGCAGCGAGGCAATCCAGCCTCTCCGCTTGTGGCACGCTGGATTGCTTCGCTGCGCTCGCAATGACGATCTATTGTGGCGACCTATTCTGGCGACAGCTGCATTGCGATCAGAGCGAGCGCCCGATCAGTTCCTTCATAATCTCGTTGGTGCCGCCATAGATGCGGCTGACGCGGGCCGCACGCCACATGCGGGCGATAGGATATTCGTTCATATAGCCGGCACCGCCGTGGAGCTGGAGGCACTTGTCCATCACTTCCCATTGCAGTTCGGTGTGCCACAGCTTGGCCGCTGCCCCTTCGGTGGGGGTCAGTTCGCCCGCGAGATGGCGTTTGATCGCCCAATCGAGATGCGCCCAGCCGACCTGGAGCTTGGCCTTCAGATCGGCCAGCACGAAGCGCGTATTCTGGAAATCGAACACCATCCCGGCAAACGCCTTGCGTGTCTTGGTGAACTCGACCGTTTCGTCGAACGCCTTTTGCGCGCTCGCCTGGGTGCCGACCGCGATCGAGAGGCGCTCCTGTGGAAGCTGACTCATCAGGTAGATGAAGCCCTTACCCTCCTCGCCAAGGCAATTGGTCATCGGCACGCGGACATCCTCGAAGAACAATTCGCTGGTGTCGGCAGCGTCCTGGCCGATCTTGTCGAGCTTGCGCCCGCGCTTGAAACCCTCGCGATCGGCCTCGACCAGGATGATCGACATGCCCTTATAGGCAGGCTTGGCATCGGGATCGGTCTTGGCGACGACCAAGATCAGATCAGCATTCTGGCCATTGGTGATGTAGGTCTTGCTGCCGTTAACGACATAATGATTGCCGTCTTTCTTGGCGCTGGTGCGGATCGCCTGCAGATCGGAACCGGTGCCGGGCTCGGTCATGGCGATCGCCGTAATCGTCTCGCCGGAGACGAGGCGCGGCAGCCACTGCTTCTTCAGCTCTTCGGAGCCATATTGAACGATGTAATCGCACACGATATCCGACTGGAGCGAGAAGCCTGCGGGCACGCCGAGATAGCTCATCTCCTCATCGACAATCGCATTATAGCCGAAATCAAGGCCAAGCCCGCCATAGGCCTCTGGCACGGTGGGGCAGAGCATGCCGATCTCGCCCGCCTTGTGCCAAAACTCCTTGGGAACGAGCCGTTTTTCTTCCCATTCGTTGACGTGGGGCACGCCCTCTTTCTGGAGGAAGCTGCGCACTGTCTGGCGGAAGGCCTCATGATCCTCGTTATAAGCGAAGCGGCCGGGCAGGGTATCGAGCATGTCAGTCCTCTCTTGAAACTTTTTGCACAAGGTGCGCAGCATTGACGCGGCGGTCAAGCAGTGAGACCTCGACACATAACGGTAATCGGCTAGAACCGAACTGGTATCACTTGTGACTAACAGGAGAGCGACTGATGAAGCTGGCAAGTCTGAAGCACGGCCGCGACGGCAAGCTGATCGTCGTCTCTCCCGATCTCGCCTGGTATGCCGATGCGACGCATATCGCGCCGACGTTGCAGGCTGCGCTCGATGAATGGGACCGGTTACTGCCCGATCTGCGCAACCTATCGACCGATCTTGAGCACGAGGCAATCCCGATGCGGCGCTTTCATGAACATGGCGCGGCAGCCCCCCTGCCGCGCGCGTATCAATGGGCGGATGGATCGGCCTATGTGAACCATGTCGCGCTGGTGCGGCAGGCGCGCGGCGCGGAGATGCCCGACAATTTCTGGCATGATCCGCTGATGTATCAGGGGGGATCAGACGGGTTTCTTGGCCCACGCGATGCGATTCCCCTGAAGGACGCGGATTGGGGGTGTGACTTTGAGGCCGAGGTCGTTGTCGTGACGGGCGATGTGCCGATGGGCGTCACCCGCGACGAGGCGCTGGCGGCGGTGCGGCTGGTGGGCCTGACCAACGACGTCAGCCTGCGCAACCTTATTCCCGGTGAGATGACCAAGGGATTCGGCTTTTTTCAGTCCAAGCCAGCGAGCGCCTTTTCGCCCGTATTCGTGACGCCCGATGCGCTGGGCGACTGGTGGCGGGAGGGCAAATTGCACCGCAAGCTGATGATCGATCTCAACGGCAAGCCGTTCGGCAGGGTTGAGGCTGGCGAAGACATGACCTTCGATTTCGGCACGCTGATTGCCCATGCGGCCAAGACCCGCTCGCTGGGGGCGGGGACCATCATTGGCTCCGGTACGGTCAGCAATCGCGATTCGGATGGCGGGCCGGGCAAGCCGATTGCTGCAGGTGGGGTGGGCTATGCCTGCCTGGCCGAGCAGCGCACGGTAGAGGTGATCGCGGGAGGCACGGCGACGACGCCATTCCTAAAGATCGGCGATACGGTGCGCATCTGGGCCGAGGACGACCGACATCATCCGATTTTCGGCGTCATCGAACAGTGCGTTGTCGCCGTCTAGCGCCGGTTCAGCGACCGGCGCGGGGGTTTTTGGAGACGACGCGCGCGACAAGGGCTGCCGCCACGTACACGCCATATAACGCCATCGATGGGATCAGCAGGAGTGCAGAGGCGGTGAGGACAAACACGCCAATCGCCAGATCGAATGGATTGGTCGCCCGAGCAGTGCGGGTTTTGGCGCGAACGATCGGCTCCATGTACATCGAACTGTCTCCTGTATCGGATGCATAATGCGCCAAGAAGATTAATGATCCTTGACGTTGATTTTCCGCCAACGACCCGCTCTTGGCTAGCAGTGTTGAGCAGCCGTAATAATTTGACACTTTCACTGCCATTATAAGGGAGAAGCCCGATGATCGACGCAAAGCGCACCCCGGAAGAACGGTTTGCCGCAGTCCCCGACTTCGACTTTCCTGTTTGTTATATAGACGATTTGCCGGGCTATGACGGGCTTCGTGGTGCTTATATCGATGCCGGACCCGCAGACGCGGATCGCGTTTTTCTGTGCCAGCATGGCGAGCCGAGCTGGAGCTTTCTCTATCGCCGGATGATCCCTGTCTTTCTTGAGACGGGCGCGCGGGTGATCTGCCCTGATTTCCTTGGATTTGGTCGATCCGACAAGCCAGTGCGGCAGGAGGATTACAGCTTCGACTTCCACCGCAACTGGTTGATCGCGCTGATCGAGCGACTGGACCTGCAGCACATCACGCTGGTGGTGCAGGATTGGGGCGGGCTGATCGGGCTGACCCTGCCGGTGGCGCCGGGCATGGCCGAGCGTATCGAGCGGCTGATCGTGATGAATACCGCGATCGCAACGGGGGCGTCGCCGGGCGCAGGCTTCATGGCGTGGAAGAATTACGCCATGTCGACTCCCGATCTGCCGATCGGCGCGCTGATTGCGCGCGGGACTCCGCATCTGACGTCGGCCGAGATCGCCGCCTATGACGCGCCCTATCCGGACGCGAGCTACAAGGCGGGTGCGCAGATTTTCCCCGCGCTGGTGCCGATTGAACCCGGCATGGCGGGTGCGGACATCGGCCAGGCGGCGGTCAAATTTTGGTCCGAGCTGTGGAGCGGGCCGAGCTTCATGGCATTGGGCGATGCCGATCCGGTGCTGGGCGTAGCGCAAATGGCGGCACTCCAGCGGCGCATCAGGGGCTGTCCCGAGCCAATGATGATCGCAGGCGGCGGGCATTTCGTCCAGGAATGGGGTGAACCCATTGCGCGCGCGGCAATCGCGGCGTTTGGCGGGCGCTAATCGCTCGCCATGGCCGTTGAAATTTTATAACAGGAGCGTCGATAGACGATTCCCGGCCTGACCGGCACGATATTGGAGAGACCATGGCCGGCGATATCCCGCGCGCCAATTTGCAACCCTTGTCGCTGCATGTGCCGGAGCCCAAATTCCGGCCCGGCGATGCCGTGGATTTCGTTCATGTCGATGTCCCGCCGGCGGGCAGCGCGCCGCGCCCCGACACCGCGGCCAGGCCCGATAGCTTCACCGATCTCGCTTACACGCTGGTTCGAGTTCTAGACGATGATGGGCAGGCGGTCGGCCCTTGGAATCCAAAACTCTCGCCGGAGATGCTGCACCGGATGCTGCGCAGCATGGCCTTGGTGCGGGCGTTTGACGAGCGCATGTTCCGCGCGCAGCGGCAGGGCAAGACCAGCTTTTATATGAAGTGCACAGGCGAGGAGGCGATCGCGGTCGCAGCGGCGCATGCGCTCGATTATGAGGACATGTGTTTCCCGTCCTACCGTCAGCAGGGGCTGCTCATCGCGCGCGGCTGGTCGCTGGTCGACATGATGAACCAGATTTATTCCAACCGGGGGGACAGGCTGCAGGGCAAGCAGTTGCCGATCATGTATTCGGTGAAGGAGGCCGGGTTCTTCTCGATCTCGGGCAACCTCACCACGCAATATCCGCAAGCGGTGGGCTGGGCGATGGCATCGGCGACAAAGGGCGACACAAGGATCGCGGCGACGTGGTGCGGAGAGGGATCGACCGCCGAGGGTGACTTCCATTCGGCCTGCACCTTCGCCAGCGTCTACCGCGCGCCGGTGATCTTCAACATCGTCAACAACCAATGGGCGATCAGCAGCTTCTCTGGCTTTGCCGGCGCTGAATCGACCACCTTTGCGGCCCGCGCGATCGGTTATGGCATTGCCGGACTCCGGGTGGATGGCAATGATGCGCTCGCCGTCTATGCGGCTACGCAATGGGCAGCGGAGCGCGCCCGAACCAATCAGGGGCCGACGCTGATCGAGCATTTCACCTATCGCGCCGAGGGCCATTCGACGTCCGATGATCCGGGCCAATATCGGTCTGCCGGCGAGCCGACCGCTTGGCCGCTTGGTGACCCGATCCGGCGGCTCAAGGATCATCTCATTGCGATTGGCGAATGGGATGAGGCGCGTCATGCAGCGCAAGACCTGGAGCTCGCCGAAATGGTCAAGGCCGCACAAAAGGAGGCGGAGAAGAACGGCATTCTCGGCCATGGGCTGCATCAGCCGCTCGAAGGGCTGTTCGACGGCGTGTTCGAGGAAATGCCCTGGCATCTGCGCGAGCAGCAGGCCCAGATGATCGCCGAGGAAACCGCGAGCGGCCGCCCATGGGCGCATAAGGCATGAGCGAGATGGCAGACAGCATCGACGCGAGCGACGCCGGCGAAACGACGCGGATGAACATGATCCAGGCGATCAATTCAGCGATGGACGTGATGATGGCGCGCGACCCCGATGTGATCGTGATGGGCGAGGATGTGGGCTATTTCGGCGGCGTTTTCCGCGCGACGGCTGGCCTGCAGGCGAAATTCGGCAAGACCCGCGTGTTCGACACGCCCATCACCGAATGCGGCATCATCGGCGTCGCCGTCGGCATGGGGGCTTACGGCTTGCGGCCTGTGCCCGAAATCCAGTTCGCCGATTATATCTACCCGGCGCTCGACCAATTGGTGAGCGAGGCGGCGCGGCTGCGCTATCGCTCCAATGGCGAGTTCACCTCGCCCATAACCGTGCGCTCGCCCTTTGGCGGCGGTATCTTTGGCGGGCAAACGCACAGCCAGAGCCCTGAGGGCATCTTTACTCATGTGTCCGGTATCAAGACCGTCATCCCCTCGACCCCCTATGATGCCAAAGGGCTGCTGATCGCCGCGATTGAGGATAATGATCCGACGATCTTCTTTGAGCCCAAGCGCATCTATAACGGCCCGTTTGACGGGCATTGGGACAAGCCGACGCAGAACTGGTCGCAGCATCCGGCGGGCGAGGTACCGACGGGCTATTACAAGATCGCGCTTGGCAAGGCGAAGGTGGTGCGCGCGGGCGAGGCGCTGACCGTGCTCGCTTACGGCACCATGGTGCATGTGGCGCTGGCAGTGGTGACCGAGGCGGGCTTTGATGCCGAGGTGATCGATCTGCGTACGCTGGTGCCGCTCGATATCGAGACGATCGAAGCATCGGTGAAGAAGACTGGGCGATGCCTGATCGTGCATGAGGCAACGCGCACGAGCGGCTTTGGCGCGGAACTGTCGGCGCTGGTGCAGGAGCGCTGCTTCTATCACCTGGAAGCACCGATCGAACGCGTCACCGGGTTCGACACGCCCTATCCGCATAGCCTGGAATGGGCCTATTTTCCGGGCCCGGTCCGTATTGGCGAGGCGCTCAAGAAGATTATGAAGGACGCATAATGGCACGCTTCACCTTCAAGCTCCCCGATATTGGCGAAGGCATCTCCGAGGCGGAGATCGTCGCCTGGCACGTCGCGGTGGGCGACCGGGTCGAGGAAGACCAGCAGCTCGCCGACATGATGACCGACAAGGCGACGGTCGAAATGGAATCGCCGGTATCGGGCATCGTCATCGAGCTGGCGGGCGAGGTCGGCGATCAGGTGTCAATTGGCGCCGCGCTGGTGGTGATTGAGACAGAGGGCGATTTGTCGGCAGAGGAGGGCGCGGCACTCGGGCCGGTCGAGACCGACCTGAAGGTAGCGCCGCCGAGCGAAGCGCAGGCCGAGGTCGCCGAGCAATATGAGGCGGAGAATCCGGGGGTGGACCCTGCAGATAAGCCCTCTCCCCTTCAGGGGAGAGGGTTGGGAGAGGGGCCGCCAAGCAGCGCCACGCCCGTTGATAGCCCCCTCTCCCCGGCCCTCTCCCCTGAAGGGGAGAGGGCGGCTAAAGTCCTCGCATCCCCCGCCGTCCGCGCCCGCGCCGCCGATCTAGGGATCGATCTGACCGATGTGAAGACCGATGGCGACCGGGTGCGCCATGCCGATCTCGATGCCTATCTGCGCTATGGCAGCGGCGAGGGCTATCACCCGCCGCATGCCAGTCGCGCCCGCCCTGACGCGCCGATCAAGGTGATCGGCATGCGCCGTAAGATCGCCGAGAATATGCAGGCGGCCAAGCGCAACATTCCGCATTTCACTTATGTCGACGAGATCGACGTGACCGCGCTGGAGGCGATGCGTGGCGACCTGAACGATCATCGCGGCGGCCGCCCCAAGCTCACCATGCTGCCGCTGCTTATTGCTGCCATCTGCAAGGCAATCCCCGATTTCCCGATGATCAACGCCCGCTACGACGATGAGGCTGGCGTGGTGACGCGGCACGGCGCGGTCCATCTCGGCATGGCGACACAGACGCCCGCGGGGCTGATGGTGCCGGTGATCCGCGACGCGCAGGACCGCAATGTCTGGCAGCTGGCGAGTGAGATCGGTCGCCTGGCCGAGGCTGCCCGGACCGGCAAGGCTCGAGTTGAGGAATTGTCGGGTTCGACGCTGACCGTTACCTCGCTCGGGCCGCTTGGCGGCATCGCGACCACGCCCGTCATCAACCGGCCCGAAGTCGCGATCATCGGCCCCAACAAGATCGTCGAGCGACCGATTTTTGTCGGTGATGAAATCGTCCGAGCCAAGCTGATGAACCTGTCAATCAGCTGCGATCACCGCGTGGTCGATGGGTGGGATGCGGCGAGTTTCGTCCAGTTGCTGAAGAAGTATCTCGAAACGCCGGTGTTGCTCTTCGCCGACTGACGCTTGTTGCATTCCGTGGCTAGGTATCCTGCATGCGCTTCGATTTTCTCCAGTCGGTCAGCCTTGCGGGCGATGCCGACACACCCAATGACGACCGGGTCGGGTGCAGCGATGCGCTGGCCTGGGTTATCGACGGGGCGACCGATCTAGGTGAACCCGGACTGCTGGGCACACGCGGCGGTGCGGCGTGGCTGGCCATGGAGGCGAATACTGCCCTGACGGCGGCTGCGGCCGATGCCGGCATCGGCGCGATCTGCAAGGATATGTTCGCGCGTCTTGTCCGCCGGTATGAGGCGGTTCGGACACGCGAGCCCATTGCGGCATGGGAATTGCCGAGCGGCACGTTCCTGATCGTGCGGGCGGATGACCGGGGCATTGAATGTGGCTGGCTTGGCGATTGTGCCGGCTTGCTGAAGCGGGGCGACAATGTCGTCCGGATCGGTGCGGTACCGAGCAAGCATGACGAGGGTGCCTGGGCGGCGCAGTTCGCGGGCCAGGGGCTGGGTGAGAAACGGCGGCCGAGCGTTATTCTCGACTCGCTCCGCGAATCGCGGATGCGACCAGACCGTTACCTGCTTGGTATTGACCCTGCAGCCGCTGATCATGTTGCCCAAGCGCTCATCGCGTGCGCGCCCGGCGATGAGGTGCTGTTGATGACTGACGGTTTTGCCGCGCTGTTCGATGTTTATGCCGCAATGGCACCTGAGGCGCTGATGGCGGCGATCCGGGTTGAAGGTCTTGCTGGGCTCGGCAAGCGGTTGCGCGACATCGAGGCAGCGGATGCGGCCTGCAGTACCTATCCGCGCTTCAAACAGTCAGATGATGCGACCGCCATCTGGCTGCGGGTGGCCGCCTGATCAATCCGCCCGTAATTGATGGGGAATTGGCACCATCTTGCTGCTAACCTGTTTCGGCAGGGCTGCTATAGGGGCGCGATAATTGGCGATGGAGAGCGGCAATGCGTCGGGACGTACAATTTACCAATTCGGCCAACATTGCTCTTTCGGGTCGCATCGAGATGCCCGCCGGTCGTGTGCGCGCGGTCGCGTTGTTTGCGCATTGTTTTACCTGCACCGCCAATAGCCATGGCGCGCGGCGCATCAGCGTGGCGCTGGCAGAACATGGCATCGCGACGATGACGTTCGACTTTACCGGCCTCGGCAAAAGCGGCGGCGAGTTTGCGGACAGCCATTTCATGGCCAATGTTTCGGATCTTGTCGCGGCGGCGGCATATCTTCGTGACACGATTGGGGCTCCGTCCATTTTGGTCGGCCACTCGCTTGGTGGTGCAGCGGTGATTGCGGCAGCGGGTGACATTCCCGAATGCTCGGCAGTGGTGACGATCGGCGCGCCGTTCGATCCGGCGCATGTGCTCCACCAGTTGGGGGATCAGGTACACCGCGTCCGCGCAGAGGGCCGGGCCGAGGTGTCGATCGGCGGCCGCCCCTTCAACGTCAGCGATGCGTTTCTCGATGCGGTCGAGGGGCAAGACCAGGTCGGGCGGCTGGCCAAGCTGAAGCGCGCGCTGCTGGTGCTGCACGCACCGACGGACACAACGGTGGGCATCGAGAATGCCGGGCAGATCTTTGGCGCGGCCAAGCACCCGAAAAGCTTCATTTCGCTCGACGGGGCGGATCATCTCCTCACGCAACCGGCACCGGCGGCTTATGCGGCGGCCATGATCTCGGCCTGGGTCGAGCCCTATCTCGCCCCCGCCCATGCGCGCGATGCGCCCGACGAGGGCGTGGTTCGCGTCACCTCTGCCGATGGCAAGTTCCTGACGATCGTCGATTCCTCCGGTCACAGCTTTCTGGCGGACGAGCCGGTGAAGGTGGGCGGTATGGACCAGGGCCCCACCCCCTATGATCTGCTGCTTGCGGGGCTCGGCACCTGCACGTCGATGACGATCAAGCTGGTGGCGGAGCGCGAGGGTATCCCCCTGAGGGGCGTCTCGGTATCGCTCAGCCATAGCCGCTGCCATTCGGCGGATTGCGCGGAGACGGGCGCAGAGGGCAATGCGGGCCGGCCCAAGATCGAGGTGATCGAGCGCGCCATCACGCTGGCGGGCGAGCTGAGCGAGGCGCAGCGCGCGCGGTTGCTGGTGATTGCCGACAGATGCCCCGTCCACCGCACGTTGGAATCGCATCCTGTGATCAAGACCCGGCTGGTATAGCGGCGTTATCTGGCAGCTATCCACGGCCGCGAGCGCCCGCTAGTCTTCCGGCAAAATCGGGGAGACTCTTATGCGCTTTCAATATGCTGCCTTGCTGCTTGCCGCTGCTGCGATGCCGGCAACGCTTGTCGCCCGGCCGCAAACTGCACCGGCCCCGCCACCGGCTCCTGCGGCTGCTGCCAAGGCCGAAGCGCCCTTCATCTTTGAAAAGGTGATGGTCCCCATGCGCGACGGCGCGAAGATGGAGACGGTCATCCTGCGCCCGCGCGACCAGAAGGGTCCGCTGCCGATCCTGTTCCAGCGCACCCCTTATGGTGTGCCGCAGGGCGCGCCGCCGGTGGTGCCCGGCAACTGGAAGGGGCTGGTCGCGGATGGCTATATCTTTGTCTTCCAGTCGATGCGCGGGCGGTTCGGGTCCGACGGGGTGTTCACGCTGTCGACCGCGGTCCACGCCAAGGGCGAGAAGGGCGTGGATGAAGCCACCGACGCCTATGACGCGACCGAATGGCTCGTCAAAAATGTGAAGCCCAATAATGGCCGGGTGGGGATGTGGGGCGTGTCGTATCCGGGCTTTGCGGCGGCAGTGGCGCTCGCGAAGCCGCATCCGGCGCTCAAGGCGGTGTCCCCGCAGGCGGCCTGGATCGATTATTGGCAGAATGACGATCTCCACCGCAACGGCGCGCTGCGGCTCAGCTATGTGGCGGACTGGGTGTCCTCGCTCCAGCTGACCAAGGGTGACGGCGCGAGTTTCGATTATGGCGGTGTCGATACCTATGATTATTTCCTGAAGCTGGGCAGCGCCGCCAATCTCGACAAGATCTGGCAGGGCAAGGTGCCGATGGCGACGGCGCTGTTCGATCATCCCAACCGCGATAGCTTCTACACCGACCAGAACTGGCAGAAATCGCTCGGCAAGACGGTGGTACCGACGCTTAACGTGGCGGGCTTTTGGGACCAGGAGGATCCGTGGGGCAGCTGGCAAATCTATGCCAAGCAGGAGGAGAACGACCCCGATCATCTGAGCGTGATGGTCGCGGGGCCATGGGCGCATGGTAGCTGGCAGGGCAAGGCCGATATGGTGGGCAACATTCCGCTTGGCCGCGATACCGGCGTTGAGTTTCGCGATGAAATCCAGACGCCATTCTTCCGCTACTGGCTGCACGGCATTGGCTCGAAGCCCGACTATGAGGCGCGGATGCTTCAGTCGGGCTCAAACCTTTGGAAAAACTACGAAAGCTGGCCGCCCAAGGGGGCCGTTGCGACCAGCCTGTATCTCCACACCGATGGCAGCCTGAGCTTCGACAAACCGGCGGCGGGCGAGGCGTGCCGCAGCTATATTTCCGATCCGGCGAACCCGGTGCCGTTCCGCGAGCGGCCAATCTCCGCCACCTATCCGCGTCCCGAATGGCGCTGGTGGGAGGCGGCCGACCAGCGCTTTGTCGATCACCGGCCCGATGTGCTGAGCTATGTCTCGGCACCCTTGGATGCGGACCTGACGGTAACCGGCAAGATCGCCGCCGAGCTGATGGCCTCGACCAGCGGCACCGATAGCGATTTCGTGGTGAAGCTGATCGATGTGCTGCCCGACGATTATGCCAAGTTAAACGCCAGTGCCCCGCTCGGTGCCTATCCGCGTCAGCTGAACGGCTATCAGTGGCCGATCGCGATGGAGGTGCGGCGCGGCAAGTTCTTGACGAGCGACATCGATCCAAAGCCGCTGGTGCCGGGGCAGGTGACGAAATGGGATGTGCCATTGCGCGACCACGACCATGTCTTCCAGAAAGGGCACCGGATTATGGTGCAAATCCAGTCAAGCTGGTTCCCGGTCATCGACCGCAACCCGCAGAGCTTCGTGCCCAACATTTCGCGGGCAAAGCCGGAGGATTATGTGAAGGCTGAGCAGCGGGTGTGTGCGGGATCGGCGGTGGTGTTGCCGGTGGTGAAATAGCGCATCTCTCACCCAACCTTCCCCGTCACCCCGGGCCTGACCCGGGGGCCCGCTTCTTCTTCGGATGCGCACCCCGATAGCGATCGGCCATGATGTAGACCCAGCCGTCCTTTTGCGCTCGCTCCATCGTCGCTGGATGAGAAAAGCGTGACTCTGGGTCAAGTCCTGGGTGACGAAAAAGGGAGGCGACAGCTAGAGCGGGATGACATTTGAGTGAATCGAAGGGGGATTCACAGGCGGGTCATTTTCTGATTCAAGCTGCTGGCTGGGTTTGGAGGCCAGCAGTGATGACCCGATCCTATTCGATGGATTTGCAGGATCGCGCGATTTCGCGGATTTTGGCTGACGAGAGCGCCCACTCGGTTGCCACGGCATTGAGCATCAGCGCGGCGACGGTGGTGCGCTCGTCACAGCGTTACCGGGCATCGAGCAGTGCGGCTCCGGACAAGGTGGGTGGCCACAAGCCGCGGCTTCTGGTTGGCGAGCTGCGCAACTGGCTGCTGGAGCGCACAAAGACAGACTTCACCCTGCGCGGGCTTGTGGCAGAACTGGCCGAGCGGGGCGTGACGGTGGACTATGTGCAGGTCTGGCGCTTCGCTCATGCAGAAGGCCTGAGCTTCAAAAAGAAGCGTTCTTCCCGAAGAACAACTGAGGCCGAAGATCGCCCGGCGGCGCGAGCAATGGAAGAAGTATCAGGGGCGGCCTGATGCGGCCCGCCTCGTGTTCGTCGACGAGAGCCGAGCGTCTGACCGATCACCCGGGGGATGATCGGTAGCGAGGCGGCCAAGACCAACATGGCCCCGCTGCGGGGTTGGGGCCCCAAAGGTCAGCGGCTTCAGGGAAAGGTGCCCTATGGTCACTGGAAGAAGATGACCTTCATCGCCGCCCTGCCCTGCGACCGGATCGACGCACCGTTCGTCTTCGATCAACCGATCAATGGCACCAGTTTTACCCAATGGGTCGAGGAGCAACTCTGCCCCACGCTCTCGCCCGGCGACATCGTCATCCTCGACAACCTGTCCAGTCACAAGAAACCCACTGTTAGAGCATCGTGCTTGAACTATGAATCGTCATTGCGACCCCGGCCTTGAGCCCGGGGGAAGCAATCCAGCGAGCCGCGAAAGGATAGGCTGGATTGCTTCGCTGCGCTCGTGGGTGACGGGTGATCCAGAATGACGGCACGATGCTCTAGGAACGCGATCCGGGCTAGGGGCGCGCGCCTGCTGTTCCTGCCGCCCTACCGCCCAGACCTCAATCCGATCGAGCAGGTCTTCGCCAAGCTGAAACACCTGCTCCAAAAAGCCGCAGAACGATCCGTCGAAGCAACATGGCGGCGCATCGGTTCCCTGCTCCATGCCTTCCCGCCGCACGAATGCGCCAACTACCTCAGAAACTCAGGCTATGGTGCAGCATAATGTTATCAAACTCTCGGGGCAGCCAGAGACCAACATGATCCCGAAACGCTCAGCGCGGTGCCATCCGGATCGCGCCATCAAGCCGCACATCCTCGCCGTTGAAATAGCTATTCTCGATCATCGTCAGCGCGAGATGGGCATATTCGGGCGCGAGGCCGAGCCGCTTGGGGAAGGGGACGCTGGCGGCGAGCGCTTCCTTCACCTGTGGCGGGGCGGCGTTCATCAGCGGCGTGTTGAAGATGCCGGGCAGGATCGTGTTGATGCGGATACCCTCACCCATCAGGTCGCGCGCGATGGGGAGCGTCATGCCGACGACACCGCCTTTGGAGGCGGAATAGGCGGCCTGGCCGATCTGGCCATCCTCGGCGGCGACCGACGCGGTCATCACCATCGCGCCGCGCTCGCCGTCTTCACCGGGCTCAAGCGTCAGCATACCGGCGGCCGATTTGGCGACGCAGCGGAAGGTGCCAACGAGGTTGATCTGGATCAGCCAGTTGAATGCTTCCAGGCTGAAATGCTTGATGCTGCCATCTTCCTTGGAACGGCTCGCGGTCTTCATCGCGTTGCCGGTGCCGGCGCAGCAGACGAGAACGCGCTCCTGGCCATGCGCTTCGCGCGCCTTGGCGAAACCCGCATCGACCGACTCTTCGCTCGTCACGTTCACTTCGCAAAAAATCCCGCCGATATCGGCCGCGACGGCTTCGCCCTTGGCCGCCTGCATATCAAAGATCGCGACCTTGACGCCCTTGGCTGCAAGCGCCCGCGCGGTCGCTTCGCCGAGGCCGGAGGAGCCGCCAGTGACAACGGCGGCGATGGTGGAATCGAGTTTCATTGGTCATTTTCCTCCAAGAAAGGCCCCTCCCCTTCAGGGGAGGGGTTTGGGGGTGGGGGGTGTCAGTCTCACCGAGTCAGCGCTAGTGGATAGCCCCCACCCCAACCCCTCCCCTGAAGGAGAGGGGCTAAATCGGTTAGAGCCGCTCGATGATCGTCACGTTGGCGATGCCGCCGCCTTCGCACATCGTCTGCAAGCCATATTTCCCGCCACGCGCCTTGAGCGCATAGACGAGCGTTGCCATCAGCTTGGTGCCGGATGCGCCGAGCGGGTGGCCAAGCGCGATCGCGCCGCCATTGACGTTCAGCTTCGCATGATCGCCACCGGTATGCTTCAGCCAAGCGAGCGGCACCGGCGCGAACGCTTCGTTGACCTCGTACAGGTCGATATCCTCGATCTTCATGCCGGCCCGCTTCAAGGCGCGGTCGGTGGCGAACAGCGGCTCTTCGAGCATGATGACAGGATCGCCGCCCGTTACGGTCAGGTTGACGATGCGCGCGATGGGGGTGAGGTTGTGTTCCTTCAGCGCGGCTTCGCTGACGATCAGCACCGCGGACGCGCCGTCGCAGATCTGGCTGGCATTGGCGGCGGAAATCGATCCACCCTCTTGCAGCAGCTTGACCGCGCCGATTGATTCCAGCGTTGCATCATAGCGGATGCCTTCATCCGTCCGGTGCATTTCCATGCCATTTGGCGTTTCGACTTCGATCGCGATGATCTCGTCATCGAACGCGCCTGCTTGCGTAGCGGCGATCGCGCGCTTGTGGCTCTCAAGCGCGAAGGCATCGAGCTGTTCGCGGTTGAAGCCGTGCTTCTTCACGATCATCTCGGCGCCCATGAACTGGCTGAACATGATGCCGGGATATTTCTCTTCGAGTCGGGGCGATTTGTAGTTGCCCATGCCCTCTTTCATGTGGAGCATCATCGTCGACCCCATCGGCACGCGAGTCATGCTCTCCACGCCGGCGGCGATGACGATGTCCTGTGTGCCCGACATCACCGCTTGGGCCGCAAACTGCATCGATTGCTGCGATGATCCGCACTGGCGGTCGATCGAGACGGCGGGCACGCTGTCGGGCAGGTTTTTCGCGGCGAGCACGGCGTTGCGGCCGATTTGCCCGGCCTGCTGCCCGCCCTGCATGACGCAGCCCATAATGACGTCGTCAACGGCGGCACCATCAATGCCGGTCCGCTCGATGATCGCGTCGAGCACGGCGGCGGCCATATCGACCGGGTGGGTGCCGGCAAGCTTGCCGCCACGGCGGCCTCCAGCGGTGCGGACTGCGTCCACGATATAGGCGTCGGGCATGCCATTCTCTCCATCACTATTTTGCGATTTGCGCGCTTTGTTGCGCAATCTACGCGGAGCGGCAAGGGTGCTTTGCAGCATCAAAATCATCAACGGGGCATAAGCGATGAATGTGACGCAAGCCGTAGCGGCACGCCGGTCCGTGCGGGGGTTTCTTGACCGGCCGGTTGATCCGGCACTGATTGAGCGACTCGCAATATTGGCATCGCGCGCGGCATCGGGCGGCAATCTGCAGCCCTGGCATGTTGATATTCTGGTGGGGGAATCGCTGGCGGCGCTGAAATCGCTGATGGCCGAAAAGCTGGCGGCAGGCGCGCTGGAGGCGGCGCAATATGATATCTATCCGCGCGCCCTGGCAGCGCCTTATAAGGACCGTCGTTTCCAGGTTGGGATGGCGCTTTATGGGGCGCTGGGGATCGAGCGCGGCGATACCGACGCCCGCAACCGTGAATTCCGCCGCAACTTTGAGTTCTTCGGGGCACCCGCGGCGCTGTTTTGCACGGTCGATCGAACGATGGGACCGCCGCAATGGTCCGATCTTGGCATGTATCTCCAAAGCTTCATGCTGCTAGCGGTGGAGGCCGGGCTGGCCACTTGCGCGCAGGAATGCTGGGCGATCTACCCCGATACGGTTGACGCATTCCTCGGTACGCCGCCCGAGCGAATGCTCTTTTGCGGCATGGCGATCGGTTATGAAGACGACTCCGCCCCCGCCAACCGGCTGCGCGCCGAACGCGCGCCGGTGGGGGAGTGGCTGACGGTGCGGGGGTAGCCCGCTCATTTGAGCGTGTCGTCACCCCGGGCTTGACCCGGGGTGACGCATCTATTGGTATCGAACGGCGGACTCTTACGCCGAAGCGCGGGCACCACCGCCGCCACCACCGCCACGACCGCGACCGCCGCGACCACGACCGCCACCGGGACGACCTGCACCGTTTCCGGTGGGGCGACCTTGACCCTGGCCCTGGCCTTGACCCTGCCCCTGTCCGTTACCAGCTGGGCGGCCCTGAGCATTGCCAGCCGGGCGACCGCCAGCCGAAACTGGATTGGCGACGGTGCGCGGTGCACCACCGGCGGGCGCTGCGCCCGCCGGGCGGGCGCGGTGGGTGGCACGCGGATGCGCGGGCTGGCGGTTGTTGCCGATGTCACGCCGCACGCGTTCTGGTGTGTCGGACACACCCGTTGCGGCGCGGGCTGCCTTCAGGCGAGCGCCTTCGGCCACGAAATCGGCCGGCAGCTGGCGATGATCGATCTTCTGCTTGGTCAGCTTTTCGATGTCGCGCAGGTAGCTCTTCTCGTCATCGGCGCAGAACGCGATGGCGACGCCCGACGCGCCCGCGCGCGCGGTGCGGCCGATGCGGTGGACATATTGCTCGGCGACGTTGGGCAGCTCGAAGTTGATGACATGGCTGACGCCCGAAACGTCGATACCGCGCGCCGCGATGTCGGTCGCGACCATGATCTTGACCTTGCCCGACTTGAACTCGGCCAGCGCGCGTTCGCGCTGCGGCTGGCTCTTGTTGCCATGGATTGCATTGGCGGCGATGCCGTTGGCGCCCAGCAGCTTCACGACCCGGTCCGCGCCATGCTTGGTGCGGGTGAAGACGAGCACGCGCTCGATCTCGGTGGTCTTGAGGATGATCGTCAGCAGTGCCTGCTTTTCAGCCTGCTGGACGAAGGTGACATATTGCTCGACGCGCTCGGCGGTGCTGGCGACAGGCGTGACCGAGACCGTGACGGGATCGTCGAGAAACTTGTCTGCCAGATCGCGGATCGCCTTCGGCATCGTTGCCGAGAAGAACAGGCTCTGCCGCGTCTTGGGCAGCAATTGCACGATGCGCTTGAGCGCGTGGATGAAGCCAAGGTCGAGCATCTGATCGGCCTCGTCGAGGACGAGAATTTCGATATCGCCGAGCGTAACGAAGCGCTGCTCGATCAGATCGATCAAGCGGCCCGGCGTGGCGACGAGGATGTCGACACCGTTCGCCAGCGTCGTGCGATCCTTGCCGACCGAGGTGCCGCCGAACACGGTGGCGATCGAGAGCTTCGAAAAGCGGCCATAATCGCGCGCGCTCTGGGCGATCTGGCTGGCGAGCTCGCGGGTGGGGGCGAGCACCAGCATGCGGCAGGCGCGCGGGCGGACATGCTCGTTGGCGGCCACAAGGCGCTGGATCGAGGGGAGCATGAAGGCAGCGGTCTTGCCGGTGCCGGTTTGCGCGATGCCAAGCAGATCGCGGCCCTGGATCAGCGGCGGGATCGCCTGGCGCTGGATGGGGGTCGCCTCGTTATAGCCTTTGTCGGCAAGCGCGCGCTGCAGGGACTCGTTGAGTCCGAGATTGGAGAAGGACATGGTATTCTTTCGATAAATGCCAGCATCCCGGGGCCGGTTTTTGGGCGCACGGGGAGGCAGGCGGGGACAAAAATGTCGCGCCCCGCGTGATGTGGGAAGCTTGGGGTTAGAACCGAGGCAGAGCCGGGGAGTGATCCTGAATGTTTCAGGGACGCCCGATCACGCTGCATAATGCCTCGCTGTTCGGGGGCTTTGCATGCTGCAGTGCGAAATGTCAATGATCTTGTTGCGCTGCGGCCTTACCGACAGCGGCGGCAGCGGCGTGAAGCCCCTGCAACGATGCCCCGATCAACCGGCGGCGCTCAATGGCGGCGCGACGAAGCGCCTCGCGCGGCAAATTGAAATAGACGGTCGGCGACATGCCCATATAGGCCAGAAAATCGCGGTTGAAGTGTGACTGATCATAATATTCGGCGCCGAGAATGGCACGCAGCAGCTTGTGGTCGGCGCCGTCAATATCGGTTTCATCTTTCAGTCGATCGACAACACCAAGAAGACGGGCGGCAAGATCGGCGCGTTCGGCGGGACGACACGCGCGAAAAGCGTACTGCAGGGCGTGATGCCCGAGATGATGCAGAAGATCACCGATGCGGCCTATGCCGATTTCCGTGCCCAGCTCGAGGCGCGCGGCTTTACCGTCGCTGATCCCGCGACCCTGTTGCAGGGTGCTGCCGTCGCCAAGGTGAAGCCGGTCGCATCGCCCTATGAGGTGGGCGTCCAGCTCGACAAGAAGAGCAACGGCAAATCCACCTATTACAAGCCCGCCGCGATCCCCGGCATCGTGATGCTGCCGGGCGACGTCACCTCCAGCGGGTTCAGCGGGATGAGCATGGCGATGGCCTCCGGCACCACGCAATATGCGATGAGCCAGCACGCCAAGGACACGGGCCAGTCGATCGTCGACGTCCTCTATCTCATCGACTTTTCCGATGCGAAGCGGCCGGGCGCGTTCAGCTTCGGCGGTATCAAGATCACCTCCGGCATGTCGGTGGTCGATGATTTTTCGCGCATGTCGATCGTCACGCCGAGCGGCAAGGTCACCAGCATGACGCTGAAGCAGCCCGTCGCGGTGGAGGGCGATTTCGCTGAGATGGCCGACGCAACCAAGGATGCCGGTGTGCAGAAGGTCGCGAACATTCTTGGCGGGCTGGCGGCTGCGCGCGGCTTTGGCGGGATGCAGTTCGGCAAGAGCAAGACCTTCACCTTCACCGCGCGTCCCGGCATTTATGAAGAGGGCGCGATCAAGGCCGCGACGCTCGCCAATAGCCGGTTGGTCGATCAATTGACGGCGCTCAAGTAACGCCAGACGCACCGCCAGGCACCCGGTATCACGAGGCACGCCGTGCCACCGGGTGATGCCTTGGCCAGCTTGAAAGCGGGCCCAAAAGCCTTCATGCCAGCTCTCCGATCAATTGGCCGAACACGGCAGCAGGGGGCAAAATGAAGAGATTGGCGATGTTGGCGCTTTCAACGTGCGTGCTGGTGGCCGCCACCCCAGCACCGCGGCCAATAACGCCAGACGATATCGCCCGGCTGCAGACGGTGAGCGATCCGCAGGTCGACCCCAAGGGGGAATGGGTCGCGTATAGCGTGGGTGGCACGGATATCGCCGCCGACAAGCAATATCGACATCTGTGGATGACGCGCTGGGACGGCAGCCGGACGGTACAGCTCACCAGCCGCAAGGGTGAGAGCGAATCGACGCCGCGCTTCAGCCCCGATGGCCATTGGCTCGCCTTCACCTCTGGACGTGCCGACGAGACGGGCGACAGCGCGCTATGGTTGCTCGATCGGGCAGGCGGCGAGGCGCTGAAGCTGCCTGGCATCAAGGGATCGGTTGACGACATCGCCTGGGCTCCGGATTCCAGGACGATCGCGCTCATCGTCACCGACCCCGAGCCCGAGGACAAGCCCACGGCAGCGGCAAAGCCCGCTGTAGCGGCCGACTCCCCGGCCGATCCAAGCGCGGCGGATACCGATCGAGCGGCCGATGAGCCGGCTGCAACCGGCAAGGCGGCCAAAAAACCCAAGCCGATCGTGATTGATCGTTTCCAGTTCAAGGCAGATAGCAGCGGCTATCTTGGCAAGCAGCGCAGCCGGTTATGGATTTACGATCTGGCCACGCAAAAGGCGCGGCGGGCGACGACCGGCGATTTCGATGAGGCGCTGCCTGCCTGGTCGCCCGATGGCAAGACGATTGCGTTTACGTCCAAGCGTTCGCCCGATCCGGATCGCAGCTTTGACAGCAATCTCTATCTGGCGTCGGTTGGCGACAAGCCCGCCGAGCCGCGCGTGCTGACGCGGTTTACCGGCGAGGACAATGCTGAAGGGTTTGGCAGCTACCCCGCCTGGTCGCCGGACGGCAGGAGCATCGCTTATGTCCAGGGCGGTCCGGTCGAGCTGATCGGATACGGCGTCCGCACGCTCGCCGTCATTCCGGCAGCGGGGGGCACGCCCCGCATCCTAACGAGCCAACTTGACCGGAACGTCAGCCACCCGCTCTGGTCACCTGATGGCAAGATGATCCGGGTGGTGGTCGAAGATGACGAGGTCGAGCGCCTTGCCGAGGTACCGGCAGGCGGCGGTACTGTGCGCGACGTGATCGGCGGATTTCGGGTGTTTGCCGATCCGGCAGCGCGGTCGGGCGGCGGGATCGCGGTGTTGATGTCGTCGCCCAGTCAACCGCCTGAGGTTTATGCGTTGGACGGAGGCGGCACGCTGCGCCAGCTAAGCCATCATAACGATGCGTGGCTGAAGCAGGTGGCAATCGCCCCGGTGGTGCGCACCAGCTTCAAATCCAAGGACGGGACCGAGGTCCACGGCTTTCTGATCACGCCGCCCGGCAAGCCGGCTGAGAAGCTGCCGACCGTGCTGTTCAATCACGGTGGACCGCAATCGCAGTTCGATGCGAGCTTCAACATCTCGTGGCAGATCTTCGCGGGGCGTGGCTATGCCGTCGTCTCCACCAACCCGCGCGGCGGCACGGGGCGGGGCGAGGCCTATGCCAAGGCGCTCTATGCCGATTGGGGCGGCCCGGCAGTGCCCGATGCGCTTGCCGGGGTCGAAGATGCGGTGACGAAGGGGGTGGCCGATCCGAAGCGGTTGTTCGTCGGCGGCTGGTCCTATGGCGGCATGCTGACCAACTACCTGATTACGAGCGACACCCGCTTCAAGGCGGCGGTATCGGGCGCGAGCATTTCCAATGTCCTCGCGGGCTATGGCACCGATCAGTATATCCGCGATTACGAGGTGGAGCTGGGCAAGCCCTGGGAACACATGGATGTGTGGCTGCGCAACAGCTACCCCTTCTACCACAACGAAAAAATCGTGACGCCGACGCTGTGGATGGCGGGCGACAAGGATTTCAATGTGCCGCTGCTCAACTCAGAGCAAATGTATCAGGCGCTGAAGAGTCGGGGCATCAACACGCAGCTGATCATCTATCCGGGCGAACATCACGGCCTGCGGCGGCCAAGCTTTCTGAAGGACCGGATGGAGCGGTGGCTGGCGTGGTACGACAAGCAGGCAGCGCCGTGAGCGGGGGCAATCCGCATTGAGCAATCGTCACCCCGGACGTGTTCCGAGGTCCACGGTGCCACGAACGCAGCAATCGCGGCGCTTGCGGGACGATGGATGCCGGACCAAGTCCAGCATGACGGGGTGGTTCGGTCGATGAAAAGTAAACGTCCTAAGGAGTCTCCCATGACCGTCAACCTCTACAGCTTCGTCGATCTCTACCGTCGCCAGCTCGATGCGGCAGCGCATCTGCTCACCAAAGGCGTCGATTTTGCCGCCACACAGGGCGTGTCCGAGGCGGATATGCTCGGCTGGCGGCTGGCAGACGACATGCACCCGCTCAGCTTCCAGCTGATGGTCGTTATCAACTTCACCCGCTCCTGGCCTGCGCGTATTGCCGGCGTGCCCGTGCCGGAGGGGGTAACCGGCGATCTAGACGTTGCGGCCTATGTGGCGGCAATCGCCGATGCCAAGGCATTTCTTGCGACCATTACGGCCGAGCAGTTCGCCGGCCGCGACGACGTACCGCTCACGGTTCAGCTCGGCGAAACGATGGAGCCGACGCTCCCCGCTGGCCAGTGGCTGTCGGTGTTCGGCACCACCAACATCTATTTCCACCTGTCGATGGTCTATGCGATCCTGCGGATGAAGGGCGTACCGCTGGGGAAGATGGATCTGTTCGCTGCTGGCCTCTGAGTGCGGCCCGGCGACGGCGCACTCAGAAGCAAGTGCGCCGTAATTCTGGATCACCCGTCACCCACGAGCGCTGCGAAGCAATGACGGACAGGTTCTTGTCACTGGGGCGTGGTACGGCGCGCCCAGAACGGCATCACGAAACGACCCCGGCGATGCGCCAGCACCAGCAGGCCGATGCCAAAGGCGGTGCAGATGATCATGGCAGGTAGCGACGCTTCGGCACCGAATTCACCGCCCGTCAGCAGATCCGGCCCCGTGATGCGCGGACGCAGCAGCCCCTGCGCGTCGAACCCCGACACCGCGATCCCGTAAATGCCGCCCTGCGTGAAATTCCATGCCGCATGCAGGCCAATTGCCGCCCATAGTCGGCGAGTGACCATGTAAATCGCTGCCAGCATCACGCCCGCCTCGATCGCGATGGCAAAGCCCGCGACCGCCGTCGCGTTCGGATTGCCGAGGTGTAGCGCCCCAAACAAGGCAGCCGACAGAATGAGCGCGATCCAGCTCCCCAGCCATCCCTCAATGATGCGGAAGAACACCGCGCGCAGCATAATCTCCTCGGTCACACCCGAGACGATCGAAATGCCAATGATCGGCGCCAGCACGGTCACCGGTTGCGTGCCGATCACCTGATAGCCGCCGAGCAAGGCAATGACGCCGACAACGATCGAAAACAGGACAAAGCCAATGATCAGCCCTGCCAGCAATTCCAGCAATGCGCCCTTCAGCGCAAATTCCTTTACCGGGCGCTGCTCTACCAAGCGCGTGAACAGCGCATAGGCAAGCACGAATACTGCGGCCACCAAACTGCCCCCGACAATCGCCCAGGGCCCATCGCTCCGCGCGCCGACAACCGCCGCCAGGCCAGTCGCGACAACGCTCGCACCGGCCATAAAGCAGATTGCCACCATCAGCGTGACCAACGGAAAGTCGAGGATACGACGGACCAGGCTGTTCCGGCGTGGTGTGGGCGTCGTTGCATCCATGGGCGTTTCCTCGAGTGATCACCCACCCTTAGCGAGCGACCAACCGCGGTAAAGCCGGAATCAGCCGCGATCGATCCGTGCCGCAAAGCAGCCCTGTTTCGCATTATGGGCATGAAGATAGGCGACGACCGGATCAGCGAACATCCGGTCGATAAGCGGTGCCAGGTCGCGGCCGTCGACCACATCGGCGTCGATCATCATGCCCGCTGCATCAAAGGCGCGCACCGACAACAACCGGCTGGCGAGTTGATCGGGCACCGCATCGACAAACAAGGCCGGCGTTACCGCCCCCTCGCGCACGTAAATCGCATGGCGGGATCGATAGGGCGTATCGACGGGCAGATGCTCATGGTTCACCAGCAGCAGCGCCTCGCCGGGTGCTGCATCCGCCAGCGTGATGCGGCACGGAAAACCCGGCTGGGCATTGGCGATCACGCGGATCGCCCCCGCTGCCGCCAGTGCCTCATCCGGCAGCCCGAACAGTCGCTCGAACGGCGCGGGGTCTATCCCGCTGATCGCAAAGCTCATGCCACACCCTCTCGCTTGCGCAGCGCGATCTTGCGGTCGATGCCGTAAGCATAGCCGCCCATCGTACCGTCGCTGCGTTGCGCACGGTGACACGGGATCACGATCGACACATGGTTGGCACCGCACGCCGTGCCCACTGCCCGCACCGCCTTCGGGTTACCGGCAATGACGGCGAGTTCGGCATAGCTGCGCGTTTCGCCGAGTGGAATGTGCCGCAGCGCCTGCCAGACCGCCTCCTGAAATGCTGTGCCCTGCACGTCGAGCGGTAAATCCTGGTCGCGATCGGGGCTCTCGACACTGGCCACCACGCGCGCCGCCAGATCGGCAAGCGCCGCGCCGCCCGGCACGATCTCCGCCTTGGGGAAACGCATCTTCAGCGCCGCTTCACCCTCGTCAAACGAGACGCGGCACAGCCCTTTGTCGGTCGCCGCCACCAGCATCGGCCCCAGGCTTGTGTCGGCGATGGTCCACCGGATCGTCACCCCGGCCCCGCCGCGCTTCCAGATGCTCGGCGTCATGCCAAGCCGCTTGCCAGCCCCCTCATAGAACCGGCTCGGCGCGGAATAGCCGGCCTCATAAATCGCCTGGGTCACGCTTGCCTCCGTCATCAAAGCCTGCGCTGCCGCCTGCGCCTTCAGCCCGCGCGCATAGGCAGCGGGCGTCACCCCGGTCGCGCGCTTGAACAGCCGGTGGAAATGATGCGGCGCATAGCCGACCATCGCCGCCAGTTCTTCGAGCCCCAGCGTCTCCTCCGCCCCTTCGATCAGCGCGACCGCGCGCGCCACCGCCACCCGGTCGCGCCCGACCTCATCGGGCGTGCAGCGCAGACACGCCCGAAAGCCCGCCGCCGCCGCTTCAGCGCCATCACGGTAGAAAACGACATTCTCGCGCTTGGGGTGCCGCGCCGGGCAGCTCGGTTTGCAGTAAATGCCGGTGGTCAGCACCGCGCCCACGAAGCGGCCATCGCTATGCCGGTCGCGGGCGATGAAGGCGGCCCAGGCCGAGTCGGGGTCGATCGTGTCGATGCTCATGGAGCCGATATACGGGCATCGCTGGGCGGCTCCATCCCGCCCGTTGCTTTCAAAGCCGCCCGGTATCGCCCGTCAATCGCCGCAGTTTCGGGGTCACGATCGGCACGGTCAGCATCGTGCTCGCCACCGCCATCAGCAACAGCGCAGTGAAGGTCGCGCTGGTAATGATCTGCCGATCGAGCAGCACATTGGCAAAGATGATCATGATCAACGCCTTGGTCTGCAGCAGCCAGCCGATCACGGATGCGTCGCCCGTCCGCCACTTCAGCAGGCGGCCGGCAAGATGAACGCCGGCAAGCTTGCCCACCAATGATGCCGCGAGCAGCAGCGCCGCCGACGCGAACACTGCTACACCGCCGACCTCCCAGCTCGTCCGCAGCCCGGTGCTCAGGAAGAACACCGGCATGATCGCCAGCAAGATGGTGTCGCGAAATCCGTCCATCGCGCGACGATCAAACCACCGCGCATCGAGCACCGCGCCCGACAGGAACGCGCCAACCATGAAATGCAGCCCCGACCAGTCCGCCGCAAACCCGCATCCGGCAAGCCAGACCAGCCCGACATACCAACGGTCGCGTTCGGGCAGTCGCGCCATCAGCCAGCGCAGCGATATGCTGGCAAGGGCAAAGCCGATCAGGAACGCCGCCTGCCGCCCCATCCGTGCCCAGTCGAGCAGGATCAGCGCGAGCACGCCCCAGATCGCGACATCGTCGGCGCTCGCATAGCGCAGGATACGCTGGCCGATCGGTTCGCGCAGAATGTCGAGCTTTTCAAGAAACAACACCAATATCGGCAGCGCCGTTACCGCGCACGCCATGCCGATCCCCAGCACGACTTGCCAGGGCTGGCCAGCGAGGCCAATCCAGCCGCTACCCAGCGCCAGCATCAACGCAGCCGCCGCGCTGCCAAACAGCAAGGGCATGACCAGCGCAAGGCCAGCGGTGGCTGCCGTCTCGCCGCGGTGCGCCCATGCTTGCGACAGATCCAGCTCGATTCCGGCGACCCACACAAAGATCATCACCGCCCACCAGGCGATACCGTTCAGCGCGCCGATTACCTGCGGATTGAAGACATAGGCGTAATAGCCGGGGAGCACCGCCCCCAAGACGCCGGGACCAAGCAGGATTCCGCCGATGATCTGCACCACGACCAGCGGCGCAAAATGGTCCGTCCGCCCCAATCGCCACACAAGGTAGGGCACCGCGAAAATCAGCAGCATCGCAATCAGGAAGATTTCAGAGGTGTTCAAACCGGAGGTGATCCGTTGTGGGCGTCGGCCGCATCGCCGCCGTGGCGGGTCATCACGATGATCAGCACGATCCAGCCGATCCCCACCAAGATGGCCGACAGGATGAACGGTGCCCCCGGAAAATAAAGCCCCTTGGCATCCGCATAGGCACCGAACACGCCAGTCATCAGCGGCGGGCCAACAATCGCGGTCAGGCTCACGACGCTGGCAATCGCCCCCTGCAGCTCGCCCTGCGCATCGTCGCTTACGCTATGGGTCATCAGTTGCTGCATCGCTGGAAAGGCAACGCCGGTAACAGCGCCGATCACCATCCCCACCACCAACGTGCCCGTATTGGGCGCGGTCGCCAGGATGAGATAGGACGGAACGCCACAAGCCGCGCCGGCCACGGCCACGCGCGTGGCCCCAAATCGCTTGACCAATGGCCCAACCGCAAAACCCTGCGCGACAACCAGCAACACCCCGAACAGGGCGATGGTCAGCCCGATCACCAACGGGGTCCAGCCGAAACGCGCAATGCCCTGAAAAGCCCATGTCGCCAGCTGCGATTGCGCGGCGAGCTGCATGAAGAGAATTGCCACCAGGCAACCCAGCACCAGCGGCACCCGCGCCATCTGGATAAGACTGCCGACCGGATTGGCACGCAGGATGGAAAAGGCACGTCGACGCTCGACCGGCAGCGTTTCCTGCAGCACGAACCAGCCCGCCAGCGCGCCTGCCAGCGCCAGCCCGCTCGCGGCCATGAACGGCACCCGCTCGCCGAGCCCGCCAAGCAACCCGCCAATCCCCGGCCCCAACACGAACCCCGCCGCGCCCGCTCCGCCCAGCGCGCCGAACGCCCGTCCGCGATCTTCCGGCGCGACGATATCAGCAATGCAGCTGTTGGCGGCGGCAAAGGTCGCGCCCATGATCCCCGAGATCACCCGGCCAACGAACAGCCACTCCAGCGTCGGGGCCCAGGCCATCAACCCATAATCAATCCCCAGCGCAACCAGCGTGAACAGCAGCACCGGTCGCCGCCCGAACCGGTCGCTCAACCCGCCAATCACTGGCGCAAACACGAATTGCATCACCGCATAGGCAAATAACAGCCAGCCGCCGAGCTCCGCCGCGCGGTCGATCTTGACGCCGGTCAGCGAGATAATCAGGCGCGGCATTACCGGCACGATCAGGCCAATGCCGGCGATATCGAGAAACACGATCATCGCGACCAGCGCCAAGATGGAACGGGTCGATCGCCTGGCTGTCATGACACCCGCTGGCGCAATGGCGCGTTAGTGAGGCGAGGCATCACCCGCCATGCGCCTCGAACAGCTCCAGCGTGCGTTCGCGCGCGAGATCGGCGCTGGCTTCGTGATAATCCTTGCGCCGGTCAGAATTGAAACCGTGCCCGGCCTCGTAGACGTAAACGGTCGCATTCGGCCACGCCTTGGCGATCACCTTTTCAACACCCTCCATCGGGATACCCGTGTCGTGACGGCCGAAATGGAGGATGACGGGTATTGTCGGCTCCTCGTCGGCGGTGCCGGGGACGAGGCTGCCATAATAGCCGGACGCCGCCACAACGCCCGTCAGCCGGGTCGCCGCGAACCATGCGACCGATCCGCCATAGCAATAGCCGACAACGAACACCGGCCCGTCGGCCTTCAGCGCATCGATGCAGGTCTGTACGTCCTGCAAGCTCAGGTCGAAGGGGTGGAGTTCTCGCGCCAGCTCGACCGCGCGGGCATAATCGGGGCCAGTATACTCCGCCTCGAAGCCGGGATGTTCGCGGTCGTAAAGCGCTGGAGCCAGCACCTCATATCCGTCCTGCGCATACTCGTCGCACAGCGCGCGGATATGCTCGGTCACGCCGAAAATCTCCTGCACCAGCACCAGCCCGCCGCGGCGCGTTCCTGGCGGCGATACGTGGTAAACCCCGATGTCGGCCCCGTCGGACATCGTCATCCGAGTCATCGTGCCATCGGTCATCCCATGCGCTCCCTGTTCGCCACGACCAATCTCTAGCGTGGCGAGCGCGGTAGGAAACCCCCCATCGAAACGAATCAGGCGGCTCGGACGTCGGTAATCAGCTGGTTGATCTGCGTGCGCAGCTGCTCGACATTGCCCGCGACACCATCGGCGGTGCTTGCGAGCCGATGGGCGGTGCCGCGCGATTTCTCGGCGCGTTCGTGCAGCGTCTGTGTCTTGGCAGCCGCGTCGGCGGTGCCATCTTCCACCTCGGCAATCGCCTTGGCGATCCGGCGAGTCATGTCGCGCTGCTGCTCGACGGCATCGGCGACATCCGCCGCCGATCGATCGAGCCCGGCCACCAGCGTGTCGATCGATTGGATCGTCGCCAGCACCGTGTCGCTCGCGGTGCGCACGGCAGCCAGGCGCGACTCGATCTTGCCTGCCGCCGCCTGGGTCTGCCGCGAGAGGCCCTTCACCTCCTCGGCAACCACGGCAAACCCGCGCCCTGCCGCGCCCGCGCGGGCCGCCTCAATGGTGGCGTTGAGCGCCAGCAAATTGGTTTGCTGGGCAATTGCCGCAATCGATTCGAGCACCGAGGTAATCTCGCCAACCAGCACCTCGAGCGATTCGGCATGGTCACGCCCGGCAATGGTGCGATCGCGCGCCGCGCTTACGCCGAGCCGCGCTTGGTTGGCGGCCAGGCTGATATCCTCGATGGCAGTGGCCAGCGCTGCGCCGGATTGGGCAATCGTCCGCGCGCTGTCTGCACTTTGTTCGGCAAGCGAGACGGTGGCGAGGGCATGGTGTTCCGCCTCGGCTGCCTGACCAGACATCGCCCCGGCTGTCTCGCGCAGCTGCGGCGCGGCTGATTCCAGTTGGGCAACCACGGCGCCTGTTTGCCGTTCGAAATGCGCGAACAGCGCGTCCAGGTGCGCGGCACGCTTGGCGTTGGCGGCATGCTCGTCCATCTCTCGCCGATGTAGCGCATCTTCCGCCCGCCGCGATTCCGCCGCAAGCCGCCGCGCATCAACCGATCGCTGCCGCGCAAAGGCGAGCGCACGGGCAATATCGCCGATCTCGTCGGTGCGGTCGAGGCCGGCAATTTCAGCGTCGGCTTGCTCATCGGTAATGCGCTGCGTCGCCACCGCGATGTCGCTCAGCGGGCCCGTGATGCTGCGCGACACCAGGCGCATCCCCCACCAGCCGACCAGTATCGCCATCAACATCAGGATCGTAACGATAACGTACGCCCGCACCACACGGTAGCGGACTTGGGCCTGCCGCGACCACGCCTCCTGCCGCAGCTGCTCCATCAGCGCCGTAGTGGATGCCGTCAGCGGATCCATCGCCGCATAAAGCGGGCCGCTCACGAAGAATCCGAGCCTGTCCTTATCGTTTTGCTGAAGCAACATCCGCAGATCGGCGATAGCCGTGTCGGCGCTCCTGCGGGCGTCGTCGATGGCGGCGATGTCCTTTCGGTGGGCAATGCGGTGCGAACGAAAATCATCCCAGCTGGTCCCACTCTTGGCTTGAGCGGCATCGATCACGGCCAGCGCCCCACTCGCTGATATGTTGCCGCTCACCACCTTTTGCGCTGTCATCAGCGATGTGGTGTATCCGTCCATCACGTGCTGCAGCTCGCCAATCGGCGTGAGGCCGTCATCGACAAGCTGGGTCACCGTATTTGTCGTCATGAACGCGCCGACCATCAGGGCCAGCGCCAGCATTACCTGAATGCCCAGCAGCGCAAACAGCACCCGGCGCAGCAGGGTGCCGATCGAGACGGCATGCCCGTTGAGCCAGGCAGAAAGTCTCGACGAGACATCGGTCATTCAGGGCATCCAATGGTTCTTCCGCTAGGGCGTTCATCGCCCAAAAACGAAAATGGATGGTTAACCCAATATGACATTTCGATGAATACCGTTGTTTTCTTGCGGTTAGTTCGCGCCAAATCACCCGGCTTGCATCGCTGGCGCACCGATGCTAGCAGCCCCGCAACCCAAGCCCTGTGTGGAATCAGGGGCGCTTTGCCGCCCTGTTTTCGTGCGGAGCCCATTTTCCTGTTCCCAAGAGGATATCGATCGCGTGGAGACTTCCGGCGGTATTCAGGCAAGCTTACCGGGACGCTATGCAACGGCGTTGTTCGAGCTTGCGCGTGACTCAAAAGCGATCGACACAGTCGAAAAGAGCCTGGCGACCGTGCGCGCAGCGCTCGATCAGTCGGCCGATTTCAAGACGCTGACGACCAGCCCCCTTATCGCGCGCGGTGCGGCCACCAAGGCCATCGACGCCGTCGCCAAGCAGCTGAAGCTCGATCAGACCACCGCCAAGTTCCTGGGCGTGCTTGCCGAAAACCGCCGCCTGGCGCAGCTGCCCGCGATCATCCGTGCCTTCCGCCAGCTCGCCGCCAATTATCGCGGCGAAACCTCGGCGGAGGTCATCTCCGCCCACGCCCTCACGAATGATCAGGTTGCCGCGCTCAAGCAGTCGCTGCGCCAGCGGATCGGTCGCGAAGTTTCCGTCGACCTGTCCGTCGATCCGTCGCTGCTGGGCGGGCTCGTCGTCCGCATCGGCAGCCAGATGATCGATTCGTCGATCAAGACCCGTCTCAATACCCTCGCGCACGCGATGAAAGGCTAAGGCTCAAGACAATGGATATCCGCGCCGCTGAAATCTCGAAGGTCATCAAGGAGCAGATCGCTTCGTTCGGCACCGAGGCCCAGGTCTCCGAAACCGGGCAAGTGCTCTCGGTCGGCGACGGCATCGCCCGCATCCACGGACTGGACAATGTCCAGGCCGGCGAGATGGTGGAATTTTCCAACGGCGTGCAGGGCATGGCGCTCAATCTTGAGGCCGACAATGTCGGCGTCGTGA
>CAZXBM010000020.1:0-47306 GCA_964638495.1 uncultured Stakelama sp. | reverse complement strand
CGGTAATATTTGCCGCCCATCATCTCGAAATCGATCACCGAGTCGCTTCTGACATGCGATTGGCGGATGCGGCTGAGCGGAATGCAGATTTCGGGCTTCCCGTCGGGCGTCGCCTCGGGGATCTCGCCCCCATCGCGCGCGGCAACCGGCATGGCGGCGGCGATTGCGGCGGCAACAACGATCATCGCTCGCATGACGGTCCTTTCATGGCCCCGTATCGGCCTTGGTGTCGGCCCTGCCTCGGGCGGCACGCGGGGCAGGCGTCTTGGCCTTGAAGGCGCACAGGTCGATTACTGGACAGCGCCAGCATTCGGGCGTGCGCGCCTTGCAGACATATCGGCCGTGCAGGATTAACCAGTGATGAGCGTGGACGCGAAAGGGTTGGGGCGTTGCCTTGTCGAGCTTCAATTCCACCGCCAGCACCGTCTTGCCCGGCGCAAGCCCCGTGCGGTTGCAGACGCGAAAAATATGCGTGTCGACTGCGAAGGTCTCGGCCCCAAAGGCCACGTTCAGCACGACATTGGCGGTCTTGCGGCCAACGCCTGGCAGCGTCTCCAGTGTAGCGCGGTCGGCGGGCACCTGGCTCCCATGCTCGGCGATCAGCACCTCGCTAAGCGCGATCACATTTTTCGCCTTGGTATTGAACAGGCCGATGGTCTTGATGTGCTCCTTCAGGCCAGCCTCGCCCAGCGCCACCATTTTTTCCGGCGTGTCGACCTCGGCAAACAGCGCGCGTGTCGCCTTGTTCACGCCGATATCGGTCGATTGCGCCGATAGCGCGACCGCGACGACGAGCTGATATGGGTTACCAAAGGCGAGCTCGGTCTCGGGGTGTGGATTGTCCGCTGCCAGCCGGCTGTAAAGCTCGACGACGTCCGCCTTCTTCAAAGGCCCAGCACCTCGGCCATCGAATAGCTGCCCGCCGGCTTGCCCGCCAGCCACAGCGCGGCGGTGATGGCACCTTGCGCAAAAATGGCGCGGTCCTCTGCCCGGTGGCCCAGTTCGATCCGCTCGCCATTGCCGGCAAAGATCACCTGATGGTCACCTGCCACCGTGCCGCCGCGCAACGATGCCAGGCCAATCGTGCCCTCCGCCCGGTCGCCGCTCAGCCCCGCGCGGCCCATCACGCCCACCTCGCTGAAGGCGGCCCCGCGCCCGGCGGCGGCGGCCTCCGCCAGCATCAGCGCGGTGCCCGATGGCGCGTCCACCTTGGCGCGGTGGTGCATCTCGACGATTTCGATGTCCCAGCTCAGGTCCAGCCGTTCGGCCGCTTCGCGCACCAGCCTTGCGAGCAGCGTCACGCCTAGCGAGGTATTGCCGGTCTGCAGCACGGCGATGTCGCGTGATGCCTCCGCCACCAGCGCTCGGTGCGCCTGGGAGATGCCGGTCGTGCCGATCAGGATGGGCGTGCCGGCCGCGCGCGCGGCGGCGAGGTTGGCTGGGAGCGCACCCGGCACCGTGAAATCGACAAGCACGTCCGCTGCTGCGGCGATCGCGGCGGGATCGCCACCCGCGTCGATTCCGCCCGCCAGCGTGGCCCCGTGATCGCCCAGCAACGCTGCGATTGCCTGGCCCATTCTGCCCGCGCTGCCGAAGATGCCGATCGCCGTCACTGTTCTGCTCCGTGTGTCTTAGCTGGAAGTTGGCGATGCCAGAAACCACCTCCTGTGGACAGTGGCCATGTCGGCCAGCGCACGAAAATCAGCGCGCGAAAATTGCAGCAGGCGTCGGGCTTAGGTAGACTGGCCGCATGCCCCAACCCCGCAACATCGTCATCCTCACCGGCGCCGGCATCTCGGCTGAAAGCGGGCTCGCCACCTTTCGCGGCCCCGGCGGGCTGTGGGAGGGGCACCGCGTGGAAGATGTCTGCACGCCCGAGGCGCTCGCCCATGATCGCGATCTCGTCCACCGCTTCTACGATGCACGCCGCGCCGCGCTCGGCACCGTCGCGCCCAATCCCGCGCATCTCGCCTTGGCCCGGCTCGATGCCGAATGGCCCGGCGATCTGCTGATCGTGACGCAAAATGTCGATGATCTGCACGAGCGGGCAGGGGCGCGGCGGCTGCTGCACATGCACGGTGCGCTCAACAGCGCGCTCTGTGCAGCCTGCGATCGGCGTCAACCCTGGTCGGCGTCTCTGCCCCCCGGCACCGCTTGCACCACCTGCGGCGAACCCGCGATGCGCCCCGATATCGTCTTCTTCGGCGAGATTCCGTACCAGATGGAGCGCATCGAGCAGGCGCTCGCCACGGCTGATGTTTTCGCTTCCATCGGCACCTCGGGCGCGGTGTATCCCGCCGCCGGCTTCGTCCAACTCGCCCGGCATTACGGTGCCCACACGATCGAGCTCAATCTCGATCCCTCCGCGGGCAGCCATCATTTCCACGAAACCCGCCTCGGCCCGGCCAGCACGCTGGTGCCCGCCTGGGTAGATGACCTTCTGCCCCCCGCATAATCCGCGCACCTGCAATCCGCCCTTGGGGCTGGGGCCAAGGCGTGATAGGCGCGCGCCCATGCTCAATATCAATGGCATCACGGTGCGCCTTGGCGGGCGCACGATCCTCGAACGTGCAAGCGCGACCTTGCCGGCGAAGAGCCGTGTCGGGCTGATCGGCCGCAACGGTGCCGGCAAATCGACGCTGATGAAGGTCATGATCGGCCAGCTCGATGCCGATGACGGCGAGATCGAGATGCCGCGCAAGACCCGCATCGGCTATCTCCAGCAGGAAGCCCCGCACGGCAGCAAGACCCCGATCGACACCGTGCTCGAGGCCGATACCGAGCGCGCCGCACTGATGGCCGAGGCCGAGCATTGCGTCGACCCGGACCGCGTCGCTGAACTGTACGAACGGCTCGAAGCGATCGACGCCTATACCGCCGAAGCCCGCGCCGCCCGCATCCTCGTGGGTCTGGGCTTCGACGAGGAAATGCAGCAGCGCCCGCTCGACAGCTATTCGGGCGGCTGGAAGATGCGCGTCGCGCTCGCCGCGCTCCTGTTTTCCGAGCCCGATCTGCTGCTGCTCGACGAGCCATCGAACCATCTCGATCTCGAAGCGACCCTGTGGCTCGAAAGCTTCCTCAAGGCCTATCCCGGCATGATGGTCGTCATCAGCCATGAGCGTGATCTGCTCAACAATGTCGTCGACAACATCCTCCATTTGGAGGGCGGCAAGACCACGCTCTATACTGGCGGCTATGATTCGTTCGAGCGCCAGCGCGCCGAGCGCGCCGCCCAGCTTGCCGCCGCGAAAGCCAGCCAGGATGCGCAGCGCGCCAAGCTGCAGGATTATATCGCCCGCAATTCCGCCCGCGCCTCCACCGCCAAACAGGCTCAGTCGCGCCAGAAGATGCTGGCGAAGATGCAGCCGATCGCGGCAATGGCCGATGATCCCACGCTCAGCTTCGATTTCCCCAGCCCCGATGAGCTGAAACCGCCGCTCGTCACGCTCGATATGGCCAGTGTCGGCTATGGCGACAAGCCGATCCTGCAGCGCCTCAATCTGCGCCTCGATCCCGATGATCGCATCGCGCTCTTGGGCCGCAACGGCAACGGCAAGACCACGCTCGCCCGCCTGCTCGCCGCCCAACTCGCGCCGATGGATGGCGACATGACCAAATCGGGCAAGATGCGCGTCGGCTATTTCACGCAGTATCAGGTCGAGGAGCTCGACGGCGAGGATACCCCGCTTGAGCATATGCAGCGGCTGATGGGGGACAAAACGCCCGCCGCCGTCCGCGCCCAGCTCGGCCGCTTCGGCTTTTCCGGGCAAAAGGCGACCACCAAGGTCGGCAAGCTCTCAGGCGGCGAGCGCGCCCGCCTCGCGCTCGCGCTCATCACGCGCGATGCGCCGCACATGCTGATCCTCGACGAGCCGACCAACCACCTCGATGTCGATGCGCGCGAGGCGCTGGTGCAGGCGCTCAACGCCTATGACGGCGCGGTCGTCGTCGTCAGCCATGATCGCCACATGATCGAACTGACCGCCGACCGGCTGGTGCTGGTCGACGCCGGCACCGCGAAGGAATATGCCGGCAGCCTCGATGATTATACCGATCTCATCCTTGGCCGGAACCAGCCCAAGAATGAGGGCGCGGCCAAAGGCGGGGGCAAGAAGGACAAGAAGGCCGCCGCTGCGGAACGCGAACGCGCCGTCGCGCTAAAAAAAGCCGCGCATGAGGCTGAACAGGCGGTCGTAAAACTCACCACCCAGCGCAACGCGATCGATCGCGCGATGTTCGATCCGTCGGGTGCCGAACCCTGGCTCGCCAAGCTGTCGATGAGCGAACTCGGCCAGCGCCGCGCCGAGGTGGAGGTCAAGCTGGCGGTGGCCGAGGCCGCCTGGCTGGAAGCAAGCGAAGCGCTGGAATCGGTGGCGGCTTGAGCGCCAAACGGTGATACGTCGGTCGTGAGGTGTTTTTCAGACAGGCTGACGCCACCCCAAATCCGTTTGCCCTGAGCTTTTCGAAGGGCTGCTTTTTCTTCGTGCCACAGGATATGCCGCACGAAGAAAAAGGCAGGGCTTCGAAAAGCTCAGCCCAAACGGGGAGGGGAGTTAGTTGAAAGACAGCTCCAGCTTGGGGGAGGGGACACGCGATGCTGGACGATAAGACCGAATGGACCGCGCGCCCCGGCCGCTATCGCGGCATCGCTTCGGAACTCTTTCGCTGGCTATGCCTTGCCTATCTCAAGCTCGGCGGCTGGACGATGCAGGGCGATTGGCCCCCGCTGGCCAAGGCGGTGCTGCTGGCCGCGCCGCACACCTCCAATTGGGACGGCATCAACATGCTGGCGGCGGCGGGCTATTACCGCGTCACGCTGCGCTGGATGGGCAAGAAAAGCCTCACCACAGGCCGGTTCGGTCGGCTGGTCCTGTGGCTGGGCTGTGTCCCCATTGATCGCGCGGCGAGCAACGATGTCGTCCAGGCAATGACCGATGCCTTCGCCAATGAACAGGCGATGATCCTCGCCATCCCGCCCGAAGGCACCCGCAGCCTCACGCGCGAGTGGAAGACGGGTTTCTACCATATCGCCGTAAAAGCCGGTGTCCCCATCATCCTCACCGTGCTCGATTATGGCAGCAAGACGATCCGCGTGGCGGGCGTCTTTCATCCGACCGGCGATTACGCGGCGGATATTGCGGCGATCCAGGCACCCTATCGCGAGGCGGTAGGTAAGGTGCGCGGTGCGTTTGCGACGGGCGGATGATGGCAATGATTCACGCTATTTTAATTAACGTTCGCTAGCCCTTGGTCTGTTTTAGGGGGCTAAAAGTGGCAAACCATCATGATGACGCCGTCCAGCAGGACCGTCGCGTTGCGCAGCGTCGGGTCATCGACACCGCAGACTATAAGGGTCCGGAGCGCCGCATGAGCGAGCGCCGCGATACGTCCGGGCCGCTAGATCAAAAATAAGTCGCCTGATGACCCCCGATTTTATTGGCGGAAGTGGCGGTTCCAGCGATCTTCCGACAGCGCCTTCATGGGTTGAACGGCGGCATGAGGGGCGGGTCTTCATCTCGATTGGCCTCAGCGTTCGCGAGCGGCACTTCAGGTCGCGCCCAGAAAAACTGCTCGATCTTTCTCGAAATGGCTGCCGCGTGAACGATAAGCTGCTCGTGCCGGGCCAGAAGATTTGGGTGACGCTGGATGGCTTGGCGGCAATCGAAGCAACCGCCATCTGGTGCCTTCAGGGTGAAGCCGGTATTTCCTTCAATGTCCCGCTATACCCTGCCGTGCTCGATCATCTCATCGGCATCCATGGCTTCCGCCTGGACCAGTCAGTAAAAACGGCTGAAGCCGGCAGGCCCCCTGATCGCATCGCGCCCCACAAGCGGTCGGGCTGAAACGGGCGGCTGCGCATCCGCGGTGCCAGTTCGCTGTCCCGGCTGCCCTGCTGCGCGCCCCGCGCTACAGCGCCAGCCCCGCCGCGTTGCCGCTCGCCCAGGCCCATTGGAAGTTGTAGCCGCCCAGCCACCCGGTCACGTCCACCGCTTCGCCAATCGCGTACAGCCCCGGCACCTTGCGCGCTGCCATCGTCTGCGATGACAGCCCGTCGGTGGAAATCCCGCCCACGGTCACTTCGGCCTTGGCGAACCCCTCGCTGCCATTGGGCATGAAGCGCCAATCGGCCAGGCGCGCGGCGATGTCGGTGAGTTCGCGGTCGGTATAGGTCAGCAGCTCACCGCCATGCGGCAGTTTTTCCGCCAGCGTATCGGCCAGCCGCGACGGCAGCGTCGCGGCCAGACTGTTGCGCAGCGTCACCTTGGGCCCCGCGCGTTTCGCCGCGACCAGCCAGTCGCGCGGCCGTCCGGGCAGGAAATCCACGCCGATCGCCTCGCCGTTTCGCCAATAGCTCGATACCTGCAGGATTGCCGGGCCCGACAACCCCCGGTGCGTGAACAACGCCGCCTCCTTGAACGCCGCCTTGCCGCACCGCGCCACCACTTCGGTCGCGACCCCTGACAGCGATTGGAACAGCGTTTCCTCACCCCCCAGGGTCAGCGGCACCAGCGCGGGGCGCGGCTCCACCACCTTCAGCCCGAATTGCCGGGCAAGATCATAGGCAAATCCCGTCGCCCCCATTTGCGGGATGGAAGGCCCACCGGTCGCAATCACCAGCGCGGGCGCCGTCTCGGTCCGGTCGCCGAAAGCCACGCGGAACAAGCCGTCCGCATGCTCGACTGATCGGATCGCTTCCCCCAGCGCGATATCCACCCGCCCCTTGGCGCATTCGTCGAGCAGCAGATTGACGATCTGCTTGGCCGATCCGTCACAGAACAGCTGCCCCAGCGTCTTCTCGTGCCACGCAATCCCATGCGCCTCGATTAGCGCGATGAAATCGGCGGGGGTGTAGCGGCTCAGCGCAGATTTGGCGAAATGCGGGTTGGCGGACAGGAACTGCGCAGGGGTCGTGCCGATATTGGTGAAATTGCACCGCCCGCCGCCCGAAATCAGGATCTTCTTGCCCACCGCGTCGGCATGATCGATCAGCAGCACCCGCCGCCCGCGCTGCCCTGCGACTTGCGCACAGAACAGCCCGGCCGCGCCTGCGCCCAGGATAATTGCATCATAGGGCGGCGGCGCGCTTATTCCAGCTCGCCTTTAAACCACATGCGCTGCAACTCGCGCTGCTTGTCGAATAACTGATGCTTCAGCGCCCCCAACACATGCAGCCCGACCAGCACATAGACGGCATAGGCCGCAATCTCATGAAACTCGCCGAACAGATCATGCATCTGCTCCTTGGTCACGGGGTCCAGGTTCAGGATATAGCCGATGCGCGGAAACGGGATCACGCCGTACAGCGTCAGCGGGTTCTCGGCCGCCGCTTTCCACGCCGAATCATGCATCCAGCCGGTGATCGGCATCGCAAAGATGATCAGATAGAGCAGCACATGCGTCGCATGGCTCAGATGCACCTCCCACTTCTTATAGCCAGTCGGCAGCGCCGGCGGGGTGTGCGTAAAGCGCCACAACAGCCGCATCACCGCCAGCCCCAGCACGGTAATGCCCACTGATTTGTGCAGGTTGATCGCCGGGCGGATCGCGTCCTCCGGGTAGAATTCCCAGGTCAGCGCCAGGAACACGTTAAAGATGATCCCAATCGCGACAAGCCAGTGCAGCATGATCGCAAGGTTGGTATATCGGCGTGCATCCATCGTCTCTTCCCGTCGTAATTTCGCTTGGTGCTATGGTGGTACAACCCTCCAAAGCCTAGCGCGTTGCAAGCCTGTGTTCATCAGAAATCGGAAATAAGCCCCAGCGTATGACGTCGATCAGCCAGACGCTCGCCGCGCAATCGCCGCGGCTGACCCCGCGCCGCGTGCCCGCTACCGCCTATCTCATTGCCGGGGGCGTGGCGCTGCTGTTCGTGGCGCTCGTGGCGCAGGCGTTTTTCCGCACCGGGCTCGCCAGCTGGTCGGTCGGTATCGTCTACATTGCGTATGATACCGCGCTGCTCATCTTCACCGGCACCAAAACCTGGCAGCTGATGCGCGACGCACCCGCACCCGTTCCAGCCGAATCCGCCGCCACCCACCGCCCCACCCTCGGCGTCATCATCGCCGCGCATAACGAAGCGGGCGTGCTCGGCACTACGATCGATACCCTCGCCCAGCAAAGCGATCCGCCCGATCTGATCCTCATCGCCGATGATGGCTCAAGCGACGATACCCCGGCGGAACTCCACCGCCTCTACGGCCTCACTCCACCAGCGCTTGGCAGCATCAGCGATCCCGCCCCCGGCCTCCCCACGCTGCGCTGGCTGCGCGTGCCCCACGGCGGCAAGGCCCGCGCGCTCAATCAGGCGATCCAGCTACTGGATACCGATGTCGTCCTCACCGTCGATGCCGATACCCTGCTCGATGCGCACGCGCTCGCCGCGATGCGCCAAGCCTTTGCGGCCGAGTCAACGCTCGTCGCCGCCACCGGCGTGCTCACCCCCATCTGCGGCCCCTCGCTGTCGGGCCGGATCTTCCAGTGGTTCCAGACCTATGAATATGTCCGCAATTTCCTGTCGCGCTATGCCTGGATGCAGGTCGATAGCCTGCTGCTCATCTCCGGCGCCTTCGCCGCCTTCCGCCGCGATGCACTGATCACGGTGGGCGGGTTCGATCCCGCCTGCCTCGTCGAGGATTACGAGCTCATCCACCGCCTCCACCGCCATTCCACGGACAAGGGGCTGGGCTGGAAGGTCCGCGTCATTGGTGCCGCCACCGCGCGCACCGATGCGCCCGCCTCGCTGATGGCGTTTCTGCGCCAGCGCCGCCGCTGGTTCGGCGGCTATCTGCAGACGCAATATTGGAACCGCGACATGATCGGCAACCCGCGCTTCGGGTCGCTTGGCACCGCCCAAATGCCGGTCAAGACGCTCGATACACTCCAGCCAATCTACGGCATCGCCGCCTTCATCATCCTTGCCGTACTGGTGCTGAGCGGCAAGTTCACGCTCGCCTGGCCGATCCTGCTGGTGATGATCGCCAAGATCATCTTCGATCTCGCCTATCACCTCTGGTCGCTGCGCCTCTACGCCCGCTGGACCGGCCAGCAGGAAGGCCTGGGCCTTGGCTGGGCGATCATCGCCGCCATCCTGGAGCCGTTCACCTTCCAGCTGCTGCGCCATGCAGGTGCCACCTGGGGCTGGTGGATGGTGCTCACGGGCCGCGAGACCTGGGGGCGGCAGAAGCGGACGGCGATAGAGGGCGTGGGGCGATAAGCAAACGCCGCGGGCCAGCCATCAGCCGAAGCTTGCGATCAGCCGAACACCCAGCACCAGCACACCGCGCGACCCTCCATTGGTATAGGCACGGTGAATATATTGCAGATCGGGCTGCACTGCCAGAAAGGGGGTCAGCTGATCCAGATAGGTGATCTCAAACCCCGTTTCGGCTGGCTGCGGACGTTCACCCGCATCGCGCAGATTGTCGCGAAAATTGGTCGAAAGCACACCTTGCGCCACGCCCAGCGAAAGCTGCCCGTCGGGCCGCCCTGCCAGGGGGCCGCGAAAGAGCACGCCGGTCTGGAATCCGCCGTGAAAGGCGGTTGTCCTGCCTTCCGAAATGCCGGCGCGCAGGAAAAAATCCACGCCGCGCGTATCGTTGCCCGTTAGCCGCCGCTCGACGATCAGATACGCCCCTTGCGAGATCCGCCGTACCGGCGCACCACTGGCGTCGAGCGCGCGCAGATCATCTTGCGGTCTTGAGTATCGCCACAGCCCAATGGCCAGCTTGCCGCTGCGCCTGCTTCCCCCCTCGATGATCGACAGCACGCCGTCGTTCATGCTGAAATCGATGCCGGCCGCATCGCCGAGCACCCCGGCGCGCGCATTGACGATCGCCGCTTGAAGATAGCCTGTCTGCCCAATGGCGACGTTTACCCGCACGGCCAGCGCGGTCGATGGAAAGATCGATGGGCCATTGGGCCCCGTCGCGGACAATTCCGAACCCATGCCGAATGCCGGGGCGATCAGCAGGCCGGCGGAATCATTCTGGTAGAATTCGGTGTTCAAGTCCCACTCACCAATGAGCAGCGATACGCGATCGCCGGCAAATCGTTGCTCGATCCATGCCTCGTAGAGTTTGGTTCGGCGCTCGCTGACTTCGATATTGTCGACCCCCTGAAGCGTGCCCGCCAGATCGTTGAACATTTGCCCATGATTGTTGAGCAGATGCACCCGCACGCGCGCGCCGCGCCAGCCGATCAGGCGATCCAGGTCACCATCGGCGGTCAGTTCCACATTGCCCAGTACGCGTGCGCCGCGCCGGTCGCCGCCATCTGCGACGCTCATCAGGTCGAGCACATATCGTCCGCTCACCGTTATGGCAGGGGTAGGGGCAGGAGCAGGGGCGGGGGCAGGGTCGGGGGCAGGGGCTGGCACCGGTTCCGCGACAGGCGCGCTATGGCCGTCGTCGGTCGTCGTTGCTTGTGAAAGAACGGGATCAGGCCAAGCTGCGGTCAGGACAAGAACAGGCCAGAGGATGGCCGGCCTAGGAATTATCTTCATTGAAGCGCACCCGACCGAGGAAACCTCAACTAATATAGAATGGAATTTTAACGCTGTTGCAGGGACGCCATTGATGATTGCCACTCTCCGCAACCGATCGACCCAACAGAAATCACTGCATCGAACAACCCGACTGATCGGCATCGCGCAATTGAGCCTCATGTGCCTGTGTGGTGGCACTGGCATCGTGTCGGCGTGGGTCCAGTCTTCCGCGCTTGAGCGGCAGACAGCGGCCGCAGCGCTGCTCGGCAATCACGACATGGCGGACATGATGCACGATGCGATTCGCGGCGATGCGCTTGCCGCAATCCAGGCGTCAAATCCGCGTAGCGGCCTCAAGCGCGACGATATCATGCAGGATTTCAACGATCACCTGAAGGAGCTCCGCGCCCGCATCTCGACGGATGCAGAGTATCGCGGGATGGACGAGGTGGGAGCCGCGACGGCCAAGCTCGCCGCACCGATGGAAGCCTATGCCATGATGGCGACAGACATCGTTCAGCTTTCGGAGACAGACCCGGCCAGCGCCACCCAAAAGCTCCCCGTTTTTTTTGATAGGTTCCGTGATCTCGAAACATCAATGGCGTCAGCGGCGGACGCCATCAGCGGTGCCGCGCAGCAAACCACCGATTGGGCAAGGCTCGTCGGGCGGGTCGCCATCGTCTTGCTTTTGCTGATCCTGGCCATGTGCGTTGCGGCCATCCATTTCTTCGTGCGGGCAACCACCCGCAACGTCAATCACCCGATCGAGCAGCTGGCTGGGGCGATGCGGCAGCTTGGCGATGGCAATCTGCAGGTGGAGGTTGCCGGCACTGATCGCGAAGATGAACTCGGTGACATGGCCAAGGCGATGGTGGCGTTCCGCGATCAGTTGGTGGACGCCGAAGCGGCGAAACAGGCGCAGGCGCAATTGATCGTCGACAGCCTTGGGTCGGGCTTGCGATCCTTGGCAGACGGGGACCTGACAGCCGAGGTCACCGACGATCTCCAGTCGCCCTTTTCCGGGCTCAAGCATCATTTCAACAGCGCCGTCACCAGCCTGCGCACGTTGATCGGCTCGGTATCGGAAAGCGCCGCGTCGATCCGCAGCGGTTCAGCCGAGATCGCCCATGCCAGCGAGGATCTCGCCCGCCGCACAGAGGCCAACGCCGCCAATCTTGAACAAACATCAGCCGCCATCGCCAAGATGGATGAACGCCTGCGCGCGACAGCCATTGCTGCGGGCCGCACCGTTGGCCGGGCCGATGATGCGATGGTCACCGTTGCAAGCGGGCGCAGCATCACCGATGAGGCGGTCCAGGCGATGACCCGGGTCAGCGAAAGCGCCAAGGGCATCGACAGCGTGATCGAGGGGCTCGACAAGATCGCCTTCCAGACGCGCGTTCTGGCAATGAATGCAGCGGTTGAGGCGGGTCGCGCGGGGGATGCTGGCCGGGGTTTCGCCGTGGTGGCTGATCTCGTTTCCGCGCTGGCGATGCGCGCCGAGGACGAAGCCGGCCGCGCGCGCGACCAGCTCACCGCCACCCAGGCCGATATCGGCACCGCGGTCGAGCGGGTCCAGCGGGTCGATGGCGCCTTGTCCGGCATATCGAGCGACGTCGGCGAAGTGCACAAGCTGCTTGCCGATATCGCGGTCGACAATCAGGCGCAGGCGACCGACATCACCCAGGTCAGCGCGGCGGTCAACGCGATGGACAAGGCGACCCAGCAAAATGCAGCCATGGTCGAGGAAACCTCCGCCGCCGCACGCAAGCTGACGTCGGAAGTCACCGCGCTGTCACAGCAAGCCGCCCGATTCGATATCGGCCAAGCGTCGATCAGCCGCACGAGCAGCGGGCAATCCTATCAGCAACCGCCACGGGCATCCGCCGCCGCACGCCCCGCCCCCACAAACACTTATCGACCACGGTCTACCCCCACACCCGCCCCGGCCCCCGCGCCCGCCAGGGCGGCACCGGTGATGGCCGGTGCCACGGGCGACAGCGACGACTGGACCTCGTTCTAGCGCCCCGTCACGGCGCGCGATCCGGCACCCAATGCAATCTCGGAGCAGCCAGTCGGCCTGCATCGCCGCCATCCTGGACCCCTTCACCCTCCAACTGCTCCGCCACGCCGGCGCGGCCTAGGGCTGGTACAGGGTGCTGACGGGCCGCGAGACCTGGGGGCGGCAGAAGCGCACGGCGATTGCGGGCGTGAGGCGGTAGGGGGTTGGTGAAACGGCTAGTTTGCGTCCCATTAACAGTCGCTCGACGAGGCAAAGCGCGGTCTCAAGATTTGTCGCTGACTAAGGGCGAGGCGTGTGCACAAACAGGAGGTTATCCGCTCCAGGTGAGAACCTCAACGAGGTAAGCTTCCAGTCTGGGAACCGTGAAAACCGTTCACATGCCCCCGTCCACGCCAAACCCGTGATTTAATCCTTCGAGTTCAATTTCTAAAACTTTCTGCAGATCCGACGCTCAACACATCCTTCAACATTCACGATATTAGATTGCGCTGGTAGCGCTGGGCTTGCCGCCCTAGGTTGCCTCTAGGTAAAGGTTGAAGGCAACGAGCGGGGTTTTGATGATTACCGTTTATAGCGTCGTTAAGGACGAAGTGATTCGCAGTGTCGTCGCAACCGGCGTCACCACCTACAAATATGCCCTCGCGAGCCTGTTTCCGCTGATCGATAAGTTCGAGGAGCAGCGGAAGGTCCAACGAAAGAAATTTTATGAACGGTTGAAAGCGGATATTCTTCGGGGCTGTGTAATGCCTCCGATAACCCTCGCCTTCGTTAATCCTGCACATGCGAGCGATCTTGATGCTGACAACATACAGGCGTTTGTCGAGGCGAATATATCTGAGGGCTATATTTTAGACGGCATGCAGAGACTTAACACGCTACGGGATGCTTCTGACGAAATTGGCTTCAATCTCGATGGAAGCATCAGCGTAAACGTGATCATTGCCGAGCGCTACGACCTTTTGTTGTATCGGATGATCACTCTCAACAATGGGCAGAAGCCCATGACTGCCCGGCATCAAATCGAGATGTTAACTAAGGGCGTCCTAAACATAGATCACCCAGATATGGTTATCGTATCCGAAAAGGACACCGAGACCACAAAGCCCCATGGAGCTTTCAGGAAAAGCGATATTGCTGCTGCGTATACAGCATTTTTAACCAATAGCGTCAATAACGAGAATTCACGTATTATAGAATCTAAGCTTGATGAAATCCTTGTTGGAAAGGTCATGGACTCCGACCTCACCACGTCGGAAGTATCATTCTCTGATATATTAGACCAGGTGGCAAGATTTTCGGCCGACTCGACGGCACGCGACTGGCTACGACTTGGTAATAACTTAGTAGGCTTTGCGGTAGGTGCCAAAAGAAGCTTCAGCCAATTAAGAGTGATAAGCAAAGAGCATTTCAGGATTTTGACTGAAGCATTCGAAGACGCTTTTTCGGCGCTCAATGTTTCAAAAATAAACGTCGGTAAGTTTCGGCGTGAACTTTCGATGTACTTCTTTGCTAATCTAGACCGCTACCAGGATGCGGATGCCGACGAGCTAACCAGAGTCTTTTTCGAAAAGACGATGGTCGACTAATTGCGGTGCGATCGTTTCAACTTGTTGAGCCGGTAAGCATTCACGGCGCGCCTGAGCACCCCTTTGGCCTTGGACAGCAGGGATATGCGCTACATGAAATAGTGAGAATTATCGTCGGCAATGTCGATGTTAAAGACCAGGAGGGCAATGTCTTCCGACTTCGACGCAACGAGCTTCGAACGAGGCCCCTGCGGGCGCACAAAGTAGCCAGAGTGGTAAAGCTCCTCTTCGAGTCACAGGTTGATCTCGCTGATTATGCGCGTCTTCTTACGACGGTAGGAGCGCGTAATAGCAATTTTTTTGAAACAATCAGAGATGAGCTGGTTATATGCCTCGTGGCGCGTAAAGAGAAACGTTTCACTGAAAGCTTTTTATATTTATATAGAATTATTGAATACGCGTCTGTCGCGTTTCCTATGTTGTACGCATTATCTCATCAAAACTTCGTAGGGTCTTTCAATTTTTTAAAGTCTCTTGTTTCTGATGGCAAGCAAGGTGATTTAAAGGTGCTATCGAAGACCCTTCCGATACTGGCCACGCAGGGGAATTTAGATGGCCTATTGTTCGATTTTTCAGTTGCAGGTTATGACATTGAATTAATTGAAAAAATCAAAAGCGAATTGAATGCTGCGGTAAGGCCAACGGTCCCGACAATGGATTTCGAAGATCAAGGCGATATTTTATTCAAAGTGCCGTTCAACGACATGTCGAACCTGTTTGTTACACTTCGAAACAGAATGTTTCACTACAAGAACGACGAGCGCAATATTAATCTGGTAAAATTGGGCGGAGCAGAAACCGTCTGCAAGCTGTGTATCGACGAATTAATCTATTGGTTCTGTATGGTCTACACCGAAATAGTTCGTACTGTAGGAAGGCAAATTATCTGACACTCACGGATCTTTGGCGGATTGGATATGCCCAGCCACGAGAGTAGCTGAGATAGTTTATGCCTTTGTAGCTTTCCTGTGGTTTCAGCGCTGTTGAGCGGTCTAAAGCCTGATGGTGCCAGCTGGCGTTAGAGTGGTCGTTTCAGCGGCGGTTGCCAAGTGGGTTGCCGGCCGCGTCTCAGACGCCTGGGGCACCGATATCTAAACCCCGATTATGAACCTGTCGCCGTTGCTGTCTCGTTCGTTCAAATTGAAAGCTGCATTACCGTAACCGGCCCGATATCATCCTCATTCCCCCTCACAAAAACCCCACCAACAGCCACCCATTCAACCCAATAATCACCCCCGCCACGCCCCACGCGGCCACCTTCACCCACACCGGGCTCGCAAACCGCCCCATCAGCGCGCGGTCGCTCGTGAAGGCCACCAGCGGCACCACGGCGAAGGGGAGTTGGAGGCTCAGCACCACTTGGCTCAGCACCAGCAGGTCGGTCGCGGCGCGGTCGCCCATCGCGGCGATCACGGCGATGGCGGGGATGATCGCGAGCAGGCGGGTCGCCAGTCGCCGCGCCCAGACCGGGATTTTCAGGTCCAGAAATCCCTCCGCTACGATCTGCCCGGCGAGCGTGCCGGTGATCGTGCTATTCTGCCCCGCCGCCAGCAGCGCGACCGCGAACACCACGCTCGCAGCCCCTGCGTCCAGCATCGGGCTCAACAGCTCATACGCCTGGCCGATCTCGGCCACGTCATGCCGCCCGGCGGTGTGGAAGGTCGCCGCCGCCAGGATCAGGATCGCCGCGTTGATGAACAGCGCCAGGCCAAGCGCAATCGTGCTGTCGATCGTCGCCATGCCGATCGCGTGGCGCTTGCCGGCGTCGTCGGTGTCGAAGGCGCGGGTCTGGACGATCGATGAGTGGAGGTACAGATTATGCGGCATCACCGTCGCGCCGAGGATGCCGATGGCGATGTAGAGCATCGCGGGGTCACGCAAAATCTGCACGGATGGTACCAAACCGTGCGCAATCGATGCAAAATCGGGTCGCGCCACCGCCATTTCATACGCAAAACAGCCCGCAATCACTACCAGCAGCGCGATGATGAAGGCCTCCAGCAGGCGAAAACCCCAATGCTGCAGCATCAGGATCAGCAGCACGTCGAACGCGGTGATCAGCACGCCCCATAGCAAAGGCAGGCCGAACAGCAGTTGCAGCGCGATCGCGGTGCCGAGCACTTCAGCGAGATCGCACGCGACGATCGCCAGTTCGCACAGCACCCACAGCGCGATGACGACGGGCCTTGAGTAATGCTGGCGGCAGGCTTGCGCCAGGTCGAGCCCGGCCGCGATGCCGAGCCGCGCGGCGAGCGCCTGGAGCAGCATCGCCATGAGGTTGGACAGGAGGATGACGGAGAGGAGCTGGTAGCCAAAGGCCGATCCGCCCGCGATGTCGGTCGCCCAGTTGCCGGGGTCCATATAGCCGACCGCAACCAGGTATCCCGGCCCGCTGAACGCGAGCAGCCGCCGCCAGAACGGGGCGCCCCTGGGCACGCGGACGGTGCGGTAACTCTCGCTCAGGCTCACCCGGCGGGTTGAGAGGTTACGCGAATCCAACAGCGGCCGATCCAACATGTGGGGCGTTTATGGTGTCAACGACTGTCTCCACCTAACGCGCCGAAACCCGCGCCAAAATCGCGCCGAGCTTTTCCACCAATGCCGGATCGCGCACCGCCGGGTCGGTCATCAACGCAAAGTCGAGCACGGTATCGATTGGGGAGGGAGTCCGCTCCGCCGGCAGCGCGGCGATCAGCGCACTTACGGTTTTCCGGGCGGTATCGCCATTTTTGTGCATCTGCTCGATCACCTCGGCGACGTCCACCGCGGCCTCGCTTTCGCGCCAGCAATCATAATCGGTGACCATGCCGATCAGCGCATAAGGCAGCTCCGCCTCGCGCGCGAGCTTGGCTTCGGGCATCGCGGTCATGCCGATTACGTCGGCACCCCATTGCCGGTAGAGCAGGCTTTCCGCGCGGCTGGAAAATTGCGGCCCTTCCATCGCGAGATACGTCGCGCCCTTTGCCACCTTGCCGCCTGCCTCGGTCACTGCTTCGGCGGCAAAGGCCGAGAGCCTTGGGCAAACCGGTTCCGCCATCGACACATGCCCGACGAGCCCGCTCGTGAAGAAGCTCGACGGCCGCGCCACCGTCCGGTCGATGAACTGATCGACCACCACGAAGCGGCCCGGCTCCAGCTCCTCGCGCAGAGACCCGATTGAGGAGATTGCGATAATGTCAGTGCACCCCGCCCGCTTCAGCGCATCGATGTTCGCACGGGCATTCAGCTCGCTGGGGCTGATCCGGTGCCCCCGGCCGTGACGCGGCAGGAAGACGAGATCGACATGACCGATCGATCCGAACAGCAGCTGATCAGATGGCGAACCGAAGGGTGTCTCGACCGTGCGCCATTCGGGGTGCTCAAGCGCGTCAATCGCGTACAGGCCCGTGCCGCCAATAATGCCGATCGTCCATTTCCCATTCATGCATACACTCCCATCGGCTAAGGCCTGCCCAACTCGTCCAAGGATTTGTCGATGCGATTCGCGATTGCCGCTCTTGCCCCGACCCTGATGATCCTTGGTTCCGCTGCCGCTCATGCCGCCACGCCGATCACGGGGCAATGGCTGACAGTGGACGACAAGGCGATCGTGACGATCGCCGAATGCGACAAGGGTGTTTGCGGGCGGGTGACGAAGGTGTTGAAGCCCAATCCCAAGGGCCCGACCACCGATTTCCGCAATCCCGATCCGTCGAAGCACAATCGCCCGATCGAAGGCCTGCAGATCCTCGCGAACTTCATCGATGCCGGCAAGGACTGGCAAGGCCGCATCTACAGCCCCGAGGCGGGCCGCGAATATAAGAGCTATATGAAGCGCCAGCCGGATGGCACGCTGCAAGTGAAGGGCTGCATCGCCTTTCTGTGCCAGACTCAGATTTGGCACCCGGTCCGGTAAACAGTCAGATCACTTGCATCTCGGTGCCGTAATGGTGCCACGCAAAGATCGCCGCTGCGCCGCGATGCGGGCGCCATACCTCGGCCAGCTCGCGGCATAGTTTTTCGCTGGGGCGCTCGGTGTGGCCCAGCAGCCGGCCGATCTCAATTTGCACCGCGAGATCGCCCGCCGGCCAGATATCGGTGCGGCCTTCTGCGAACAGCAGATAGATTTCTGCCGACCAGCGGCCGATGCCTTTGATGCGGACGAGTGCGGTGATGGCCTCCTCATCGTCGGCGGGCAGGTTTTGCAGGTCGAGGTTTCCGCTCGTCACCTCGCTCGCCAGGCTGCGCGCATAGCCGGCCTTCTGGCGCGAGAGGCCAGCCTCGCGCAGCGTCTCGTCGCTCGCGCGGGCGATGTTGCCTGGGTCATCGAGGCTGCCGACCAGCCCTTCCAGCTTGTTCCACACGCTTTGCGCAGCCTTGGTCGATACTTGCTGGCCGATGATGGTGCGCAGCAGCGTCGCAAAGCCGCGCTCGCGGATACGCGGGGGCGGATAGCCGACCCTGCCAAGGCCAGCGGCAAAGCCTGGTTCGCGGGCGGCCAGCACATCCATGGCCTCGGTCAATTGGTCGGCGGTCAGGCCCATCGAGTGTTCCCTTGAAATCGCCCGCCCAAGGCGGCTAGTGAGCGCGACAACCGCGTCGTGGAGGATAGAATGCCGCAGCTTACCGTCGTCATGCGCAATGGGGAAGAACGCACCATCGAAGGTGAGGCCGGTCTTTCAGTGATGGAAGTGATCCGCGATGCGGGCATCGATGAAATCCTGGCGCTGTGCGGCGGGTGCTGCAGCTGCGCGACCTGCCATGTCCATGTCGACCCGGAATTTGCGGCCAAACTGCCCAAGATGAGCCCGGACGAGGACGATCTGCTCGACAGCACGTCAGACCGCGACGCCAATTCGCGACTGTCCTGCCAGATCCCGTTCAACGATGCGCTCGACGGCCTGCGGGTGACGGTGGCGGCGGAGGACTGAGCGGGGCTAGAGCACCGTGCGTTAATTTTGACTCACCCGTTCTCCGTTCGGGCTGAGCTTGTCGAAGCCCTGCCTTGTTCTTCGAGCGGCATCAGCTGCGGCACGAAGAAAATGCAGCCCCCTTCGACTGCCTGCCTGCGGCAGTCGCTCAGGACAGGCTTCGACAAGCTCAGGGCGAACGGGTCTCATTAAACGCACGATGCTCTAGACTCGGTTTTTGTTGTTCTTGGATCGTCATTGCAAGCGCCGCGAAGCAATCCAGCCTTTTCGCGTGCGGCGCGCTGGGTTGCTTCGCTGTGCTCGCAATGACAATACAGGGTTTGAACGCGTTACCTCAACTGCGCGTTGCCACCGCATAAAGGGCGATGGCTGCCGCGTTCGACACATTGAGGCTCTCAACGCGCGGGGAAATCGGCAGCCTGGCGAGCACGTCGCAATGCTCTTCAGTATTGCGGCGCATGCCTTCGCCCTCGGCGCCGAGCACCAGTGCAGTCTTACCGCCGCCGCCGATCGCCTCGGCCAGTGCCATCGGTGCCTCGCCGGTCAGGCCAATTCGCCAGAATTCGGCCTCTGCTATCTCGTCGAGCGCGCGCGATAGATTGACCACGCGCACCCACGGCACCAGCTCGAGCGCCCCCGATGCAGCGCGCGCGACAGTGCCCGATTCGGGCGGCGCATGGCGGTCCTGCGTGATGATACCCAGCGCATCGAAGGCGGCCGCCGATCGCAGGATCGCGCCCACATTATGCGGATCGGTTACCTGATCGAGCACCAGCAATGGCCGTTTATCGTTGGCACCTTGCTGCAGCAGATCGCCCAGCCAGATATCCTCAAGCGGATCCACCTCTGCCACCAGCCCTTGATGGGGCGCGTCGGAGGGTACGAGGCGGGCCAGATCGGTCACCTCGGCGAACACGATCGGGATGACCGGGGGAATGTCGAGGGTCGCCATGGCCTCGCGCGTTGCCCATAGCTTGCGGACGACGCGCTCGGGATTGGCGAGCGCCGCCGTTACTGCATGACGACCCCAGAAACGGGGGTGTCCAGCCGGTGCCTGGGATGGCCTGTGACCGCGCTTTGCCATTAATCCTCGTCGTCGTTTGAATAGTTATAGGGGTCCGTCACCGCCGGTTTGGTCGGCAGCGGCGGCTTGGGCAGCGCCTTATCGGCATTGGCGGCGTTCAGCAGGAACGAGGCGAGGATCGTCGATGCTTGGCGCATGTCGTCACCCTTGAGGTGATCGAAGGTATCGAGGCTGGTATGGTGCGTGCGCGGGAAATAATCGAGTGGGTCTTGGATGAACTGGAAGCCCTGCAGCCCTACCGCCTGCAAAAAGACGTGATCAGTCCCGCCCGTCTTCTGGAACACCACATTGGTCGCCCCCATCGCGGCGAAGGGCGCGAGCCATTCGCGGAAGATAGGCACTACCGCAGGGTTGTTCTCGGCATAGATGCCGCGCAGCTTGCCCGATCCGTTGTCGATGTTGAAATAGGCGGCGAGATCATTGTAGCCGGGCTTGGTCGTGATTGGCCACCGATTGCTCCAGCCATAAAAGCGGCCAAGGCCGGTCTGCGGCGGATCATTCGGGCTGCCGCGCGTCGCCAGATGCTGCTCGACATAGGCAAGGCTGCCGAGAATGCCCTGTTCCTCGCCCGCCCATAGCGCGAAGCGAATAGTGCGTTTCGGCTTGGCCCCGGTCGCTTTCAGGATGCGCGCAGCCTCCATGATCATTGCGGTGCCAGCGCCATTATCGGCCGCCCCGTCGCCCGCGACCCAGCTGTCGAGATGCGCGCCGGCCATCACATAGCCGGCCTTCGGGTCGCTGCCCGGGATGTCGGCAATGATGTTATAGGCCTTGGTGTCGCTGTCATCATAAGCGACCTTCGTATCGATTTCGACGGTCGGCGATATTCCAGCCTTGAGCAGGCGTGCGAGCCGACGATAGTCTTCCGCTGCGATTTCGACACCCGGCACTTGCGGCGATTCGCCAACGCCGAACAAATAGCCCTCGCCGTGGACCAGCTTACCATCGGCGCGTGCCTGCGATGCATAGGCAACCGCGCCTTCTGCCTTCAAAAATGCATCCAGCTTCTTGGCGAAATCGAGCCGCTTCATCCGGCGGTCGGCGGTTTCCGGATCATAGACCGGCTGCTGGAAGCTATCGAACTTGGCGAGCTCCTCGCTCGAATAGCGCTTGAATGGTGCGGTGTTCGGCTCGGAGCCGGTCGTTGGCAGCGTGATCATCACGATCTTGCCCGCCAGCTTGCCCTTCCACTTGTCGAAATCGCGCTCCTTGGCCAGCGGGGCCACGATTAGCGGGGCAGAGACCGGGCCTGGCGTCGAGGGCGTCCAGGCGATCGGGATCGCGGTCAGCTGGATGGGGCGTGGGCTGATCATGCGCACGCTGGAATGCTCGATCGACCAGCCCCTGCCGAAATCAAATGCTTCCTTGTGGACGTTGACGAGGCCCCAGCTCTTGAATTTTTCCTGCGTCCAGCCTTCGGCCTTGCGCATGGCGGGCGAATTGGTGAGCCGCGGGCCGATAATGTCGGCCAGATATTCAGCGGTGACCATCACTTCGCTGTGATTGGTGCCTTCATCGATAATCTGGGCGACGGCGGTCCGATCGACGCTTTGGGACAATGCGGGCCCGGCAATGGTTATGGCAGTAGCGGCAAGCAACAACGTACGGCGCATGGAATCCCCCGGCTGATGAGCAAATTGCAGTCGTCCCCCGGTTATGCGCCACGCGGGGCAGACGCAACCCACCCCCGGTAGGGGACGGCACAGAACAAGCGGATTGGCATGCTACCCGTTGACAGCACCCGAGCGGATAGGCATTGGCACCCCTCGCTTTTGAGGCGCCCATGGACAGGTGGCCGAGTGGTTAAAGGCAGCAGACTGTAAATCTGCCCGTGCAAGCGTACGCTGGTTCGAATCCAGCCCTGTCCACCAACTTTTCACAGCCTGCCGACTGCTCTGTCCGAAGGCGCGCTAGTCGCGCGGGCGATTGGCGTGCGCGGCCATGCCATCGCCCACATCGACAACGCCAGCATGGGCGCGGCGATCGACACGCAGCTCGAAGATGTCGGGCCGCGCATAATGACCATCGGTGTCAAGCGCGGCGAGGCCACGGCCGATTGCCGACATATCGAGATCGGCAAGCAACAAAGCGGCGTCGGCGTCTGCCAGCGCCAGGATCGTGCTGTCGGGCGCGATGATGGCACTTCCGCCGAATTGCAGCTGCCCCTCCGGCATCGACATCAGCAGCGCCTTCGCATCGGCATCGCCGCCGACACGCGCCAGCCCATCGAGCAAATCGTCACGGTGCTGGATCGTCCCGGCTGCGAGCACGAAGCAGCGGCCCTCAAACGCATAATGGGTAGAGGCGGTGAGGTGGACGTCGCGCACGGTCGGCCAGGCCGCGACATGCACGGCCTCCTCGGCATGATGCATTGTCGCGCGGACGAGCGGCATCCAGTGCTCCCAGCAGATCAGCTGGCCGATATTGCCCCATGGCGCTGCATGGACGTCAAGCGTCGATCCATCGCCGCGGCCCCAGATCAAGCGTTCACCATGCGTTGGCACCAGTTTGCGGTGGAGCAATGGCGGCAGGTTTGGGCGAAAGATATATTGCGTGTTGGTGAGCGTCGATCGCACCCGTTCATGGCCGCCGACACACACGATGATGCCCGATGAGTCGACCAGTGCCTGCACTGGCGTGAGCCGGGGATCGTTGCTGCGAAGCGCCTGATCGAGCATGATCGCATGCAGCGCCCGCGTGCCCTTGTGGTCCCAGATGGCGGCATCAGGCGCTTCGTCGAGCCATAATGGATAGCCGCCAAGATATGTCTCGCCAAAGGCGACCAGGCCAGCGCCGCAATCGACTGCTTCGCCAATCTGTCCGACCAGCTTTTCAATGCCATAATCAATGCAAAGCGGCACGGGTGCGGCCTGATAGATCGCGGCTTTTACCGATTTTGTCATTCTACCCAATCCAACCCCATGTCGCGATACACATTGCGATCATCATCCCAGTTTTCTTTTACCTTCACGTGAAGATACAGGTGAACGGGTCGACCCATCAGCGTTGAAAGCTCGGCGCGGGCGCGGGCGCCGATTTCCTTGATGCGCTGGCCGCCCTTGCCGAGCACGATGGCGCGTTGAGTGGTGCGCGCGACGAGAATTTGCTGGTGGATCTCGACCGACCCGTCCTCGCGTTCCTTATATTGCTCGGTCTCGACCGCGCTGGCGTAGGGAAGCTCGGCATGGAGCTGCAGATAGAGCTGCTCGCGCGTCACCTCAGCGGCCAGCATCCGCTCGGTCGCGTCAGACACCTGATCTTCGGGGAAGTGCCATGGGCCCTTCGGCATCGCCTTGGCGAACGCGGCCTTCAGCTCGGGCAGGCCATCGCCCGTGCTGGCGCTGACGAAGAAGATTTCCTCGAAGGGCACGGCATCGTTCAGCCGCTTGGCATGGCCGAGCAGGCGTTCTTTCTCAGCAATATCGACCTTGTTGAGGATGAGATATTTGGGCTCGCGGAGGTGCTTCAGCCCTTCGGCGATCGCCATCACCTTGGGGCCGATGCCGCCCTTGCCATCCACCACAAGCGCGATGACATCTGCCCCTTCCGCGCCGGACCATGCGGCCGCGACCATCGCGCGATCAAGGCGGCGTTTGGGCTCGAAAATGCCGGGCGTGTCGACTAGAAGGATCTGCGTATTGCCCTCAATCGCAACGCCCATTAGCCGGGTGCGCGTGGTCTGCGCTTTGGGGCTGACGATCGCCACCTTCTGCCCAACCAGCGCATTGACGAGCGTCGACTTGCCCGCATTGGGCGCACCGACGACGGCGATGAGGCCGCAGGATTGGATTTCGTCATTCACAATCTAATTCCGTTCGTGCTGAGCTTGTCGAAGCACTGTCCTTCTTCTTCGCGAGTGTCGAGAGGGTGGCCCAGTCGCCGCGGATCAACGCCATCTTCTTGGCGCGGCTCCAACCTTTCAATCGTCGCTTCGCCTCTAGCGCTTCGATCCGGGTCTGAAATGCCTCATGCCACACCAACTGTACTGGCAGGCGATCGGCTGTGTACCCAGCGATGGTTCCTGAATTATGCTGGGCGATCCGATGTTCGATGTTGTCGGCATGGCCAACGTAGAACTGGCCGCCCGGACAATGGAGCATATAAGTCCAGAACGTCATTGCATGGGCGACTGTTGAAAAGAAAAGGACGACCCTTCGACAAGCTCAGGGCGAACGGGATCGAGTGGGAAGAGGCTCATCCCTCGAGCTGCGCCAGCAATGCCGCTGCCGCCGCAGTTTCCGCTTCCTGTTTCGATGTGCCGGTGGCGCTCGCCTCCGCTAGCTTGCCGATGCTGACGCGCACAGTAAAGCGCGGCGCGTGGTGCGGGCCGGATCGATCGGTGATGGCATATTCAGGCGGGCGGCGGTTGTGCGCGGCGGCCCATTCCTGCAGCGCCGATTTCGGATGCTGCGGCGCGCGTGCCTGGGTGGTGACGATGTCGCCCCAGAGCCGCCGGATCGCAGCGCGCGCAGCGGGCAGGCCGTGATCAAGGTACAGCGCCCCGATCAGCGCCTCCATCACATCGCCGAGCACATTGTCGCTGTCAGTGGCACCGTCGTCACGCGCCTGCTTGCCCAGCTTCAGCCAGGCGGGCACGCCATTGGCGCGCGCGATGCTGGCGCAGACCGGGCCAGTCACCAGCGCATTGAGGCGTTTCGACAATTGTCCCTCGGGCTCGCCCTCGAACAGCTCGAACAGCCATTCGGCGATGACGAGACCAAGCACCCGATCGCCGAGAAACTCGAGCCTTTCGTAATTGGCAGCGGCCTGGCTGCCATGCGTCAACGCGCGCTCGTACATCGCCCTGTTTTGGGGTGGCTGGCCGAGGGTGGTGCCAAGCCAGTCGCTCAGTGCCCGGTCGCCATCGGCCACGTCCCGCGAGGCGCCGCCGCTCAAAAGCCGTTCCCGATCCGATCCACGCGAGCGGCAGTGAACCAGGTCCAGGGCAGGAACCAGTTTGCGGTGCCGTCGGTGGAGAAGAACATGAACAGCGCCTTGCCCTCCAGATTGCGGGTCGGCACATAGCCGATGCCCTGGCCAACCACGGGCGGAAAGCGGCTGTCGGCGCTGTCGTCGCGATTGTCGCCCATCATGAAGACATGATCGGCAGGCACGCTATACACGCCGGTGTCATCAGCCGCGGTCTGCCCCCGATCGAGCACATTGTAGCTCACACCGCTCGGCAGGGTTTCGCGATATTGCGCATAGCGGCAAACTGGCTGGCCCCGTACGCTATCCTGATACTCAAGCGAGCAGGTATAATTGGGGGTGATCGGCACGGTAAAATCGGCAATGCGCCGCTTCGGCACGGGCACGCCGTTCAAAATCAGCTGACCGCGCCGCATCTGGATGGTGTCGCCCGGCAGGCCGATAACCCGCTTGATATAATCATCGCTGTTGCCTGGCGGTGCCTTGAAGACGGCGACATCGCCGCGCGCCGGCAACCGTGCCAGGATGTGGCCGGGGATTAGCGGCAGACTGAAGGGCAGACTGTAGCTAGAATAGCCATAATTCCATTTTGACACGAACAGGTAATCACCGACCAGCAGGCGCGGCAGCATCGATTCGGATGGGATGTTGAAGGGGGAGAAAAAGAAGCTGCGGATGATGCCGACGATGATCACCAGCCGCAGCAGAAACCACGTCGTCTCGCGCATCTCGGAGCGAAGGCTGGCCTTTTTCGGCGGGTCGCTGGGCGTTTCGGTCATGCATCGGCTTTGCGCAGGCAGGGTTGCCGCGTCAAGCCGGGCGTTTCAGGTGGCAGGCGCGCGCGCACGGCGCTAGAGCAGCGGCGATAGACGACAAGTGGAGGAATGCTCATGCCCGCTCCCGATTGGCACTCGATTGACTCGCTCGGCGCGCCCCGCCTTGTCGATCTGTTTGCCGCCGATGCTGATCGCGTTGGTCGGTTCGGCGTCGATGTCGCGGGCATCCATTTCGATTGGTCCAAAACCCATCTCACAGCGGAGGCGGTCGCCGCGTTCGAGCAGCTCGCCCGCGCGCAGGATCTGGCCGGCAAGCGCGAAATGCTGTTCTCGGGCGCCCCCATCAACGCGACCGAGGGGCGCGCTGCCGAGCATAGCGCCGAGCGAGGCGAGGGCAGCGAGGAAGCCGTCGCCCGCGCGGCGATGCTCCACGCCCGCATGCGCGCGCTGATCGACGCGATCGAGGCGGAAGCGCTGGGGCCGATCGCGCATGTGCTCCACATCGGCATTGGCGGATCGGCGCTGGGCCCTGATCTGCTGATCGATGCGCTGGGCCGTGACGAGGACCGTTATGAAGTTGCCGTCGTCTCCAATGTCGATGGATGCGCGTTGGAAGAGGCATTCGCGCGGTTCGATCCTTCGGCGACGCTGGTCGTCGTCGCTTCCAAGACATTCACGACCACCGAGACGCTGCTCAACGCCAACAGCGCGCTGCAATGGATGCGCGAAGATGGCGTGGCAGACCCCTATGGTCGGGTGATCGCGCTGACAGCGGCGCCCGACAAGGCGGTGGAATGGGGCGTCGACGAAACCCGCGTGCTGCCCTTTGCCGAGTCGGTGGGCGGGCGCTATTCGCTGTGGTCGTCGATCTGCTTTCCGGCCGCGATCGCGCTCGGCTGGGAGGCGTTCCAGGAAATGCTGGATGGCGCGGGCGAGATGGACCGGCATTTCCGCTTGGCCACCCCGCATGAAAATGCACCGATGCTCGCCGCCTTTGCCGATCTCTATTACACCCAGACGCGCGGCGCCGAGACGCGCGCGACCTTTGCCTATGACGAGCGGCTGCGGCTGTTGCCAAGCTACCTGCAGCAACTCGAGATGGAATCGAACGGCAAGAGCGTGGGGATCGATGGCCAGCCGGTGGGCCGCGCGACCGCGCCGATCACTTGGGGCGGCGTTGGCACCGACGCGCAACATGCCGTGTTTCAGTTGCTTCACCAGGGCACCCATCTGGTGCCGGTGGAATTCGTCGCGGTGGCCGAGCCGGGCGATGCGCTTGATGACGAGCACCACCGCCAGCTGCTGCTCAATTGCTTCGCGCAAGGGGCGGCGCTGATGGCGGGGCGCGCCAATGATGCCGATCCTGCGCGTGCCTATTCGGGTGACCGACCGAGTTCGACCATCCTGATCGAATCGCTCGATCCGCGCTCGCTGGGTGCGCTCATCGCCTTTTACGAACAGCGTACCTTCGTGAATGCCGTGCTGCTCGGCATCAACCCGTTCGATCAGTTCGGCGTTGAGCTGGGCAAGGAAATGGCCAAGGCGGCGGGCAGCGGGGGGCTGGACTTTGATGCCTCGACGACCGATTTGATCCAGCGAGCGCTGGGCTAGCACAAGCTGCCCGTGCACTGCCCTATAAGACCTTGAGCGCGCTTCAGGGCGACGATGAAGGATTTCCAATGGCCGATTTCGACTATGACCTGTTTGTGATCGGCGCCGGCTCGGGCGGTGTTCGTGCCGCCCGAGTTTCGGCTGCCTATGGGGCCAAAGTCGCCATCGCCGAAGAATACAGGGTCGGCGGCACCTGCGTCATCCGCGGTTGCGTGCCCAAGAAGCTGCTCGTCTATGGCGCGCATTTCGCCGAGGACTTGGCCGATGCGCGTCGCTTTGGCTGGGACGTGCCCGATTGCGCGTTCGATTGGCCACGCCTGCGCGACAATGTACTGGCCGAGGTCGATCGGCTAAACGCCGCCTATACGACGACGCTCGAAAGCCACAATGTCGAGGTGATCCTGGAGCGCGCGGAAGTTGCTGGCCCGAACGAGATTCGGCTCGCGAGCGGCAAGACGGTCACCGCTGGCAAGATCCTGATCGCCACCGGAGCGCGGCCGCTATTGCCGGAATTTCCGGGCAGCGAGCATGGCATTACCTCCAACGAGGTGTTTCATTTACCCGTGCTACCCAAGCGGGTGCTGATTGCAGGCGCGGGCTATATCGCCAACGAATTCGCCGGAATCTTCCACGAATTCGGCTGCGCTGTCACCGTGGTCAATCGCAGCGATGCCCTGTTGCGCGGTTATGATGAGCAGATCCGTGACCGGTTGCTGCAGATATCGATGAGCAAGGGCATCCAGTTCAAGTTCAACACCAGCTTCCAGAAAATCGAGAAGCAGGCGGACGGCACACTGGAAGTGACGCTCTCCTCCGGGGAGCCGATGACCGTCGACTGCGTGATGTTCGCAACGGGTCGCGTGCCCAATATCGATGGGCTGGGGCTGGAAGCGGCGGGTGTCGAGAGCGAGCGCGGCGCAGTGAAGGTCGATGCCGACAACCAATCGAGCGTGCCCAGCATTTATGCCGTCGGCGACGTGACCAACCGGGTGCAGCTGACGCCTGTCGCCATTCGCGAGGGCCAAGCCTTTGCGGATACGATGTTCGGCGGCAAGCCGACGCGCGTCGACTATGATTGCATCCCGAGCGCCGTGTTCAGCCACCCGCCAATCGGCGCGGTGGGGCTGACCGAAAGCCAGGCCAAACAGAAATATGGCGCGGTGCGGGTCTATACCTCTGATTTTCGGCCGATGAAGAATGTGCTGGCCGGCCGCAACGAGCGCGCGCTGTACAAAATGGTGTGCGATGCCGCCTCGAACCGGGTCGTCGGGATGCACATGATCGGCCCGGAATCGGGTGAGATCATCCAGGTAGCGGCAGTCGCGATCAAGGCTGGCCTCAGCAAGCAGGCATTCGACGATACCGTGGCCCTGCACCCGTCGATGGCCGAGGAACTGGTGCTGATGAAGTAACGCGCCGCCGCGCTCAGGCGGGGGCGGTTTCTCCCGCCGTCGCCCGAGCCTCGGCGATCAGCGCCTCATCAATCGCCTTGGCGCGTTGATAGGCTTCGCGGCCAGTGAGACGGCCAATATAATCCTCGAACGCCGCGCGCTTGGGTAGAGTGCCGAAGGCGACGCCCCAAATGACTTGCGACCCCAGATAGACATCGGCCGCGGTGAAGCGGTCACCGGCGATATAGGGGTGCGCGGCGACCGCCTTTTCCAGCACATCGACCGCCAGATCGTAATTGCCATAGCCGGCCATGCGGTGCTGCGCCTCGGTCGGTGCAAAGCCCATCGCCCGGTTGGTCACTGCTTGTTCGAGCGGACCCGCACCGAAGAACAGCCAGCGAAAATAATCGGCGCGCTCGGCGGGGAGGGGCGCCAGGCCAGCGTCTGGAAACGCATCGGCAAGATAGGCGCAGATGGCGGCGCATTCCGTCACGACCCGGCCATCATGGACGATCGCCGGCACCTTGCCCATCGGGTTGACCGACAGATAGGGCTCCTGCTTCATCGTCGTCTCGTAATCGAGCAGCACCGTCTCATAGATCGCGCCGCTTTCCTCCAGCGCCCACCGCGCAATCTGCCCGCGTGACATGGGGTTTGTGTAGAATGTCACGGACATGGCGGTGCTCCTCTGTGTGGAACGAAAAAGGAACACAGCCGCCCGAGTCGCGTCAAGCGCTTTGCGGTGAGCCGTACCACCAGACGCCGTCGGCGATCCGCTTCACCGCGCGGCCTTCCACCTCCAGCCGCCGTAAATGAGCCAGCGCCTCGCCTGTCGCCATGCCATATACCTCTGGGCCGATCGCACGCCGGAATAGCCGCCCGAAACAATCGACCGCTCTGCGCGGCGCTTCTGCAATGAATACGGCCAGCTCATCGAGCCGATCGCGATGTTCGCGGTCGAGTGCATCGAGCCGGACGTGCAGGCCGGTAAAAATATCGCCGTGGCCCGGCAGCACGATGAGATCGTGCCGGAGTTTTTTGAGCTTGGCGATCGAATCGAGCCATTCCCCAAGTGGGTCGGCGGTGGGCTCGGTCACGCCAAGCGACACATTCGAGCTGATTCGAGGCAATACCTGATCGCCCGAGATGAGGAAGCCGCGTGCCTCGTCGAGCAGGCAGGCATGTTCTGGCGAGTGCCCCGATCCGACAACGATCCGCCACGGCCTGCCGCCGATCATCAGCGTTTCGCCATCTGCAATGCGTCGATACCCCAGCGGCAGCTGCGTGATGATCCGGCGAAAACCGCTCCAGCCGCGCGCAACGCCCTGCGCGATCTGTTCTTCGCCCCAGCCGGCTGCCTTCCAGAACGAGACCATTTCGTCCGGCACTGCATCGCGCGAATCCGCCGCGAGCATCCGTGCCGTCAGCCATTCGCCACGCGTCATGATCAGCGGCGCTTCATGACGGTCGCACATCCAGCCCGCCAGGCCGATATGATCGGGGTGGAAATGGGTGCAGATCACCTTGGTGATCCGCACACCGGCGAGCGGCCCCTTGCTGATGGCCTTCCATGCATCGCGCGCTTCTGGCAGGTTCATGCCGGTATCGACTAGCGCCACGCCGTCGCCGCGGTCGTCGCTGTCGTCAATCAGCCAGCAATTAATGTGCTTGAGCGGGCCAGGCACCGTCAAGCGGACCCAGCGCAGTCCTTCGGCGACCGTCATCACCTGATGCGGCTCGGGCCCGACATGGCCGAACGGATAGGTTAACCCCTTGTGGCTGGTCGGCACGAAGCTTTCATCAGCGACGAGCGCTGCATCGGGGGAGATATCCTCCACCTCAGCGGCGCTTGAAGGGATCCTCGAAGCCCCGGGCTTCCAGTTCGGTTTCTTCCATCCCGGCGTTTTCGGCATCGCGCGCAGCCTGTTCACGTTCGGCGCGCAGTTCGGTGATAAGCGCGGCGCGGTCGCCTTCCAGCCGGTTGTCGACGGGGGCTTCGATGCCCGCCGCCTTCGCCGCCTTGGCGACGATTGCATCGAGCTCACGCTGCGAACACAGGCCCAGCGTCACCGGGTCCTTGGGCGTGATGTTGGCGATGTTCCAATGGCTACGGTCACGGATCGCGGCGATCGTCGTCCGGGTGGTGCCGATGAGGTTGCCGATCGCCCCGTCTGAGATTTCGGGGTGGTTGCGGATGATCCAGGCGATGCCGTCGGGCTTGTCCTGGCGCTTCGACACAGGCGTGTAGCGCGGTCCCTTGGTACGGCGGACCTGCTCGGGCCCCTTCAGGATCTTGAGCGAGTAATTTGGGTCCGCCTGACCCTTGTCGATCTCGTCCTGCGTCAGTTCGTGCGCGCGCACGGGATCACGACCCGTCAGCTTGGTCGCGGCAGTATCATCGGCAATCGCCTGCACCTCAAGGATGTGCAGGCCGCAAAACTCGGCAATCTGCTCAAAGCTGAGCGAGGTATTGTCGACCAACCAGGAAGCGGTCGCGTGCGGCATGAGCGGCTGAGCCACGGGAAATCTCCGTAAAATAATAAGGGCCGCCCCTTTCGGAGCGGCCTGACACAAGATTGACTTAGTGCGGATGGCGGGCGGGAGCAAGCATCGCTTGGCCGCAAGCCCGATCAGGCGGCGAGCGCCTCATCATCCTCCAGCCGGATTGGCGCGAGTGCTTCAAGAAACTGGCGGGCGCTCGCTTCCCAGGTGAACGTCTCGCCATAAGCCGCGCATCCAGCGCGATCGAGCGTGAGCGCGGTGGTGATGGCAACATCAAGATCATCGTCCATCGTGCCGATGGCGGGCTTCAGGATGTCGATCGGCCCGGTAACCGGAAAAGCGGCGACCGGCACGCCAGAGGCAAGTGCCTCGATCATCACCAGCCCGAATGTGTCGGTCTTGCTGGGAAATACGAACACATCGGCCGCCGCATAGGCTGCCGCCAGATCGTCGCCGAATTTGGGCCCCAGGAAATGCGCGTCGGGATAGCGCGCCTGCAGCGTGCTGCGCGCCGGGCCATCGCCCACGATCACCTTGGTGCCGGGAACGGTGGAATCGAGGAACGCCTCGATATTCTTCTCGATCGCCACCCGCCCGACATAAAGCTGGATCGGGCCGTCGAGCGCTGCGATCGTAGGGTCTGGCGTCACATGGGGGCCAAAGATCGACAGATCGACGCCGCGCCCCCAGTGCCTGATGTTTTTCAGTCCATGGGCACGCAGTGTATCCGCGATCGAGGGGGTCGATGCGAGCACGGCCTGTGCCGGCCAGTGGAACCAAGCAATATAGCGCCAGATCCAGCCCGGATCGATGCCCGTGCGCGCCGAGACATAATCGGGAAACTGCGTGTGATACGCCGTGGTGAAGGGAAATTGCCGCGCCAGGCACCAACGCCGCGCAGCCAGGCAGACCGGGCCTTCGGTCGCCAGATGGATGGCATGCGGGTTGAAATCGGCGAGCAGCTTGCCGACCGATGCCGTGCGGGCAAAGGCCAGCCGAATTTCGGGATAGGTCGGGCAGGGCATCGAATAGAAGCGCTCGGGGCTGATCACCAGCACCTCATGTCCTTGGCGCTCCAGCTCCGTGCGCACCGATTGCAGCGTGCGAACGACCCCGTTGACCTGAGGGCTCCACGCATCGGTGACGATCGCGATGCGCACCGGCGTCAGGCCGCCATGACCGATATTTTGCCGCGCTCCCGCACGGCGATTTCGTCGGCCCAATGGAGTACCTCCATCCGACCGTCGAAATGCTCGACCAATGCGGTGCAGCCTTCTACCCAATCGCCATCATTCCAATACTCCACGCCGTGGATCATACGGTGTTCTGCGGTGTGGATATGCCCGCAGACCACGCCATCGACACCGCGCACACCGGCCGCGTGTGCGACAATTTCCTCATAGTTCGAAATGAATTCGACCGCGTTCTTCACCTTAGCCTTCGCGTGCTTCGAAAGCGACCAATACGGCAAGTTAAAGCGCCTGCGAAACGCATTAACAAGCCGGTTCAGCGCCATGAGGCCGTTATACGCCATATCGCCGGCATGCGCGAGCCACTTGTGCGCAAGCGTGATGGCGTCGAACTCATCGCCGTGCAGCACCAGCAGGCGCCGGCCGTCCGCCGTCTGGTGAATCGCCTTGCGCCGGATCGAGATGCCGCCGAAATCGAGGCCGGAAAATTGGCGGAAAACCTCATCATGGTTGCCCGGGATATAGATCACGCGAGTGCCGCGCTTCGCCCGCTTCAACAGGCGCCAGACGATGTCATTGTGCGCGGCGGGCCAATAGAATTTCTTCTTCAGCCGCCATCCGTCGATGATATCGCCGACCAGGTACATCGTCTCGCTGTCCACATGATCGAGAAAGTCGATCAACAACTCGGCGTTGCAGCCTCGGGTTCCAAGATGGACGTCGGAAATCCAGATTGTCCGAAAAGAGCGACGCGTTGTTGCCTGGCGTTCCGGAATTGCTGGCCTGGAATTGGCAAAATCGGCAAAATCCGCAACGCCCGTATCCACCACAAGCTGGGCCAAATCCATGCTCGATCCTCGCAGTCACATGCTGGTTCGGCGGCTATGCAGGCTTAATGTTACATTTCGAATCGTGAAGGGCGGTATTTGTGTTTTTTCAGTCGGCCAGCGCGACATGGCCGGGTAGGGCGGCAACGCGGTCGAGCCAGTCAGTGACGGCCCGATAGCGTGATAGATCGAAACCGCCTTCGCCTGCCACATTGGTATAAGCGAACAACGCGATATCGGCGAGTGTGAAGGCGTCGCCCACCAGAAAGGGTGATCGCGCCAGCTGCTGATCCATCAATGCCAGCGCTGCCTCGCCGGCCGCCTGTTTGGCCGGCATTTGCGCGCGCTGCGCATCGCTCAGTTGGGCTTCCCCGACAAAAGCCCGCCAGAAGCGCATCGTTGCGATGTTCGGCTCATGGTTATACTGTTCGAAGAACATCCAGCGCAGCATGTCTGCCCGCGCAAACCGATCTGCCGGGATCAGCGGCGATCCATCCGCCAGATAGAAGCACGCGGCATTGCTCTCCGGCAGGAAGCGATCTTCCAGCTGCAGCACCGGAATGCGACCATTGGCGTTGACGTCGCGCAGGAACGTCGGCGTGCGCGTTTCGCCCGCCAGAATATCATATCCCCGCCGGTCGATCGTGACCCCCAGATGCGCGGCGGTCAGCCTGATCTTGTAGCAATTGCCCGATAGCGCATATTCGTGGAGGATATAACGATCGCTCATTGGGTGCCCTCTTCAGTGAGTTTACCCGTGCCGCTGCTGGGTGACGCGATGGCCGGAGGCTGTGCCGCCGCCATCTTCGTGAGTGTATCAAGCGACGATCCGTCCAGCCCAAGCTCTTTCATCAGCCCATCGATCAGCGGGGCCTGGGCGCGATAGCGAAGCGCTGCCGAAACAGCGGAATTGGCCAAATTATGGTCGCTGCCGTCCTGGCCGCCCCCGTTTCCGCCATGCCCGTTCAGCCCCTCAACCTGAACGATCTTGATGCTGTCGATCGCTTCCATCGGCTTGGCCGCCTCGCGGATGATCTCGGGGAGCACTTTCAACAAGGCGAGCTTGGTCTGCAGCGACATCGTATCGGACGACAGCAGATTGGCCGCTTCGTTTACCGCTCGTTGACCGGCTGCTTCGACTTCAAATCGGATACGATCTGCCTCTGCCTTCAACTTGGTCGCCTCGGCATCGCCCTCCGCAGTCAGCCGCTGCGCCTCTGCGCGGTCGGCGGCGGCCTGTTTGGCGGCTTCCGCCTGCACTTTCACACCGATTGCTGCCCGTTCGGCTTCGCGTGCCGCATCGATCAGCTCAATGCTCTTTTGGCGCTCGGCAATTTCTGTCTCGCGCGCTGTGGTCACCTGTTCTTCGGCAGCGACGGCCTTGGCTCGTGCTCCATCCGCTTCGGCCCGCGCCTGACTTTCTTCACGGCTTTTGTTCTGGACGGCGATTTGCTGCTCCTGCCGGGCCAGCTCCAAGGCCTGAGTTTGCGCAATCTGTGCCTCTTTGACGGCGCGGTCGGCCTGGATCTGCTGACTGTCGACCTGCTTCTTTGCTTCGATCCGCGCTTGCTCCGATTCCTGCTGGCGAAGCGCCTGCTCGCGCGCGACTTCGGACGCTTGTTCAGCGCGCTTCATTTCGATTTCGCGTTCCTGCTCAAGCCGGGCGAATTCGGTGTCGCGGCCAATCAGGAAGCTCTGCCGCTCGGCCTCCAGGTTTTTGGTTTCGATCTGCACGCGGGTATCCTGCTCGATGTCATTGCGAGCTTTTTTCCGCAGCTCGATCTGCTCGGTCAGCTTGGTCAGCCCTTCGGCGTCGAAGGCGTTATTAGCATTGAAATGCTCGATCGAGGTCTGATCGAGTCCGGTCAGCGAGACGCTCTCGAGTTCCAGCCCGTTCATCGCCAGATCGACCGACGACGCCTGCTGCACCTTCTGCACGAACTCGCTGCGCTGCTCGTGCAGCTGCGCCATCGTCATGCCAGCGGCGACCGAGCGCAACGCATCGACGAACTTGCCCTCGACCAGTTCCTTGAGCGCATCGGGGTGCATCGTTCGCATGCCGAGCGTCTGCGCGGCGGTGGCGATCGATTGCTCGTCCGGCTTCACGCGAACGTAGAATTCCGCCTTCACGTCGATCCGCAACCGGTCGAAGGTGATCAGCGCATCGGTATTCTTGCGCTCAACCGCCAGCCGCACCGTGTTGAGGTTCACTGGCATGGTTTCATGGAACACCGGCAGCACCAGCGCGCCGCCATTGATGACCACTTTTTCCCCGCCAAAGCCGGTGCGCACGAACCCGACCTCCTTCGAGGCGCGCTTGTAGAGCCGTGCGAGCATCAGCCCGATCACTAACAGGACGATCAGCCCGACGCCCGGGTAAATGACGTACGGCAGGATCGAGTTGCTCTGGGTAACGAGGTCGTTCATGTCGATTACACTCCGAGCTGCGGCAAGCGATGATCGCCGCGGGAAATGGCAAAAAAGACAGTATTTTCACGCCGCACGAGCAGGATGGTTTCGCCCTCTTCCAGTATCTGGTCTGGCATGTTGGGCTCGACCATCACGAAATGCGCCTGCCCATGGGCATCTTCTACGCGGGCTCTTGCAGGGGAGCCCTGGCGTGCGTGTCCGTTCAGGATCTTGCCGGTTTCACCGACCAGCGTGTCGAGCGACACGGCGGTGGTGAAATCGCGCGGGAGGATGCGCGCCAGCCCGCGGGCGCTGAGGCCCGTGAGCGGCAGCGAGACGATAAGCGACGCGGGCGCGGCGATCAGCGGCGACAGCATCGCGCCGAACCAATCATGGCTCGCTTGCTCGATGATCAGGCCGACGGTGCCGAACAGCCCGAGCAGCACGACGATCACGATCATCAGCGGCAGGGTGCCGACGCCGAGCCAGGCAAGCAGATCGATATTGGCATCGGTGTCGACATCGGCATGTGCGTCCATGCCGAACTGTCCGCCTAGGTCGATCACCTGGACCGCGCCGATCAACATCATCAAAATCAGCGCCGAGACGAAGACAATGCTTTCGGATGCACCCAAAACCGCAAACACCCACGTTCTCCCGTTATTGCAATGTTAGGGGAGCGTGGGGCGCTCTGCCAGCGCAATTGGGATGCGTCATGCCGATAATCGGCACTGTATTGATGCAGACGGCCGCGGCGATGAAAGCTAGTCCATCGTCAGCACGATCTTCCCGACATGATCACCCGATTCCATCCGGGCGTGGGCCGCTGCAGCTTCGGCAAGAGGGAAGGTTTTGTCGATCACCGGCTTCAGCTTGCCTGCTTCGACATGCGGCCACACCATCCTGGCCAGTTCGTCTGCCACCAGCGATTTGAACGCCAGGTCGCGCGGGCGAAGCGTCGATCCGGTCAGCGTCAGGCGGCGACGCATTACCTCGAAGATCGGGATCGTCGCCATCAGGCCGGCTTGTACTGCGATGGATACGTGGCGGCCGTCGTCGGCCAGGCATTGCAGGTTGCGCGGCACATAATCGCCACCGACCATGTCAAGCACGACGGCGCAGCCCTTGCCGCCGGTGATCGCCTGCACCCGCGCGACGAAATCCTCGCTTTTGTAATTGATCGCATGCGCCGCACCCAGCGCGAGTGCCGCCGCGCATTTGTCATCTGATCCTGCGGTCACGATCACTGTCAGCCCAAAGATCTGGCCTAGTGCGATCGCCATGGTGCCGATGCCGCTGGTGCCGCCATGCACGAGCACGGTGTCGCCATCGGCGGCATAGCCGCGCTCGAACACATTCGTCCACACCGTGAACAGTGTCTCCGGTATCGCCGCTGCCTCAACCATCGTCAGTGAATTTGGCACGCCAAGGCAGGTGCCGATAGGCGCGATGGCATAGTCGGCATAGGCACCGCCGCCGACCAGCGCACACACCGGCTGGCCCAGCATGTCGGCATTCACGTCATCGCCAAGCGCGACGATTGTCCCGGCCAGCTCCAGGCCCAGAATTGACGGCGCACCGGGCGGCATGGGGTATTGCCCCTTGCGCTGAAGCACATCCGGACGGTTGATTCCCGCCGCTGCGACCTTGATCAATACTTCGCCTGCGCCCGGCTGCGGCACGGGACGCTTCACCGGGGTCAAAACCTCCGGTCCGCCCGGCATTTCCGGGTCGATTGCAGTCATGCTATCGGGAATCGCGGTCATCGAGTCCGTCGCCCTTTTGATCCTGGGTGATCTGTCGGCCTTTTCTGGATGGAAAAAGGCTCTTTCCCCTTATTGACACGCCCGCCGCGCGGGTCAACGTTAGCTGCATGGAGCCCGACGACACGCAGCCGCGTCGGGCGGGCGATCCCTTGGATGCGCTTGCCCGATTTGATCTCGATCCGCTGTCGGTCGAGGAGCTTGGCGCGCGCATTGCCGGGCTCGAGGCAGAAATCGAGCGGACCCGGCATCATATGTCGCGCGCCGTTAATCACCGCGCAAGCGCCGATTCCCTATTCAAGCGTTGACGATCCGGTCGCCCAGGTGCCCGGCTGAGGCGAAAATTTGTCAAGTGGTTGATGCCGGGGCGGTGTCTCCCGACATAATTAGAAAGGGCCGTTTCTTTTTTACGGCGCCCATGGAGTAGAATCTAATGCCATCTTTCGCCTCCGCGCTCGAAACTACGCTGCACAAGGCACTCGAAGCCGCGTCATCGCGTCGGCACGAATATGCCACGCTGGAGCATCTTTTGCTGGCGCTCGTTGATGATGAGCATGCCTCAAAGGTGATGGCGTCGTGCGGGGTTGATCTGGGTGAACTCAAGACGACTGTCGGTCATTATCTCGACACTGAGCTTGAAGCGCTGAAGGTCGAACAGGCGACCGATCCATCGCCGACCAGCGGCTTCCAGCGCGTGGTGCAGCGCGCGATCCTCCACGTCCAGTCGTCGGGGCGGGACGAGGTGACGGGCGCCAACGTCCTCGTCGCGCTGTTCAGCGAGCGCGAGAGCTACGCCGTGTATTTCCTGCAGCAGCAGGATATGAGTCGGCTGGATGCGGTGAGCTTCATCAGCCACGGCGTCGGCAAGGGCGGTACGCCGACAGAGGCATCGACCCCCAAGGGCGCGGAAGAAGAAAAGCCCGCCAAGCAGGACGGCAAGGCCAAGGGCGAAAGCGCGCTGAAACAATTCTGCGTCGATCTCAACGAGAAGGCGAAGAACGGCAAGGTCGATCCGCTGATCGGCCGCCATGCCGAGGTTGATCGCACGGTGCAGATTCTGTGCCGTCGTTCCAAGAACAACCCGCTCTATGTTGGCGATCCCGGCGTCGGCAAGACGGCGATTGCGGAAGGGCTGGCGCGCAAGATTATCGAGGGTGACGTGCCCGAGGTGCTCAAGCCCGCCGTCATCTATTCGCTTGACATGGGCGCGCTGCTGGCCGGCACGCGCTATCGCGGCGATTTCGAGGAACGGCTGAAGGCGGTCGTCAATGAGCTGGAAAAGCTGCCCGACGCGATCCTTTTCATCGACGAGATTCACACGGTGATCGGCGCCGGCGCCACCTCGGGCGGGGCGATGGATGCCTCAAACCTGCTCAAGCCGGCGCTGTCGGGCGGCACGATTCGCTGCATCGGCTCGACCACCTACAAGGAATTTCGCAACCACTTTGAGAAGGACCGCGCACTGTTGCGGCGCTTCCAGAAGATCGACGTCAATGAGCCGACGATCGAGGACACCATCAAGATCCTGACCGGGCTGCGCACTGCGTTTGAGGAGCATCATTCGGTCAAATACACGCCCGATGCGATCAAGACCGCGGTCGAGCTGTCGGCGCGCTACATCAACGATCGCAAATTGCCCGACAAGGCGATCGACGTGATCGACGAGGTCGGCGCGATGCAGATGCTGGTGCCGCCGAGCCGCCGCAAGCGGACGATCACCGCCAAGGAGATCGAACAGGTGATCGCGACGATGGCGCGCATCCCGCCGAAATCGGTGTCGAAGGACGATACCGCGGCGCTCGCCACGCTTGAGACCGATCTGAAGCGCGTCGTGTTCGGGCAGAATGCCGCGATCGAAAAGCTCGCGTCGGCGATCAAGCTTAGCCGGGCGGGTCTGCGCGATCCGGACAAGCCGATCGGCAATTATCTGTTCACGGGGCCGACGGGCGTTGGCAAGACCGAGGTCGCGCGCCAGCTCGCCTCGATCATGGGCATCCCGCTCCAGCGTTTCGACATGAGCGAATATATGGAGCGTCACTCGGTGAGCCGGCTGATCGGCGCGCCTCCCGGCTATGTCGGCTATGATCAGGGCGGGCTGCTGACCGATGCAGTCGACCAGCAGCCGCATTCGGTGCTGTTGCTCGATGAGATCGAGAAGGCGCATCCAGACTTGTTCAACATCCTCTTGCAGGTGATGGACAATGGCAAGCTGACCGATCACCACGGCAAGACCGTCGATTTCCGCAACACCATCCTGATCATGACGACCAATGCGGGTGCCAGCGACATGGCGCGTGAGGCGGTCGGCTTTGGCGCCGTAACGCGCGAGGGCGAGGATGAGGAGGCGGTGAAAAAGATGTTCACGCCTGAATTCCGCAACCGGCTCGATGCCATCGTGCCATTCGGCTATCTGCCGCCCGAGGTTGTGGCCCGCGTGGTCGACAAGTTCATCCTCCAGCTCGAACTGCAGCTTGCAGATCGGCAGGTGCACATCAATCTCGACGATGAATCAAAGGCTTGGCTCACCACCAAGGGTTACGACAAGCTCTATGGTGCACGCCCGATGGGCCGCCTGATACAGGAAAAGATCAAGCAGCCGCTGGCCGAGGAACTGCTGTTTGGTAAGCTCGTCCATGGTGGTGAGGTGACGGTGAAGCTGAAGGACGGCGCGCTGTCGTTCGAGATTGTCTCGGCCGCGCCCAAAAAGCCCAAGAAGAAGGGCAAGGCAGAATCGGTCAAGGCGAAATAGGCGTTGGTCGCTCGGCCGGGCAGCGCCGGCTAAATAATCCGTCGGCGCAGGCCGGTGGCCACTGGCAAGAGGGGCGGTCCCATGGGCCGCCCCTTTTTCGTTCACGTGTCGGGCTGCCCGTTACATGTCGCTTTTGCGACAATCCGCCGCACAGCCGTCGCTGATCATTCTTGCAACCGAAACGATCCCGTCATCGGCCTGACTCTGGCGAGGGGTAGGGCGGCCCCGCCACGCGGCACAGACTGCGGGCACCCCCTTCCCAGGAGAAATCTCATGTCGATCAAGACTCTTGTCATGCCTGTCATGGGCCTGCTTGTCGCCACGTCGTCGGTCCCGGCTTCTGCCCAGCTTGGATCCGAGCATCACACCCGTATCGTTCGCATCAAGCCCGGTGAGCTGAACACCGAAGCGGGTCGCGCTGAAATTGACCGCCGTATTGTCCATGCAGCGGAGATGCTGTGCGGCATCAGGGACGGGCGTCTGGCATTGCTTGGCCTTGCCTTTGATGCGTGTCGTGATCAGGCGATTGCCGATGCGCGCCGTCGGCTTGCCAGCCGCGTCGCAGCTGCAACTGGCCGGACGCAAATTGCGACCATCACCACCGATAACGTCGCACGCTGATTGCGGCCAATGCGCCTGCCGCCCGATCCTCCCGGTCGGGCGGCAGGCCTTGGTGGCGATGGCGGGGTCGCGGCACCCTGCGCTCGCCGCATCTTTAAGTAATATTTGGCAAATTTACGCTAAAGATGCAGTATGCATGGCTATTTTCATTGTCGCTTGAGGGCCGTTATCGTCGCATTGGTGGCCGCCTTTGGCCTGTTGACCTTGGCAACGCCCGCATCGGCGCAGGCTGGGCTGGCAGGAAAGCCGCTAGCGCTGTGCATCAAGAGGGCGACTGCCGGTGATCAGGCCATTCGCCAGTTCAGGGCGCGTTTCGATTGCACGACACGGCAAACCAGCTTTGGCCCCGGCGATTTCTGGGCGCGATCAATGCAGTTGCCAGCCCGAGCCGATCCCCTCGCGCCGGCTGCAATTCGCTTTGCCGCCACCTGGCAAAAGAGCGTCACGGTCTATGGGCGCTATGTAGACGGGGTGGTTGTGCCCGTGACCTTCAATAACGAAAACCTGTCGCAGCACATGCAGTTGGGGGCCATGGTCGAGGGCGTTCTGCCAGGCCGCAACACTCCGCTCAAGGATCTGCTCTGGCATATCGAGGGGTCACGCAACATTCGCGGTATTCTGGTCGGCGCACGCATCGCGACGATTGCTGAAAGCATGCGCGCCAATTTGATGATGGCGGCGATTTATGCGGCGTTCGGCGGGCTCTGCATGGCGTTACTGATCCATAATGTCGCGATGTGGGGGGCGATGCGCCACAACTTCCAGATCGCTTATTGCCTGATGACAGTGTCGCTCATGATCTATGCGACGTCATTTTCGGGCGCTCTGTCATGGATATTCCCCGCCATGCCCGATGTGCACAGGCTGCGGATCAACTATCTCTTCCTCGCCACGTCAGCGGCCTGCGCATTGCTCTTTGCCCGCACCTATTTTGAGCCGCGCGTCTTTTCCCGGCCGCTCGCCATTGCCAGTATCGTCGTCTGTGCAATGTTGATTGGCAGTGCGCTGGCGTTCGCCTTGTTCGCACCGTGGTACAGCTACATGGTCCACCGGCTGTTTGCCTGGTCGTTTCTTGGTCTGGCGGCTATTGTTCCGGTCATCTTGTGGCGGGCCTGGCGTCAGGGTAGCAACTTCCTGTGGATTTTTGCGATCAGCTGGGCCGCGCCCATCGTGTTTGCGGGTTTCCGCGTCGCCAATGTGCTCAACATCATCGGCTGGAATTTCTGGGTCGATAACTCGACGATCCTGGCGATGACGGCGGAGGCGTTGATGTCATCGCTCGCTATCGCCTATCGCATCCGGCTGCTCAGCCGCGAGCGAGACGATGCCCGGGTCCAGGAACTGGCAGCCCGCGCCTTGGCGGATCTTGATCCGTTGACGGGGCTGCTCAATCGCCGATCATTCCTGTCCCAGGCGATCGGCCGCCCCGGCGAGCAAGTCCTGATGATTGCCGATCTCGATCATTTCAAGGACGTAAACGAAACCATCGGCCATGATGGCGGGGACGAGGTGCTGCGCGTCTTTGCGCGTGCCCTGTGCGCATCAATGCCACGTGATGCACTCGTTGCGCGGATGGGCGGTGAGGAGTTTGCGATTGTCATGCACGCCGACTCTGCGATCGATCCGAACCTGTTTCTCGATCGACTGCGCGCGGAACGTATGCCGTTTGATCTTACCGTCACGGCCAGCATCGGATCAAGCCGGGGATCGATTGTGCGCGAGGCCGATTGGAAGCAGCTATATCGCCGTGCAGATCGGGCATTGTTTGCTGCCAAAGCAGACGGCCGCGACCGGGCGCGCAACGATTTTGCGCTGGCAGCCTGACCGGGATATTGTCGCACACCAAAACTTAAGGTAAATTGCTCCCGTCGAGGAGAATGGGTTGCCATGCGAAATCGTCGGATCGCTGTTGCTCTTGGTGCGGTGTTATTGCTGGCGACGACTCTGCGTCATCCCACAGCGGATATCCGCGTGCTGACTCACGACTCGGCTGATCCAACGCCGCATCAGGTGAGCGCTGCGGTTGACCTGGGCGTCATGGCTTTCTCAATCCTGGTGACCTGGACGACGAAACGCTTCGCCTGACACGGGCTTGAGCAATGCTGTGGTAAGTGGCGTTGCTAATGCTCGGCATGTGCAAGCCGGGTTGCTTGGCCACCAATCGCTGCTTACACGCTTGTCAATGATTGATATCGAAAGCGTTTGGCGTAGCAACTATCGGCACCCTGGCGATTGGGACCGGTCCTTCCCCGCTCTGTCGATGGTCGAGATGTTCGATCAAGCGGCGGCGAGCAAGGGTGCCGCGCCGCTCATTGATTTTCTGGGTCGCCATTATAGCTATGCTGAAACGCTCGACGGCGCGAAGCGGGTGGCAAAGGGGCTCAAGGCTTTGGGCTATGGCCCAGGCGACCGGATCGGGCTTTTCCTCCCCAACGTGCCGCATTACCTTGCTGCCTATTACGGCATTCTGAAGCTTGGCGCGACCGTGGTGAATTTCTCGCCGCTCTATACGCCGGCCGAACTGGCGCATCAGGTGGCCGATTCGGGTACAAGGCTGCTGTTCACGATTTCCGCATCTGCACTGCTGCCTGCAGCGCTTGAGGTGCTCGAGGAAAGCGCGCTGGAACGGTTGATCGTCGGCTCGGTGGCGGGCGCGCTGCCGCCTGGCAAGTCGATCCTCTACCGGTTGTTCAGCCGCAAGGATGTCACCGCCAAGCCAAAAGATCCGCGCATTGTTTCTTTCTCAGCGCTGATCGCCAATGACGGCAAGGTCGCGCCCGCCGCGATTGATCCTGAGCGAGACATCGCGCTGATCCAATATACCGGCGGTACTACGGGCAGCCCCAAGGGCGCGATGCTCACCCATCAAAATCTCAGCGCCAATGCCCGTCAGGTCAATGCCATCGATCCGGAACCCGGCATGGAAGATCGCATCCTTGGCGTGCTGCCGCTCTTCCATGTGTTTGCCAACACCTGCGTGCTCAATCGTACGGTGGTGTCGGGCGGCTGTATTGTGATGCTGCCGCGCTTCAATGCCGCGCAGGGGCTGGCCGCCATCACCCGCACCCGGGCCACCTCGCTGCCGGGCGTGCCGACCATGTACCAGGCGCTGCTCGACAATCCCCGCATCGCCAAGACCGATTTTTCTTGCCTGCGCGTGTGCATTTCGGGCGGCGCGCCGCTGCCTGCAGAATTGCGGACCCGGTTCGAGCAGGTAACCAAGGCGCGTCTTGTCGAGGGATATGGCTTGTCGGAAACGTCGGGCGTCGTCTCGGCCAACCCCTATCTGGGCGAGGGCAAGACGGGAACGATCGGCCAGCCGCTGCCGGCCACACGAATCCGTCTTGTGGACAAGGAAAATCCGGCCCACCCGGTGCGAGAGGGAGAGCCGGGCGAAATTCTGGTCGCCGGGCCCCAGGTAATGAAGGGCTATTGGAACCGCCCGGATGCCGATGCCGATGTATTCATGTACGACGATGCTGGCACCAAATGGCTGCGCACGGGCGATGTCGGCCAGATCGATCCAGACGGTTTCGTCAAGATCGTTGATCGATTGAAAGACATGATCGCCGTTGGCGGCTTCAAGGTCTTCCCCAGCCAGATCGAGGCAGTTCTGTATACGCATCCGGCGGTCAAGGAGGCGCTCGTCATTGGCATTCCCGACAGCTACCGCGGAGAGCACCCGCGCGCCTATGTCACGCTCAACGATGGCGCTGCGATAACCGGGGCCGCACTTGCGGCCTGGCTCAACCCGCAACTCGGCAAGGTCGAGCAGGTCGACAGCGTCGTGATACGCGAAACGATGCCCAAGACGATGATCGGCAAGCTGAGCCGCAAGGATCTGGTGGCAGAAATATTGGGGTAGGGGCGGGGAGCGCGCCTGCTGCGACCTAGTTATGCTATCGAATGGGTGGCCGCTGCATCGCACATTGGGTCAGTGCGCACGGTCAACGCCCATCGACGTCCCATGGGTGCGCCCACCCCTTCCACAGTGCGCGCCCGCTTGCTAAGGCCCGCATCGCAACGCATCGGTCGTGCCGCGTGCGCGTGCGGTTCCCAGCCGCCGCTGCGCTGCCCCTTACGGCCAACAAGGAAGGACAGCTTATGACCGCCATCGGACAGGACACGCTCGGCACGCGCGACACGCTTAGTGCTGGCGGCCAGAGCTACAGCTTTTTCAGCCTATCCAAGGCGGCGGCGAAGCTTGGCGATATCAGCCGGCTGCCCTTTTCGATGAAGGTGCTGCTCGAAAACCTTCTCCGCTTCGAAGACGGCAAGACCGTGACGACAGAGGACATCCAGGCGCTGGTCGATTGGCAGCAGGAGCGCCGCAGCGACCGCGAGATCCAATATCGACCGGCCCGCGTGTTGATGCAGGATTTTACCGGTGTGCCCTGCGTCGTCGATCTGGCGGCAATGCGCGATGCCATCACCAAGCTTGGCGGTGATGCACAGAAGATCAACCCGCTAGTGCCCGTTCACCTCGTCATCGATCACTCGGTGATGGTAGACGAGTTCGGCACGCCTCAGGCGTTCGAGGACAATGTCGAGCTGGAATACCAACGCAACAATGAGCGCTACGAGTTCCTGAAATGGGGATCGAAGGCGCTCGACAATTTCAAGGTGGTGCCCCCAGGCACCGGCATCTGCCATCAGGTGAACCTGGAAAATATCGCCCAAGCGGTCTGGTCGTCCAAGGCCCCCGATGGCAGCATGATCGCCTACCCGGACACCTGTGTCGGCACCGATAGCCACACGACGATGGTCAATGGCCTGGGCGTGCTCGGCTGGGGCGTCGGCGGCATCGAGGCGGAAGCGGCGATGCTCGGCCAGCCGGTGAGCATGCTCATCCCCGAAGTCGTCGGCTTCAAGCTGACGGGCGAACTGGCCGAGGGAATCACCGCGACCGATCTGGTGCTTACCGTCACGCAGATGCTGCGCGCCAAGGGCGTGGTCGGCCGCTTCGTGGAATTTTATGGCCCCGGCCTCGATGCGCTGTCGCTCGCTGACCGCGCGACCATCGCCAACATGGCCCCGGAATATGGCGCGACCTGCGGCTTCTTCCCGGTCGATGACGCCACGCTCACCTATATGCGCCTCACCGGCCGCACGGATGAGCAGATTGCGCTGGTCGAGGCCTATGCCAAGGCACAGGGCATGTGGCGGCTGGCGGATGCACCGGATCCGGTCTTCACGGATACGCTCGGACTCGACATGTCCACGGTTGTGCCGTCGCTGGCGGGGCCGAAGCGGCCGCAGGACAAGGTGATCCTCACCCAGGTCGACGATGTGTTCAACGCCGATCTTGCCAAGGTTTATAGCCATGCAGGGCCAACGCGCGTCGCTGTCGAAGGGCGCGATCACGATATCGGCGATGGCGACGTCGTCATCGCGGCGATCACCAGCTGCACCAACACGTCCAATCCGTCGGTGCTGGTCGCCGCCGGCCTCGTCGCGCGCAAGGCCAATGCGCTCGGGCTTAAGCCCAAGCCCTGGGTTAAGACCTCGCTTGCCCCCGGCAGCCAGGTCGTGACCGATTATCTCGATAAAGCCGGGCTGACGGCGGACCTGAACGCGGTTGGCTTCAATTTGGTCGGCTATGGCTGCACCACCTGCATCGGCAATTCAGGTCCGCTTGCGCCGGAGATTTCGGCGGCGATCAACGGCAATGATATCGTCGCTGCTTCAGTTCTGTCGGGTAACCGTAATTTCGAAGGCCGCGTTTCGCCGGATGTGCGCGCGAATTTCCTCGCCTCGCCCCCGCTCGTGGTCGCCTATGCGCTCAAGGGCAGCGTCACGACTGATTTCGTCGCGACCCCGATCGGCCAGGCGACTGATGGCAGCGACGTCTATCTGAAGGACATCTGGCCCACCAACGCCGAGGTCCGCTCGGTCATGGATGCCAATATCGATCGCGGCATGTTCCAGGCGCGTTACGCGCATGTCTTCGCCGGCGATGCCAAATGGCAGGCAATCGACGTGACCGGCTCCGATACCTATGTCTGGCGCGCAGGATCGACCTATGTCGCCAACCCGCCTTATTTTGACGACATGACGATGACGCCCGCCCCGGTGACCGACATTATCGAGGCACGCCCGCTCGCGCTCTTTGCGGATTCGATCACCACCGATCACATTTCGCCGGCAGGCTCGATCAAGGCAGACAGCCCGGCAGGCAAGTTCCTGCAGGAGCATCAGGTCTCCAAGGCCGATTTCAACTCCTATGGCGCGCGGCGCGGCAATCATGACGTGATGATGCGCGGCACCTTTGCCAATATCCGCATCAAAAACGAGATGACGCCTGGCATCGAAGGCGGGGTGACCAAGTATATCCCGACCGGCGAGGTGATGGCGATCTATGATGCGGCGATGCGCTATAAGATGGACGGCACGCCGCTCGTCGTGGTCGCGGGCAAGGAATATGGCACCGGATCGTCGCGCGACTGGGCGGC
>CAZXBM010000019.1:0-48252 GCA_964638495.1 uncultured Stakelama sp. | reverse complement strand
TATTGTTGCCACCGGCATCGCCGGGCGCTTCATAATCGGGCGACGTCTTGAACGTGACGACCCCGGTGGCGGCATCGATATCGAACAGCGCGGCGTCTGCACCCGACAGCGCGTAGGTCAGCGTGGTGCCGGCATCGACGTCGGTCGCGGTGGCGGTGTACACTACACCGTTCGCGTTCTCGGCAAACGAGGCGCTGGTGCCCGAGGTGATGACCGGGCCTTCATTGGCATTGGCAACGCTGATCACGACGGCTTGCGAGGTGGTGTTGGTGCCATCGCTGGCCGAGACGACCACGTCATAGATATTGTTGCCACCGGCATCGCCGGGCGCTTCATAATCGGGCGACGTCTTGAACGTGACGACCCCGGTGGCGGCATCGATATCGAACAGCGCGGCGTCTGCACCCGACAGCGCGTAGGTCAGCGTGGTGCCTGCATCCACATCGTTGGCGGTAGCGGTGTACACTGCTCCGCTGGCGTTCTCGGCAAACGAGGCGGTCGTGCCCGAGGTGATGACCGGAGACGATTGCTGGGGTGCTGCAACGGTCGCCCGCGTCGCTGATTCGTCGGCTGGGGCCTCAGGCGTGGCGGCCGCCGGAGTGGACGCGATCGCGGGCTGGGCTGCGGTCGCTGTGGCAGGCGCCGGCCCACGTCTCGACACCGGAGTCAGGTTAAGCTGGGCTGCCTCAGCCTCAGAGGGATGGGTTGTTGGGTCTGCGACGGCAAACGCCGCGCTTCCTTTTTCTTCGCCTGCGTCGATGAAAGCAGCGCGCGTATTGTCAGCTTGAGTGGCGGCCGGCTCCCCCGCGATCGCGGCTGAAGGACGGTCGAGATGTGGCTGATCGAGCGGGGTGTCATCGGGCTTGATTGGGCTGCCGTCGAGTGGATCAACCGTTTCTTTCAGGTCGGTGCCCGCCAGTGTCCGGGATCCGAGATGAGTTTGTGCGACGTCGATATTTGCATTCGGCGCGACAGCGACCTGCGCTGTGGCAACGGCCTTGTCGATCTGGCGCGACGACGCTGATTTGTCGCCGTCAAATGCAAGCTGCGACGCCGCCTTGCTGGCCGCGTTTTCTTCTTTGGTGATCTTCGCCAATAGTCATGCTCACAATTAGCTGCCCATTCACCGAAGAGTGGCAAGCAACTGCAAAACCCCATTGGAACGGTAGCGGCTTTTCGTGGACTAATGATTAATGCCCGGCGCGGACTAATGGCACCTATAATGAGTATGGGAATACGATAACCGGCCGCCTGACCTTAACACTTCACTAACCATAATCTTTCAGGGTGACGGTGACACGGTTCCAAATCGTCCCGACAAGGCGCGGTCGCGCATGTTGGCGACAAGACGGACAGGCTCGATGGGCCAGGGAAAGTGGATCGCTTTTCGGTCGATGACCGCGTGGGCCGTCGAACAAGAGGAAGGTAATTTGGTGGCGACGGACTCAGAGGGCACGAGCCGCGCACGAACGATGCGAAAAGGCATGGCAGAAACCATGTCGATCACCCGTGAGATGGGTGCGTTCCAACCTGTGTTTCTATTATCTGGCGTGATGATCAATCTGCTGGGGATGGCGTTGCCATTGGCCATGCTGCAGGTTTTTGATCGCATTATCCCGCACGCTGCCTTCCCCACATTGTCGCTGCTTGTCGTTGGCTTGGTGGTCGCACTGCTGTGCGAGGCTTTGCTGCGCCAACTGCGTACCGTGGTGACCGCATGGGAAGGCGCGCGTTTCGATCACCGGACCTCTGTTGCCTTGGTCGGCCGAATTCTCGCCGCGCCGCTGCGCGATGTGCAGGCCAAGCCCGTCGGCGTCCATATGGAACGCCTGAACAGCATTGAGCCGGTTCGTGACTTCTACGGACCTCAAATGTCGCTGCTGCTTGCCGACATTCCGTTCATGATCATTTTCATGGCGCTGATCTACTGCATCGCTGGCTGGCTGGTATTTGTGCCGGTCGGTCTTGTCGCCGGCTATGGTCTGCTTGCCTGGCTGACGGGCAATTCGCTGTATCTGGCGCTGCACGATCGCAAGGAACTCGAAGGGCGGCGGTACAATTTCATCGTCGAGGTGCTGTCCAGCATCCACACCGTCAAGGCGCTGGCAATCGAGCGATCACTCCAGCGCCGCTATGAGCGCCTCATTGCCCAGGAGGCGGCGCTTGGCTGGCGCGTGAATTATCTGAGCAGCCTGTCGGAGAGTTTTGCGAGCGGCTTCTCGCAAATGACGTCGGTCACCGTCGGCGGGATCGGGGCCTTCCTGGTCATTACTGATCAGATGAGCGTGGGGTCGCTGGCCGCAGCAACGATGCTGGCCGGGCGATCCGTTCAGCCGCTTTTGCGCACATTGGGGCTGTGGAACCGGTTTCAGTCGACCAGGCTTGGCGTTGAGAATCTCAGGGCGATCACCGCACTGCCCGATGAATCAGCCGTCTCCAGCGCACCGATTGACGCGATCGACCGCCTCGCACTGGACCACGTGTCGTTCCGCTATGATTCTGAATTACCGCTTCTTTTTGATGGTGTCGAGCTGTCGATAGAACGTGGCGAGACGATCGGCCTTTCCGGTGCAAATGGCAGCGGTAAGTCGACGTTGCTCAACTTGATCATGGGCAATTATTCGCCCACCGGCGGCAGTCTGCTGATTAATGGCCGTTCGATCGACGATTTCAACCGTCAGGCCCTGCGCCGCCATATCGCCTATGTTCCCCAGCGCTCCACATTGTTCAAAGGCACGATTCTCGACAATCTGACGAATTTTGATGTCGACGCTAATCTCGAGCAAGGGCTCGAACTCGCTGCACGGCTCGGGCTCGACCGCTTTTTCGCCGCAATGCCCAATGGCTATGAAATGGTGGTGAGCGAGAGCGGCGTTAATGGGCTGCCCGCTGGCGTCGTTCAGCGGATTGGCATGGTGCGCGCGCTTGTTGGCAAGCCGCAACTGATCTTGTTCGACGAAGCAAATGCGGCGCTCGATCAAACCGGTGACAAGCTCGTGCGCGATCTGCTCTCGACCTATGCGGGCCAGGCTGCGCTCATTTTGGTCAGCTTTCGGCCTTCGCTGCTTGCCATCGCCGACAGGCATTTTGAAATCGACAATCAACGCATCGTTCGCGTGCAAAGCGGGGCAGGTCAATCTGGCTCGAAGGTGGCGGCATGAGTGATTCCGCTCCTGAAATGCGCGACGCCCGTGCCCTGGGTGCCGAGCTTGCCAGCGCCTTTCCCGGCGACCGGCTGCTGGCGGCCGCGCCGAACCGCCTGGCAGACGCGCTGTGCAACGAAGCGGTGAGCGGATTTTGCAACAACGGCCCGTTCGCCGCGTGCCTGTTCCCCTTGTTGGAGGCGCTGCGCTGGCGTGGTTCACCGCGCGACTTGACTGAGGCGTTACCGCATTTTGCCGATACGCTCGAGCTGGGGGATATGCTGAATGTCCTGGCAACGCTAGGCTATGCTTGTCGGGCGCTAAAAGTGCGGCGTGGCATGATCGAGCCCCGATTGCTGCCGGCGTTGCTGGTGCGTGACGATGGGCAACCCGTTGTTGTGCTTGGCCCCGGCGATGCAGGCTGGCGCGTCTGGTCCCCAATCGATGGCACCGAGAGCGAATGGGCACCTGCAGAGCTTTCCGGCCAACTTTATGCGAGCGCCCATGTGCGCAGCAACGATGATACCGATAATCAACTCCGCGCGCGAAACTGGATGTCTGCGCTCGTGCACCGGTTTCGAGGCGCAACCTGGCAGCTATTCGCCATCACCGGGCTGCTCAATGTCTTTGTGATCATCATGTCATTCTACATGATGGCGATTTATGATCGGGTGATCCCCACGCATAACGGCATGACGCTGCTGATGCTTGGGGTGGGCGTTACCGCGCTGCTGGGGATTGATGCGGCGCTGCGCCAGGTCCGCGCGCGCATTATCGCGCATGTCGGTGCCCGGATTGGCGCGATCGTCGCGAATGGCACGTTTGAGCAAATGATCGCGCTGCCGCCTGCCGCAATCGAAAACACGTCGGTCGGCAATCAGGTGGCCAAGCTGCGCGAGTTTGATTCAATCCGCGACCTGTTCACCGGTCCAGTCGTGAATGTCGCGCTGGAGCTGCCGTTCACGCTTGTTTTCCTGTTCGTCATCTGGTGGCTTGCGGGGCCCATCGTCTGGGTGCCGGTGGTGATGCTGGTGATCTATTTGGTACTCGGGATCCTGATCGACCCTTCGCTGAAGCGCGAGGTGCAGAAGTCATCGCGCGCACGCGCCGAGCGCAATCAATTCCTGCTCGATCTGTTCAGCAACTTTGCGGCCGTAAAGCAGCTTTCGCTGCAACCGCAGTGGCTGGCGCGTTTCAGCCAGATTTCGGGCGACACAGCCTATTCGCACTTCCAGGTCACGCGGCTGACCCAATTATTGCAGACACTCGCCCAGGCGATCATGGTCGCCGCCGGCATCGCTGCCGTTGCGTGGAGTGTCGTGCGCGTTGTGGACGGCGACATGACGATCGGCGCGATGATTGCGGTGATGACGCTTATCTGGCGGCTGCTATCGCCGATGCAGAGCCTTTTCCTCGCCCTTACGCGCATCGAGCAAGCCAAATTGTCCGCAGGTCAGTTGAACGCGCTGATGCGCCTGCCAACCGAGATTCCCCGCAGGAGCGAGACGCGCCGGGTCAAGCGCAACATCGTTGGCGTCATCGCCTTTGATCGGGTCAGCTTTCGCTACTCGGCGGCGAATGATCCGGCTCTGTTGGGGGTCAGCTTCTCGGTCAAGGTCGGCGATCTGATTGCGGTGACGGGCGGCAACGGATCGGGCAAGACGACGCTGCTCACGCTTATGCTCGCGCTCAATCGGCCGCAAGCGGGCGGAATCCTGATTGACGGCGTCGATATCCGCCAGACCAATCCCATCGAGCTTCGCCAGGCTATCGGTTACGTGCCGCAGGAAACGGCCCTGTTCCACGGCACAGTCACCCAAAATCTGCGCCTCGGCAATCCGCTTGCCTCAATGGCGGAACTGGAAGCGGCCTGCGCCGATATCGGCATATTGGACACGATCCGTGCCATGCCCAAAGGCTTCGACACGCATCTGGGCGAGAATTCGCGCGATCGCTACAGTGCAGGCCTGCGCCAGGCAATTTCGATCGCCCGCGCCCTCGCCAAACAGCCAAAAATCCTCCTGTTGGATGAGTCAGCCCAGCTCCTCGATCCGGTGAGTAGCGATGCGTTCACGCGGCTGCTTGAGCGCATGAAAGGCAAAGTCACCGTGCTTCTTGTCACGCACCGGCCCAGCCACATGGCGATGGCGGATAATATTGCCGTGCTTAACCGGGGGCAGCTTGCTGCCTTCGACAAGCCCGAAAAAATCATGCGGGGATACACCGACCCGAGCAAGCCCAAAGGACAGGCAGCATGAATGCCCCGACCCATTTCCCGCCAATCTTCGAGGCGGAGCCAGCAGGCGGCTTTGGCACCAGTGTTGGTCGTTCAGTCGCCAATGGAGCTCCAGCGAGCCTGTCGGAACGGTTGCTGAGCCTCGTTCGTGGTGAGGGCAATGATTTTGAGCAAAGTCGTCGCCTGCTGGCGCGATCGGTCGTACTCAGCGAGGTGGCGCCGCACGGTATTTCGCGTCGGCTGATGGCGTTAGTGTCGTTGCTGGTTGTCGGCTTCGCGGGTTGGGCGTCTGTGGTCCAGCTCGATGAAGTCGCCTCCGCGCCCGGTGAGATTACACCATTGGCCCATGTGCAGCCGGTCCAGCATCTTGAGGGTGGGATTGTCGCTCGGATCAACGCGCTCGATGGACAGCATGTCAAAAAGGGCGATGTCCTGGTGACGATGAGCGGCGGCGCCGTCGAGGCCGATCTTGCACGGGCACGCGCGCACCGGACTGCTTTATTGCTGCAGACGGAAAGACTGATCGCCTTTAGCCAGGGGAGGGCACCGCGCTTCAGCGCCGATCCGACCGGCGAGCTTCGCGACGGTGCCGCTACCATTCTTCAGGTGCAACGACAAAGCCGCGATGCCCAGCTTTCCGTGGTCGATTCACAGTCGGCCGGGCGGCGTGGCGACGTGAACGCGTTGGCGGGCCGTGAAGGCTCGCTGCGCCAGCAAATTCGGCTGTTGCAGCAGGACATGGCGGCGCGCAAACCGCTGGTCGACAAGGGGCTGATCTCGACGCTGTCCTACCTAGCGCTCGAGCGTGAGCTGGCACGGTTGCAGGGTGATCTTGCCGAAACCGTCGGCAGCCGCCAGCGTGCCGTGGCTGCCGTGCAGGAGGCCGGTCGTAACCGCGCCGAAATCAACCAGCGGCTGCGGGCCGATGCGATGACCCAATATGGCGATATCGCGTCCCAGCTTGCGCAGGTCGAGCAAGAAGTGAAGCGCCTTGAAGACCAGGCATCGCGCCTGCAGGTCCGCGCGCCGATCACCGGTGTCGTCAAGGGGCTAGCCGCGATCAGCATTCGTCAGGTCGTGCCGGCGGGCGGCGTAATCGCCGAGGTGGTGCCGCAGGCTGGCCCGATGGTGGCGACGGTGCGGCTGTCGCCCAGTGACATTGGGCACGTCAAGGTCGGCAGCCCGGTGACGGTCAAGGTCGCAACCTATGATTTCGCCCGCAATGGCGGCATTCCCGGCGTAGTCGATTATGTATCCGCGGCATCGTTTCTCGATCAGGAAGGGCGCAGCTATTTCAAGGCGCGGGTGAAGCTTTCGAGCGATCATGTTGGCTCGGCTGATCTCGGCTTCACCGTTTCGCCTGGGATGACGGTGGTGGCCGATGTGAAAACCGGATCAAAAACCTTGACCGAATATCTCTTCAGGCCGGTAACGAACGCAATGAGCAGTGCTTTTACAGAGAGATAAGCGCGCTTGTTCGTAGTCAATCCAAGCAACGAGAGCCACCTCGCTGCTGCTTCAGGATCGACGATTGCCGTACCGGAGCGCGCCTATGGGTAGATTCCGAAAGTAGACAATGCAGAAGGCATCGGTCAGCCGTCATGCTTGACCATCACCGACCAAGGCCTGCAGACAATACAGGTCGCCTCCTGCACCTATGGAAGATCGAGCGTGATCCGGCGGCGCGCGCACGGTACGCGCGGCCCATCTAAATGCGCTTTGTGTGCGGGCAAGTGTGCGCCGACAACGCTTTCAGCCGCTGGGCTGCGCCTTAAGGGCGTCTTCGATTGCCGCGCACAATTCGGCCACGAAAAATGGCTTCTGCAAAACCACCGCGTCCGGCCGATGCGCCTTTACGTGCATGACATCGCCCGTGACAAACAGGTGCGGCGTAAAGCGGGTTTTGAGGATGGCGGCGATCGCATCGATGCCGTTGCCGTCGGCCAGGCCGGCATCGGCGATAATCAGATCGGGTCGATATTGCGCAGCCGCTGCCACCGCGTCGGCCTGCGTGCCCACCGTGGCGCATACCATATGGCCAAGCACTTCGACCGTCTCGGCCAGCAGCATGGCAATCAAGATCTCGTCTTCCACAATCAAGATAGACAATGGCTTCGGCACACAGGCCTTTCAGATGCAACAGCGACCGTAGCCGATACACGATCCTCCGGCATCACGCGCACTGTCGGAAACTACCTATGTCGGCGGGTTGTCGCTGGCGATAAGGCAACATCGACGCGGCTTGGCTGGGATGCTATAACCGTCAAACGCTGTCGCGCTTGGCAGTCCCTTTGCGGAGTCAAAGCAGTTTGCCGGCGACGCTCCCTTTGCGAGCACCAGCAGCCATTGCTGCTCCGGCCCCAACCTTGACCGATAAACCGCCTTTAGCGAGCGATTTCCCCCTTGTGGGTATTGGTGCCTCGGCGGGCGGGCTTGAGGCATTGACCAAGCTGGTAACGGCGCTGCCGGTCGATGCCGGCATGGCGTACCTGATCGTCCAGCACCTCGACCCCGGGCATAAGAGCCTGATGGGGCCACTGCTGGCCGAACACACCCGGATGCCTATCGCCGAGGCGATTGACGATGCCCTGATTCGGCCTGACCATCTTTATGTCATCCCAGCGGGCGATTATCTGGCGGTTGGGGGCGGCGCGCTGCGCCTATCGGTGCCAAGCGAGCCGCACGGCGCGCGCCTGCCGATCAATTTTCTGTTCGAATCGATGGCCGCAGATGGGGGCGCACGGTCGGTTGCGATTATCCTGTCGGGGACGGGCAGCGACGGGAGCCTGGGGATAAGCGCAATTCGCCAGGCAGGCGGGTTTATTCTCGCGCAAGACGCAGCCGAAGCCGATTTCGATGGCATGCCCCAGGCGGCCATCGCCACCGGGTTGGTAGACGCCGTGCTGGACGTGGCAGACATGCCCGCCGCTATTCTTGCTCATTTCGCACACGGTGGAGCGCAAGCTGAACCGACAACCGAAACCGGCGAGCCTGAACCGTCAGCCGAAATGATGCTCCCGCGCATCATCGATCTGTTGCGGCAGCGCACGACGCATGATTTCGCGCTGTACAAGCCCGGCACGCTGCGCCGCCGGATCGAACACCGGATGGCGATGGCAACAGTGCCGGTACAAAGCATGGCCCGCTATCTCGCCATTCTCGCTGATGATCCGGGCGAAGTGGAATTGCTGGCCAAGGATTTGTTGATCAACGCCACCAACTTCTTTCGCGATCCGCCGGTTTTTGACCTGCTTGCCACCAAGACGATTCCGGACATCGTTGCGAAACATCCCGATGGTCAGCCACTGCGCATCTGGGTTGCGGGGTGCAGCACTGGCGAGGAAGCCTATTCGCTGGGTATCCTGTTTCTGGAGGCGATTGCAGCGAGCAAGCGCGCCATCAAGCTGTGCATCTTTGCATCTGACGTCGATGCCGATGCAGTGGCTGTCGCGCGGGCCGGGCGATATCCTGCGTCGATTGCCAATGATATCTCGGCAGCAAGGCTGAAGGCCCATTTCGCGCACGACGATCAAGGGTATCATGTCCTGCCGGAGCTGCGCGGGGTGGTGGTGTTTACCGTACAGGATGTGCTTGCCGACCCGCCATTTTCAAAGCTCGATCTCGTTTCATGCCGTAATCTGATGATCTATCTGGGCACAGAGGCGCAGGCTCGGTTGATCGCGTTGTTTCATTTCGCGTTGAACGACGGCGGCATTCTGCTGCTGGGCAATGCCGAGACGATCGGGCAGGCAACCGGACAGTTCAAGGCACTTGCCAAGGCCGAGCGCGTGTTTCGCCAAACCGGCAAAAGTCGCCCCGGCTCCCTTCGCTTTCCCGTCGGCGGTGGCGCGCTGATGCAGACGGAATCAAGCGACGACAGCGAGCCCGGATCATCCAGGCAGCCGGCGCTGGCCGAGTTTTGCCGACGGGCGATTTCGGCGCATTACGCCCCAGCGGTGGTGCTTATCAATCGAGCAAACGAGTGCCTTTATTCTGCCGGGCCAACCCAGCGTTATCTGCGGGTGGCACCGGGATATCCCACGCACGATCTGCTGGCGATGGCGACGCCGGGCCTTCGTACGCGCCTGCGCCATGCGATCGACAAGGTCGGCCCGGCCGTGCCGCACGTTGTGGTGCAGGGCGGCCGCATCAAGCTTGATGGACACAGCATTCCCTTTGTCATCGACCTGCGATCGATCCGCTACAATGGGAACGACGTCATACTTATCGGCTTTGTCGATACGCCGGTGCCGAAAGCCGGTCACGGCCGGGCATCTGCGTCGACGATGACATCCGAGATTTCGGAGCTTGAGCATGAGCTAGAGGCCGTGCGTGCCGATTTGCGAGCCGCCATCCAGGATCTCGAAATTTCCGGCGAGGAGCACCGCGCGGTCAATGAAGAGTCGCTCTCGGTCAATGAGGAGTTCCAGACCACCAATGAGGAGCTGCTCACCTCAAAAGAGGAGCTTCAATCGCTGAACGAAGAGCTGACCGCGCTCAACGGACAACTGCAGGAGACACTGGAGCGCCAGCGGACGACATCCGACGATCTCCAGAACGTGCTTTACAGCACCGACGTTGCAACGCTTTTCCTCGATTCCGATCTCAAGATCCGCTTCTTCACGCCCTCGACCCGGGCCCTGTTCAACCTCATTCCCGGCGATATCGGTCGGCCGCTGTCAGACCTTGTCGCGCTGGCCGCCGATCCGCGGCTGACGGAAGATGCGCATGCGGTGCTGGAAGGCCATGCCTCGGTTGAGCGGGAAATCACGGCACCGGCATCGCGCTGGTTTGTCCGGCGCGTGCAGCCCTATCGCGCGCATGATGATGCCATCGAGGGCGTTGTGATCACCTTTGTTGATATCACCGAGCGCAAGGCTGTGCGCAGCGCGCTCGAATCCGTCAAGCGCGAGGCGGAGCGGGCCAATCTTGCCAAAACCCGCTTTCTGGCAGCGGCCAGCCACGATCTGCGCCAGCCGCTGCAGTCGCTCGCACTGTTGCAGGGGTTGCTCGCCCGAGTCGTCAGCGGTGATCGCGCCCATGCGCTGATCACCCGGCTCGATCATACCCTGGGCACCATGTCGACAATGCTCAACACGATGCTGGACATCAACCAGATCGAAGCGGGCGTCATCGTCCCCCAACCGGTCGACTTCATCGTGGGTGATTTGCTCGCGCGGGCGAAAGCCGAATTTGTCGATCAGGCGCAGGCCCAGAAACTGTCGTTGCGGATCGTGCCCTGCAGCCATGTTGTCCATAGTGATCCCGCGCTGATCAAGCAGATGCTGCGCAACTTGATTGCCAATGCACTGAAATATACCCGCGAGGGCAAGGTGCTGGTCGGCTGCCGCCAACAGCAGGGAAAATTGCGGATCGAGGTGTGGGACAGCGGGATCGGCATACCGGAGGCCGAGCTGCAGGCGATTTTTGACGAGTATCATCAGATCGGCAATGCCGCCCGCGAGCGCAGCCGGGGTCTTGGGCTCGGGTTGTCAATCGTCCAGCGATTGGGCTTGCTGCTTGGTCACCCGGTCACGGTGCGATCGCGGCTGGGCAAGGGATCGGTGTTCGCCATCGAAATTGCGTTGCCGGTCGATCGGCAACGGTCAAAGACGCTTGGTGACCCAGCCCATCTTGCGCCGCCCATTGTTACCGCACCCGGGCTCGCCGGGCGGATTCTCGTCGTCGAAAACGATCAGGATGTATTGGCCTTGCTGGGCGAGACGCTGGCCATGGCAGGGCATCAGGTGCAGTCGGCCGCCGATGGAGCAACCGCGCTGGCATTGATCGCCAAACCCAATGCGGTGCCCGATCTTGTCGTGAGTGATCTCAATCTGTCGGGCGATCTTGATGGATTGGCGCTCGCCAAGCTGATCAAATCGCAGCTTGGTCAGATACCCATCATCATCCTGACGGGTGACATCTCGACCGAAACCTTGCGCGACGTCGCCCTTCAGGGCTGCGTACAGATCAACAAGCCAATCAGGCGCGATGCCCTGCTCGATGTAATCCAGCGCTTGCTGGCGGATCGCCCGTCGCCTGAGGTTCCACAGGCCCCCGTCGCATCGGGCCCGGATGGTGATCCAGATGCTGACCCGAATGCTGAGGGCGCGCTGATTTATCTGGTGGACGATGACAATGCGGTGCGCGCGACGATAAGAGAATTGCTTGAAGCGGATGGCCGCCGCGTGGTTGATTTTGCCGACTGTGAATCCTTTCTCGCAGCCTATGTCCCAACGCATGCCGCCTGCCTGCTGATCGACGCCTATCTGCCCGGAATCAAGGGAATCGACCTGCTGCATCGTCTCAAGCAAAGCGGCCACGCCTTGCCCGCAATCATGATCACCGGCAGCAGCGATGTGCCGATGGTGGTGCAGGCGATGAAGGCAGGCGCGGTTGATTTCATCGAAAAGCCAGTCATCGCCGCCGCGCTGCTCGCCAGCATCGATCGCGCGCTTGATCTGGGTCGGGACAGCGTCAAGTTCGCGGCATGGCATGATGATGCGGTTCGCCAGATCGACGCGCTGACCGCCCGGCAGCGCGAGGTGATGACCATGGTTCTGGCTGGCCACCCCAGCAAGAACATCGCGGCTGATCTCAACATCAGCCAGCGCACGGTCGACAATCACCGCGCAGCGATCATGAAGAAAACCGGCGCGCGGTCGCTCCCGGCGCTTGCCCGGCTGGTGCTTGCCGCCGGCCCGGATGCGCATATCGATCCGTCCGATCTTGGTTGAGGCGATCGCGTGGTGATGCGGCAATCAGCGAGGCTGTCATGGCATTGACATGCCAACGATCCACAGCCCAAATCGACAGACAAAAAAGGAGCCGGATGTGCTGACACGTACAAAGACCATGGCCCTGACGGCGACGATGTTGCTCGGCACCCCCGTCACCGCGATTGCCGAGGACGCGGTCCAGCACCTGCCGACCGGCCAGACGCTCACGCCGCTCGCCGCGCCCGGTGCCCGGTTCGAGCCTTTGGTCACGCGTGTCGGCCCGCTGCCCGATTATATCGCCGATGGTGCTGCCGCCATCGCCGTCAGCCCAAAGCGCGATGAGATGCTCGTGCTGACCAGCGGCTTCAACCGGGTCAACGATCCCAAGGGCAATCTCAGTCTGTTGCAATCGCAGCAATTCATCTTCGTCTACCGGATCGATGCCAAGGGCGCGACCCGCACCCAGACGCTGACGGTGATCAACAGCTATTCGGGGATTGCCTGGCGGCCGGATGGCAATGGCTTCATCGTCGCGGGCGGCGTGGATGATAACGTCCATGTGTTCGTGCGCGGGGCAACCGGCTTTGCGGAGAAGACGCCCGCCATCAAGCTGGGCCATGCGCGCGGCAATGGCGGCGATGTCAAACCGCAGGCGGCAGGCGTTGCCGTCAGCCCCGATGGCCGTCGAGCGCTGGTTGCCAATTACTATAATGATTCGATCAGCCTGATCGATCTTGAGGGGCAGCGTGTGCTGTTCGAGCAGGATTTGCGGCCGGGCAAGATCGATAGCGCCGCGCGCGGGGTCGCCGGCGGTGAGTATCCCTTTGCTGTCGTGTGGGCAGATGCGACCGCAGCCTATGTATCGGCCCCGCGCGACCGGCAGCTCGTGAAGCTGGCGATCGATGGCGACCGGATCGAGGTCGCCCGCCGCATCCCGACGATCGGCGAACCAACCGCGCTGCTGCTCGATGCCGCGACCAAGCGGCTTTATGCCACCGAGGATAATGCCGATCGTCTGGCGATTCTGAACCTTGCGGATGATCGGCTGATCGGCGAGCCGCGGCTTGGCCTGCCCGATGCGATTGATCAGGGCGTGCTGCCCAAGGGCCTGAACGTCAACAGCCTGGCGATGACGCCCAATCACCGGTTGCTCGTCACCTATGGCGGGGCAAATGCCGTGGCCATGGTGACGCCGACCGCGACTGGCGCGCGGGTGGACGGCTTGGTGCCGACCGGGTGGTATCCCTCCGCCGTTGCGACCAGTGCCGATGGCGGGCGCGTGTTCGTCGTCAATCGCAAGAGCCCGCCGGGGCCGAACCCGCTTGGCTGTGCGCCCAAGCTGGCGGTCGTGAAGGCGCAGCCAAAGGCCTGCGGTGCCGCGAACCAATATATCTTCCAGCTCGAAAAGGCCGGTTTGCTCCAGTTTCCCATGCCCCATTCGCGCGCGCTTGCCCGTACGACTAGGCAGGTCGTGAACAATATCGGCTTGGGGAATGCCAAGGCGCGGGCCGCGGCCGAGGCGACGATGGCGGCGGTGCGCGCACGCATCAAGCACGTGATTTTCATCGTGAAGGAAAACCGCACCTATGATCAGGTGCTGGGCGATCTACCCGTGGGCAATGGTGACCCGCATCTCGCCATCCTCGGCAAGCCGCTTTCGCCAAACCACCATGCGCTCGCGCAGAATTTCGTGACCCTCGACAATTTCTACGACAGCGGCGAGCAATCGAGCACCGGCTGGACCTGGACGACGGCTGGCCGCGTGCCTGACCTGCTGGAAAAGACCGCACCGGTAAATTACGCGCAGCGCGGGCTGTCCTATGAGGCCGAGCAGGCCGATCGCAACATCGCAACGGGTCTTGCCATGGCCGATCGCCGCAAGGCCAATCCAGCGATTCCCGATGATGATGATCTGTTGCCCGGCGCTGCGTTGTTGACCGCGCCCGATGGCGATGGGGACGATGCGCCCGGCCAGGGCTTTTTGTGGAACGCCGCGCTGCGGGCGGGGCTGAGCGTGCGCAACTACGGCTTCGCCGATGCGTCGGTCTATGAAGCGGGTGCGCCGGGCGACGTGCCGTTGCTGCGCGATCCGGCGAGCGACAAGCAGGTCATTTACACCCCGGCGGTCCCTGCGCTCGCGGGACGCAGCGACCCCTATTTCCGCGGTTTCGATCAGCGATTGGCTGATTATTGGCGCGTGCTTGAATGGCAGCGCGAATTTGCTCAGCAGGAATCGGCAAACGCCATGCCCTCGCTCACGCTCCTGCGGCTGTCGCATGATCATTTCGGTGATTTTGACAAGGCGATCGACGGGGTGAACACCGTCGAGACGCAAATGGCCGATAATGATTATTCGGTTGGCCTCGTCGTCGAGCGTGTTGCGCAAAGCAAGTTCAAGGATTCGACGCTGATCTTCATCATCGAGGATGATGCGCAGAACGGCACCGATCACGTCGATGCCCGCCGCAGCATTGCGTTCGTCGTCGGGCCTTATGTCCGTCAGCAGGCACTCGTCTCGACCCGCTACACCACGGTCAGCATGCTGCGGACGATCGAATCGGTGCTCGGCCTCGAGCCGCTCGGGCTCAACGATGCGATGGCGGTGCCGATGGCGGATGTTTTTGATCTCACGCAGAAATCCTGGACCTATCGTGCAACAGCGGCCGATGTGCTGCGCGCCACGCAATTACCGATCCCGGCGGACCGATTTGTCGCCTCGGCATCGGCGTCCGCGCGCCCCCAACGCAGCGCGGCTTATTGGGCAGCAGCGATGCAGGGGCAGGATTTCAGTGGCGAGGATCGGCTCGATACCAGCGCGTTCAACACCGCCTTGTGGCAGGGCCTGGGCAGCGGCCCCGAGCCGACCGGCCGTGACGGGCGCGACCTGCGGCAAGATCGGGCGACGTTGCTGGCAATAGCGGGGAGCGCCACCAATAACTGATCGGCTGCGCGCCATCCGCCTGCAAGAATGCTACGGGCGGATGGCGCGACAGCTTGTAGGTTGCTATACGCAACCCAATCAGTATCCAGAATGGGGTGGGCAGGATGCCAATCGAAGCCATCGTCAACGGCAAACCCGTTAGCTTTACCGTTGAGCCCGATACCCCTTTGCTATGGGCGATCCGCGAACAGCTCGGCATGACCGGAACCAAATTCGGCTGCGGTATCGCGGCGTGCGGTGCGTGCAGCGTGCATATCGATGGTGAGGTGATGCGGTCGTGCAGCGTGCCTGTCGGCGATATCGCCGGCAAGTCGATCACCACCATCGAAGGGCTGGGCGGCGCGGATGGCACGCTCCACGCACTACAAGCGGCCTGGATCGAGCATCAGGTGCCGCAATGCGGCTATTGCCAGTCTGGCCAGCTGATGGCGGCAGCGGCGCTGCTCGCCGCCAGCCCCAAGCCTAGCGATGACGAGATCGACGCAGCGATGACCAATATCTGCCGCTGCGGCACCTATCCCCGTATCCGCGCGGCGATCCACGCCGTTGCCGGCCAGGCCTGAGGAGCACGACGATGGGCATGATCCGCAGGACTTTCCTGATTGGCGGCGCGGCAGTGGTGGGTGGCGGCATCTTCGCCATCAAATATGCCGATGGATCGGCACGCTCGGCAGCGGCCGCGCTCACCAATGGCAAGGATGGCCATAACTTTGGCACATGGTTGCGCATTGGCGAGGATGACAAGATCACCCTTTATTCGCCCCACACCGATATCGGCCAGGGGTCCAACACTGCACTTGCCCAGATGTTGGCCGAAGAGCTCGATGCAGACTGGGCGCATGTCGAGGTTGCGTCGGCACCTGCAGAACCGGCCTTTGCGAACGTCGCGCTCGGGCGCGGTTTTCTTGCGGAAATATCAGGCTATCCCGGCGTCGTCGCGTCGATCCCGACATCGGTTCTGTCGATGATCGCGCGGTCGATGAACCTGCAGATCACGGGCGGATCGTCTGCGCTGCGCTTTACCGGGCAAAAGGCGGTGCGCGTGGTCGGCGCGGCGACAAGGCTGGCGCTGATCGATACCGCTGCGAGCCGTCTGGGCGTGCCAGCCGCTGAACTGACGACGGCAGACAGCAAAGTGACGCATGCCAAATCGGGCCGGTCGCTGCGCTATGGCGAACTGGCAAGCGAGGCCTCGACGCGTTCACTCAACAGCGCACCGGCGCTGAAGCAGGCGAAGGACTTCCGCTTCATCGGCAAGCCGGTGCCGCGCTTCGATATCCCGGCCAAGGTTGATGGCAGCGCGCAATATGGCATGGACGTGATCAAGCCCAACATGCGCGTTGCCGCGGTGAGCGCCGCGCCGATCCGCGGCGGCAAGCTCGTGTCGGTCGATGCCGCACCGGCAATGGCCATTCCTGGCGTTGAAAAGGTCATCAAGCTCGAGTCAGCCGTGGTCGTGGTCGCCAATGGATATTGGCCCGCACTCAAAGGGTTGCGGGCATTGTCTCCAAAATTCAGCGATGGCGGCCATGGCAGCCTGTCGACCGCATCGGTCTTTGCCGAGCAAGACAAGCTGCGCGCCGCCAACAAGCCCGATGGGTCGGCGGGCGCGGGCGACGTCGACGCGGCGTTCAAGGCCGATGGCACCAAGCTGGTCGAGGCGGGGTACCGGCTGCCCTTCCTGCACCATGCGATGATGGAGCCCTTCGCGCTGACGGCGCACCACCAGGACGGCAAGCTCGACATCTGGGGCGGCATGCAGGATCCGCTCGCCTCCAAGATGGCAGCCGCCACGGCGACGGGCTTGGCGCCAGACAAGGTAACGTTCCACCCGATGCTGATCGGTGGCAGCTTTGGCCGCCGCCTGCCGATGTACATGGAAATCGTCGATCAGGTGGCGCAGGTGGCGATGCAGGTCGATCATCCAGTAAAGCTCATCTGGGCGCGCGAGGAAGAAGTGTCGCAGGGCGCCTATCGCCCGCAAAGCTCGGCGCAATTGAAGGGATCGCTCGACAAGACCGGCAAGGTGTCCGCCTGGCGCAACGATTATGCGCAGCCGGAAGACGCATCGAAGGAAGTGCCCTTCTTCTACACGATGCCCAATGTCGCGCGCCGCCATTTCAAGCAGGTCTCGAACCAGACGGTTGGTGCGTGGCGATCGGTCAACGCGACGCAGCACGGCTTCTACACTGAAAGCTTCATGGACGAGCTTGCCCATGCCGCCGGCGTCGATCCGTTTGAATTCCGCAAGCGCCATCTGGCACCGGGGTCACGCCATCTCGCGGTGCTCGAGCAGGCGGCCAAGCTCGGCGGCTGGGGCACGCCGCTGCCCAAAGGCACCGGGCGCGGGATTGCAATCGTCGAATCGTTCAACACGATTGCCGCGCATGTGACCGAGGCAACGCTGAAGGAAGACGGCACGCCAAAGGTGCTGAAGGTCACCGCCGTCGTCGATTGCGGCACGGTGGTGAATCCGCTTAACGCCGAGGCGCAGGTCATGGGCGGGATCGTCATGGGCCTGTCGACCGCGATCGGCGAAGAGATCACGCTCGACAAGGGCGCGGTCATGCAAAGCAATTTCAGCGATTATGAAGTGCTCAAGCTTGCCGATGCGCCGCAGATTGCGGTGCACTTCATCAATAGCGGCCACGACATGGGCGGCCTTGGGGAGCCCGGCCTGCCACCGGCAGCGCCGGCGCTTGCCAACGCGCTGTTCGCCGCAACGGGCAAGCGCGTGCGGCAATTGCCGATCCGGGCACAGGCCAAGGCATGACGATAGGGCGTGCCCTAAGTTCCGTATCGTCTTTGCTAGCTGTTGGACGTATCTAAACGTAAGCCTTTGGAGAAGAATGGCATGATCACGTTCCGCCGGCTTATTGCCATCGCAGCCCTGAGCGCCGCCCTGAGCGGTGCCATGCCGGCAGCCGCCGCCATCCCGGTCGGTGCGAAGGCACCCGATTTCAAGACGCAGGCCACGCTGGCGGGCAAGCCATTTCCCTTTCACCTGGCAGCGGCGCTGAAAAAGGGGCCGGTGGTGCTCTATTTTTACCCGGCTGCCTTCACCAGCGGCTGCACGGTCGAAGCGCATGCGTTCGCTGAGGCAACCGATAGCTTCAAGGCGATGGGGGCGACCGTCATCGGTGTCTCCGCCGATCCGATCGAGACGCTCAACCGCTTCTCCATATCCGAGTGCCGCAACAAGTTCGCCGTCGCCTCGGCAGACAAGAAAATCATCGCAGACTATCAGGTGGCGCTGGCGCAGTCGGGCAGATCAGACCGCAGCTCTTTCGTCATTACCCCCGATAGCCGGATCCTCTTTACCTATAGCGCGTCTGACCCCAAGGGGCATGTCGACAAGACGCTGGCCGCGGTAAAGGCATGGCGCGCCACGCATCCAGCGCGATAATCGCGCCAACCCTTTCATAATGCGCCGTCTTGCGCTCCATCGCGGGCGTCACTAGAAGCGCCGCTGTGACGGGTTCCCGGAGACGGGATCAAAAGGGAAGTTCGGTACGATGGGCCCAGGCCCGTCAAAGCCGCCGCTGCCCCCGCAACTGTAACCGGTTAGCCGGTGCTCCAATATGCCACTGGATTTGCGTCCGGGAAGGCGGGGCACAGGCGCTCGACCCGGGAGCCAGGAGACCTGCCCGCCACGGTCGATCCACTGCGCGGACGGGGTGTGCCGGGCGGACGAGGACGAAATCCTCGAGCGAGCGACGTAACCGGGCCGTCTGGCCGGGGCGCCGCTGGTGCAGCGTTTCGGGCGGGCGTCCCCCTGCAAAGGGTACGTCAAATGTCAAAGCTAGCCGTTTTTCTCTTATTTCCCATCGTCATTGCCAACCCCGCATTCGCACAGGATCGCCCCGATACAACGGGCGACGACATCGTCGTCACAGCCACAGGCGTCGAGCAAAATCGCGCCGAAGTGGGGCAGGCGGTCACCATCATCACGCGCGACCTGATTGATACGCGCCAGACAGTGACAATCGCTGATCTGCTGGCGACGACGCCCGGCGTCACGGTGACGCGCAATGGCGGTCTGGGCGGCTTTACGGCGGTGCGTATCCGCGGCGCGGAAGCCGATCAGACGTTGGTGCTGCTCGATGGGGTGCGCATCAACGATCCGTCATCGCCCGGTGGCGGTTTTGATTTCGGCAATCTGCTCAGCAGTTCCATTGAGCGGATAGAGCTATTGCGCGGCCCGAATTCGGTGCCGTGGGGCAGCCGCGCGATCGGCGGCGTCATCAACCTGATTACCGATCGCCCCAGCAACGATCTTGCCGTCCGGGCCAATGCGGAAGGCGGCTATGCCGGCACATTTTTCGGCAGCGCCGGCGTGTCGGGCGGCTCTGGCCCGGTGTCAGCATCGCTCACCGGCGGGTATCTGGCGACTGATGGCATATCGGCGGCAGCCGTGGGGCGGGAGCGCGATGGCTATCGTCAATACGGGGCCAATGCGCGCGTGAAAGTCGCGCTGAGCGACCAGATCGCGATCGATCTGCGCGGCTATTATGCCGACAGCCGCACCAACATTGACGGATTCCCGCCGCCCAGCTTTCGCCTCGCCGACACACCGGAGTTTTCGACCGCTGAGGAGCTTTATGGCTATGCCGGGCTGACCGGCAATTTTCTCGGCGGGCGTTTCCGCAACCGGCTCGGTTTTACCATCGCCGACATCAATCGCGACAATTTCGACCGCCCGGGGGATGCAACGCCTGCTTTTCTCGCGCGCGGCCGGAGCGAACGCTACGAATATCAAGGCGACCTCACGCTATCCAATGCCGTGCGCGCCGTGTTTGGCGCAGAACATGAGGAAAGCCGCTTCACCGATGGCTTCACTGTCGCCTCCACCGGCATCACCAGCGGTTTTGCGCAAGCCATTGTGAAGCCGGTCGCCCCGCTGACGCTGACGGGCGGCATCCGCTATGATTCGCATCGCACTTTCGGCGACAAGGTGACGTTCGGGGCGGATGCAGCGCTCGTGCTGCCCACGGGCACGACATTGCGCGCAAGCTATGGCGAGGGCTTCAAGGCGCCGACGCTGTTTCAATTGTTCAGCGATTTCGGCACGCCGACGCTACTGCCTGAAGAAGCGCGCAGCTTCGATGTCGGTGCCGAGCAATCGCTGCTGCGCGGGCGGGCACGGGTGGGGGTTACCTATTTCAACCGCCACACGCGCAATCAGATCGATTTCGATCTGGGGACCTTCACCTATGCCAACATCGCCCGCACCCGTGCCGATGGGGCCGAGATCGAGCTGGCGCTGAAGCCGGTGGATGCCTTCACCGTCACCGCAAACTACACGCTGATCAATGCAACGAACCGCTCGGTCGGCAGCAATTTCGGCAAGGATCTAGCGCGCCGCCCGCACCAGACAGTCAGCGTATCGGCAGATTATCGCTTCCCCTTTGGACTGTCGGTTGGCGGCACTGTGCTCCATGTGGGCGATAGCTTCGACAATGCCAGCAACACCCGGCGGCTTGATGGCTATGTCGTGGCCGGTTTGCGCGCGGAGGCACCGCTGGCGGGCCGGATCTCCGTCTATGGCCGGATCGATAATCTGTTCGACGAACGCTACGAGACGGTGGCGGGATACGGCACCTATGGCCGCGCCGCTTATGGCGGCATACGCGTGCGGCTCGATTGATGCGGGCGGCGATCCCGCTTGCCCTGCTGCTGGCCGGCTGCTCGTCCGCGCCTATGGGGCGGGGCGGCGGGATCGTCTCCACCAATCCGTGCGCGGACGCGTTGCTGGTCGCGCTGGTGCCGCCGTCGCGGATTGCGGCCATCAGCCATTATTCGACCGATCCGGGCGCAAGCTCGATCCCGTTGTCAGTAGCGCGCCAGTTCCGAACGACGGCGGGCACGGCGGAGGAAGTCATCGCGCTGCGCCCGAGCTTGGTCGTCACCAGCAGCTTTACGCCCGCCACGACACGCGCCGCCTATGCACGCGCAGGGCTCAAAACATTAGTGCTGGATTCACCGACAACGGTGGCCGAGAGCAAGGCGCAGGTCATGCGTGTCGCCAATGCTGTGGGTGCCATCGGGCAGGGCAGGGCGCTGGTTTCAGGCATTGAGCAAGCGATGCACGCCGCCACACCGCCAGATGGGCGCATGCCTGCCGCGCTGCTGTTTATCGGCGGTGATGTCGCCAATGGGCCCGGCACCCTGCTCGATGCACTGATGCGCCAGGCTGGCTTTCGCAACGCGGCGACCGATTACGGCCTTGCCTACAGCGCGACGATCTCCACCGAGCGGCTCGTCGTCGATCCGCCCGCGCTCATGCTCTCGCCCGATACAGCCGCGCGCCAGGCCGTGCGGCGCGCGCGCGTCATCGGCACGCGCACCCGGCAAGCGGTGTTCCCAAGGCGGTTGATCAATTGTGGCGGCCCGGCGATCATCCCCGCGCTTGCCCGCCTGTCGGCGTTGCGCCGGGAGAGGGGATCATGAGCCGCACGTTCCGCCTGGCAATGCTGGCGGCGCTCGTTGCGCTGCTTTTCGCGCTGTCACTGGGATCGGGCAAGGTGTGGGTGCCGCTCAGCGCCTGGTTCTCCGCCGATCCGCGCTGGCCGATCATCATCGATCTTCGCCTGCCGCGCGCCATATTGGGGCTGCTGATTGGTGGCGTACTCGGCCTGTCGGGGGCGGTGCTGCAGGGTTATCTGCGCAATCCGCTCGCTGATACTGCCGTGCTTGGCGTGTCGTCCAGTGCAGCCCTTGGCGCTGTCTGCGCGATTGTGTTCGGCTTTACCGTGCCCGGGGCGATGTTCGCCTGCGCGATGGCGGGGGCGGGGGGGGCCATGGCGTTGCTCGCAGCCCTTGTCTGGCGATCGGGCAATCCGGTCAGCTTCGTGCTCGCGGGGACAGTGCTGGCGAGCCTGTCGGGCGCGCTCACCGCCTTTGTTATTTCCATCGCGCCCAATCCCTATGCCGTTGCTGAGGTGATCGACTGGCTGATGGGCGCGCTCACAGATCGCGGGCCTGATGAGGTGGCAATGGGCACGCCCTTCATGCTGGCCGGTGGCGCGCTGCTGCTGTGTACGGGGCGATCGCTTGATGCGCTGACACTGGGAGAGGCGGCGGCGCGGTCAATGGGTGTCCGGCTCGGGCGGCTCCAGCTGCTGGTCGTGCTCGGCACCGGATTGGCGGTGGGGGCGAGCGTTGCGGTCACGGGGGTGGTCGGTTTTGTCGGTCTGGTCGTGCCGCATGTCCTTCGGCCGGTGTTCGGTGCGCGGCCATCGGCGTTGCTGCTGCCTTCCGCGCTCGGCGGGGCGGCGCTGACGCTGGCGGCCGACAGCCTCGTGCGGCTCGCGCCCGGCGCAGGCGAGGTGCGGCTCGGCGTGGCGATGGCGATGATCGGCGCGCCCTTCTTCCTGTGGCTGTTGATGCGCAAGCGGGGGCAGGCATGGATTTAACGCTCGACCAGGTCGGCATCGTGCGTGGTGGCCAGCCCGTCATCACGGGCGTCAGTGCGCGGTTCCGGCCCGGGCGGGTGACCGTGATTCTCGGGCCGAACGGCGCAGGCAAGAGCAGCCTGATCAAGGCGATGGCAACCCTCATCCCGTTCACCGGATCGATCGCCATCGGCGGTTCGCCGCTCGCCGCCTTGTCGCCCCGCGACCGCGCCCGGCAGATCGGTTATCTGCCGCAGGATGGAGTGATCCACTGGAATGTCCGCGCGCGCGAAGCGGTGGCGTTGGGCCGAACGCCGCACCGCTCGCCCTTTGCGGCCCTCAGCAACGAGGACCGCGCAGCCATCGATGACGCCATGGCGGCCACCGACACGCTGGCCCTAGCCGATCGCTCGCTCGACACCTTGTCGGGCGGCGAGCGGGCCCGCGTGCTGCTGGCCCGCGTACTGGCGGGTCGCCCCGCATGGCTGCTCGCAGACGAGCCGCTCGCCAGCCTCGATCCTGCACACCAGATCGACATTCTGGCGCGGCTTGGCGGGCTGGCAGCCTCGGGGATGGGCATCGTGCTGGTGCTGCATGATCTGGTCCAGACCGCGCGGTTGGCCGACGATGTCCTGCTGTTGAAAGCTGGACGCGCCCTTGCCTTCGGCTCGGCGGACGAGGTGTTAACGGCACCCACGCTTGGCGCGCTGTTTGATGTCGAGATTGCGATGATGCCCATGTCGATTGGTCGGGCGATGCCGCTCGTCACGGGCCGCCTCGAACGCTGACAGCGCGGCCGGACTATGCCAAAGGAGGCAAAAGTCCATCCCCAGGAGAGCATCATGCGCATCATCGATCATCACATTGTCGGTCATTCAGGCAGTGCCGGTGCCGGTGCGGGGCGGACGAGCGATGTGTTTGATCCCAATAGCGGCGCGGTGCAGGCGCAGGTGCCGCTCGGCACGCGCGCCGATCTCGACCGCGCGGTGGCAGCAGCATTGAAAGCCCAGCCCGGCTGGGCCGCAACGAACCCGCAGCGCCGCGCGCGCGTCATGTTCGAGTTCAAGCGGCTGGTGGAGGCGAATATCGACGAGCTGGCGCAGCTGCTGTCGTCAGAGCATGGCAAGGTGGTCGCCGACGCTAGGGGTGATGTGCAGCGCGGGCTCGACGTCATCGAGTTCGCGTGCGGCATCCCGCATGTGTTGAAGGGTGAGTACACCCAAGGTGCGGGGCCGGGAATCGACGTGTACTCGATGCGCCAGCCACTGGGGATTGGCGCGGGCATCACGCCGTTCAATTTCCCGGCGATGATCCCGATGTGGATGTTCGGCGTCGCTATTGCGTGCGGTAATGCCTTCATCCTCAAGCCCAGCGAGCGCGACCCGAGCGTGCCGGTGCGGCTGGCGCAGCTGATGGAGGAAGCAGGCGCGCCCGCCGGTATCCTGCAGGTGGTGAACGGCGACAAGGAGATGGTCGACGCCATCCTCGATCATCCCGCGATCAGCGCGGTGAGCTTTGTCGGCTCGTCCGATGTGGCGCATTATATCTACCGGCGCGGCGTTGACGCGGGCAAGCGCGTGCAGGCGATGGGCGGGGCCAAAAACCACGGCGTGGTCATGCCCGATGCCGATCTCGACCAGGTCGTGGCTGAGTTGTCCGGCGCGGCGTTCGGGAGCGCGGGTGAGCGCTGCATGGCGCTACCGGTGGTCGTCCCGGTGGGCGACAAAACGGCAGAGGCACTGCGCGAGAAACTGTTGCCCGCCATCGCCGCGCTGCGCGTCGGTGTGTCGAGCGACGCGGACGCGCATTACGGCCCGGTCGTAAACGCGGCGCACAAGGCGCGCGTCGAAAGCTGGATTCAGACCGGCGTGGACGAAGGGGCCGAGCTGGTCGTCGATGGCCGCGGCTTCACGCTGCAGGGCCATGAAAAGGGCTTCTTCATCGGCCCCAGCCTGTTCGATCACGTCACGCCCAAGATGCAGAGCTACAAGGAAGAGATTTTCGGCCCCGTGCTCCAGATCGTGCGCGCCAAGGATTTCGAGGAAGCGGTGCGGCTGCCGAGCGAGCATCAATATGGCAACGGAGTCGCGCTGTTCACCCGCAATGGCCATGCCGCCCGCGAATTCGCGGCACGCGTCAATGTTGGCATGGTCGGCATCAACGTGCCGATCCCGGTGCCGGTGGCGTATCACACCTTTGGCGGCTGGAAGCGATCCGCGTTCGGCGACACCAACCAGCACGGCATGGAAGGCGTGAAATTCTGGACAAAGATCAAGACCGTGACGCAGCGCTGGCCCGATGGTGGGGCCAATGACCTTGGGCGCGACGGGGCCAATGCGTTCGTTATTCCGACGATGGGGTGATATCGCTGGACATCCCACGTACCCCCCCCTTGTGCGTCGCAATAAAGCGTTGCAGCATAGGCAGGCATCTGAAGACGGGGGATTGCTGGGTTAATGGCCTTGAAGCGCGCGTTTGACGAGATTTGGGGCAGCGGCGCACGCAAGGTCGCGCGCACAGAACTCGCCGCGCTTGGGGAATGGCTCGCTGAAACGCCCACCGCCGATCTCAGCCGCCGCCAGCAATCGGCCGAGCAGACCTTTCGCCAGCTCGGCATCACCTTTGCCGTTTACGGCGATAGTGACGCTGCCGAGCGGATCATCCCGTTCGATATCGTCCCCCGCGTTTTCCTGCAGGACGAATGGGCCCGGCTGTCCGAAGGGCTCGTCCAGCGGGTAGAGGCGATCAACGCTTTCCTCGATGATATCTATGGCGAGCGCCGGATCATGGCAGAGGGCGTGCTGCCGCCGGATCTGATCTTCGGCAATGCCCAGTTCCGGCCCGAAATCGCCGGCATGCGCCCGCCGCACGGCGTGTGGGCGCATATCTGCGGGATCGATCTCGTTCGCACCGGCCCGAATGATTTCTTCGTGTTGGAAGATAACGCCCGCACGCCCTCCGGCGTGTCTTACATGCTGGAAAATCGCGAGGCGATGCTGCGGCTGTGCCCGGAGCTATTCCGTTTGATGCGCGTGGCGGCGGTCGATAGCTATCCCGACAAGCTGCTTGAGACGATGCGCTCGGTCACGCCACAGGGATCGGGCAACAACCCCGTGTGCGTTGTGCTGACGCCCGGGCATTACAACTCGGCTTATTACGAACACAGCTTTTTGGCTGACAGCATGGGTATCGAGCTGGTCGAAGCCGCCGATCTTGTGGTCGATGACGACATCGTCTGGATGCGGACGATATCGGGCCGGGTGCGCGTCGACGTGATCTATCGGTGGATCGATGACGATTATCTTGATCCGCTCGTCTTCCGGCCAGATTCGATGCTGGGCGTGCCGGGGCTGATCGCGGCCTATGCCGCCGGCAATGTCGCGATCATCAATGCGCCTGGTAACGGCATCGCCGACGACAAGGCGATCTACAGCTACATGCCCGAAATTGTGCGCTTCTATTCGGGCGGCGAGGCCAAGCTGCCCAATGTCGAAACCTATCGCTGCCGCGAGCCGCAGGCGTTGAAATATGTGCTCGACCATCTGGGCGAGCTGGTCGTGAAACTCGTCGATGGATCGGGCGGCTATGGCATGCTCGTCGGCCCCACCGCGACCAAGGCCGAGATTGAGACGTTCCGCGCGGCATTGATTGCCCAACCGGAGCGTTACATCGCCCAGCCCACGCTTGCGCTGTCGACGGTGCCGACTCTGGTCGACAAAGGGATTGCTCCGCGCCACGTCGATTTTCGCCCGTTCGTGCTGACAGGGGCCAAGGGTGTGCAGGTCGTCCCCGGTGGCTTGACCCGCGTCGCGCTGAAAAAGGGATCGCTGGTCGTCAATTCCAGCCAGGGCGGGGGCACCAAGGACAGCATGGTGCTGCTCGATAATGGTGCCCCCGTCGCCGAAGAAGCTGCTGCGCAGCGGCAGGGGCAAGGCTGATGCTCTCGCGCACTGCCTCGTCGCTTTACTGGCTCGGGCGTTATGTTGAACGGGCGGATTTCGTCGCGCGCCTGGTGGAGGCGACCGTCCGTCTCAATGCGCTGTCGGCCCGGCCGGCAGGGGAAGCCGCTTGGCAAAGTGCGCTCGTCGTATCGGAAACCGATGACGCCTTTGCCGAAACCGGACAGACCGTCACGCAAAGTCACGTGGCCCGTTTCTTGACGCTCGATATGAGCCATCCCGGCTCGATCATTCGCTGCCTGGACAAGGCACGCATGAATGGCAAGGCGGTCCGCACCGCGCTGACCCGCGACGCCTGGACCTCGATCAACCGTGCCTGGCTGATCTTTGGCAACCGCTCGAGCCCGGGCGGCACTGCGGCCACGCTCAATCTTGTCGAGGCGGTCAAGGCCGAAACGCTGGGCTTTGAAGGCGCGATCAACCGGATGCTGCGCAATCATGCCAATGCGTTCATCCGGCTTGGCCAGTCGATTGAACGGGCCGACAATACCGCCCGGCTGCTCGATGTGAAATATCATCTGCTGCTGCCCAAGGGGGAGCGCGTGGGCGGTGTCATCGATCGTGACCAGTGGACGACGATTTTGCAGACGGTGTCGGCCGTCACCGCCTATCGCTGGCTCTACAGCGACGGGCTGACCCCCGCCAATGTCATTGACCTGCTGTTATGCCGGAACGAACTGCCGCGCTCGCTGGCGGGATGTGCCGAGGAAACGGTCGATATCCTCAGCCTGCTCGCCAAGCGAACCGGGCTGCAGGGCGAGGCGGACCGGATGGCGCGGTTGCGCTACGCACGGATGCAAAAGACAACGTCGACGGCGGTCATCGCGAGCGGGCTCCATCAATATCTGCAGGCCTTCAACGCCGAGAATGCGTTGTTGAGCGGCGCCATCGGGCGTCAGTTCCGGTTTGCGTTATGAGGCTGTCGATCGATCATCGCACCCATTTTCGTTTCTCCGCCTCCCAGCCACGGCTGCTGCAGATGCTCCGGTCGACCCCGAGCGATACGCATGACCAGACGATAGCGTCGTGGCGGATCGACGTTGATTGTGATGCGCGGCTCAAGCAGGCGCGTGATGGCTTCGGCAATCTGGTGACGATGCTGTATGCCGAGGGACCGATCAGCCACATCACGATCTGTGTGACCGGGGAGGTCCTTACTGCGCCGTCGTCTGGTGTTATCGATGGCGCGTTCGAGCGTTTTCCGCCGCAATTGTTTCTCCGCTCGACGCCGTTGACCGATAGCGATGCCGCGTTGGAGGAATTTGCCCGATCGGCGATGGGTTCGGGCTCAACGGTTGATCGGTTGCACGCCATCAATGCGGCCGTCCATCGCCGTTTCACGCCGTGCACATCCCCCCAAGTCACGAAACGCTCCGCAATCGAGACATTCGCCGAGCAGGCAGCGACCGCGCGGGAACAGGCGCACGTCTTCATCGCGGCAGCGCACGTCATCGGGGCACCGGCTCGCTATGTCTCCGGCTACAGCCTGATCGTGGCGAATGGAGCGACCCGGCCCACCCCGCATGGCTGGGCAGAAGCCTTTGTCGATGGCATTGGCTGGACCGCGTTTGATCCCAGCACGGGGTTGTGTGCGTCGGAGGAATATGTCCGCGTCAGCATCGGGCTCGATGCAGCGACCGCAGCGCCGGTTGCCGGTTCGCGCCTTGGCGAGGGGCAGGAGGAACTGGACGTTGACGTACAGGTCGCTGAAATGTCCTGCGGCGCATAGAGCATCGTGCCGTAATTCTGAATCACCCGTCATTGCGACCCCGGCCTTGAGCCGGGGGAAGCAATCCAGCCTATCCGTTCGCGGCTCGCTGGATTGCTTCGCTGTGCTTGCAATGACGATTCATATTTCAAGCACGATGCTTTAAGGTCGCTCATCGATTATTTGCTCGACGATGGGGAAAAATCGATCCGGATGCGCACCCAGGCACCGATCACCTTTTTACCACCAATGCGGGGCGGGAGCACCCGAAATTGCCATGCTGCCTCACGCATGCCGCGCGCCAGCCCGGAGCCTGGCGGCGATTCACCCAGCGATTGGCAGTTTTCCACCCGGAAATCGGCGGCCGTCTTGCAGGCGATCAATGCCCAGCCGGTCGTGAAGTTGGCGGGGATATAATGGGCCAGCTCGGCGCGGCTCGGTTCGCGGTACCATTCGGCATTGTAAAGCGGCTGCCCGCCTGGGCCCTGGCCGGGGCCATAGGCCGCAGCGCTATCCTCCCCCTCGCTGTCTTCGGCAGCGGCGGCACCCTTGCGAGATGGCAGTTTGCCGATATCGGTGGCCGCAAACTCTTCCCTGCTCAGCTGCACATAATTGCTTGCGGCCACCGGCAATGGGGGAGGGGGCGGAACGGGCGGCGTCGGCTTTTTGGGCGGTGAGACGCTCGATGCTGCCGGCTTCTTCGCGCGCGCCTGCGGCTTTTGCTGCTCGGCCTTGCTCTTCTCGGCGGAGTCAGCATCCGCCTCCAGCTGGAACCCCTTGAGCACCGATTCGCCCGTCTTGCGGGTTACGTTGCGCTGCCCAAGCGTCAACAGAATCAGCACGATCAGCAGTTCGGCGGCGAGCGCCAGTATAATGCCCAGCGCACGCCGCCGGTTAGGCGCCGGCTGCTGCTCCACCGCATAGGCATGGCCGGCATAAGACATTGCAAAACCGCCTAGCCGGGCAATCCAACGGCGGCAACAATGCCCGTACGATCAGCCACCAAACGCACGCCTTTTGGCAGAAAGCACCCGGCTGATGCTAGGCAAGCTCGTCGGCAAGCGCGGGCAGGCGGCGTGGCGCTATGTCCTCGTCCGCCATCAGGCTCCAGCCATTGGGGCCGAGCACTTCGATCGGGCGATAGCGCGTCTTGTACGCCATCCGCTCAGATCCCTTCACCCAATAGCCAAGATACACATAGGGCAGGCCGATCGCCCGGGCGCGCAGGATATGATCGATGATGATCAGATTGCCCAGGCCAGGCCGGGTCTCGTCTGCGGCATCGAAAAAGCTGTAGATCATTGAGAGGCCATCGGCCTGCTGATCGGTCAGGCATGCGCCGATCAGCTTGCCAGGGCGCCCGTTTTCGACTGGCGTACGGTATTCAACAATATAGGAATCCACCGGGCTCTGCTCGACCATGTCGGTATAGTCGTTCTCGTCCATTCCCGCCATGCCACCGCCAGGATGGCGCGTGCCAAGATAGCGGCGCAGCAGCGCAAACTGCTCTTCGGTGGCCCATGCGCGACGGGCGGTGATGTCGAGGTCGCTATGCCGCCTGATCAGCTTGCGCTGCGTTGCGTTGGGCTGGAATTCATTGGCAACGACCCTGACCGATACACAGGCAGAGCAACCCGCACAGCTTGGGCGATACGCAACCGATTGGCTGCGGCGAAAACCGATCCGCCCCAGCGCATCGTTCAGTTCTGCAGCATGCGGGCCGTTCAGTTCGGTGAACACCTTGCGCTCGAGCCGACCCGGCAAATAGGGGCAAGGCGAGGGGCTCGTCACAAAAAATCGCGGGAAGCGAAATGGCGCTGACACAGTAGCAGTTCCCCTCACCCGCCGATGATCGGCGTCTCTGGAGCCCTCTTATGAATCACCTGAAACGTGATGAAAAGCGGCTTTACCAAGAATGAAGGTTAACGCTGCGATGATTTGAATCAAAGGACTTTAACGCGCGTCAGTCGACCTATAATAGCCTGATGTCCGCCGCGCGGAAGAGGGCGGCGGCTCGGTTTGCCGCGTGCCAGAATCGTCCTGTCAGGCGAGCTCGACCAGACTTGCCTCATAGCCGGCCCGGCGGATCGCGGCGATCAGGCTGTCGAGATGCGCGCGGTCACGGGTTTCGCATTCGATATCGGTGATCAGCCCCTTGGCGGGCAGCGTGGTGAACACACGCTGGTGGTACACTTCGATGATGTTGACGCGTTCGGCATCGAACACGCGGACCAGGTTGAAGAGCGCGCCGGGCTGGTCCTGCAGCCGCACGCGCAACCGGGCAAGCCGGCCAGAGCGCGCGAGATCGCGCAGCAGCACATTGGCGAGCAGCCGCGTGTCGATATTGCCGCCGCACAGCACGACGCCCACGGTCTTGCCCGCGAACCGCTCGGGGTGCTGCAGCAGCGCGGCCAGCCCAGCAGCACCTGCACCTTCTACAACGGTCTTTTCGATCTGCAGCAACAGGCTGACCGCCTTTTCCAGGTTGCGCTCGCTGACGAGCACGATGTCGTCGACAAGTGCCCGCACCATGCCTGAAGTAATCACGCCGGGTTCCTTGACGGCGATGCCCTCGGCCAATGTGTCGCCGGCGCACGGCATCGAGGTGCCGTTGATGCGGTTGTACATCGACGGAAACAGCTCCGCCTCAACGCCGATCACTTCGATCGGTCGATCAGCCGAACGCGCTACCGTCGCCATGCCCGAAATCAGCCCGCCGCCGCCGATGGGGGTCACGAAGGTGTCGATCGCGGGCACGTCCTCCAGCATCTCGATCGCCACAGTGCCCTGGCCCGCGATGATTCGGGCGTCGTCGAACGGGTGCACAAAAGTATAGCCGCGCGCCTGCTCCATCATCCGGGCATGGGCATAGGCCTCGTCGAATGTTTCGCCGTGCAGGACGACAGTTGCACCATGCCCCTCGGTCTGTGTCACTTTCACCGTCGGTGTCGTGCGCGGCATGACGATGGTGGCGGGAATACCCAGCCGATGGGCATGATAGGCCAGCCCTTGGGCATGGTTGCCCGCCGATGCAGCGATGACGCCAAGGGCGTTGGGGGCCAGTTGCAGCAGCGTGTTGAGCGCGCCGCGCTCCTTGTATGCTGCGGTGAACTGCAGGTTCTCAAATTTCAGATATACCGTCGCGCCGGTCAGCTCCGACAGGGTTTTGCTCACCAGCGTTGGCGTGCGCACGATGGACGGCGCGATGCGGGCATGGGCTGTCCGGACATCCTCGATCGACACCGGCAGCGGGTTCGCGGTGGGGGCGGGGTCGGCGGAGGGGCGCGGGTCTGTAGCCATGACGCTGCCCCCTAGACCATCTGGCGCGCTGAAGGAACAATGCTTATGCCGTCGCCTCATGGCAACGATCGCATTCATCGGCACCGGCATCATGGGCGCGCCCATGGCCCGGCACCTCGCCGCCGCAGGGCACCAACTCACCGTTTTCAATCGCACGGTAGAAAAGGCGCAGGCCTGGGCGGCGGTGCATGGCGGCATGGTGGCGGATACACCCGCGCAAGCGGCGGCGGGCAAGGATGCCGTCATTGCCTGTGTCGGCAATGATGCTGATCTGCGGCAGGTGACGCTCGGCACCGATGGGGCCTTTGCCGCGATGCGCGCCGATGCGGTGTTTATCGATCATACGACGGTCTCGGCCGACATCGCCCGCGAACTGGCGGCAGCGCGCGCGCTGGTGGTCGATGCGCCGGTCTCGGGCGGGCAGGCGGGCGCGGAAAACGGCAAGCTTTCCATCATGTGCGGTGGCAGTGATGCGGCACTCGCCCAGGCAACGCCGCTGATGGCGGCCTATGCTTTGCGGATCGTGCATGTCGGCGCGCCCGGCGCAGGGCAACAGACCAAGATGGTCAACCAGATCGCGATTGCCGGTGTGCTGCAGGGCCTGAGCGAGGCGCTGCGTTTCGCGCAGGCGAGCGAGCTCGAGCTCGACAAGGTGTTCGAGGCGATTTCGGGCGGTGCCGCGCAAAGCTGGCAAATGGTCAATCGCTGGCAGACGATGGCCGAGGACAAGTTCGATTTCGGCTTCGCGGTCGATTGGATGCGCAAGGATCTTGGCCTCGCGCTCGACGAAGCACGCAGGAATGGCGCGACGCTGCCGCTGGCGGCGATGGTCGATCAATTCTATGCCGAGGTGCAGAAAATGGGCGGCGCGCGGCAGGATACCAGCTCGCTGGTGCGGCGGCTGCCGCGCTAGACTCGTTTTCAGTGAAGTTTAACCGCCCCCCCCCCCAAGTCCGTTCGCCCTGAGCTTGTCGAAGGGTTGTCCTTATTGTCGACGGTCGACAAGAAGATCAGGGCTTCGACCAGCTCAGCCCGAACGGGGATGGTGATTCGACCAATTGGAAAACGACCCTAGGGCTGTTTGACGGCAAAGGCCGCGCGATAGGCGGGTTTGACGGCGGCGATCACCGCGGGCGTGACGGGAAGGGTGATCTCGTATGGCCCTTCGACATAGGCCCCGGCGACATATTGATCGGCGATGATGCCGATGCGGTTGATCGCCTGACGGTTGCTCGATCCGAGCAATAGCGTCAGCTGATCGAGCTTGGGGCATCTTTCGAAGGGATCGTCGCTGCGGCTGTCGACCGGTCGGCCACGGCGCTCCGCGCGTTCCACATTGAGCGCCTGGCAATATGGGCCACGGATTGCCGACCATAAGGCCGCTGGCGAGACGAACGCGTCGGTCGGCTTCATCCGTGCCCGGCGGGCCTTGTCCCAAATCAGCGTATCGCTGGACCCGCTGCCGTGCGCACCGCCGGTGAAGCCCCACAAATTGCCCGAAAAGCTCAGGAAGCGGGGCGTTTCGGTCACGATTTGCCAGTTCAGTATCAGATCATAGGCGATGAACGGACGCCCGTCCTGCTTTGCCTCGGCGCGGCCCTTCTTGGCGTCGTTGACGAACTGACGTCGAATCCGCGCTCGCTCCTCTTCAAAAAATGCCGCCAGTGCCGGGATGGCAACCACCTTTGCCGGATAGCTGGATTGGAATTCATAGTCCGCCGTCGTCACGATGACACTGGCCTGGGGGCGCGGCGCGGCGGGCGCGGTTTGCGCCGTTGCGGCACCGATCAGCGCCAGCGCGGCAAGCATCGGCCGGATCATCACCTCTTCCCTCGCCAAAGTCGTTACACGATCATATCATGCACCCATGACCGCCCATAGATCATTCGCCCGCCTGGCGCTTGCAGCTTTGCTCAGCGCTTCCTCTCCCGCCCTTGCCGATGCGCTGATCGACAATGTCGACGGCATCACGCTCGACGCCGACGGCAAGGTCATTCACTTCACCGGCCTGCTGATGACGCCAGACGGCCATGTCGCCAAATTGCTTAAGCAAGGCGAAAAGCGGCCCGACAAGCTCGATTGGCGATCGGACATGAAGGGCAAGGTGCTGCTGCCCGGTTTCGTCGATGCGCACGGCCATGTGACGGAACTGGGCTGGCGCGCGCTCGAGCTCGACCTTTCCGATACACGCTCGCTAGATGAGGCCAAGGCCAAGATCGCCGCCTATGCCGCCGCCAATCCGGAGCGGAAATGGATTTTGGGCGGCGGATGGAATCAGGAAAAATGGGGCCTCGGCCGTTTCCCGACCGCCGCCGACCTTGACGGTGTCGTCGCCGATCGCCCGGTATGGCTCTCGCGCGCCGATGGCCATGCCAGCTGGGGCAACAGTGCCGCTCTGAAGGCGGCGGGCGTCTCTGCCAAGAGCGCAGCACCAGCCGGCGGTCGTATCGAAAAGACCGGTACCGAGCCCAATGGCGTGTTCGTCGATTCAGCCCAGGAGTTGGTCAATCGCGTGGTGCCGCAGCCCTTGCCCAAGGAGCGCGGCACGGCCGTGCTGAAGGCGCAGGCGATCCTGCTCAGCTACGGCATCACCGCCACTGCCGACATGGGCACTTCAGTGGACGACTGGATGGCTTATCGACGGCTCGGCGATGCCGGATCGCTGCGGGTGCGCATCATCGGCTATGGCGCGGGGATCGAGGATACGATCCGCATCGGCGGCATTGGCCCCACGCCGTGGTTGTATAACGGGCGGCTCAAGTTGGCAGGCGTGAAGCTTTATGCCGATGGGGCGCTCGGCTCGCGCGGGGCGTGGCTCAAGGCACCCTATGCCGATGCGCCGGCTCAGTCGGGGGCGGGCTTTCTCACTGACGACGTCATCCGCAACCTGATGAGCCGCGCCGCGATGGATGGGTATCAGGTCGCGGTCCACGCCATCGGCGACAAGGCCAACGGGCAGGTCGTCGACGCCATCGCCGATCTTGCCGAGACCTATAAAGGGGACCGGCGCTGGCGGGTGGAACATGCGCAGATCGTCGATCCGGTGGACCTCGCCAAATTCGGCAAGCACGGCATCATCGCCTCGATGCAGCCCGTCCACGAAACCAGCGACCGGACGATGGCTGAAGCGCGCCTGGGCCCCGACCGGCTCGTCGGTGCTTATGCCTGGTCGACAATGCTGAAGGACGGCGCGGTGCTTGCCTTTGGCACCGATTACCCCGTGGAAAGCCCTGATCCCTTTGCCGGCTGGGCGGCCGGCTTCACCCGTGCCGATGCCGATGGGCAGCCCTATGGCGGCTGGCAGCCGCAGGAGCGGATCAGCCGTGAGCAGGCCTGGCGCGCCTATACGATGGACGCGGCCTATGCAGGCTTTGCCGAGAAGGATTTCGGTCGGCTCGCGCCCGGGCAGCAGGCTGATTTCATCATCGTCGACCGCGATCCGCTGCTCGCGTCCCCAAGCGACTTGCGCGCCACCAAGGTCGAGCAGACCTGGATCGGCGGTGTGCTGGCGTGGGAGCGGCAATAGCCGGTGGCCGCGCGCCCCAAAATCTATTTCGACGGCGGATGCCGGCCCAATCCGGGCGCGATGGAAGTAGCGGCGGTGGTGCGCGGGGAGCCGTATATCCAGCGCGATATCGGCCACGGCTCCAGCTTCGATGCTGAATGGCTCGCGCTTGGCCATGCGGTCAGCGTTGCCGCCACGCTGGGGATGAGCGACTTCGTCCTGCTCGGCGATTCTGCCAGCGTGGTGGCGCAGGCCAATGGCATGGCAAAATGCAGCGCGGCGGCCACCGCGCATCGCCAGCGGATCATCGCGATGCTGCCCGCTGGCGCGCAGCTGCGCGTTCGCCACATCAAGCGGAACCAGAACCTTGCCGGGATCGCGCTGGCCCGGCTCCATAACCGTTAGACCATCATGCTTGAAACAGGAGTCGTCATTGCGAGCGTAGCGAAGCAATCCAGCCTTTCCGCATGGGGCACGCTGGATTGCTTCCCCCAGCTCAAGGTCGGGCTCGCAATGACGGCGAATAGAGATCGAAGGCATATCCGGTGAACGCGATGCCCGTCCTCTACAGCTTCCGGCGGTGCCCCTATGCGATCCGCGCTCGGATAGCGCTATTGGTCAGCGGCATCGCCGTGGAGCTGCGCGAAGTCGCGCTCGGTGACAAACCAGTGGCGATGATTGCGGCATCGCCCAAGGCAACCGTCCCGGTGCTGGTGCCCGATCATGGCCCGATCATCGATGAAAGCATGGGGATCATGCGCTGGGCGCTCAGCCAGCACGATCCGCAGGATTGGCTTGGCGGCGAGGATGCCGCGCTGATCACGCTGTTCGATGGCGACTTCAAGCACCACCTCGATCGTTACAAATATCCCGATCGCCACGATGCCGATCCCATCGTCCACCGCGATGCGGGGCTTGCGCTTCTCGCCGCGCTCGACACCCGGCTGGAGGCGCAGCCCAATCTCGTGCGTGAGGCCTGCTCGATGACCGACATCGCGATCATGCCCTTCATCCGGCAGTTTGCGGCAGTCGATCAGGGCTGGTTTTATCGGCAGCCCTTGCCCCATCTGCAGTCATGGCTCGCCCGGCACATGGGGTCTGTCCTGTTCGATCGCGCGATGCTGCGCACCAAGCCCTGGATGCCGGGCGACGCGGTGATCCTGCTCAGCTAGCGAGGCTCAACGCCACCGCTTCGGCCACCTTGATGCCATCGACCGCTGCGGACAGGATGCCACCGGCATAGCCCGCGCCTTCCCCCGCCGGAAACAATCCACGCGTGTTGAGGCTCTGAAAATCGTCACCCCGCGTGAAGCGCACGGGGGAGGAGGTGCGCGTCTCCACCCCCGTCAGCACCACATCGGGATGGTCGTAGCTGGGGATCTGCCGGCCGAAGACAGGAATGGCCTCGCGCATCGCGGTGATGGCGAAGTCGGGCAGGCACTCCGCAAGATCGGTCGGCGTCACGCCGGGGCGGTAGGAGGGGATGATCGACCCCAGTGTTTCCGACGGCTTGCCCGCCAGAAAATCGCCCAGCTTCTGCGCCGGTGCCCGGTAATTGCTGCCGCCCGCAACATAAGCCTTGGACTCCCAGTGCCGCTGAAAAGCGAGCCCGGCGAGCGGATCACCCGGATAATCGCGCGCCGGGTCGATCGCGACGACGAAGCCCGAATTGGCGTTGCGCTCGTTGCGCGAATATTGGCTCATGCCATTGGTCGCAACGCGGCCTTCCTCCGACGTTGCCGCCACCACCGTCCCGCCCGGGCACATGCAGAAGCTATAGACCGTCCGCCCGTTCGAGCAGTGATGCGAGATGTGATATTCGGCCGCGCCCAATATCTCATTTCCCGCATGCACCCCGAAGCGGGCGCGATCGATCCAACTCTGCGGGTGCTCGATCCGCACCCCAATGGAAAAGGGCTTGGCCTCGACAAAGACGCCAGCGGCATGCAGCATCGCAAAGGTGTCGCGCGCACTATGGCCAATCGCGAGCACCACCCGCTCTGCCGCCAGATACGCGCCATTGTGCAGATGCAGCCCGCGCACCCGCCGCTCGCCGGTCGAATCGGTCGCGATGTCGATGCCGTCGACGCGGGTGCCGAAGCGATATTCGCCGCCCAGTCCCTCGATCGTCTCACGGATGCGCTCGACCATCGTGACGAGCCGGAAGGTGCCGATATGCGGGTGCGCTTCGGTGAGGATTTCCGCCGGCGCACCCGCCTTCACGAATTCGGTCAGCACCTTGCGGTCGAGGTGGCGGGTGTCCTTGATCCGGCTGTAGAGCTTGCCATCGGAGAAAGTCCCCGCGCCGCCCTCGCCGAATTGCGCATTGGATTCAGGGTTGAGCACGCTGCGCCGCCACAGCCCCCAGGTATCCTTGGTCCGCTCGCGCACGATCTTGCCGCGATCGAGGATGATCGGCCGATAACCCATCTGCGCGAGGATGAGGCCAGCGAACAGCCCGCAGGGACCGGTGCCGATGACGACGGGGCGGGGGGTGGTTGTGTTCTCGGGTGCCTTGGCGACGAAATGATAGCGCGTATCGGGCGTCCGCATCACGCGCTTGTCGCGCCGACACCGCGCCAGCACCGTGTCCTCATTCTTCACATTGACGTCGACCGAATAGACCAGCTCGATCTCGGCCTTGTTCCGCGCATCATGCGCGCGCCGGGCGATCACATATTTGACGAGTTCACGCGGGGTGATCTTCAGCCGCTTGCAGATCGCCGCAGGGATCGCCTCATCGGGATGGTGGAGTGGCAGCGTCAGTTCGGTAAGGCGGAGCATGGCGTGGCTTTATCGGGTGTGGGCGAGGGATGCTATGCTGTGAGTTGGGCGTCGCTCGTCATCGACCAGCCCACCCGTCACCCCGGACTTGTTCCGGGGTCCACCACGCCCCAATCGGCGGCAATGCTGGTGGAGAAGTGGATCCCGGAACAAGTCCGGGGTGACGCAGTAGGGGATGGCGGCTATCGCCCTAATTCGCGCCATTCGGTGGAAGATGCCAACTTCCTGATAGCGGCCGTTCAGCCAGTCACACCGATGCGGCAGGCGCGTATAGATCGAAGTCAACGACGAGATTGCGTTCAGCAAGCAACTTCGAGGTGCTTGGCCCAAGCGTCATGCCGCCTGTCCAGTCATGAAAATATCCGCCAACGTTGAGATAGCATTGATAGCGGCTCGTCACTTCCCGCCAAGCCGACATATTATCGGTGAGGGCAAATAGGGTATCACTTATCTGCCGATCGAGATGGGGCGGACTTTCCCAGTCGCCGCCGAACAGCCACATGCCGGTCCGGGCGTTGATGTGCTTGCCGTGGCTGGCGAGAAAAACCTCACCCCTTGATACGGCAAGCCGAGGCGCACCGCCGAGAAGTGCTGTGACCTCGGACGGCACTAGGTCGTCGCCTTTGATCGAGACCGAAACCTTGGCACGTTGAAGGCTATCCATCTGCCCAGATACCTTGCGTGGTCACGACGGGAAAGTCTTTGAATGGCAGCTAGATCGAGTCTGGGGATCAATCCTGCCATTCCGCTCCTCACCACTTTCGGACATTCAGACCCTGATTTTGCCTGTTTTTGGCCTGTACGCATGCTCCATCTTCAATGCATTTTGTTGATCGATGAAATTAAGTTATTGGTTTGCATAAATATTAAACCGAAAAAATGTAGGCATTCCAATTCTTCAAGTGCAACATGGTTGTTCACAACACGCAAGGGCGACTTTAGGCAAAAAACAGCCTGTCGGCTTACACCCCAGTTGTTGACATCGCTCAAATGTGGCATTTTTCATTCTATGATGCGGAAAAGGTTGAGATCAATCGGGATCGGGGTGGCGCTGCTCGCCGCATTTCCTTTTGTAGCGCCCGTCGCCCTCACAACTCCTGATCGCGCCACCCAGACACTTCTTGCGCAAGGTTACACCGAGGTTCGGACCACGGGTTATGCCTATTTTGATTGTGGGAAGGGTGATCTTTTCGCAACCGCTTTCGAAGCCACCAGCCCCTCCGGCCAGCGCGTCGAAGGGGCCGTTTGCTCGGGACTGTTGAAAGGCAATACCGTTCGTCTCGACTGAGAGCCAAAACGGCAGCTCCCCACCAAAGTCAGCCGTCCCGGCGACGAGATCGGACACCCCCAAAACAAAAAGCCCGCGCCTCTCTCGCGAGAGCCGCGGGCTTTTTCCCCGGTGACGAACTGGTTCAGGCGACGGCGGCTTCGCCCATTTCGTCGGGCTCGCGCAGCACATAGCCGCGGCCCCAGACGGTTTCGATATAGTTGTCGCCTTCACACGCCATGCTGAGCTTCTTGCGCAGCTTGCAGATGAAGACGTCGATGATCTTGAGTTCAGGCTCGTCCATGCCGCCATACAGGTGGTTGAGGAACATTTCCTTGGTGAGCGTGGTGCCCTTGCGCAGCGAGAGCAGCTCGAGCATCGCATATTCCTTGCCCGTCAGGTGGACGCGGGCGCCATCGACTTCGACGGTCTTGGCATCGAGATTGACCGCGAGCTTGCCGGTGCGGATGACGCTTTGCGAATGGCCCTTGGAGCGGCGGACGACCGCGTGAATGCGGGCGGTGAGTTCTTCGCGGTGGAACGGCTTGGTGACGTAATCGTCAGCGCCGAAGCCGAACGAGCGGACTTTCGAGTCCATCTCGTTGATGCCGGAAAGGATGAGGACGGGGGTCTGGACACGGGCGACGCGCAGTTTTTTCAGCACATCATAGCCGTGCATGTCGGGCAGGTTCAGGTCGAGCAGGATGATGTCGTAATCATACAGCTTGCCGAGATCGAGGCCCTCTTCGCCCAGGTCGGTCGTATAGACATTGAAACCCTCGGTTGAGAGCATCAGTTCAATGGCCTTGGCCGTTGTCGGTTCGTCTTCGATCAGCAGCACGCGCATCTGGCATTTCCCCTGTCGCTCGTGGCCCCAACCATCCCCCTGGTGGCTCGGCACCTTCAACGCACAATCCATTAACCTCATCAGTAGTGAAGGTAAAAGGTTAATTTGTGATTAAGCGGCCTCAATCCACGAGTCGCGTATAATTACTGAGTCAAACGAATCGGTTGGGCGGCGCGAAATTTATGCCGGGCAGGGTGCCGTCAGGGTGCGGGAGAGGTGATTTACCAGCAAATCGACTCGGCGCGGGCGCAGCGGGCTTGGCGGCGTCATCAAATGCAGCGCCACCGGTGGCCCGTGCCAGTCGGCAAGAATGGCCTGAAGGCTGCCGCGCGTAATATCATTGGCGACGAAAAATTCGGGCAGCATTGTAATGCCAAGCCCTGCTCGGAGCGCCGGCAGCATCGCATCGCCACTGTTCGACCGGAACGGGCCAGCGGGCCGCACCGTCACCTCTTCGCCATTTGGTCCATGGAAGCGCCAGGGACCAGCATTGTTGGTATAGGCAAAGCACGCATGCTCGCCCAGTTGCGCGGGGTGGGTCGGCGTGCCGTGACGCGCCAGATAGGCGGGGGCGGCAACGATGTGCGTGGGGATCGGCCCCAGGCGGCGCGCGCGCAGGCTGCTATCGGGCAGGTCGCCGATCCGCAGCGCAATGTCGATGCCGTCCGCCACAATGTCGACCAGCCGGTCGGACAGGTCGAGATCGATTTCGATCGCCGGATGCGCCGCCATGAAATCGGCGATGACCGGGGCGACGTGCATCAGGCCAAAGCTCATCGGCGCGCTCACGCGGACAAGCCCGGCCAGCGCGCTGGTCGAATCATGCGCCGCTTCTTGCGCCGCGCGCGCCTCGCCCAGAATGCGGTGCGCATGCTCGGCCAGCGTCTTCCCGCTTTCCGTGAGTGCCAGCCGACGCGAGGTTCGGTTGAACAGGCTGGTGCCGATATGCGCTTCCAGCCGGGTGATCGCCTTTGAAACCGTGGCTTTGGAGAGGCCGATCGCTTCTGCGGCGCCGCTGAACGACCGATGCTCGACAACACTGGCGAAAATCGCCCAGGCTTCCAGATCAGGCAGGCGCATAGCGATCTCCTCGGCACCACATATGTTAACATAATTTAGGAAACGATAGGTTTCCATCGTTTCTATTTAAGAAACAAGCAAAGCAGCTATCTTGGCGGCAACACATAGGAGGTTCTCATGCTGACTAAATCACGCATCGATCGTCGCCCGTTCGCCAGCCTTGGCCATGCCGATCATGGCTGGCTCAACGCGCGGCATCATTTCTCGTTCGCCGATTATTATGATCCGGCCCGGATGGGCTGGGGCAGCATCCGCGTCTGGAATGATGACGAAATCGCGGCCAATTCGGGCTTCCCGCCGCATCCGCACCGCGACATGGAGATCATCACCTATGTCCGCACCGGTGCCATCACGCACCAGGATTCGATGGGCAACAAGGGCCGCACCGCCGCAGGCGATGTGCAGGTAATGAGCGCCGGCACCGGCGTGCGCCACGCCGAATATAATCTTGAGAGCGAGGCAACAACGCTGTTCCAGATCTGGATCGAGCCCAAGCGGCTGGGCGGCAGCCCGAGCTGGGGTGCCAAGCCCTTTCCCAAGCAAGATCGCTCCGGTGCCTTTGTAACGCTCGCCAGCGGTTTCGCTGAGGACGAGGGGGCGCTGCCGATCCGTGCCGATGCCCGCCTGCTGGCCGCAACATTGAAGGCCGGCGAGACGATTACCCACGCGCTGGGCGAGGGCCGCCACGGCTATCTCGTCCCCGCAACCGGCGCGATCGAGATCGATGGCGAGCGGATCGAGGCGCGCGACGGTGTGGCGCTGCTCGGTGGCGCGCCGATCACGATTACGGCCATCGAGGACGCTGAACTCGTCCTCGTCGATTCCGAATAACTTCCCTTCGCTTCCCAAGGAGACCCGAAATGACCAAAGTCCTCGTGCTCTATTATTCGTCCTACGGCCATATCGAAGCCATGGCAGAGGCCGTTGCCGATGGCGCTCGCGCAGCCGGTGCCGAAGTCGATATCCGCCGCGTGCCGGAAACCGCGCCGCAAGCCGTGGTCGAGGCAGCGCACTTCAAGACCGACTCGGCCCATCCGGTGATCGGCAATGTCGAGGAACTTGCCGGATATGATGCGATTGTCATCGGCGCGCCGACCCGCTTTGGCCGGATGCCTGGCCAGATGGCGGCGTTTCTTGATCAGGCCGGCGGGCTGTGGTTTCGCGGTGCGCTCAACGGCAAGGTCGGCGGCGCGTTTACCTCGAGCGCAACGCAACATGGCGGGCAGGAGGTCACGCTGTTTTCGATCATCACCAACCTGCTGCATTTCGGCATGACGATCGTTGGCCTCGATTATGGCTTTCAGGGCCAGATGGGTGTCGACGCGGTCAAGGGCGGCTCGCCTTATGGTGCCACGACGATTGCCGATGGCGATGGCAGCCGCTACCCCAGTGAGAGCGAGCTCGATGGCGCGCGCTACCAGGGTCGGCGCATCGCAGAAGTGGCGATCAAGCAGGGCGCCTGATCTCCCGCAACTGACGACGACGACGGCGATGCCCGGCCCCCGGGTGTCGCCGTCGATCAGTCTTTGGGCGATCGCTTGGATTTCCTCGCGGTTGATAGATCAATCGGCGGAATGACGAGCGGCTCGCGCGCCGGGTCCTCCAGAACCGGCAGCGGTGTCTCTGGCACCTCGTCGAGAACCATCGGCCGCGCCTTGAATGTCGCCCGTGCGCGCGCGAAAATGGCCCGCGCGGGTCCCGAGGCCGGTACCGCCGCCGATGCGCCCACCCAGCGCCAATGCCATGGCTCCCATGTCACGCCCTGCGCATTGCCATCGGGGAAGGAGAGTTCGAACCCGAAATCAGCTGCATGCGCGATCAACCACAAGCCCGCAGGCGTGCGCGCAAAGCAGGCGTCCACATCGCCGCACCCGGGCGATGGCCGCGTACTGAAATCGATCGCATAGCCCGTCGCGTGCTCGCTATAGCCGGGCGGGCCGACAGCGCGGGCGCGCTCGGCGGCGTTGCGACAGCGTTTGCCGGGGCCGATCTGGCTGCAGAACACGGCGCGCTGATGCTCTATCGTGCGGTAGCAGGAGACGGCACGAATGCGGCCGCCGACGCCGGGCACCAGCGAAGCTGCCTGCAGCAACCGCCCCAGGTCAGCCGCGACTGGCGCGCGCAGCAAACAGGGCGTGCCGATCGCGAAGCCCGCCGGGGCCAGCACCAGCTCCCGCGCGCTCGCTTGCCCATAGGGAAGATGGCCCAGCACCCGTCCGTCGGGCCCAGGCGCTACTTGCTGGCCGACGCATAATTGCTCGGCGGATGCGCTCGCGGTGATTGGCGCCAGAGCGATAACCGCCAGCGTAAGGGCAACTGCGTGATTCATTGAGATCCCCAGGGTCGCGCTTTTTCTGGCACGCGGGCGCGCTGAGTGGCAAGGGCAGGGAATGATAACCGACCATGTTCTTTTCATCGATGGCGAGGCCATCATCATCGACAAGCCCGCAGGCCTGCCGGTCGATCCGCCGCGCGACGGCGCGCTCAGCCTGGAAAACCATCTCCAGAGCCTGACCTTTGGCTTTCAGCGCTGGCCGCAGGCGGTTCACCGGCTCGATCGAGACACCAGCGGCTGCCTGCTGCTCTCTCGCAATCCAAAGGCGCACAAGCGCTTCCAGCGGGTGTTCGAGGCAGGCCTGGCGCAAAAGCGCTATCTCGCGGTGCTGGACGGTGTGCCGGAAGGCGAGGCCGGCACGATCGATCTCGCGCTCGGCAAGGTCAGCAGCGAGGCAGAAGGCTGGCGGATGATCGGCGACCCCAAGGGCAAGCCGTCGCGCACGCACTGGACGCTGCTGCGCGTTATTGGCGGCCAGTCGCTGGTCGAATTCGCACCCGAAACCGGGCGTACGCATCAAATCCGTGTGCATGCGGCTGAGGCGCTGGGTGCGCCGGTGGCGGGCGATCCCGTCTATGGCAAAAAGGGCCCGCATGGGCTGTTGCTGCACGCAGCGGCTCTGACCGTCCCGCGCGAAGGCAAGCCAGATGTTACCGCAGAGGCGCCACTTCCAGCGCGGTTTATCGCTGCAGGTTTCGGCCCCGCGCCCCAGCCAGAACCCCAGCCAGAACCCCAGCCTGAACCGACCAATGGCTGACTATGTCCTTCCCGAAAGTGCGATCGAGGAGGAACGTTTCCTCGCCGCATCGGGGCCGGGCGGGCAAAATGTCAACAAGGTTGCAACCGCCGTGCAGCTGCGGGTCGACGTGTTCAAGCTCGGGCTCGCGCCAGATGTCTATCAGCGGCTCAAGACGCTGGCTGGCACACGCATGACGACGGCGGGCGAGCTCATCATCACCGCGCGCAAGTTCCGCACGCAGGATGCCAATCGTGAAGACGCACGCGCGCGCATCGCCGCCCTCATCGGCAAGGCGCATGATCGCCCGGCGCGCCGGGTAAAGACCAAGCCGAGCAAGGCAGCCAAGGCCCGGCGGGTGGACGAAAAAAAGGGCCGTAGTGAAGTGAAGGCCGGTCGCGGCAAGGTCCGCATGGAGTGAGCGATGTTTGAATTCGATGTACAGGCGGGCTCCAAGGCCGAGCTTTACCGTGATCTTGTCTCGGCGCTCGATGCGCTGACGGCGGACGAACCCGATCCCGTCGCCAACATGGCCAATGCGGCGGCGCTGATGTGGCAATATCTGCCCGATCTCAACTGGGCGGGCTTTTACCGGCTGGTTGGTGGCGAGCTTGTACTGGGGCCGTTCCAGGGCAAGCCGGCCTGTATCCGGATCGCCATTGGCAGCGGCGTCTGCGGCACGGCGGCGGCGACGCTGGAAACCCAGTTGGTGGATGATGTCCACGCTTTCCCCGGTCACATCGCTTGCGATGCCGATAGCCGGTCTGAATTGGTCGTGCCGATCGTGCGCGACGGCGTGCTGGTTGGCGTGCTCGATCTCGACAGTCCCTTGCCCGCCCGGTTCGATGCGGCGGATGCGCAAGGGGTGCAGGCCATCGCCGCGCGGCTCGCCCCGCGCATCTGACCCGAACTGGGACAGTCCCCAAGGTGGCGGAAATCTGCCGAAAATGGTAACCGACCCGTTAAGGATCGAAGCTCGTCGAGCGTTTCGGCGGCTGCTTGCGGAGAGTTAACCATGCGAAGCCCCATGTTTGCGTCATTTGCCCTACTGGCCGCCACGATCGCGGTTCCTGCCGCCGCGCAGCGACTCGAGACAGGCCGGATGATCGCACCGCAAATCGGCGTGCCGCAGGTCAATGGTCAGCAACTTCGGGGCGCACCCTACAGCGTGCCCCAGTTCAACGGCCCCCAAATCAACGGACCCCAGTTCAACGGACCCCGCCTCAACGCCCCGCAGCTTCCCCCCCGTCAGGCGCAGCTGCGTGGTCCGCGCCAGCAATGGGGCGGTCAGGTCGGCGGTCGCTGGATTGGCGGCGTTCGGGCACCCGGCGGTTGGAATGCCTATCGTCGGCCCGGGCGCGGTTTCCGCTTGCCCAGCTATTGGGTCTCGCCGGGCTTCTACATCGGCAATTTTGGGGCGTACGGCCTCTCAAGCCCGCCTTACGGCTATAATTGGTCGCGCTATTATGACGATGCGGTGTTGATCGACCGTCGCGGTCGCGTGCGCGATTGGGTCGGCGGTGTCGACTGGAACGGCTATGGCGACGGCTATGATGTAGGCTTTGCAAACGACATTTCGGGCTATGACGCGCCAGGCGCGGGCTATCAGGGCACCTATGAGGGGACGTATCAGGTCGATGGCCGCACGGGCTATCAGCAGGGGTATCAAACCGGCCGTTATGGCGCGCCTGTCGTCCAGCAGCACGGGCCGATCATCCAGCAGGGCTACCCGCATGGATACACGCAAACCTGGACCGCAGGAAACGGCTATTGGTATCCCGGCGGCGTAGCGACGATCATCACGGTCCAGTCGGCACCCGTCATCACCACCACGACGACGACTGAATATGTCGAGACGGTGCGCTATCGCCCGGTCCGCCATGTGTATCGCAAGCCCGCGCGCATTGTGAAGACCAAGCTGATCAAGGGCTGCCGCTGCTGATCCGCGCTAAGCCTGTGCGCCCGTAACCCCTATTGCCGGGGCGCCGGGCCTGCCAGCGTGGCAATGCTCTCCGCCCCGTTGTCGCCCAGCGCGGCCACGGCGAACAGATGATCGTCGATCGATGTGTTGACCAGCGTCAGCGCTGGATCGGTGACATCGCGGTGCCCGGTCCATCCGCTCGTGTCGGTCCGCCGCCAATAGACGCGGTAGCCGGTCGCCCCCTTCACGGGTGCCCATTTCACCATCGTGTCGAAGGAGAGCGCGCCGGCGATCGTCACCTCCTTCGGCGCGGCCGGCGCGCTCGCCAGCCGGGTGATGGCGGCCACGTTGATGGCCGTCACCTTGGCGAGGTAACCAAAATCCATCTTGTCGACCGTGTCGCCATAGTCGATCCCGTTCTCGGTGCGGATATCCTGATGCTGCTGCGTCCAGTTTTCCGCGCCGACCGAAAAGCGCACCGCCGGATAGCCCAGCTTCAAAAACGGCTCATGGTCACCGCCGCGCCCGAAACGGTCGGGCCGCCGGTCCATGAACACATCGAGCCCGCCCGGGATCGTCCCCGCAATGCCATCGATCGCCTTCGCGAGCGCGCGGCTGGGGCCATCATCCTCGCCGCCATTGCCGCGCCGCGCGAGTTGCTCCGGCAGTGTTTCGGAGGCGCGAATGCCTTCGGAAAAGACCCGCACCCGGTCCGCCACCCGAATGCCGTTCTGCCCCACCGTATTGCCCACAATGTCGTTGTTGAGCATGGCCGAGACCTCCCAGCCACGCTCCTTGGCCGTTTCGGCGAGCAGGGTGCCGCCCCATAGTCCCTGCTCTTCGCCCGAGAAGATCGCATAGACGATCGTCGCGTCGAATTGCTGGCGGGACAACAGCCGCGCCGCCTCCATCACCAGCGCGACGCCAGATCCGTCATCATTGGCCCCTGGCGCATCCTTGGTGATGTCGAGCGTGTCGCTGCCACGGCTGTCGATATGCGCGCCGACAATCACGACGCGGTTGCGGTCACGCCCCCATTGCACGCCCAGCACGTCGATCACCTCCACGCCGTTCGGCGCGCGCGCCCCAGTGAAGGTCCGGCCGATCCGCTGGACCTGCAGGCACTTGCAAGCCTCACCCAGTTTATCCAGCTCGTCCGCGACCCAGGCCCGCGCCGCGCCGATCCCGCGCACCGGATCAGTCGGCGACGACAGCGTATTGCGCGTCCCAAACGACACCAGCTTTTCCACGGTCGCCTTCAGCCGCGCCGGATCGGGCGTGTCCTTGGCATTGGCCAAAGCGGGGAGACAAAGGGCGAGGGCCGCGGTGGCCAGCAGAGGAATGCGCATACCGGCATCGTGGCGGCTCCAGCCCCCATCGGCAAGACCCTAAGAGGCCCCCGCAACCGCCCGCAGATAATCCGGGTCGATCTCGGGCGTTGCGCATCCGTCCGTCGGGTAATATGCCCCGCTGCCAAATCGCTTCAGCAGGCGGCGGGCGTCGACGGCGGCTGCCGTCAGCTTCCCCTGGCCCGGCCCGGCGGCGATCCGGCGGAGCAGCGCGATGGTGCGCGCCCCGCAGCCATCGGCGGTTAGCAGCCCGGCCAGTTGCACCGCGCCCTCGCGATCCTCGCCCGCATCGATCGGCGCATTATCGGCCGTAGAGGGCGCATAATAAAGGAGTTGCTGGCGCATGTTGCGCGCATCGACATAATTGCTGATCGTGGCAGACGCGATATTGGCCAACACGCCCGCGGCACCACCCAGCCTGAACGGCTTGCGGGGGATGAAGAGCGCGAGCTTGAGTTTCACCAGCACATCAAGGTCACGGATCGACCGCGTCTGGCGCACCGCATCGATCGGCAAGCCGGAAGCTGCGCCGAACAAGCCGATCCGGGCATCGTCGATCACCGGCAACCGCGCCGGTTCGCCGTCAGGGAGCGCCAGCTTCACCCGTTCTGCCACAATGCGCTCGATGGGCTGCACGGCGGCAGCGGGCGGGGCAGCAGCGGGCGGGGCAGGGGAGCCGGTGGTGTTTGCCAGCAGCAAAAAGCCCAGCGGACCAAGGCAGCAAGCGAGCAGGTGGCGACGCGGCATGAACAGTCTCCGATTGGGCGATACTAGATAAACCCATCATCTGCGGCAGAATTTTGACCAACCTTGTCCTGGGTGTGAATCCGTTCAGCCGCAATGGGCGCAACCGCACCAAACAGGGCCATCACCGGCCAACCGGTCAACAGAAATGCCCGCCCCCCGGGGTGACAGCGGGGGTGAGGCACCGGCTGTCGCCCCATCTGACGACATCTGACCTAATGACAGCTAAGCGCCCTATTCTGTTGAAGAAGTCGCTGCTCGAGCTGGCTGAGGATGGTGGTCAA
>CAZXBM010000018.1:37710-50848 GCA_964638495.1 uncultured Stakelama sp. | reverse complement strand
TCGTCGTGGTCGCGGGCAAGGAATATGGCACCGGATCGTCGCGCGACTGGGCGGCGAAGGGCACCAATCTGCTCGGCGTGCGTGCCGTCATCACCGAGAGCTTCGAGCGCATCCACCGCTCCAACCTCGTCGGCATGGGTGTGCTGCCGCTGCAATTTGCTGACGGGGTGAACCGTCAGACGCTCAAGCTCGATGGGACGGAGACATTCACCATCACCGGTGTCGCCGATCTGCGCCCGCGCCAGGACGTAACCGTCACGCTCACCCGCGCCGACGGCTCGACCGAGACGTTCGAGACGCGCTGCCGGATCGATACGATCAACGAGCTGGAATATTTCCTGAACGGCGGCATCTTGCACTATGTGTTGCGCAACCTCGCCGCCTGAGCGGGGCGTTGACGGGTAGCTGCCACTGCGGCGCGGTGCGGGTGACGATTCCCGCCGCGCCGTTGTACATCAACGAGTGCAATTGCTCGCTGTGTATCAAGCATGGCGCAACCTGGGGCTATTTCAAGCGGACGGAGATAGGCGTTACTGGCGATCGGATTGGCAGTTATGTCCACCCGCGCATGACCGATCCGTTCGTTCGGCTCCATTTTTGCAGCGGCTGTGGCTGCACCACGCATTGCGTGGCGATCGATGATGCAACCGACTGGGCGTGTGTAAACACCCGGTTGTTCGAACCTGGCGATATGGCCGCAGTAGAAGTGCGACACCCCGATGGGCGCGGTTGGGTGCGCGGTAGATGACCATCGCCATCGAATTCATCGGCTGGGCCGCCGCTCTCATCATCCTCGTGTCTTATCTGCTGGTGTCGATGGGAGCGCTGTCGGGCACCTCGGCGGCGTTCCAGTGGATGAACGTGGTCGGGGCGGCGGGCTTTATCGTCAACAGCGGTTGGCACGGCGCCTTGCCCTCGGCGGTGCTCAACATTGCCTGGGCGGCGATCGGGATCGTTACACTGTGGCGGGTGTCGCGGGCCGGACGTCGGGCCTAAGCGACTGCTCTTGCTGATCGATCCGATCGGCTGGATCGGGTCTGCACTGCTGCTCGGTGCTTATCTGCTGACCTCGCTCGTGCTCGTCGCGTTGCTGCGGATGGCGGCGGTGAAGGGGCGCTGAGTTAGCCCTCCACCGCCCACCGCTATCCGGTCAGGCCGGTCCCACTCGGAACGCGCAGATCTTGTTGCCCTCGGGATCGCGGAAATAGGCACCGTAGAATGCCTGAGGCCCTTCTTCGCCGCGCAATCCCGGGGGGCCGTCGCAGGTGCCGCCAAGCTCGACTGCCTTGGCGTGCAGCGCATCAACCTTGGCGCGTTCGTCGAGCGTAATCGCCAGCATGTTGCCGTTGCCGGCGGTTGCCGTCTCGCCGTTATACGGCCTAGTCACCGCCACGCCGGGCTTGTCCCAAGACGTGCCCCACATGGTGAAACCGCCTAGATCATCGCCGAATTCCATGATGCGCTTGGCGCCGATGCTGCCCAGCAGGCCATCATAGAAGACCCGCGCCTTGCCAATGTCATTGCTGCCGAGCGTTGCGTAACCCAACATCGTCTTCTCCCTCTCTCACGACTCGTTACGGCTGCATAGCGCATAAAGAACAAAGTGGAAACGAAATTGCGCCATTCGGGGGCATCGGCGTTGCTTGTGGGGGGCGAACACCCATATGCTTGGCCATGGCCATCCAGATTCGCACTTCGCTTGACGAGCCGGAAACCGGGCAGACCTTCGTGCCCCACCGGCCCAACCGCCCCCCCAAGGTGGAGGGCGGCAAGCGCTTCACGCTCATCTCCGAATATACTGCGGCCGGTGATCAGCCGACAGCGATCGCCGAGCTTGTCGCCCAGACCGAGCAGGGCGAGCGCGATCAGGTGCTGCTGGGCGTCACCGGTTCCGGCAAGACCTTCACGATGGCGAAGGTGATTGAAGCGGTGCAGCGCCCCGCGCTCGTGCTCGCCCCCAACAAGATTCTCGCGGCCCAGCTATATGGCGAGTTCAAGAGCTTCTTCCCCGAAAATGCCGTCGAATATTTCGTTTCCTATTACGACTATTATCAGCCCGAAGCCTATGTCGCGCGCTCAGACACGTATATCGAGAAGGAAAGCTCGGTAAACGAAGCGATCGATCGGATGCGCCATTCGGCCACCCGTTCGCTGCTGGAGCGCGACGACGTCATCATCGTTGCCTCAGTGTCCTGCCTCTACGGCATCGGCTCGGTCGAAACCTATTCGGCGATGATCTTCGACTTGAAAAAGGGCCAAGTGGTCGATCAGCGGGAGATCGTCCGCAAGCTCGTGGCGTTGCAATATAAGCGCAACGATGCGGCCTTTGCGCGTGGCAACTTCCGCGTGAAGGGCGACAATCTTGAGATTTTTCCGTCGCATTATGAGGACACCGCCTGGCGCGTCTCCTTTTTCGGCGACGATATCGAGGAAATCGTCGAGTTCGATCCGCTCACCGGCAAGAAGGTGGCGAGCCTCGATTATGTCCGGGTCTATGCCAATTCGCACTATGTGACGCCTGGTCCGACGCTCAAGCAGGCGATGGAGGCGATCAAGTTCGAGCTCGCCGAGCGGCTGAAGGAGCTCGAGCGCGAGGGGAAGCTGCTTGAGCTGCAACGGCTGGAGCAGCGGACCAACTTCGACCTGGAGATGATCGCAGCGACGGGCAGCTGTGCGGGGATCGAGAATTATTCGCGCTTCCTTACCGGCCGGATGCCGGGCGAGCCACCGCCGACCCTGTTCGAATATCTGCCCGATAATGCGCTGCTCTTCGTCGACGAGAGTCATGTGACGATCGGCCAGATCAATGGCATGTCGCGCGGCGATCACCGCCGGAAGCTGACGCTGGCCGAATATGGTTTCCGCCTCCCGAGCGCGATCGACAACCGCCCCTTGCGCTTCAACGAGTGGGAGGCGATGCGCCCGCAGACGACCTATGTCTCGGCGACCCCGGGCAGCTGGGAAATGGAGCAGACGGGTGGCGTGTTTGCCGAACAGGTCATCCGCCCCACCGGCCTCATCGATCCGCCGATCGAGATCAAGCCCGTTGAGGAACAGGTGCAGGACCTGATCGTCGAGGCACGCAAGACCGCCGAGGCTGGTTACCGCACGCTGGTGACAACGCTGACCAAGCGGATGGCCGAGGATCTGACCGAATATATGCACGAGGCCGGGCTCCGCGTCCGCTATATGCATAGCGATGTCGAGACGCTGGAGCGCATCGAGCTGATCCGCGATCTGCGGCTGGGGGTGTATGACGTGCTGGTCGGCATCAACCTGCTGCGCGAGGGGCTCGATATTCCCGAATGCGGGCTGGTCGCGATCCTCGATGCCGACAAGGAAGGTTTCCTGCGCTCCGAAACGTCGCTGATCCAGACGATCGGCCGCGCGGCCCGGAACGTAGATGGCCGCGTGATCCTTTATGCCGATCGGATTACCGGGAGCATGGAGCGGGCCATGAACGAAACGGGCAGGCGGCGCGAAAAGCAGCTCGCCTATAACGCGCTCCACGGCATCACGCCGACCACGATCCGCCGCAACATCGGCGACATCATCAAGGATGTGGCGAGCCGCGATCAGGTGACTGTCGAGATCGATGAGGACCGGCCGCACATGGTCGGCCACAATCTGCGCACATACATCGAGGAGCTAGAAAAGAAGATGCGCAAGGCCGCGGGCGACCTCGAGTTCGAGGAAGCCGGGCGCTTGCGCGACGAAATCCGCTCGCTGGAGGCAGAGGAACTTGGGCTGCCGGTCGATCAGCAGCGCGCGCCGATGATGGGGCGGAGCAACGAGGGCAAGCCCGGTACCCGCAAAACGCGTTATGGGAAGAGCCAGAAGATGCGCGCGGGCATGGCGGGGAGTTCGCGGCGGGGGCGGTGAGGTCGTTGTGGATGAAGCTGTGAATAACCCGTGGATAACTATGCCTTCATGGTTGGAGTCTCGATCCCGTAGTTTCATGAGAATGCCTGAAGGAGCATTCCATGACTCGAATCGCCAAACTCTATGGTTGGATCGTTGCCAACCCACGCGCGTCGATCCCGTTTCGTGATTTCGAGCGCATCCTGTTGGCTTTCGGCTTCGCGCCCGCGCGCACCAGCGGGAGCCACAAGGCCTATCACCACCCAGCGATCAATCAGACGCTCATCATCCAGCCGCGCGGTAAGGATGCCAAGCCATATCAAGTCCAGCAATTCCTTGATATGGTGGAGGCCTATGATCTGAAGCTGGAAGACTGATGGACCATCATTACAATATCAACGTGCTCTGGTCAGCGGATGATGCGTGCTGGATTGCCGATGTTCCCGACCTCAAATATTGCTCGGCGCACGGCGAAACACCAGTCGAGGCGATGACTGAGGTGCAGGTTGCGATTGCATTGTGGCTCGACGTTGCACGCGAAAAGGGAATGACGATTCCCGAACCTCGTTACCGACCCGCAATCTACGCAGCAAAGTTCGCCGCCTGAACCCTCAGGCCGCGCGTTCCGTCCCAATGCCGGCCACGAATGTGTCCGCCACCTTTTCCATGTTCATCAGGCGCCCGTCGACAGTGCTGACGCGCGCCTGAAGGCCGTCGACTTCGCTCACCACAATCTCGCTGTCCTCGCGGATGGCGGCGATGGTGTTCGACATGGCATCGGCCGTGTGCGCGGTTTCGTCGACCGAGGCGGTGATCGAGGAGACGGTCTGCGCCTGTTCTTCCATGGCCGTCCGCAGCCGGTCCGCGCCTTGCGACAGCGCGGCAATGGTCGATTTGATCGATGCGTTGATATCGACGGTCGATCGCGTCGCGGCCTGGATTGCGGCGATCGTGCCGGCGATGTCGTCGGTCGCGCGCGCGGTCTGGTTCGCCAGCGATTTCACTTCCTGCGCGACAACGGCAAAACCGCGGCCCGCCTCCCCCGCGCGCGCCGCCTCGATTGTTGCGTTGAGGGCAAGTAAATTGGTTTGCCCGGCGATATCCCTGATCAGTCCCAGGATCGATTCGATCGATTTGGCATGATCTGACAGCACGACCGACATGCGCACCGCTTCCTGCGCCTGTAGGCTCGCCTGTGCAGCGATGTCCGCGGCTGTCATCACCTCGCCACTTGCATCCTCGATTGCCTTGATCAGCCCCGCCGCCGTCTGCGCTGCGTCGTGCATGGCGATGGCAGATTGTTCAGCGGCGGTCGCGACTTCCGATGTCCGGTCCAGGGTGTTTCTGGCGGCGGTGGACGTTTGCATGGTGTGTGCGCGCAGTGCGGCGACGTCGGCCACTGAGTCGTGCAGCATCCCGCGCAGGCCATCGAGATAGGATTGCCCACGCGATGCCAGCTCGGCTGCGGTATCGGCACTGCGCACAATGCCAATTTGGGTGAAGCAGATATCGATTTCGATGCAGTGGAGCCGGTGGACCGTATCCAGCGCGAGCGCCACGAAGTCCATGTCATCGGCGAACTGCGTCTTGATCGCATCGTTGATTGCCGTCCCATAATCCATCAGCGTGCGAATGACGACCGGCAGCGAAATGTGCATCCGCGCCTGCTCGCGCCCGCGTTTGGCAATTAGGGCTACCCAGTCGGCGTCGATCGGCCATGTCCAGCGTTGCTCGGTGGTTTCCATCACCACGGCGACGAACATATCGACGTCCTCGGGACGCACGCCGCTCAGCGGATTGCAAAAGGCGGCACGCCACTGTGCCTCCAATATCGGTAATATAATGTGCGACGTTCGCGCCCAAACGGTGCGGAGTGCCTGCTGGAAGCGGCCCCCTTCATTGTAGAGCCGCACGCGCATCGCAACCTGCTCGTCGGCGAGACGCCTGCTGACCTTTCGATCTATCATGCCGTTCCTGCTCCCAGGCCTGTTCGCGACCGTTATTGGACGTTCCCGCACCGATAACGACAAGTGGTTAACCGCGCCTAAAGCAATTCCGTCCGCCTTCTTGCGCGCTGCCAACCCACAGACCGACCGATTGACTGATATCCGAGATAACTGTATTAGTCTACCAATACACAAAAGGGATCATTCATGCGCGCTACTGTGATGATGTTCGCTGCTGCTATCACCCTTTGTGCAGCATCGGCATTTGCCGAGCAGCCCAAGCCTGACATCGCCGCCGCCGTTGCCGCAAAGGATCGTCCGTCTGACGAGGTCGCACTTGATGCGGGCCGCAAGCCCGTTGAAATCCTAGTCTTCATGGGCCTCCACCAGGGCGATCAGGTCGCCGACATCATGGCCGGCAATGGTTATTATAGCGAGATAATTGCCCGTGCGGTGGGGCCGAAGGGGCATGTTACTGCCTATGAACCCCAACAGTTTTCCGAGGGTGACACCAAGGGGCCAGCCACATGGGCCGCACTCATCGCGCGCGCGCCCAACGTCACGCGTAGCTTCTATCCGTTCGAGGGTTTCGCCGCCCCAGCCAATGCCTATGGTTTCGTAATGATCCACCTCGATTATCACGATCTTTATTGGGAAAGCGCCAAGTTCAAGGTGCCCAAGACCGATCCGGCGGCGTTCCTTGCCGCGCTGTACAAATCGGTCAAGCCGGGCGGCACCGTGGCGGTGATCGATCATATCGCGCTGGCGGGTGACACGCGCGCGACCGTGGAGAAGATGCACCGGATCGATCCCGAAATCGTCAAGGCAGACTTCTTGAAAGCGGGCTTCGTGCTGGACGGCGAGAGCGATCTGCTGCGCGACCCCACGGACGATCACACCAAGCTGGTGTTCGACCCCGCCGTGCGCGGCAAGACCGACCGCTTCGTATTTCGCTTCAGCAGGCCCAAAAAGGGTTGAGCAACCCCGTCAAGTTGGAAGGAAAATCGATGCGTCGCTGGATTTCAATGGCGTTGACCACACTGGGCGCGGCATGGGTGTTTTGCGCCTGGGTTCCCGAAGCACTCGCGTTCCCGCACTATCGGCAGATTGGCCAGACCAGGGTCTATGCTGAAAGCCCCATTCCGGTGGCCGCCGCTGCCATGGTGCTTGCCCGATCCGAACGCTTGGTCAGGGCGAGCCCGATTGCGGGCCGCAGTGGCAGCCAGCGCATCTTCCTCACCAATGGCGGGTGGCGGTGGCATCTGCTGGCGCCAGGCGAGCCGCGCGGTGTCGCCATTTCCCGGCCATTTGCCGAGACCATCGTCATCAACCGCGGCGATGTTGCAGGCGACAGCATTAAGGCAGGGGTCGGGCAGCGCAGCCTGTCGGGCGTGATCGCGCATGAGCGCACCCACGGCTTGATCCGCGCGCATTTCGGGGCGCTTGCCGATTGGCGCTATCCGGCGTGGTTGCGCGAGGGCTATTGCGATCTGGTCGCGGGCGGCGGCACGTTATCGGATGCAGACGCAGCCGCGTTGAAGGCCCAGGGTCGCACGATGCGGGCCTTGGACTATTACAATGGCCGTAAGCGGGTGGAGGCGATTCTTGCACGAAACGGCTGCTCGGTAGACCGCTTGTTCGCGGACGCCGTCGAACATTGACGGCGCAGGATCAATCCTCCTCGATCAGGCTCGCATGCTTGGTTTCGGGCAGCATCAGGAAGCCGATCGTTGCCATGCCGATGATGGCGGTGACATACCAGTAGAAGCCAGCCTCCAGGTGCAGATCCTTGAATTTCAAGGCGACATATTCCGCCGTGCCGCCAAAGATCGTGTTGCCCAGCGCATAGGGCAGCGCCACGCCCAGCGTGCGGATATGGGCGGGGAACAGCTCCGCCTTGATGAGGCCGCTGATCGATGTGTAGGCGCTCAGCAGCATCAGCGGCGCGAGGATGATAGCGAAGGCGGTTACCGCATCGGTCGTGGCAGCAATCGCGCTGAACACGGGCACCGACACAGCCATCCCGCCAAAGCCGAACAGTAGCAGCATCGGCTTGCGGCCGAACTTGTCGGCAAGCAGCCCGAACACCGGTTGGCTGAGCATGAAGACGATCAGCGCCGCCGTCATGATCTCGGTCGCGCTCTGCTTGCCGAAGCCGCTGGTGTTGACCAGAAACTTCTGCATGTACGTCGTATAGGCGTAGAAGGCACAGCTGCCGCCGCCGCTGATTGCCGCCACGATCAGGAATTCGCGGGGGAAAGTGCGCCACAGGCTGAGCGCGGTCGATTTGGCCCGGTTCGGGTCGAGCGCTGCGAACGCTGCCGTTTCGGCCAGCCGCCGCCGCAGTACATACACGCCAAGCGCCAGCGCCGCGCCCAGGACGAAGGCTATGCGCCAGCCCCACGCGCCCATCGCCGCCTCGCTCAGGAATCCCTGCAGGATGAGCGTCACGCCGAGTGCGAGCAATTGCCCGCCAATCAGCGTGACATATTGAAAGCTGGCCCAGAACGCACGGCGGTTCCGGCTCGCCATTTCGGACAGATAGGTGGCGCTCGCGCCATATTCGCCGCCAACCGACAGGCCCTGCAGCATCCGGGCGATCACCAAGATGGTGGGCGCGATCACGCCTGCCTGCGCATAGGTCGGCGCAACCGCGATCATCAGCGATCCGGCGCACATCAGCCCGACCGACAGCGCCAGCCCGGCCTTGCGGCCATGCCGGTCGCCATAACTGCCCATGATCCAGGCACCAATCGGCCGCATCAGGAAGCCGACCGCAAAGATCGCGGCCGCACTCAGATATTGCGCGGTCGGATCGGCCTTGGGAAAAAAGCTTGGCGCGAAGTAAATCGTCAGCACCGAATAGGCATACCAATCATACCATTCGACCAGGTTTCCCGCCGATCCGCCAATGATTGATTTCAGCCGTTTGCCGTCCATAGCCCCTCCATGCGCCGCCCTCGTCGCCCAAGCATGGCGCGAAGGGAAGGGGAATCTCGTCGCTGGCCCGATGCCTGGTTGAGCCCGCCGGTGGCTTCCCCCATAGTCGCGCGATGCAGCGCCACACCCTGTTCGCCCTTTTGCTGACGACGATCGTCGCCGGCTGCGCCAGCGGGCCAACCGCACCCGTTGCCCCAGCGCCGGCACCGGCCCCAGCCCCACCGCCAGTGGCGGCCGCGCCGCCGCCTGCGCCGGTCTATCGCGGCGATTGGCGCGATTGGGCGTTACAGCCCGGCAGCTGGGCATATAGCCGCGATGCGCGCGGCAGTATCGCCCGCTTTGGGGCACCGGGCGTAGCAGCGGAGGTGACGCTGCGGTGTGATAGGATGGCCGGGCAGGTCATCCTGTCTCGCCGGGGTGTTGCACCAGGCAATCCGCCGATGATTATCCGTACCACAACTTCGGTAAGAACGATGACGGCGCAGCCAGATGCCGCCACGCCATCCTATGTGGCCGCCACAATTGCCCCCAGCGATACGCTGCTCGATGCGATCGGCTATAGTCGTGGGAGGTTCGTTATCGAGCAGACGATGCTGCCGACATTGGTCATCCCCGCCTGGTCGGAAGTGCTGCGCGTAGCGGAAGATTGTCGGCCCTGAAGCGGCTACGACACCGGAGCGTGTGGGGATGCCCAGCACAGTCCTCTTGAATCGCCCAAAAAGAAATTAATTACAAGTCTTGTTGTTATGAATCACATGATTCAAACAGGTGACGTGTCCAGGCAGGGCACGCCGTTTCAACTAGCGAAAGGAGGTGATCCGATGTCTCATGGTTCAGCAAGGGGGTCGGTTCAGTTCGTTCGGGGGACGCGGCGCTAATCCACCGGGCTTGGCGGGGGGTATTCTCCCCCAGTCAACGTTAAGGCCCATAGGATTGGCGGCTCGCATGGTCTCCCGGGCTGGAGCATCCGGCCGCTGACCATGTCAGGAGGTTGCCGGGGTGGTGGTTGGCACCCCCCGGCAGCCTCTTTTCATTTCCGGGCACCTGCTGATGTGGTGGTTCGCCCCTCATTGCGGCGTTGAGGGTACGGTCTTGGGGGTAGGGGCGCTTGCAAGGCCCACTGGCTGCGCTAGGCTTTGCGCGACGCCAATAAGGGGACAATCATGCGCGCCATCACCGCTCTGCTACTGCTCACCGCCGCCGCACCGGCCATGGCACAGTCTATGCCAAAGGTAGAGGAAGCCTCGATCGCCGATCTGCGCAGCATGATCGCAAGCGGCGCGGCGACCAGCGAAAGCATTACGCAAGCCTATCTCGCCCGCATCGCGGCGATGGACCGCACCGGCCCCACGCTGCGCGCCGTCATTGCCACCAATCCCGATGCGCTGGCACAGGCCCGGGCGGCCGATGCACGGCGCAAGGCGGGCAAGGCGCTCGGCCCGCTCGATGGTATTCCCGTCCTGATCAAGGACAATATCGAAACGGCGGATCCCGTCGCCACCACCGCCGGCAGCCTTGCGCTCAAGGACAATGTCACGCGCCGCGACGCGCCGATGGTGGCCAGCCTGCGCAAGGGCGGTGCCGTCATCCTCGGCAAGACAAACTTGAGCGAATGGGCCAATATCCGCTCGAACAATTCGATCAGCGGGTGGAGCGCGGTCGGCGGCCAGGTGAAAAACCCCTATGCGCTGGATCGCACCCCCTGCGGGTCGTCAAGCGGCACGGGCTCGGCAATTGCGGCGAGTTACGCCCCGGTCGGCATCGGCACCGAAACCGATGGCTCGGTCGTCTGCCCGTCGTCGATCAACGGCCTGGTCGGGCTCAAGCCAACAATCGGCCTTGTCAGCCGCACGCATGTCGTGCCCATCAGCCACAGCCAGGATACCCCCGGCCCGATGGCCCGGAGCGTAACGGATGCCGCGATCTTGTTCTCGCAGATGATCGCCAGCGACCCGGCCGACGCCGCAACGCGCGATGCGGATCGGTTCAAGCATGATTACGCCGCCGATCTGGTGAGCGCCTCGCTCACGGGGGTGCGCATCGCTGTCGTCCGCCCGGCAATGCCCGCCGATCTTGCTAAAGCGTTCGATGCGGCGCTCGCCGTCCTGAAGGCGAAGGGCGCGGTGCTGGTCGATGTCGAGCAGCCCAAACTCGAGGGGCTTGGCGCGGCGGAGTTCGCCGTGCTGCTGTCCGAATTGAAGGGCGATCTCAACGCGTATCTCGCAACGACACCGGCGGCGGTAAAGACCCGCACCCTCAAGGACGTCATCGCCTTCAACTTGGCCAACGCGGCGGCAGAAATGCCCTTCTTCGCGCAGGAAACCTTCGAACAGGCGGAAAAGACGCGCGGGCTGGACGACGCCGAATATCTCGGTGCGCGTGCCAAATCGCTGCGGCTGGCGGGCAAGGAAGGGATCGACGCAATGCTCGCCAAGGCGGGTGCCAAGCTGCTGGTGGAGCCAAGCTATGGCCCGGGCTGGCTGATCGAGCCCGTCTATGGCGATCAGTATAACGGGCCCTCGTCGAGCGAATTGCCCGCCGTGTCGGGCTACCCCAACCTCACCGTGCCGATGGGGCTGATGCGCGGGCTGCCGGTCGGCCTCTCCTTCATCGGCACCGCGCATAGCGAGGCGGTGCTGCTCGGCGCAGGCTATGTCTACGAACAGGCGAGCAAGGCGCGCGTGCCACCACGCTATCTGCCAAGCGCCGATGTCGGGCCGGGGATGGACGGGGCGCGGTAGCGGCGCTTCGATGCGTCGGTAGTTGCCGTTCTTGGGTGGGAAGGTGAAGGTCGGCTATTGATTTGGGCGAAGGATTAGCGGAACTCAGATGATGCTCTTCGCTGTCGCGACAACCGCCAGGACGTTCTTGCTTCCCCATTGGTCGCGCTGGCATCAGGTATGGGGTCCGCCCCCGCCGACGGTAGCGTCCCAATGGACCTGTGTTCGATCAAGCATGTTTCTCATGAAGGCGCTTCATCGATGCGGGATCGAGGCGAGGTTACAAAGCGGTCAGCCTTCGAAAAGGCACCGGGTATTGTCGGTGAGGATTGCGGCCTGTTCACGGCCGGAGGGTGGATGGGCCATGCCTGGGTTGAGGCGGATGGGTTTGTGATCGACATAACCGCTGACCAGTTCGGGCACGCACCCGTCATTGTGGCACCGATCAGCGACCCCCCATACCGGCCAGCCCGACACGAAGCGAACATACTCACTCCCACCAGGAACGGTATGAGGGCGATCGATGAGATTTGGCATTCGTGGTGCAACTACGTGGACCAGCAATGCCCACAAATGAGAGGCAAGTTAGCGATGCCGGGGGGCGAACTTTCCGATGAAAGCCGCCTAACCCGAACTGTCACCCCGGGCTCGATCCGGAGCCCGGCTTCATTCGCCCGTGGGCGATAAGGGACACACACCGCGTCGCAGCGCGTGCCCCAAACTTCACCCAACTCAAGCGTCGATCGACGTCCCCAGCGCGCCGTAGACCAGTCCGCCATCGACCGCGATCGTCTCGCCCACCACATAGTCGCCTGCGCGGCTGGCGAGGTAGATGGCGGTGCCAGCCATGTCTTCGTCCACGCCGATCCGCTTGGCGGGGATGCCCTTGGCAATCGCGTCGCCATGGTCGCGCGCCGCCGTGTTCATCTCACTCGCAAAGGCGCCCGGCGCGATTGACGTGACGTTGATATGGTCTTGCACCAGGCGCGCCGCCATCCGCTTGGTCAGGTAGATCAACGCCGATTTGGAGGCATGATAGCTGTACGTCTCCCACGGATTGAGGCGCAGTCCGTCGATCGAGGTGATGTTGATCACCTTGGCGGGCCGGCCCGCGCTTGCTGCGGCCTTTAGCGGTGCGTGCAGCGCCTGTGTCAGGAAGAAGGGCGATTTGACGTTCAAGTCCATCACCTTGTCCCAGCCTTTTTCCGGGAAGGTCTCGAAACTCTCGCCCCAGGCGGCACCGGCATTGTTGACGAGGATGTCGAGCTTGTCGGTGTGCTCGGCGAGCTGCGCCGCGAGCGCCTTGCACCCCGCCACGGTCGATACGTCCTGCGGTAGCGCGATGCACTGATCGCCGAGCTCCTTGGCGGTCTCGAAGCACGCATCGGCCTTGCGTGAGGAGATATAGACCGTCGCCCCTTGCGCGATAAAGCCTGCCGCGATCATCTTGCCGATGCCGCGCGACCCGCCGGTGATGAGCGCGATCCGGCCATCGAGCCGGAAGAGATTGGTGGTGTCCATGTTTTTCCTCCCTCTCCCCTTCAGGGGAGAGGGCCGGGGAGAGGGGCAGCCTCTCGTGATCCGGCCCATTGGTTGTGTTGTGGCGGGGGGGGGGGGGCACGACCAAACCCAAAACCAAACGCCGGGCTGGATAGCACCACGCCAGAGGCG
>CAZXBM010000018.1:0-37700 GCA_964638495.1 uncultured Stakelama sp. | reverse complement strand
TTGTGGTGCTGGCCCGGGCGGGGGGCGGGGGGGGGGGGGGGGCCGGCCCCCCCCCCCGCCTCTCGTGATCCGGCCCATTGGTTGTGTTGTGGCTGCCCCTCTCCCAACCCTCTCCCCTAAAGGGGAGAGGGCTTTAGACTACCCTCCCCGCTTGATGGTCTCGCGCGCGATGATGAGCTGCTGGATCTGGCTGGTGCCTTCATAAATGCGGAACAGCCGCACGTCGCGGTACAGCCGCTCGATGCCGTAATCAGCGATATAGCCCGCCCCGCCAAAAATCTGCACCGCGCGGTCCGCCACCCGGCCCACCATTTCGCTCGCATAATATTTGGAGGCGGCCGATTCCATCACCACGTCCTTGCCGGCATCCTTCGCCGCCGCCGTTTCCAGCACCAGCGCGCGCGCGGCGAGCGCCTCGGTCTTGGAATCGGCGATCATCGCCTGGATCAGCTGATGCTCGGCAATTGGTTTGCCGAACTGCTTGCGCTCGCATGCATAGGCGACACAATCGGCGATCAGCCGCTCCGCCACGCCAATGCACACCGCAGAAATGTGCAACCGCCCCCGATCGAGCACACGCATCGCGATCTTGAAGCCTTCGCCCTCGGCACCCAGCCGGTTTTCGGCGGGCACCGCGACATCGTCGAAGATGACATCGGCGACCTTCGCGCCCTTCTGCCCCATTTTCTTCTCGGGCTCGCCGATGCTCAAGCCCGGCAGATCGCGCGGCACCAGAAAGGCGGAAACGCCGCGTCCGCCCGCTTCCTCGCCGGTGCGCGCCATCACCGTGAACAGATCGGCCTTGTCGGCATTGGTGATGTAGCGCTTGGTGCCCGACAGACGATAGACGTTGCCGTCCTTCACCGCCCGCGTTTTGACGCTGCCCGAATCGCTGCCGACATCGGGCTCGGTCAGCGCAAAACTCGTCACGATCTCGCCGCTGGCGATCCTGGGCAGCCACCGCGCCTTCTGCTCGGGCGTGCCTGCGATCACCAGCCCCTGGCTGCCGATGCCGACATTGGTGCCAAAGGTGGAGCGGAAGGCAGGCGTGGTGCGGCCAAGCTCGATCGCAACGCGGCACTCCTCGCTCATCGTCAGCCCAAGCCCGCCATATTCCTCATCGATTGACAGACCGTACAGCCCCATCTCGCGCATCTCGCGCACCACATCGCCAGGGATCGCATCGTCTGCCTCCACCTGCGCCTCGAGCGGGCGGAGCCGCTCCGCGACGAAGCGCCGAACCATATCGATCAGCGCGTCAAAGGTTTCTGCGTCCAACGCCATCGTCGCTCTCCGTGTGAGTTGGCGTCTGGTAATCCGGCACGACCACAGCCGCAAACCCGAAATTCCAAAATCGGGTGACGGCGGGGTGGGGCACCGCTATCAGGGTCGTCAAAACAGTCGAGAGGAATATCGTTCATGCGCTTTTCGGGCAAGCGAGGCGTCGTTACCGGTGCTGCATCGGGCATCGGTCGCGCCACCGCGCTGAGGCTCGCCGAGGAGGGGGCCGAGCTGTGGATCGGCGATATCGACGAAGCTGGCGGGATGGAGCTCGCACAGACCTCCAACGGTCGCATGCACTTTCAGCGTACCGATGTTACGAAAGCCACCGACATAGAGGCACTCATCACCGCCGCTGACGAGGCCGGCGGGATCGATATCTTGTTCAACAATGCGGGGGCAGGCGGCGCGCGCGCCAAGATCGACGCGATCGAGCCCGATGAATGGGATTTTACGCAGAATCTGCTGCTCCGCTCGGTCGCGCTCGGCATCCGCTATGCAGCCCCCTTGATGGCGGCGCGCGGCGGCGGCGCGATCGTCAACACCGCCTCGATTGCCGCGCTGCAAACGGGCGCCGCACCCACCGCCTATTCGGTCGCCAAGGCGGGTGTCCTTCACCTGAGCAAGATGGCCGCCGCCGATCTCGCGCAGCACAATATCCGCGTCAACGCGGTCTGCCCCGGCTTCATCACCACCAACATCTTCACCAGCGCGCTCGGCATCGATGGTGACAAGCGCGCCCAAGCCAATGCCGCAATCGGGCAGATCGCAGGAAGCGCCCAGCCACTGCAATATGCCGGTCGACCAGAGGATATCGCCGCCGCCGTGGCATATCTTGCCAGCGATGATGCGCGCTTCGTAACGGGCACGCATATCGTTGTGGACGGCGGCATGACGATTGGCCCGCGCCATAGCTGGGACCCGAAAGTGCCATCGCTTTTCGCGATGCTGGAAGCGTTTCAGTGACAAACGCCGGCGCGGTTCCAGCCGCGCGCACCTTGCCGGCCCGCAGCAAATGGGCGTTCGGCGTCGGATCGGTGGCATATGGCATCAAGGACAACGGCTTCGCCACCTTCCTCCTGCTCTATTATAATCAGGTCGTCGGCCTGTCGGCGGGCGCGGTCGGCATTGCGATCATGATGGCGATGGTCATCGAATCCTTCGTCGATCCTGCGGTCGGTTTCCTGTCCGATCATACCCGCAGCAAATGGGGCAGGCGGCATCCCTGGATGTATGGATCGGCGATTCCGGTGGCGATCGGCTGGTTGTTGCTGTGGAATCCGCCTGCCGGCTGGAGTCCGACGGCGCTGCTTTTCTATCTGTTCGGCAGCGCTTTGCTGGTGCGCGTCGCGCTGTCGACTTTCGAAATCCCCGCCTCCGCGCTCGGCCCCGAACTCAGCTCGGACTATGACGAACGCACCCGGCTCTTTTCCTACCGCTTCCTGTTCGGCTGGGTCGGCGGGCTCGGCATGTTGTCGCTGGCCTATGCGGTGTTCCTCGTGCCCGATGCGACGCACGCGGTGGGGCTGCAGAACGGCCCCGGCTATGTGCGCATGGCGCTGCTGGGGGCGATCCTGATGGTCGTCTCGATCCTGGTCTCGGCGGCTGGCCTCCACCCGGAAATCAAGCATCTGCCTAAACTTGCCGACAGCAACGAAACCGCCAGCGACCATATCGCCGCCTTCCGCCAGACCATCGCCAACAAGGGCTTCATGGTCCTGATGATCTCGGGCTTGTGCGCCTATACCGCGCAGGGCATTTCGTTCGCGCTGTCCAACTACATGTACCAATATGTCTGGATGATGCAGAGCAGCGATTATCAGTGGCTGTCGCTCAGCCTGCTGATTGGCGTCATCGTCGCGTTCTTCATCGCGCCGGCGCTCACCAAAGGCGGGGATAAGGGCCGCATCGGCATGCTGCTGTCGGTCGGCAATGTTCTGCTGATCATCAGCCCCTATGCGCTGCGCCTGTTGGGCTGGTTCCCAACGCCTGATTCGCCACTCGCGCTGCCGCTGCTGCTCGTGATCTTTGGTGCCAACACGACCTGCGGCGTTGGTGCCTTCATTCTCGGCGCATCGATGCTGTCGGACGTGGTCGAGGAATCGGAGCTGCGCACCGGTCGCCGGTCGGAAGGCGTTTTCTTTGCGGGCAGCTTCTTCGTGCAGAAAATGGTCGGCGGGCTCGGCATTTTCATGGCCGGCGCAATTCTTGCCATCGCGCAGTTCCCCGCCGCCGCCAAACCCGGCCAGGTGCCGATCGCCACTGTGGATCGGCTGACGCTGATCTTCATGCTGCTGCTGTTGCTGTTCTACGGCCTTGCCGCCTATTTCTATTCGCGCTTCCCCTTTGGCCGGGCCGAGCATCACGCCAGGCTGCAGCGGATGGGCGCAGCGTAGCGCGTCAGACCGGCTCCAGCCCCGCATCGGTCAGCATACCGCGCCGGTGCAGCGTGCGGAAAACGGGGTTGATGAAGGGGTTCGACCAGCCACAATTGGTGGCGAAGTCGCGCTTCAGGCTGTCATGGTGCAGCTGGTGCGCGGCTGGCGTCATCAGCAGGCCGACGCGCCGCATTGCACGGATGATGAAGGGAATATCGTCGCGGTGCAGCGTGCCGTGGAAATATTGCGCCAGCACGCCGCCCACGAGCAGCGCCGTCGCTCCCGCCATCAACCACGCGGGCAGCGGCCAGATCAGGGAGGCGATATTGAGCAGCAGCGATACCGGCAGCCCGACCGCAAAGATCGTCGAGCCGACCAGCGTCAGGAACGGTCGCCGTCCCAGCGCATCGGGGCGCGGATGATGGTTCTTGAAATCGAACACCAGCCGCTCGAACGGGCCGATCTTCGCCAGCGTCTCACGGCGCAGCGCCAGATAATGCGCTGATTCACGCGAGCCTTCGTAGCGGAACATCTCACCAAGCCCGATCCCCGGGCGACACGGCACATAATCCAGCATCATGTGAATCACCCCCGACGCCAGATCGGCCAGGAACCAGCCCGCGATCAGCGCGGGCAGGATCAGCCAGTCGATTGGCCCCAGCACCCAGCGCGTGTTGAACCCCAGCGACAGGACGAACAGCGCGATAAGGAGAGTGCGGGCTTTCATGGCGTCTAGATAGGCGCGGAGTCCCCATTTGGCGATATGGACCTGTGGCCCCACGGCGCTTTTATCGCCCCTGCATCTTGTGTTGGGACGGGTCACCGCCCGCAAAACACGCTTCGTCCCGATTGGTTCCGCTCATCGCCATGTCGGGGTTCCCCCTCGTCTATAGCTATGCTGTGAAGTATCCAACAACAGTCCAGCGACCACTGGGGGGTCCATGACATTCCGAGCTTTGGCAGCGCGTTTTGCGCTGGTGTTTTCCTGCGCCCTGATGGCAGCTGCCCCCGCCGCCGCGAAGACGCTGCAATGCGTGCCGTTCGCGCGGCAGGTATCGGGCATCCAGATTCAGGGCAACGCACTCACCTGGTGGGCGCAGGCCGATGGCCGCTATGCTCGCGGTCACGCGCCAAAGGCGGGAGCAGTGCTGGCCTTCGCCGCAACCTCACGGATGCGCTATGGCCATGTCGCGATGGTCAGCCAGATTGTCAGCGACCGTGAAGTGCTGCTCACGCATGCCAACTGGTCTCGTCGCGGCGGCATAGAGCGCGACGTCCGCGCGATTGATGTGTCTGCGGCTGGCGACTGGAGCCAAGTGCGTGTGTGGTTCGGTCCAATGGGCGGGCTTGGGATTACCACCTATCCCACCCACGGCTTCATTTATTCAGACGGCGCGCCGGATGATGATGACGCGGCGCAAAAGCCATTTCAGATTGCCAGCAACGCCGGCGGGACCACTGGCATTCTCACGCTCGTGAGCACGCTTGATTACTGAAACTGCGTGTCACTTGGCCGGCGACTATCCTCGGTCACGAGGATAGCCAGCCGGCACGCCAACAGCCGTCAGGCCGCTTTGCCTGCGTGAAATCCCATCGCCACACCGTTCATGCAATAGCGCTTGCCCGTAGGCGCGGGGCCGTCGTCGAACACATGGCCGAGATGCCCACCGCAGCGGCGGCAATGCACTTCGGTCCGCTCGAAGAGCAAGCTGCCATCGACGCGCGTGCGCACCGCATTCGGCAGCGGCTGCCAAAAGCTCGGCCAACCCGTGCCGCTGTCGAACTTGGTCTTGGACGAGAACAGCGGCAGCGCACATCCGGCGCATGTAAAGGTGCCAAGACGCTTTTCATGGTTCAGCACGCTGGTGCCGGGATACTCGGTCGCCTCATGCCGCAGCGTGCGATAGGCCGCCGGGGAGAGCTTCGCCTTCCACTGCTTGTCATTCAAATGATATTCGAATTTCTCCGCTGCCTCAGCAGGCTTGGCCCGCCAGCCGAACAGGGCGGCGGCGGCCGTTCCAACGGCAGCGATTGAGAGGAATTGGCGGCGGTCAGTCATCTACGAGGCTCCTGCAAAGGTGCGATACCGTAGATACGGATGAAGGATGCACGCGGTTACGCGGCAGTCGCGGAAAAAAGCGGCCGGTCAGTATTTGCTGAGCGTCACCGGCAGCTTGCGATAGCCGTGGACGAAGCAGGCGGAGACGCGCTGTGGTTCGCCCACGACGTTCACCCGCATCCGGCGCTTGGCCATTTCCTCGAGCAGCACGCTGATCTGCAATTCGGCGAGCCGAGCGCCGACGCAGCGGTGGATGCCGTGCCCAAAGGCCAAATGCCGCCGCGCATTGGGCCGGTCGACAACAATCTTGTCGGCATCGGCGCCGAACACGCTCTCGTCGCGATTGGCGGAGAGATACCACAACGCCAGCTTGTCGCCGGCCTTGATCTGCTGGCCTTCCAGCATGGTATCGCGCGTGGCGGTGCGGCGCATATGCGCAAGCGGGGTCTGCCAGCGGATAATGTCCTGCACGGCGTTCGGGATCAGCGAGGGATCGGCTTCCAGCTTGGCGCGCTCATCAGGAAACAGGCTCAGGCCATAGGCAGCGGCGCTCATCGAGTTTCGCGTGGTATCGTTGCCGCCCACGATCAGCAGGATCAGGTTCCCCAGGAATTCCATCTGGTCCATTTCGGCCATGGCATCCGAATGGATCATCATTGAAATCAGGTCGGGCGTCTTTTCCTTGCCGACCTTCTGGTTCCACAGGCCGGTGAAATAGGTCGCGCATTCATGCAGATGCTGCAGTCGGATCATCCGCTGCTGCTCGTCCTTGAACAGCTCGATGTCGCCCGCCCAGTCGGACCACAAGGTCAGCTTGCGGCGGTCCTCCCACGGGAAATCGAACAGGATCGCCAGCATTTGCGTGGTCAGCTCGATGGAGACGGTATCGACCCAGTCGAATTCCTCGCCCCAGGGCAGCGCATCGAGCAGTTCGGCAGTGCGCCCGCGAATATTCTGTGTCATCCGCACCATTTCGCTCGGCGTGAAGGCCGGGGCGACGGTGCGGCGCTGGCCCGTGTGCTTGGGCCGGTCCATCGCGATGAACATCGGCATCTTGACCGCGCCGGGCAGGTTGGCATCGAAATCGGCGAGCGTGATGCCACCGACTTCGGACGAATAGACATCAGGCAGCGATTCGACCTCGACGATCGGCTTGTAGCTGGACACCGACCAATAGGGGCCAAAGTCGCTTTCTGGCACGTAATGCACCGGCGAGGTTGCGCGTAGTTCGCGGAAAGGGGCCTGCCACACATCGTCGCGATAGAGCTCCGGTCGGCTCACGTCGAACGGGTCGACTGCAATCGGTGCTGCATTGTCGGCTGCCAGAGTCGCCATCGTCACTCTCCTTTGATCGCAGGACACACTTAACTGACACTAATGTCAATAGTGTATTCAGCCGCGCCGCAACAGCGCGCGCCAAGGCTTGCGTCCGCTACCCGATTTGAGCACCCCGCGCCGGAAGGCCCCCGCGCCGATCCAGATCGTGATCGACACCCACAGCAATTGCCAGGCAAGCGCTGCAAGATGTGGCCAAATCTCCGGCTTGTTGGCTGCGTGCGCTGCCATCGCGAACGGGGAGCTGAGCGGGAATAGTTCGGCGATCAGCGCCAGATTGCTGTCGGGCTGCGCGGCGGCAGCAGAAGCCAAGCCAAACATCGCCATCTGCACGATGGTAATCGGCAGCGACAGCATCTGGATTTCGCGCATGGTGGATGCCTGTGCGCCAACGCCCAGGAACACGGCACCCAGCAGCATATAGGCCATCGTGAAATAGGCGCAGAACAGCACGACAAAAGCAGGGAAGCCGATTGCCGGGCCAATTTCGGCAATTATCCGCGCCCCGTCGCCGGGCAGGAAGCTGCCCGCCTGGCTAATCAGCGTGCCCCAGAACGTCACGAACAGCACGGCCACGCCGAACATGCCGATCAGCTTGCCCAGAAACACCGATTCAAGCGGCACGGCGGCCGCCAAAATCTCGATCACCTTGTTGCTGCGTTCCTCTGCCATCGTCCCAACCGCCTGTCCCGACAAGAACAGCGTGAGGAAGAACACGCCGGTCACCGCAAAGAAGGCGGACTGGTTGCGCCCGCTCTGCGAGGCAGTCGTGCGCACGATCGATCGTTTGGTCGCCTTGCTCAGCGCCGCGCTGCCGCCACTGGCGCGCGCACGCAAGGTCGTCTCGGCGAGCTCGGCAAGATAGTCCGCCGCGCGTGCGCCACGCGCGCTGAAGAGGATTTGCGGGTGATCGAGCGGGCCATATTGCACCGCGCTCGCATCATAATCCGCTGCCTTGAAAGCGGCATTGGCCTGCGCCTCACCAGAACCCATCGGCGGTTCTATCACCAGCGCTGGCGGGGCATCACCCGGCCGAAACACGCTGCGTAAGCGCTTGTCAGCGTCGACCAGGTCGGCTGCATCCGCCGCCGATGCGATCGCCACGATCCGCACCTTCTCGGCACGTCCCGTCGCCAGCGTCGATCCGCCAAGCGCACCCACCAGCCCAAAGCTGATCATGATCAGCGGCGACAGCAGGAACACCAGGAACAGCGGCGTGAAGACGGTGGCGGTAAAATCGCGCCGCGCGATTGTCAGCGTTTGTCGAATCAATCGGCCCCGGTTGGTCATTGTGCTGCCTCCAGCGCGTCGCGACCGACGATCTTGACGAAGGCATCGTGCAGCCCCGGCCGCTCGATCGACAGACCCGCAATCCCGTGTCCTGCCTGAATCAGCTGCATCAGCAGCGACTCGAACCCGGTGTCGGGCATCATGAAGCGCCAGCCGCCATTCTCGCGGACCGCGCCGCCTGGCAACAGGCCGGGCAGGCCCGCGCCGTCATGGTGCGGCACATAATGTACCTGCTGCGGCAGCATACCCCGTGCCTCGGCGACAGTCCCTTCAAACCGCCGCTTGCCGCCGGCGATGATCGCCAGCCCATCGCACAGACGCTCGGCATGGCTCATGATGTGGGTGGAAAACAAAATGGTGGCCCCCCGGTCGCGCTCGGCGATGATCAGCGCCTCGAGCCGTTCCTGATTGACCGGGTCCAGCCCCGAAAACGGCTCGTCGAGCACGAGCAGCTCGGGCTGGTGAACAACCGATCCCAGCAATTGCACCAGCTGTGCCATACCTTTGGAAAGCTTGCGGATCTTTTCGTCGACGGCATGGCCCAGGCCGGCCGCCTCCATCAGGCTCGCTGCCCGCTTGCGGCCCTCGCGCCAGTCTAGCCCGCGCAAAGCGCCCATGAAGGCAATCGCCTCGCGCGCTTTCATTGCGGGATAGAGCCCGCGCTCTTCCGGCAGATAGCCGATCTGGTCGCTCGCCTCGCGCGGGCGGCTGTGCCCGAGCAGCATGCGCTCCCCGGCATCAGGCTCGATGATACCCAGCAGCATCCGCAGCGTTGTCGTCTTGCCCGCGCCATTGGGCCCGAGCACGCCATAAATCGCCCCACGCGGCACGGCGATGTCGACACCGTCGACTACGCGCCTGTCGCCGAAGCGTTTTACGAGTCCGGTGGCGTTGATCGCCAGTTCGCTTTTCAAGAAAATACCCTAGTGGTTGCAGGCATCGCCAGACGTAGCGGGCAAGGATGAACGAAAACAAGCCATTTGCTGATCAATTGCGCGAGAAGGCGTCAGAATATGGCTTTGCGGCGTGCGGTATCGCGCCTGCCGACGCTGCGCCGCTCACCGCCGAGCGGCTCCGTGCCTGGCTGGCAGACGGCGCGCATGGCGACATGATCTGGATGGAATCGCGCGCTGACGAGCGCGCCTCGCCGCGCGGCCTTTGGCCCGCCGTCAACAGTGTCATCGCGCTCGGCATGAGTTACGCCCCCGCCACCGATCCGCTAGCGCTGGCAGGGGAGGGGGAGCGCGCGCGCATATCGGTCTATGCGCAAGGCGCGGATTACCACGATGTGGTGAAACGCGCGCTGAAGGCGCTTGCCCGCTGGATCGTGAGCGCGGCGGGCGGCGACGTGAAGGTGTTCGTCGATACAGCGCCGGTCATGGAAAAGCCGTTGGCAGAAGCAGCCGGCCTTGGCTGGCAGGGCAAGCACAGCAACCTCGTGAGCCGCGATCATGGCAGCTGGCTCTTCCTCGGCGCGATATACACCACGCTCGATCTCGCGGCAGATGCGCCCGGTGCCGATCACTGCGGCAGCTGCGATGCCTGCCAGCGCGCCTGCCCGACCAATGCCTTTCCCGCCCCATACCGGCTCGATGCGCGCCGCTGCATTTCCTATCTGACGATCGAGCATCGCGGCCCCATCCCGCACGAATTTCGCGCAGGGATAGGCAACCGAATCTATGGCTGCGATGATTGTCTTGCCGTCTGCCCCTGGAACAAATTCGCCGCCGCCGCGCAAGCCAATCTCGCCTTTGCGCCGCGCGCAGAACTCGCCGCTCCGGCGCTGGCTGATCTGCTGTCGCTTGATGATGCGGCCTTCCGTCAGGTGTTTGCCGGTTCGCCCATCAAGCGCATCGGGCGCGACCGGATGATGCGCAACTGCCTGGTCGCGGCGGGCAACAGTGGCGCAACCGCGCTCATCGAGCCAGTCACGCACTTGCTCGGCGATCCCGCAAGCATCGTGCGTGGTGCGGCGATTTGGGCGCTCGGTCGGCTTGATCCCGCTCGCTGGCACGCGGCGCGCGCCATCAGCCAGCCGAGTGAGACTGACCCGGATGTGTTGGCGGAATGGTCACTTGCCCCCGTCGCGCCGGGTGAGGGCGGCGATGCATGATGCCCGGTCGATTGGGCTGCCATCGGGCTGGCGCGCGTCGATATAGGTAACGACCGGGCTGCCCGATCCCTTAGGGTAGAGATACGCATCGAGCACGCAGGCAGCGCTGGCGAATTGCAGCTTGCGGCCATTGCCTTCGCTCACATCGGCATCGGGCTTGCCGAATAGCGCGATCAGCGCGCTCGCATTTTGGCCCACGACGCGCTCCATCCCGGCCGCGATGCGTATAGTGGTCGGCACGGGTGTCGTGTCGCGGCGGACCGGTGCGACACTCCCCGTTGATGCGCACCCGGCCAGCGCCAGGCTTGCACTCACCACCACCATCACCTGCCGCATCACGATCCCCCTTTGTGACCCTGCCGAACCACAAACGCGGCCATCAGCGCAACCCCGCGCGGCTCTGGCTGGCGCGCAACGGTTGCGTATCGCCGCGTCGCCTTCTACCGAGCGCGCACGTCCAGCCTTTGGAGAAACATGTGACCGAACCCCGTTATGACGTCGTCGCCATCGGCAACGCGATCGTCGATGTCCTTGCTCATGCCGAGGATGACTTTCTGGCCGAGCACGGCCTTGAAAAAGGCGCGATGCAGCTGATGGAGCCGAGCGTCGCCGAAAAGCTCTATGGCGCGATGGGACCCGGCATGGAAGTATCGGGGGGCTCTGCGGCGAACACGCTGGCCGGCATCGCCGCGCTCGGCCACGCTTGCGCCTTTATCGGCCAGATTCGCGATGATCAGCTCGGCGCCGTGTTCGCGCATGACATTCGCGCGATGGGCATCCATTTCGACGTGCCCGCCCGCGCCGAGGAGCCGCCAACTGGGCGCTGCCTGATCCTGGTCTCGCCGGATGGGTCGCGGACGATGAACACGTCGCTCGGTGCCGCGCATTATCTGCCACGACATGCCGCCCAGCCGGATCTCATCGCCGATGCCAGCTATCTCTATCTCGAAGGCTATATGTGGGATCCGCCCGAGCCGCGCGAGGCGATCCTGCTCGCGATCAAGGCAGCGCGTGGGGCTGGTCGCAAGATCGCGCTGACGCTGTCGGTCACCTTCTTCATCCAGCAATATCGCGCGGATTTCTTGAAGCTGATCGATGACGGCCATATCGACATCCTGTTTTGCAACGGCGAGGAGGCAGCCTGCCTGCTAGAAATGGACGATGCCGAGGCCGCCTCCATCGCGCTGGCGGCGCGCGTGCCCACGCTGGTGGTGACGCACGGCGCGGACGGCGCGAGCGCGTTCAATCATGGCGAGCGCGTCGATGTCCCCGCCGAGCCGATCGACAAGGTCGTCGATACGACGGGCGCGGGCGATCTGTTCGCGGCGGGTTATCTTGTTGGCCAAATGCGCGGGCTGTCGGCGGAAAAGAGCCTGAAGCTTGGCGCGATCTGCGCAGCGGAGATCATCAGCCATGTCGGCGCGCGGCCGATGGTCGATCTGAAGGCGCTGGTGGCGGAACAGATGGGCTGACCGCCCAGGTCCTTTGGCGGCACAAAAAAAAGGGCCGGGGAGTGATCCCCGGCCCTTTTGCGTTATGATTGTTATCGCTGATCAAGCCAGAGGCAAGTCCGCCGGTGCCTCGACGATCCCGCGCCCGACATGGCTCGCACGGTAGCTGTAGCCATAATAGATCACCAGCCCGACCGCGCCCCAGATCGGTAACACCAGCATTGCTTCCAACGGCAGGTTGAAGAACAGGAACAAGCAGCCAGCAATCGTCGCCGGTCCGACCAGCCATAGGGCAGGGGTCTTGAAGCTGCGCTTGCGGTCAGGTTCGGACTTGCGGAGCATCATGACGGCGATGGCGACCATCATGAAGGCATAGAGCGTGCCCGCATTGGCGATGTCGGCCAGCTTGCCGACCGGCAGAAACGCCGCAGCAAACGCCACTGCCCCGCCCGTCATTGCCGTCACGACATAGGGCGTCTTCCATTTAGGATGGATCTTCGACAGCCCTTCCGGCAGCAAGCCATCGCGCGACATCACGAAGAAGATGCGTGTCTGGCCGAACAGCAGGATCAGGATCACCGAAGGCAGTGCGACAAAGGCGGCGATGCCCAGCATGTTGCCGATGGTGCCGAAGCCAATCTGGCGCAGCACATGTGCCAGCGCTTCGTTTGAGCAGACCAGCGCTTCGCCATATTGGGGCAACGCGCACTGGCGGGCGAGTTCTTCCGAACCGGCCGGGAAGGGGATGCCGCCCGGGCCCATGATCGGTTGTCCGCCGATCGTGCCCACGGCACCAGCAGCCACCAGAATATAGAAAACGGTACAGAAAAGCAGCGATCCGATCAGGCCGATCGGCACGTTGCGCTGCGGATTCTTGGTTTCCTCCGCCGCCGTCGATACCGCATCGAAGCCGACATAGGCGAAGAAGATCGTCGCCGCCGCGCCCACCGCACCAACACCAGTGCCGAAACCGCCAAAGATACCGGCAGGCAGGAACGGGTTGAAATTAGCGGTCGAGAATTTGTCGCTGGGCAGCGTCAGGAAGATGAACGCCGTCAGCGCGGTTACCTTTATCAACACAAGGACGGCGTTGACGCGGGCGGATTCGGTCGTGCCGATCATCAGCAACCACGTCACCAGCAAGGCGATGACGACAGCAGGCAGGTTAATCAAACCGCCCGGCGCGCCGCCCAATGCAAGCGGGGCGGACGCTAGAAAATCGGGCAAATGAACGCCGAAAAACTGGTTCAATATCGTGCCGGTGAAATAGCCGGACCACCCGACCGACACCGCGCTTGCAGCCACTGCATATTCAAGGATCAGCGCCCAGCCCACCGTCCAGGCCAGCAATTCCCCCATCACTGTGTAGGTATAGGTATAGGCGGAACCGGCCACGGGCAGCATTGATGCAATTTCGGCGTAACACAGCGCCGCCACGATGCAGATCGCACCCGCAATCGCAAAGGCGAGCATCAGGCCGGGGCCGGCCTTTTGCGCGCCAGCGGCTGTCAAAACGAAGATGCCGGTCCCGATGACGCAACCGATGCCGAATAACGTCAGCTGGAAAGCGCCAAGCGTTCGGTGCAGTGCCTTTTTCTCGGCCGTCTCCAAAATGGCGTCAATCGATTTGGTTCGTGCGAATTTCATCTGTGTTGGAACCCCCCGAGGGATGGCGGGCCATGATTGGCCCTGCTGGTTATGCCGCCGAACCTAGAGCCAAAATCTACCCTTGCAATCCCTAAGTCACGGGTGCGCGCCTCAGGGGCGCGACGCCAGCATCGGCCCCAGTTTCTGTCCGGCAAAGATATGCACATGCAAATGCGGCACCTCTTGATGCGCATCCAGCCCGGTATTGGCGAGCAGCCGATATCCCGGCGCGACCAACCCCGCAGCGCGCGCCACATTGCCGACCGCGCGGACGAAGCCCGCAATCTCGGCATCGCTGGCCCGCGCACTGAAATCATCCCATGACACATAGGCACCGCGCGGGATCACCAGCAGATGCGTCGGCGCTTGCGGGTTGATATCGTGAAAGGCGATGGCAAAATCGTCCTCATAAACCCGCTTCGACGGAATCTCGCCGCGCAGGATCTTTGCGAAGATGTTCTGGTCGTCATAGGGCTGGGTGGCGTCGATGGGCATGGGATTAGTCCTTTCGCGCGGCCTTTTCGTCGATGCCGGATGTGCCCTCACGGCGACGCATCTCGGCGCGGATGTCATCGAGGTTGAGCCCGGCGTCGGCGAGCAGGACGAGCAGGTGGAACATCAGATCAGTCGCTTCGCCGATCAGCGCGTCGCGGTCATCGGCGAGCGAGGCGATCACCGTTTCCACGGCTTCCTCGCCCACCTTCTGCGCGATCTTGGCGCGGCCAGCGGCAAATAGTTTGGCGGTATAGCTCGTCTTCGGGTCAGCGCCTCGTCGGCTGCGGATGACGGATTCAAGCGTGGTGATGAAGTCTTCGGCCATGCCGCTGGCTGGCGCAGCTTGGCGCGCCAGTCAATCCACCGCTATCAATCCTTCGGCGCTTGCATCCGCTTTTTGGCGAAGCGGGCCCGCATCGCGCGGCGCACGAACCACACCCCTGCTGCCGCCATGACGAAGAGCGCAACGTCCGATAGCTCAGGCGCGGTGCGCGGATGCGCCACGCCCGAATGCGCGGCCAGCGCGGGAGAGGCGATGAGGAGCATAATCAGCAGGCGCATGGCATGCCCTTAGCAGCCGAGCGTTAAAACTCTTTCGTCATGCTCAAACGAGGTCTGGCTGACGACCTCATGTTAAACTCCCCAACCGCCACGCTTGGACCCGCTCTTCCGCTATAATGACTATAGTGCGCCCGAACTGGGCCTCATTCGGAACAGATCGGACCATCAGTGGCCATCGATGCAATCGGCGCCAGCCCAAGACCATCTTATGCGGCGGTAGACAAAGCCAAGATGGATCAGTCAAAGGCGTCGGCGCTGCTGGACGAGCACAAACAGTGCAAGGCATGCCCATCGACGATCAAGAAGGACGAAAAGGCCGTGGCGGAGGCGGCCGCGATCGCGCGCGCTGCCGAGGCCAAAATCCAGGCGGCGATGGCGGAGGCCCGGGGGGGCGTTAACCTGCTCGTCTGATTGCAGGCACTATTGTCATTCGCTGCGAACGGGTACCCGCACCGGCACGCCCGCCGCCGCCAGCGCCGCATGCGCATCCGCAATGCTCGCCTCGCCGAAATGGAAGATCGAGGCTGCCAGCACCGCGCTCGCATGCCCTTGCGTAATCCCCGCGACCAGATCAGCCAGCCCGCCGACGCCGCCCGATGCCACCACCGGCACCCGAACCTGATCGGCAATGGTTCGGATCAGGTCGAGGTCATAGCCCGACCGCGTCCCGTCCCGGTCCATTGATGTCACCAGCAATTCGCCCGCGCCGAGTTCCGCTAGCCGCAGCGCGTGCTCCACCGCATCGATGCCGGTGGCCCGCCTGCCGCCATGGGTAAACACTTCCCATCGCCCGGGCTCCACCTGCCGCGCATCGACCGAGGCGACGCAACACTGGCTGCCGAAGCGATCGGCGATGTCGGCCACCACCTCGGGCCGCGCCACGGCGGCAGAATTGACCGCGACCTTGTCTGCCCCCGCCAGCAACAGCGCGCGCGCGTCCTCAGCGGTGCGCACCCCGCCGCCGACGGTGAGCGGCATGAAGCACACCTCCGCCGTCCGCCGCACCACGTCGAGGATCGTTCCCCGGTCCTCATGGCTGGCGGTGATGTCGAGGAAGCAAAGCTCGTCCGCACCCGCCGCATCATAAGCGCGCGCCTGCTCCACCGGATCGCCAGCGTCCTTCAGATCGACAAAGTTCACGCCCTTCACCACGCGGCCATTGGCGACGTCGAGACAGGGGATCACGCGGGCGCGGACGGTCATTTCACGCCGCCGCCGCCACTTGAAGCGCCAGCGTTAGATCGAGCCGTCCATCATAGAGCGCTCGACCGGTAATCACCCCCTCGATTCCGTCGCGGGCGTGCAGCGCCAGAATGTGGATGTCGGCAATATTCTTGACCCCGCCGCTGGCGATCACCGGGATGCGCACCGCGCGCGCCAGATCGACCGTCGCCTCGATGTTCGCGCCCTTCAGCATCCCGTCACGCCCGACATCGGTAAACAACAGCGCCGCAACGCCTGCATCCTCGAAGCGCCGGGCCATGTCGACCACCTCGACCGTCGACACATCGGCCCAGCCCTTGGTCGCCACCATGCCGTCCTTTGCATCCACTGCGACCACGATGCCGCCGGGAAAGTCGCGTGCCGCCTCGCGCACCAGCTCGGGATTCTCCAGCGCCGCCGTGCCGATCACCACCCGCGATACGCCCAGATCGAACCAGCGCTCGATCCCCGCGCGGTCGCGGATGCCGCCGCCCAACTGGACATGGCCAGGAAACCGCTCGACGATCGCCTTCACCGCCTCGCCATTGACCGACGCGCCCGCAAACGCGCCGTCGAGATCGACCACATGCAGATGTTGCGCGCCTTGTTCTGCAAACAGCATCGCCTGCGCCGCAGGATCGTCGCCATAGATGGTCGCACGGTCCATATCGCCCTCGGCGAGACGGACGACTTGGCCGGCCTTCAGGTCAATTGCAGGGAAAATGATGAGGCTCATGGATTCCTCCCCAGCATGGGGAGGTGGCAGCCAAAGGCTGACGGAGGGGGAGCTCCGCAGACGCAGCGCTCGCGGTCAGCCCCCTCCACCATTCGCTTCGCGAACGGTCCCCCTCCCCGTGCCGGGGACGAACTGATTACGGCCGCCATGCCAAAAACCTTTCCAGCAACGCCAGGCCGTAGCGCTGGCTCTTTTCGGGGTGAAACTGCACGCCGAGCATATTGTCGCGGCCGATTGCTGCCGTCACCGGGCCGCCATGGCCGGTCGTCGCCACCACATTGGCTCCTTCAAAGCCGAAGCTGTGGAGGAAATAGGCCTCGCCCGGCTCGATCAGCGGGTGCGGCACCCGTGGCACCACATCGTTCCAGCCCATATGCGGCACCTTGGCTGCCGGGTCGGCGGGCACCAGTGGCCGTACCGTGCCGCTTATCCAGCCAAGCCCGGCATGCGTGCCGAATTCCTCGCCCGCATCCGCCATCAATTGCATGCCGACGCAAATCCCAAGGAACGGCACACCGCCGCCAATCACGCGGACGTTGAGCGCCTCGGTCATCCCCCGCACCGCGCGCAGGGCACTCGCACAGGCACCATAAGCGCCGACGCCCGGGAGCACGATACGGTCTGCACACGCGACCACCGCTGCGTTCGATGTGATGTCGATTGACGTGGCGCCCGCCGCCTTCAGGGCATTTGCCACCGAATGGAGGTTGCCCGCGCCATAATCGATCAGCGCGATTCGCCCGCTCATCTACAGGCTGCCCTTGGTACTCGGGATGCTCCCGGCCTTGCGCGGGTCAATCTCCACCGCCTCACGCAACGCGCGCGCCAGCCCCTTGAAGGCAGCCTCGGCAATGTGGTGATTGTTCTGCCCGTACAGCGTCTCGACGTGGAGCGTCAGGCCGGCGGTCTGCGCAAAGCTGTGAAAGAAATGCTCGAACATCTCAGTGTCCATCTCGCCGAGACGCTTCTGCGAAAATTCGGTCTTCCAGACGAGGAACGGCCGCCCCGAAATATCGAGCGCCACGCGGGTCAGCGTCTCGTCCATCGGCGACAGCGCGTCGGCATAACGCCGAATGCCGCGCTTCTCGCCAAGCGCCTTCGCAATCGCCTCGCCGATTGCCAGCCCGGTATCTTCCACCGTGTGGTGCTGGTCGATATGCAGGTCACCGACCGTCTTCACGTCCAGGTCGATCAGCGAGTGGCGGCTCAGCTGTTCGAGCATATGGTCGAAAAAGCCGATGCCGGTGGAAATGGCATAGGCGCCGGTGCCGTCGAGGTTGACAGTCACGTCAATGGCCGTTTCGCTCGTCTTGCGGCTGATGGTGGCGGTGCGCATCGCCCTCCCATAGCGTTTCGCCAAGGTCATGCAATCTTGACCGGGGGGGAAAGGGCGTTAGTCCAATAGGCATGAACGATGCCCTGCCCGACAGCCTGATTCCCTATGACGAGATCGTCCAGGAGGCGCTGCGCGCCGTCGTTGGCCGCGTGCTTGGCTCGGTCGCCGAAAATGGCGGCCTGCCGGGCGAGCATCATTTCTATATCACCTTCAAGACGCAGGCACCCGGCGTCGATATTCCGCAGCGCCTGAAAGAGCGCTTTCCCGACGAGATGACGATCGTGATGCAGAATCGCTATTGGGATCTGCTGGTCGATGATCAGCGGTTTTCCGTGGGATTGAGCTTCAATCAGGTGCCGTCGAAACTTGTCATCCCCTATTCGGCGATCACCGTTTTTCACGATCCGGCGGTCAGCTTCGAGCTGCGCTTCCAGGCCGCTGAAGGTCCCGAAGGGCCAGAACCGCACGAAGAAGCCGAGAATGACGCCGTCGTCACGGCGGTCGAGGATGGGTCGAACGTCGTCTCGGTAGATTTCAAGCGGAAAAAATAGCCCCTTTGCCATCGGGAGAGGGGTAAGTTGACCCAATGACCGACACCCGCACAGAGACCGATTCGTTTGGCCCCATCGAGGTTCCCGCCAGCGCCTATTGGGGCGCGCAGACCCAGCGCAGCATCGAAAATTTCCCGTTCGGCGAGCGCGAGCGGATGCCTATCGGTATCATCCACGCCCTTGCCATCGTAAAGCAGGCGGCGGCGCGCGTGAACCGGGCGCACGGTTTGCCCGCCGATATTGCCGATGCGATCGAATCGGCAGCGGCAGAGGTGGTGGCGGGCAAGTTCGACGATCAGTTCCCGCTCGTCATCTGGCAGACGGGGTCGGGCACCCAGACCAACATGAACGTCAACGAGGTGATAGCAGGCCGCGCCAATGAGGCGCTGACCGGGACGCGCGGGGGCAAATCGCCTGTGCACCCCAATGATCACGTTAATATGAGCCAGTCGTCCAACGATAGCTTCCCGACCGCGATGCATATTGCCGCGTCGCTGGCCGTCACGCGCTCGCTCTTTCCCGCAATCGATCGCCTGTCCTCAGCACTTGTGGAAAAAGCGACGATCTGGGCCGATATCGTCAAGATCGGACGCACGCATTTGCAGGATGCGACCCCGGTTACGCTTGGCCAGGAATTTTCGGGCTACGCCAATCAGGTCTATCGCTGCCGACGGCGGATCGAACCGGGGCTGATCGCGGGCACATACCGCCTCGCACAGGGCGGCACGGCAGTCGGCACGGGAATCAATGCACCGAAGGGCTTCGCGGTCGATATGTGCCAGGCCATCGCCGAGATCACCGGCCATCCCTTCCACACCGCCGAAAACGCCTTTGAGGCGCTGGCATCGAACGATCCGCTCGTCCATCTGTCAGGCACGCTCAACACGCTCGCCGTAGCACTCACCAAGATCGCCAACGATATCCGCTTGCTTGGCTCCGGCCCGCGCTCGGGGCTCGGTGAGCTGAGCCTGCCGGAAAATGAGCCCGGCAGCTCGATCATGCCCGGTAAGATCAACCCGACCCAGTGCGAGATGCTGACGATGGTCGCCGCGCAGGTGATCGGCAACCACATGGCGATCACGGTGGGCGGCCTGCAGGGCCATCTCGAACTCAACGTCTTCAAGCCCATGATCGCCGCCAATATCCTCCGCTCGATCGATCTGCTCAGCATCGGCACGGCCAGCTTCGCCGAGCGCTGCGTGGAGGGGATCGAGCCCAACCGCGCGCGAATCGCCGAGCTGGTCGATCGATCACTGATGCTGGTGACGGCGCTCGCCCCCGAAATCGGGTATGACAATGCGGCCAAGATCGCCAAGCACGCGCATGCCCACGACCTGACGCTGAAGCAAGCCGGCCTCGCGCTCGGGCTGGTCGATGAGGCGACCTTCGATCGCCTGGTGCGCCCCGACTCCATGGTGTGATCGCAGCGGGAACAAATCTTGCGGCAGCGCGCTCTGCTGTTCGAACGGGAGAAATCATCATGGGTGCAACGACAATTGGCGCGCTGATCGGCGGCGCAATCGACGGGATGAGCGGCGACGACAGTGCCGCGGATGGCGCGCTGATCGGTGCCGTGACAGCCAATGCGCTCAAGATCGTCCTGCCGCTGGCCATTACCTATGCGGTCGGCTGGGCCGTGCTGCGCGGGCTCGGGCAGCTCAGGGATCGCGTCACCGGAACCGCCCCTGACCCAGCTTGACCATGTTGATGGCTTGACGGACTGCCCGTGCCCGCGCCACTAGCGCGCATGGAAGCTGCCGATCACGATTTGCATGGGCTTAGACGTCGCGGCGTGTTGTTTGTTTTATCGTCGCCATCGGGCGCTGGTAAATCAACGATTGCGCGCAAATTGCTGGCTGACGAGCCCGATCTCGCCATGTCGGTCTCCGCCACGACGCGACCGATCCGGCCGGGTGAGGTCGACGGCAAGGATTATCATTTCGTCTCGCTTGAGACCTTTCGGGACATGGTTGCCGCCAATGCCTTCATGGAATGGGCGCATGTTTTCGGCCACCGCTATGGCACCCCTAAGGATCAGGTGAACGCGATGCTGTCGGCGGGCAAGGATGTCTTGTTCGACATCGATTGGCAGGGCGCGCAGCAATTGTTCCAGATCGCGGGCGGCGATGTCGTGCGCGTCTTCATCCTTCCGCCGTCAATGGAAGAGCTCAATGAACGCCTGATCCGACGGGCTACCGATGCGCCCGAAGTCATCAACGCGCGCATGCAGCGGGCCAATGCAGAGGTCAGCCATTGGGATGGCTATGATTATGTCCTCGTCAATGACGATGTCGATCGCTGCTTTGAAGACGTAAAAACCATCTTGGCGGCAGAGCGGCTCAAGCGGTCACGTCAGACCGGGCTGATCGGCTTCATCCGTAAATTGATGAAGTAGCGGGTTATTTCAATAACTTGAGGAACTTAGCGCCCGCATCAAAATCGGCCCGATGCGCCTGTCTCGTCGCCACCGCCCAATCATCCTCACCCCATTGCTCCGCCTGCCACGCCTCATCGATCTGCGCGGCCGCCCAAATCGCATCCGGCGTCGCAGCGCCCTCGATCAAGGCGAGCCCGGCGATGATCGATCCGGTGATGGTCACGACTGGTGACAACCCGGCCAGCTCGAATGGCCCGCGCGCCGCGACCGCATCGCGCAGGCGGATGAGGGTGAGCGCTGGCTGCGCGCGGTGAATAATGCCGTTCGTCACGTCGATATGCACGTCATAGCGCTGGCGGGCCCAATCGAGCAGTGGGTCCCACGCGGCGGCCTGCCGTGCAACAAGGGGCTCGGGAGTCTCGGCGCGGTAGCAGAGCAGATCGCTTTCGGCATAGGCCGCCAAGTTCGCGGCGAACGGCAGAGGATCAGCCGCAATCCGCTCGACCGCGACATTGGCAAGCCCCGTCAGCGGCATTGCGCGGGGGTCGATGTCGCCCTCCACCGCGCGCCATTCATCGGCGACTGCCTCGGCCAGCGCTGCAAAGGGCAGCGCCAGCGCCAACCGCCCCGGCGTGCGTACGGGCCGCCCATCGAGCATAATCGCATGCCCTTCCGGCCCCGAGACGACGCCTACGGTTTCCCAGAACCGCTTCACGGCTGCGGCGGCGTCCGCCAGCGCGCGGCCAGTGCGCGCGGGACCAGCGCCATGATCGTCATGGCCGACACGACAATGGCCACGCCCAGCGCCTGTTGCCAGGTCTCCTGCGCCCGCCCGAGCAAAACAACGCCAAACACCGCGCCGCCAGCCCCTGCCAATCGTGCGGCGGCCATCAGAAAATAGCGTTGCCGCGCCAGCGCATCCGGATCGCTCATCCTGCCTCCACGATCGCCGCCAGCGCCGCGACTTCATCGACTACCACATGCGCGCCGGCGTCGATCAATTCCTGCGGCGGGTGATATCCCCACGCAACCCCGATGGCGCGGGCCCCCGACGCGCGTGCCATTGCCATGTCGAAGCTGGTATCGCCGATCATCACGGTTCGCTCAGGTGTCGCCCCAGCCTCGCGCATCGCCAGCGTGATCATCGACGGATCGGGCTTGGATGGATGCCGATCGGCGGTTTGCAGGGTGGCAAACCGATCAAAGATGCCGTGATGATGAAGCACGTGGTGCAGGCCACGATCGGACTTGCCCGTTGCAACCCCCAGCATCCACCCTGCCGCGGCAAGCGTGTCGATGGCTTCAAGAATGCCGTCATAGAGCGGCTCCTCCGCCATAGCGCCCGAACTGCGCAGGCGAAAAAATGCCGCCTTGTAATCGTCCGCTAGTGCCAAATGTTGTGCGCTTTCGGCGTCCGGCAAGAGGATGCGCATGGCTTCGACCAAGCTGAGCCCCACAATCCGGCGAATGGCCGGGCGGGGCGGCGGGGCAAGCGCTGACATCTCGAACGCTTCTTCCACCGCCCGGCAGATGTTGTGCTGGCTGTCGACCAGTGTGCCATCGCAGTCGAAGATCGCCAGTCGCGTCATGATGTGATCACTGGCAGCAGCAGCGGTCTATCGGGAGCGAAGCGATCAATCATTCCTTGTCGATAACCCAGCCACCCGAAAAAGCAAAAAGGGCTTGTGGCCAATCGGCCGGTTCAGCCGCGTTCCTTTTCCAGCAATTCGACCCGGACATGCGTGGCCGTGAGCGACAGGCGCACCTCGATCATGAACATAACCAGGCCCGAGATCAGCAGCCCCATCGCCAGGATGAAAGTCAGCGCGACAATGGTGCCGATATGCAGATTGGCGAGCTCAGCCACAAACAACAGCGCGACCACAAAGCAGATGGCGACCGCGCTGGTGACGCAAAGGAAGAGCGCCGAATTGATGACCGACATGCGCCGGTCCAGCAGGCGCAGTTCCCAGACATGGCGATCATGCTCAGGCCCGCTGCTGCTTGGATGAAGTTGTTCGAGCGCCCGGGCTCGATCAACGACGCGGCCGAGCCGACCTGCCATCACATTGAGGATCGCGCCGATCCCAGCGAGCAGGAAAACGGGCGCGACCGACAGCTGGATGGTCTGGGCGATGGTCGTAACGGCGGGGGAAAATGGCATGAGCATTATCTGAAGCGGCCTGAATGTGGCGGTCAATCGCCAACCGGATGGTAACGCCTTCTGCCGTAGATCGCTCCGATGACCAAGCCGATGCTGCTCGCCGATTTCGATCGCCTGTCGCCGTTGATCACGGCGAGGGCGTATGAAGGGCTGCATGGCGCAATCGATCAAGTGTCAGCCGCCGGGCCCGAGTCGCATCGTTTTTTGCGGTATCAATGGTTCGCTGCGGCCCTGACTGCATATGGGACTGCATATGAGGGTGCCGCGCGAACGCTGCTCGTCCTGGATAATGGCACGCCGACGATTGCGCTGCCGATAAGGGGGGTAGGCCCGCGTTGGGCACGGCTGGCGGCGGTGCCTGGAAGCTATTGGCCATTCAGGAGTTTTCCTGCGGCCATCGCGGCAGATGACGGGCATTTCACGGTGCTTGCCGATCTCCTCGCAAGGGAGGTGAACGCGCTGCGGCTGGGCCCCGTTTATGACGACGATCCCGCCGCGATGGCGCTTATCGGTGCCGCGCGTGGCCGGGGATGGGCGGTCATGGCGCGCCATATTGCCGACAGCTTCGTGCTCGACCTGGCGGTGCAGGCTGCCGGCGGCTGGCCGCGCACATCGACCCTGCGCAAGAACCGCTTTCACGAGAAGCATCTGGCAGCGCACGGTGCACTCGAATGGCGGTTTCTGGATGGGCAGGCCCTGGTGTCGGGTGGATTTGAGGCATTGTCGGCTATCGAAAAAGCCAGTTGGATCAGCGACCGCACCGATGGCCGCGATGCGAAGTTCACCGCAACCGGGCATGGCCGTTTCTGGCAGCAGGCCGCCCAAGACCCGGCGCTGGCGGCGATGATGCACGCAGCGTTGCTCACTGTTGAGGGTGCCCCGGCGGCCTTCTCGTTCGACATCGACGCTGGCCCGCTGAAATATGCGATCGCCAACAGCTATGATCCGCGATTTGCGAAGCATTCGGCGGGCAAGTTGTTGAGCTATCGCAATTTGGCGCAAGGGCTGGCGCGCGGTATCGAGCGCGTTGACTGGGGTGCTGGCGATACTGGGTACAAACGCGTGATGGGCGCGGTGAAGGGGCCGGCGATCAATGATTGGTTGCTGCTGCGGCCCGGCCTGCCGGCAATGCTGGGGAGGCTCGTGAAACTTGCCTGGGCCAGAAGCGGCCAACACCATTCAGGGCATTGACGCTGCCCGCCTGTGATTGATAGTCAGTCATCACTCACTCGGAGTGGATATGTCTGGAATTGTCGCCCGCTGATTGCTGGCCGGGATAGGTTTCCCGGGCCCAGCATCGTGCAGCCCTGCCGCTCTTTTTGGGCGCTGCGGGTGTTGCGGGTGACCACCCCTTGTATGGGGCCGACATTTCCCATGAATATTTCCAAATATGAACAGCGCGTGCTGCACACGCTGGCGCAGGGTGGGCGGATCGTTCACCGGCGCGACGAGGCCGGGCGGATCGTCGCGGTCGATTGTTTCACGCGTGAAGGCTATGTGCTGGCCGATTGCCCGCTCGGGCTGTTCCAGCGGTTGCGCCGTCGCGGGCTGATCGCGAGCCAGGGCGGCGGGCCGTATCGCGCGACACGATTGGGGCTCACGTCTGTGCGATCGCAGCTCGACAATCGGTGAAATTGCAGGCGAGCCGGCGCGGATCGCGGTAAAGGGTTGCGATCCGCGCCGGAAAGGGGCTCTACCGTCTCCCATGAATCGCTTGAGCAATCGCGTGGGCCTGGTCGAGCTCGGCAAGATCGCCGGGGTATCTGCGGCCACCGTATCGCGCGCGCTTGGCGGCAATCCAGGGGTTGCCTCAGCCACGCGCGAGCGGATCGAGCGGCTCGCGCGCGAGCACGGCTTTCGCCTCAACCACGCCGCCAGTGCCTTGCGGCGCAAGCGCGTGCAGGCAATCGGCGTCGTCATCCCGCTGGGGCATGAGGCCGATCAAAACCTGTCCGATCCGTTCTTCATGGGGCTGATCGGCCCGCTCGCCGATGCGATTGCTGATGCTGGCTATGATTTACTGCTGTCTCGGGTCATTCCCTCGGGGGACGACTGGCTGGAGGATCTGGTTGTTTCCGGCCGGGTCGGCGGCGTGGTGGTCATCGGGCAATCGAACCAGGGCGAGGTGATCGAACGCGCGGCCGCGCGACACGGCAATATCGTCGTGTGGGGTGCGCGGGGCGCGGGCAGCAACCAGATTACCGTCGGCACCGACAATCTGGCCGGAGGACGGCTGGCGGCAGACCATCTGATCGCGTCTGGCAGGAAGCGGCTTGCGTTTTTGGGCAATCCGGCGGTGCCAGAATTCGCCGCGCGCTACGCCGGGTTTCAGGCGGCGACGCAGGGCCGGAGCGTGACCGCAACGCTCTTGCCCGTCCATCTGACGACACAGGGAGCCTATGCGGAGATCACCGGCTTTCTGGACGCCGATCCACCAATCGACGGTATCGTTGCCGCATCCGACGTAATCGCCATGAGCGCGATGCAGGCGCTGGCCGACCATGGCAAGGTGGTGCCGCGCGACGTCTCCGTGATCGGTTATGACGATGTGATGATCGCAAGCTACACTACGCCGCCACTGACGACGATCCGCCAGGATGTCGGGCGGGGTGCGGCGGTATTGATCGACCTGCTGCTTCGCCGGATCGAGGGGGAAATAGTGGCGCCGGTGGAAATGCTGCCCGAGTTGATTGTCCGCGGATCGGCCTGACGGCTCAGGCGGGGCCCGCGGCTCAGGCGGGGCTCGCGGCTCAGGCGGGCTTGGCGACGAGCGGCCGGGCCGGCACCGCCACCCGCAAGGTCGCGAGCGCGGCAAGCAGCAGCATCGCGCCCGCTAGGATCAGCACGTTGCGCGGATCGCCGCCCAGCAGTGGTTCATAGATCAACGGCATCGTAACGCTTTCGATCAGCATCGGAATGACGATGAACATGTTGAAAATGCCCATATAGATGCCAGTTCGTTCGGACGGGATGCTGTTTGCCAGCATGATGTAGGGGCTGCCCATTGTGCTCGCCCAGGCAAGCCCAAGCCCGATCATCGGCAAGTAGCTCGGCGCTTCGTTCGACAGCTGGGGGACGATTATCATGCCCATGCCACCTGCAACCATGCACCACGCATGGACGCTGCGCGCGCCGAGCCGCCGCGTGATGGGGATCAGCGCGAGCGCGGACAGGAACGCGACGAAGTTATAGAAGCTGCCGAGCCGGCCGTTGATGAGCGTTGCATCGCGAAGCGCTGCTGCGGCGGTGTTGCCGTGGTGCGATTGCGCGACCGAGAAGGCGGCATACTGCCAGTAACAGAAAAACCCATACCATTGGCACAGCATGGCAAGCGCGAGCTGCCGCATGGCGAGCGGCATATCGCGGATTGCAGCGATCAGGTCTTTGGCCATCGTGGAGACGGACATTCGCTCGGATTGCATCGCCGCCAGTTCCGCCTCGGTCAGCGGCAGCTCGGGCACACGCCAGACCGACCAGACGATGGTCGAGATAGAGAGAACCGCGCCGATCATGAAGGCGAGGCGGGTGATATGGGGAATGCCGTTTGAATCGACCGCATCGGGGTTCATCCCTACCCATACGAAAATCGAGGGCGCCAGATAGGACAGCGTCTGGGCAAGCCCGGTAAAGGCGCTTTGGGTCATGAAGCCAAGCGAGCGTTGATCTTCGGGCAGACGGTCGCTGATATAGGCGCGGTACGGCTCCATCGTGATGTTGTTGGCCGCATCAAGAATCCACAACAGGCTGGCCGCGATCAACAGGGTCGGGCTGAAGGGCATCGCAAACAGCGCCAGGCTGCACAGGATGGCACCGACGAGGAAATAGGGGGTCCGCCGGCCAATGCGCGTGACGGTGCGGTCGCTGAACGCGCCGACGATGGGCTGGACGATCAGGCCTGTCATTGGCCCGGCAAGCCAGAGCAGGGGCATCGACGCTTCGTTTGCGCCGAGATAGCTGTAGATCGGGCCGATATTGCTTTGCTGCAGACCAAAGCTGAATTGCAGGCCAAGAAACCCCAAATTCATCTGGACGATCCGCGCAAACGACAGAGCGGGCTTCCCCGGTTCCCGAAATTTCATCACCCTCTCCCAACTTTGCGTCGGCCGTAACAATAGCAGATACCAGTCTATGCAAACCTTTGCAATTGACGCTTGCAAACGTTTGCGGTGAGTCGTAGGTCAGCATCACGAGCCGACTCAATTCGGCCGTCGCAAGGGAGAGGACCTATGAAAAGCAGATCTCTGATTCTGGCATCGACTGCGCTGTTTGCTGCTATTTCTGCCGCATCGCCAGCATGGGCCGACCCCGCGCAAAATGATCCGCAGACGGCTGTGCCCGCTGCCGATGACAACACCAACGCGGCGGATGGCGACATCGTGGTCACCGCGGTCGCTGCCGGTCGTAACCGGCTCGACACAGCAATTTCCGTCAGCTCGCTTGATCAGGAGCAGCTCCAGCGCCAGGCACCGCGCTCCACCGCTGAAATCTTCCGCAACATCCCGGGCATTCGCTCCGAATCGTCGGGCGGCGAGGGCAATGCCAACATCGCCGTGCGCGGCCTGCCGGTCGCATCGGGCGGCGCCAAGTTCCTGCAGCTGCAGGAAGACGGGCTGCCGGTGCTGGAATTCGGCGACATCACCTTCGGCAATGCCGACATTTTCCTCCGCGCCGATTTCAACGTGGCGCGGGTTGAGGCGGTCCGTGGCGGTTCTGCTTCCACCTTTGCGTCCAACTCGCCCGGTGGCGTCATCAATCTCATCTCCAAGACCGGCGACAAGGAAGGCGGATCGGCGCAATTCTCGGCTGGGCTCGATTATGGCGACTATCGCGTCGACATCGATTACGGCGCGAAGCTGAGCGACACGCTGCGCTTCCACATCGGTGGCTTCTATCGCCAGGGGGAAGGGCCGCGCCAGGCCGGATATGATGGCAACAAGGGCGGCCAGATCAAATTCAACATCACCAAGGAGTTCAGCGGCGGTTACATCCGACTATACGGCAAATATCTTGACGATCGTGCGATCGGTTATCTGCCCAACCCGGTTCAGGTGACGGGTACCAACAGCAATCCGACCTATCGTAACCTGCCGGGCTTCAGCATCAATGGGGATACACTCCATTCGCGCTTCTTCACGCGCAACGTAACGCTCGACGGCAGCAACAATCTGGTCGCGGACGATATCCGCGATGGCCAGCGCCCGCTCGTCAAGGCGATCGGCCTGGAGACGCAGTTCGAAGTGGCCGATGGTTGGAAGGTGACCGAGCGCTTCCGCTATTCGGACGTATCCGGGCGCTTCATCTCCAACTTCCCGGCGGCGGTCGACACGACCAGCGCGACGGCGGTAGCGCTAGGGGGCGTGGGCGCGACGGCGACCTATTTCAACGGTCCCAATGCCGGCCAGTTGGTGCCCGGCAATCAGTTGCTCGCCCAGATCGTGGTGTTCGATACCAAACTCAACAGTCTCGACAACGTCACCAACGACGTTCGCATCGCGCATGACTGGGATGTTGGCGGCGGTACGCTAACGACGACGGCAGGCTTTTATAAATCGCGCCAGACGATCAACACGGACTGGACCTGGACGTCAGCATTGCTCGAGGTGCGCGGTGGCGGCGATGCGGCGCTCGTCAATATCCGAGGCGCCGCCAATCAGGCGGTGACGCAGGACGGCTTTTATGGCTATGGCGCGCGTTTCTTCGGCAATTGCTGCCGCCGCAATTATGATGTCGATTACAACGTCAACGCGCCGTTCGGCTCGGTGCAATATGCCAATGGCGCGCTGACGTTGGATGGCAGTGTCCGTTATGACTTCGGCAGCGCGGAAGGCAGCATCTCTGGCGCGGAACTCGGCGGCGGTCGAGCCGGCGTGCGCTCGTTCGACATCAATGGCGACGGCGTCATCTCGCTGACCGAGCAGCAGGTGTCGGTCATCCCGCTCACCAGCCCGGCACCGGTCAGCTACAATTACAATTACTTCTCCTACTCGTTCGGAGCCAATTACCGGCTGCGGCCCGATCTTGCGATCTTTGCCCGCTATAGCCGCGGCGCGCGTGCCAATGCGGATCGCCTGTTGTTCGGGCCAGCGGTGCGGACCACCGATGGCAGCCTGCTCGATCCGGCGGCCGCCGTCGATTTCGTGACGCAGGTGGAAGGCGGGGTGAAGTACCGCTCGGGTGGCCTCGCCCTCTATGCGACCGGCTTTTATGCAAAGACCGAGGAGCAGAATTTCGAGGCGACGACCCAGCGCTTCTTCGATCGCCGCTACCGCGCTTACGGCATTGAGCTTGAAGGAAGTTACCGCACTGGCCCGTTCAGCATCAATGCTGGCGGCACATGGACCGATGCTCAGATTACCAGTGACGTGTTGAACCCCAATGTGGTCGGCAATACGCCACGCCGCCAGGCGGCCTTCATTTATCAGGTGACGCCGCAGTTCGATGTCGAAAAGTTCACGGTTGGTGCCAATGTTATCGGCACCACCGACAGCTTCACGCAGGACAGCAATCAGTTGAAACTGCCGGGCTTCGCGCAGGTAAATACCTTCCTGCAGTTCCGCCCGATCAAACGGGTGCAGCTCTCGCTCAACGCCAATAATCTGTTCGATGTGCGCGGCTTTACCGAAGCGGAGGATGCCAGCATCCCGGCGAATGGCATTGTTCGGGCCCGCTCGATCAACGGACGAACCGTGTCGGCTGCGATTCGCTTCGATTTCTGATCGGACCTTCCCCCTCTCCCGGTCGGCTTTATATCAAAAGCCGACCGGGCTTTTTTTCGATGAGCGGGTAGCCCCATGATCTCCTTTATCTGGTCGCCTGCGCATCTTGATCTGGCTGATCGGCACACTTGGCCAACGGTCCCCGAAATCAGGTGCAGCGATGTGCCGCCGCTGATCCTCGGCCATGATGTTTGGGATCATTGGCCGGTGCTCGAAGAGGACGGCAGCCCTGCGGTCCTTGCGGGCGGCCTGCTTGTCATTGCGCTGACGGCACCGATTGTTGGCGATCCAGAGGCGCGCCATGCGCTTGCCCGTCTGCGTTTGCTTCATCGCAGCCATGGCGGCTGGTGCGATCTTGGCAATCTATTTCCTGATGGCTTTTCCCCGGGCAGCCGCGAATGGGCAGGCAGCGCCATCGTCGATCCGGCGCACCGGCGGCTGACGGTTCACTTCACCGCTGCGGGTACTCGAGGCGAGCCAGTGGTAACCTTTCGCCAACGCATGTTCGAAACCTCGGCAGAGCTGTCTGTGGCCAATCCGGTGTCGGTCGGCCCCTGGTCACCCCTGGTCGAGACGGTGATCGCCGACGGCATCTTGTATGAAACAGAGATGGCAGGCGGCGGCGCGGTCGGCACGATCAAGGCCTTTCGCGATCCCTATTTCTTCCGCGATCCAGCAGATGGGCAGGGGTATCTGCTGTTTGCAGCCTCTCGCCCGCGATCAGGCAGCGAATGGAACGGGCTGGTCGGCATTGCCCGGCATGTCGGCAACCAATGGCAATTGCTGCCGCCAATCGTCGATGCAACCGGGCTCAATAATGAGCTGGAGCGGCCGCATATCGTGGTTGTCGATGGGCGCTATTATCTGCTCTGGTCGACCCAGCGCAAAGTCTTTGCACCGCACGGTCCTTCTGGTCCCAACGGCCTTTATGGACTGGTTGCGGAATCGCTGGCGGGGCCGTGGCAACCCATCAATGGCAGTGGAATTGTCCTTGCCAATCCGGCGGCTGCACCTTTCCAGGCCTATAGTTGGCAGCTACTGTCGGACCTTTCCGTTTGGAGCTTTGCCGACATGATCGAAACAGGTGTGAAACCCTGTGATGCCATCGACGCCCGGCGCCATTTCGCTGGGACCGTGGCACCCGTGCTGCGGCTTGCCGTTGAGGGCGACCGCGCGTGGCTGGCATGACAGAGGCGGCGCCCTTGCTCGCCGGGATCGAACTGGGCGGCACCAAATGCATCGCCATATTGGCGCGCGGTAGCGAGATTTTGGCGACCGAATCGCACCCCACGGCCGATCCAGTTTCAACCTTGTCGACGACGCTAGACGTGCTGGCGCGCTGGCGGCAAACGCATGATTATGCCGCAATCGGCATCGCCAGCTTCGGTCCGCTTGGGCTGCACCGGGGCGCGGAAGGCTATGGTCATGTGCTGCAGACAACCAAGCCGGGGTGGAGCGGGTTCGATCTGCTGGGCGCGGTGCAGGCGCGGATCGATCTGCCCGTCGGCTTTGATACCGATGTCGCCGGTGCAGCGCTTGCGGAGGAGCGCTGGGGCGGATCGGCAGGATGCCGGGTGCATGTCTATGTCACGATCGGCACCGGCGTCGGCGGTGGTATCGTGGTTGATGGCCGGCCGGTTCACGGCTTCCTGCATCCTGAAATCGGCCATATGCGCGTACCGCGCGTGGCGGGTGACGAGTTTGCGGGCATCTGCCGGTTTCATGGCGATTGCATCGAGGGGCTGGTCTCCGGCCCGGCACTCGCCGCGCGCACCGGCATGCCCGGCAGTGCATTGTCCGCGGATCATCCCGTCTGGCATAATGTGGTGCACGAACTGGCTGATTTCTTCGCCAACATGATGATGAGTTTTGCACCGGAACGTATCGCCCTGGGTGGCGGCGTTATCCAGCAGCGCCCCTATCTCATCGATTTGATCAGGACGGCCGTTACGGCAAGAATTGGTGGCTATCTGCCTGACGACGACCTCGCGCCGGCGCAGCGCATTCAAGCCGCTAGCTTGGGTGCCAATGCCGGGCCATTGGGGGCAATAGCGCTGGCGACGCTCGCACTGACGCGCGCCTAGCGCCCTCAGCGCCGCATTCCGGCTGCGCGACCAGGGGCGACGCGCAGCAATGGTCACCCGATATTTGCAATTGCCGCACCCGTGTGCATTGTATCGGCTTGCCCCGGGGCCGGTGCATGGTAGCTTTTGTCCAGGGCGGTCTGAGCAAGCCTCGACTGCATGGCGACCTGTGGCGAAAATACCCCGACCATTGCCGAAGTGAATACAGGATTTGTATTCTGCGCAAAACTCGTTTCATATTTCGGGTATGGCGCAATGGGAATCGAATCGGCGATGAGTGACCAGAATTCAGCAGTTTTGCAGGAAGTGCTCCCAACTTCCCAAAATCCGGTACGGACTGGAGCAGACTGGCGGACGATGCGCGCAGCGTGCCTGGCGGACCCTGGCCGCTTCCATGGCGACATCGCGGCGAAAACCATGCACTGGTTTGTCGGCACGGTCGGCGACAGCGGGGCATGGCTGTCGTACGGCGAGGATGGGGCTTGGTCGGGCTGGGATGCTGGAACCGCCGCGCCCATTATTGTTGATCTGCCTGCGGATTTCGCGCCCTGGCATCAGGCGCTCGATGCGCGTGAGCCGCCGCATTGGCGTTGGTTCGTCGGCGGGCGGACCAATGCCTGTTTCAGCGAAGTCGACCGGCATGTCCTGAGCGGGCACGGCGATGAGGCAGCGCTGATCTTCGAGGGCGATCGGTGGGATATGTCGGCGGGCGGCGGGCAGGGCGCGCCGGTCGATTGCTTCAGCGTGTCGCGCAAGCAGTTGCTGCTGGAAACCGCGAAATGTGCGCTGGCGCTGGAGGCACTCGGGCTCAAGGCGGGAGATCGCATCGCGCTCAACATGCCCAGCATCGTGCCGCAGATTTTCTGGACCGAGGCGGCCAAGCGGCTGGGTATCGTCTATACCGCCGTGTTCGGTGGGTTCAGCGACAAGACCTTGTCCGATCGGATTTGCGACGCTGGTGCCCGTGTCATCGTTACCTCCGATGGCAGCTATCGTAATGCGCAGGTCGCGGCGTTCAAGAACGCTTACACTGATCCCGCGCTCGACAATTACGTGCCAGTGGCGACGGCGCTCGCGATCCTGGCCGATACCGATCTTGGTTTGCCGGCCGCCGATGCTGAAACGATTCTCGATACCGTGCGGCAGACGCTGGCGGGCGAGGTGTCGGTCGAGCGGTCCGACGTCATGCGCGGTGTGGGGCGCGCGCTCATTACACTGGGGAGCGAGGGGCGCATAAGCTCGGCGGATGCGGCGCGCGTGCGCATCGCCATCGCGTCGAGCCTCGTCACGCTGCCGCCGCGCGTCGAAACCGTGATCGTGGTGCGCCACACCGCGCAGCCCGACATCATCTGGCGCGAGGAACGCGACCGCTGGAGCCACGAGCTGACCGATGCGGCGCTGGGGACTTTGCTCGCCAAGGCGCGCGAAGCTGGCTTTGCGGTCTCGACCCAGGCCGAGCTGCTCGCGCTGCCTGATGCAGATTTCGTTCGGGCCATCTGGGCGTCGTCGAAACCGCTGCCCGTCGATGCCGATTATCCGATGTTCTTCATCTATACCTCGGGATCGACCGGCAAGCCCAAGGGCATCGTCCACGCGCATGGCTATGCGGCGGGCGTCGCGCACACCATGAAGGTGGCGTTCGATGCGCGGCCCGGCGATACGTTGTTCGTGGTCGCCGATCCGGGCTGGATCACCGGGCAGAGCTATCTCATCTGCGCGCCGTTGATGACGCGGGTGACGAGTGTGGTGTCGGAAGGCTCGCCGGTTTTTCCGCATGCGGGTCGCTTCGCGTCGATGATCGAGCGGCACGGGGTCACGATTTTCAAGGCGGGCGTGACGTTCCTCAAATCGGTGATGTCGGACCCCTCCAACCTCGCCGATCTCCAGCGCTATGACATGGGCGTGCTGCGGGTCGCGACCTTTTGTGCAGAGCCGACGTCACCCTCGGTGCAGGCCTTCGGGATGCAGCATGTGGTGCCGCAATACATCAACAGCTATTGGGCGACCGAGCATGGCGGCATTGCCTGGACGCACTTCTATGGCAACACAGACTTCCCGCTAAAGCCCGATGCGCATGCCTATCCGCTGCCGTGGATCATCGGCGATGTGTGGGTGGAAGATGCTGATGCGCCGCTCAGCGAAACGCCGTTCGCGCGCGCAGGCGATGAGGGCGTGCCTTGGCGGCAGGCCGAGATGGGCGAGAAAGGCGAGATCGTCATCGCGGCGCCCTATCCCTATCTTGCCCGCACGATTTGGGGCGATGTCGGCAATTTTCATGTCCAAGACGGCAGGGTGGCAAGCGACTGGCGCGGCGACGCTGGCCGCTGGATCGATGGTTACTGGAAGCGCTGGCGCGGCGTATGGGCCTATACCCAGGGCGATTTCGCGATCGCGCATGAGGATGGCTCCTTCTCGCTGCATGGGCGTAGCGACGATGTCATCAACGTATCGGGCCACCGCATGGGGACCGAGGAAATCGAAGGCGCGGTGCTGCGCGACAAGGCGCTCGACCCTGATTCGCCGGTCGGCAATGTGCTGGTCGTCGGCGCACCGCACCGTGAAAAGGGGCTGACGCCGCTCGCCTTTGTTGTGCCGGTGGCGGGGCGCAAGCTGACGCTCGACGACAAGCGCCGCCTGTTCGAGCTGGTCCGGAGCGAAAAGGGCGCAGTCGCGGTGCCGGCCGATTTTATCGAGGTCTCGCAATTCCCGGAGACGCGCTCGGGCAAATATATGCGCCGGATGGTGCGGGCGCTGGTCGAGGGTGGCGATGTCGGTGATGTGACGACACTTCGCAACCCGGAATCGCTCACCGAACTCAAGACCGCGATCGACGACTGGCAGCGCAAGCAGCGGGTGAGCGAGGAGCAGTCGCTGTTCGAGCGCAACCGCTATTTCCTCGTCCAGTATAACTGGATCGCGCCGGGCAAGCGCGTGGCGACCGTTACCGTCACCAACCCACCGGTCAACGCGCTCAACGAACGCGCGATCGATGAGCTGGTGGTCGTGGTCGATCAGCTGTCGCGCAAGGATGATGTCATCGCAGTGGTGTTCACCGGGCAGGGCACGGCTTCGTTCGTAGCGGGCGCCGACATCCGGCAGATGCTGGAGGAAATCCATTCCTTCGAAGAAGCGATGGTGCTGCCCAACAATGCGCAGCTCGCCTTCCGCAAGATCGAGACGATGGGCAAGCCGTGCATCGCCGCGGTGCAAGGCGTCGCACTGGGCGGCGGCATGGAATTCGCGCTGGCCTGCCATTACCGGATCGCCGAGCCGACCGCACGTTTCGGGCAGCCCGAAATTCGGCTGCGGTTGCTGCCGGGCTATGGCGGTACGCAGCGTTTGCCGCGGCTGTTGCTCGATAAGAGGGGATCCATAGGCGTTCGCGACGCGCTCGACCTGATCTTGGGCGGGCGCAGCATCGATGCAGCAGCGGCACAATCGATCGGCCTGATCGACAATCTGGTGGATGGCGCTCATGATGCGCTATCGCAGGCGCATGCTGCCGTGCGCGACTATGTGAAGCGCGGGGCGGCCAGCCCGCTCGGACAAGCCTTTGCCGCGCGCCAGTCCCAGACTGCGCAATGGGAAAGCCAAGCCGCAATTGATATCGACTTGGTGTTGCAGGACGATTTTCTGAAGCGCATTCAGCGCCAGCTCGACTGGGCCGGGCGTGGCACGGCTGGCGAGCGTGCGCTCGAGGCCGTCCGCACCGGGCTCGAGCAGGGCATGGCGGCAGGCCTTGCGCGCGAGGCGGCGTTGTTTGCCGAAGCGATCATCGATCCCGAGGGCGGCAAGACCGGCATCCGCCAGTTCATGGACAAGGTGAGCCCGCCGCTCCCCGTGCGCCGCGAAGGGGTGTGGCTGGACGAAGAGCATGAACCGCGCGGCAAGGCTCTTGAATCGGAAGGGCAATTGCTGCCCGTGGGTGCGCCTTTCTACCCTGGCGTCACGCGCATTCCCGAATGGCAATATGCGTTCGGCATCGCCCGCGACGCGGAGACGGGCGCGCCGCGCTTCGGCCCCCCCGAAAGCCACGAGCGCGAGCTGATCGTCAAGGTGCCCGAGCCCGCGCCGAACGAGGCGTTGCTCTACATGCTGACCAGCGAGGTCAACTTCAACGACATCTGGGCGCTGACCGGCATTCCGGTCTCGCCTTTCGACAGCCATGAGGAGGACGTGCAGATCACGGGTTCGGGCGGCATCGCTTTGGTCGCTGCACTCGGTAGCGAGACCCGCGCGGAAGGTCGGGTGAAGGTCGGCGATCTCGTCACTGTTTATTCGGGCACCAACGATCTGCTCAGCCCTAATGTCGGCAATGATCCGATGTATGCCGATTTCTCGATCCAGGGTTATGAGACCGAGACCGGCAGCCATGCCCAGTTCCTGACGGTGCAGGCGCCGCAGATGCACGCGATCCCGCCCGATCTGACGCTGGAGCAGGCGGGGAGCTATGTGCTCAACCTGGGCACGATCTCGCGTTGCCTGTTCACCACGCTGCAGATCGCGCCGGGGCGGACATTGTTTGTGGAGGGCGCGGCGACCGGGACCGGGCTGGACGCGCTGCGCAGCTCGGTGCGGACGGGGTTGCAGGTGACGGGGCTTGTCTCCTCGCCCGAGCGCGCTGCCTTTATCAAGGAGCAGCAAGGCGCGGTGGGGGCGATCGATCGCAAGGACGCGCGCTTTGCCGGGCTTTATAGCATAGTGCCCGAGGATGCTGAGGCAGCGCGCGCCTGGGAAGCGGCTGGCGCGCCGCTGATCGAGGAATATCGCGCGCTTAACGGCGGCAAGCTCGCCGATTATGTCGTGAGCCATGCGGGTGAGACGGCGTTTCCGCGCAGTTTCCAGTTGCTGGCGCAAGGGGGGACGCTCGCCTTTTACGGGGCATCGTCGGGCTATCATTTCAGCTTCATGGGCAAGCCCGGCATGGCCAGCCCGGAGGAAATGCTGCGCCGGGCGGCTTTGCGCGGTGGCGAGGCGGTGCTGATCTACTACGGCCCGCGCTCGACCGAGCTGCTCGACGAGACGGGGCTGGAGATGATCGAGGCGGCGCGGCGCTTTAACGCGCGCAGCGTCGTTGCGACCACCACCGATGGCCAGCGCGAGTTCCTGCAATCGCTGGGGCTCGAAGATGCGATCGAGGGGATCGTCAGCCTCGAATCGATCCGGCGAAAGGAGGGCGCCAATTTCCTGTGGCCCGATACGATGCCGCAGCTGCCCGATGCCAAGGCCGATATCGAGGTTTTCAAGGCGGCGGTGCGCGATTATCAGGACCGGGTGATGAAGCCGTTCGGTTCGGCGATCGGCAAGATTTTGCGCTCGCCGGACAATCCGCGCGGCGCGCCCGATCTGATCATCGAGCGCTCGGCGCAGGATACGCTCGGCGTCTCCACCTCGCTGGTGAAGCCGTTCACCGGCCGCGTGATCTTCGCCGAGGATCTGGCCGGGCAACGCTTCACCTTCTACGCGCCACAGGTGTGGACGCGGCAGCGCAAGATTTTGATGCCGACCGCGTCAATCCTCGGCACGCATCTGTGCAACGCCTTTGAGGTGGCGCGGATGAACGACATGATCGCGGCTGGCTTGCTAGAGGTGACTGAGCCGCAGGTGGTGCCGTGGGACGGGCTGCCGGAGGCGCACCAGGCGATGTGGGACAACCGCCATTCCGGCGCGACTTATGTGGTGAACCACGCGCTGCCTGAACTGGGCCTGCGCAGCCGCGATGCGCTGCTGGAGGCTTGGGCGGCGGGGGAAGCGGGGGAGCTACCTTAAAGCCCCTCCCCTTTAGGGGAGGGGTTGGGGGTGGGGGCTGTCCCCACGCGCGACGGCTCGGTGAGACGGACAGCCCCCCACCCAGCCCCTCCCCTGCAGGGGGGGGGTTCTAGGGAAATTGAGGTCCAATAACCGGAGCATTATGATGTGCAAG
>CAZXBM010000017.1:0-51005 GCA_964638495.1 uncultured Stakelama sp. | reverse complement strand
GGCGGGGTGCTCGAGCGGGGAGGAAACCTGGTCGATCGTCATGACGCTGCTGGGCGCGGACCGCGGCGCGGCGCGGCGGCTCGCTGAATTGGACCTGCGCCTGCTCGCAACCGACATCGCCGATCATGCGCTCGCCAGTGCAACGGCGGCCCGCTACCGGGTCGACACGCTCGATGCGATCCCGCCCGAGTTACGGCGCAGCTGGATGCGCGAGGCAAATGGCGAGGCGGAGATCGCGGAGGACGCGCGCGCGCTCGTCAGCTTCAAATCGCTCAACCTGCTCGGCGACTGGCCGATGCAGCGGCTGTTTGACGTGATCTTCTGCCGCAATGTGATGATCTATTTCGATCAGCCGACCAAGGAACGGCTGATCCACCGCTTTGCCCAGCAGCTCGCGCCCAGCGCCTTTCTTTACATTGGCCATAGCGAGCGGGTCACCGGGCCCGCCACGCCCCTGCTGACCCAGGTTGGCGCGACCATCTACCAAAAGGTGGCGGCATGACGATCCGGGTCCTCATCGTCGACGATTCCTCGTTCATGCGCGCAGTGCTGTCGGAGGTGCTCGGTCGCGAGCAGGACATGACGGTGATCGGTGCCGCCGCCGATGCCGCCGAGGCACGGACGATGATCCGCGAGCTAAACCCCGATGTCGTGACGCTCGACATCGAGATGCCGGGCATGTCCGGGCTCGAATTTCTCGACAAGCTGATGCGACTGCGGCCGACCCCGGTCGTGATCGTCTCAGGGCTCACCCGCAACGGTGCCGACACCACGGTGCGCGCGCTCGAAATGGGCGCGGTCGATTGCTATGCCAAGCCCGATGGCCGGGCCGGCTCGATGCTCACCAATAATGATGGCAAGCTCGCAGCACTCATCCGCACAGCGGCCAAGGCACAGTTGCGCAATCAACCCAACGGCCCGGCAGCCGTGCTGCGCCCGGCACCGGCGGCAGTCGCGCGCGGCCAGCGCCCGGCGCTGATCGCCATCGGCGCGTCGACCGGCGGGGTAGAGGCGCTGCAGCAGCTGCTCCAGCGTTTCCCGGCAGATTGCCCGCCGACCGTGATCGTCCAGCATATCAACGGCCATTTCGCAGAGGCTGTCGCGCGCCGGCTCGATCAAATCTGCACGCCCAAGGTGACAATCGCCGAGCCCGATCTGCCGTTGAAGCCGGGCCATGTCTATCTTGCGCCAGGCAACGACCGGCATCTGCAGGTGCGGGGCAGCGTCACCAACCCGAACGCCCGGCTGCGCGCCGACGAGAAAGTCTCCGGCCATCGTCCCAGCGTCGATGTGCTGTTCCACTCGGTCGCCGAGACGATGGGCGATCGGGCGGTAGGCATCTTGCTGACCGGCATGGGGTGCGATGGCGCGCAAGGGCTGCTCGCCATGGCACAGGCCGGTGCCGTCACAATTGCGCAGGATCAGGCGACCTGCACCGTGTTCGGCATGCCCAAGGCAGCGATCGCGCTCGGCGCCGTCTGCCTTGTCGCCCCGATTCACCGTATTGCCGATCACGCGCTGGCTCGGGCTGCCTGATGCTGTACGATCCCATCCAACCACCCCAAGCACCCCAAGCGCAGGGCGTTCGCCCGGTGCGGTTGACCGTGATGCAGGGCCAGGCGCGGGTCAGCGGCGATCCGCGCGTCGAGCTGACGACGGTGCTTGGCAGCTGCATCGCCTGCTGTCTGTACGATCCCTCAAGCAATGTCGGCGGGATGAACCATTTCCTGCTGGCCGAGCCGACCAACGGACGCGGCGTCGATGAGCAGTACGGCGCGTATCTGATGGAAGTGCTCGTCAACGAGATGCTCGCTTATGGGGCCAGCCGGGCCGCGATGCGCGCGCATCTCTATGGCGGTGCCAACATGCATACCGGCATGAGGCGCATCGGATCGGCCAATGCTGCCTTCGCCACCAATTTCCTGAACAGCGAGCGCATTGAACTGGTGCGCTCCTCGCTCGGTGGGGCGCAGGCGCGTCGCGTCGATTTTCGTCCAGCACGGGGGCAGGCGCGCTGCCGGCTGGTTGATGAAGTGGTCGCGCCGCAACCAACAATCCGCTCGGCCGCAACGCGCGGCGATGTGGAACTATTTTGAAAGGTGGATGAAACGATGACCGCGCCCAATCCCAAGACCCGCATCCTGACGGTGGACGACAGCGTCACCATGCGCTCGCTGCTCAAGCACGCGCTGCTCGGCCAAGGATTTGAGGTCGCCCAGGCCGATGACGGCGTCTCCGCGCTCGAATGGCTCGCCTGCAATGATTGCGATGTCATCATCACCGACATCAACATGCCGCGCATGGATGGCTTTGGCCTGATTGAAAAGCTGCGCGAAGGCGGCCCCCACGTCCACCGGCCCATCCTCGTACTCTCCACCGAATCCTCCGACGAGAAAAAGGCGCGCGCCCGCGCCGCCGGTGCCACCGGCTGGATCGTCAAACCCTTTGATGCCGAAAAACTCGCAGCCGCGGTTCGCCGCGTGACGCACTGAAGATAAGGAGTACCGATCATGAACCGCCAGCTCATCACCTTTGAAGTCGAATCCCAGGTCTTCGGCATCGACATCATGGCCATCCGCGAAATCCGCGCCTGGACGCCAACCACGCGGCTGCCGCAGGTGCCGCATTATGTCGCGGGCGTCGTCAACCTGCGCGGCACCGTGCTGCCGGTGGTCGATCTGGCCGCGCGTCTCGGCTGGCGCGCCGCTGAACCCACCGCCCGTCACGTCATCATCGTCACCCAGATCGCCGGACAGTTTCGCGGGCTGATCGTCGATTCGGTCAGCGATATCGTCACCTTCCCGGTTGCCTCGCTGCAGCCGCCACCCTCGACCGGCGATGCCGTCGTGCCGTTTCTCGAAGGGCTGGTCTCGATCGATGACCGGATGGTGATGGTGCTCGATCTGCCGTCGCTCACCGATTCCGCCGATCTGGCCGAAGCCGCCTAGCAACACTTCAACGCTCCAAAGGATTTTAAAGAAATGGCTGCCACCAAAGTTCTGGTCGTCGATGATTCCATCACGATGCGCGCCCTGTTCACCAATGCGCTTGAGCGCAGCCGGGATATCGTCGTGGTCGGTGCCGCCGACGGTGCCGACGAAGCGCGCGCGATGATCGCCGAGCTGCACCCCGATGTGCTGACGCTGGACGTCGAAATGCCGGGGATGAACGGCATCGATTTCCTCGCCGAGCTGATGGAAACGCGCCCCATCCCCGTCGTGATGCTGTCGACGCTCACGCAGAAGGGGGCCGATGTGTCGCTCCGCGCGATCGAGCTTGGCGCGGTGGATTGCTTCCCCAAGCCACAACGTGCAACGCCTGACGAATTCGAAAAGATTTCGGCCAAGCTGTGCAAAACGGTGCTGACCGCGGCCAAGACCAATCTTGCTGCCCGCAAGCAGCCCACCGCCTTGGCTCCAGTATCGGCGTCCGGCGACTATGTATGGCGCGACGAAATCGTGGCGATTGCCGGCGGCATGGGCGGCATCGAGGCTGCAACGGATATGCTCGCCGCCTTCCCCGCCAATTGCCCGCCAACGGTCGTCTCGCTGGCGATCGACGAAGGCCTTGGCGTCCCCTTTGCATCGCGCCTGTCCAGAACGGCCGCTGCCAAGATCAAGCTCGCCGCTGACAGTGAGACGCTTGAACAAGGCATGATCTACATCGCTATCGATCCGCGCTTCCACGTGGTGGTTGATCGGTGGCCGGGCGGCCGCCTCCGCCTCATCGGGCGCGATCCGGTCAACGGCGTGCGTCCCTCGGCCGATCTGCTGTTCGGTTCGGTGGCGAAGACGGGCGGTGCCAAAGCCATCGGCGTCGTGCTGTCGGGTGACGGCAATGACGGCGCGGCCGGCATCGCCGCGATCAAGGCGGCGGGCGGCACCTGCCTCGTGCAGGATCCGGCAACCGCGCTGGTACCGAGCATGGTCCAGGCGGCAATTGCGCGCGGCGTCACCGCGATGGCGGCACCCGCGCAGCTCGCCGCGCAGGCCTGCCCAACGGTTAGCGCCAGCCTTGCCGCTTGATCGCGCCCAACTGCAGATCATTGCACTTGAGCTGGCAGCCCTGTCGCGCGACATCGAGGCGGTCGGTGCGGCGTTGTGCGCCGACACCGCCGTCGCCACCGCCCATTGCGCTGCGCTGCAATCAATCGACCTGATCGCCCAGCGCCAGCTGGCGCTAGCCGATCTGGTGCTCGCCGATAGCATCGACGATGGTCTCGGTCATTGTCGCCTTGAGCGGATCGCGACGCTGTTCGATCAATAACAACGCGTCGTCACATCGCTGGCGGTGGCGTGGCTGCCCGCGCCGCTGCCACCCCGGCGTCAGTTGGACCAGTAGACATATTCCTGGCCCGTCTTCCACGGCGCGTTGAGTGGCACGTCAATCCGCACCGGCGCGTCGATCAGCGCGGGCCAGAGCGGCTTGGGCATCCCCTTGTCGTGCGCGGCGAGGAGCGCCCGCATCGCCGCCACCCGCGCCGGATCGGCCAGCGCGAGATTATGGTGCTCGGTCGGGTCGGCGGCGAGATTATAGAGCCAGGCCTTGTTCGGGCGTTTCGCCACCTGCAGCTTCCAATTGCCCTGGCGCACCGCCTTGGTCTCGCCCGATCGCCAGAACAGCAGATCATGCGGTGCGGCCGGCGTCCTCGCCTCAGCCCCGGTGAGCAGGCTCACTGTGTCCATCACCCGGTCGGCTGGAATCGGCAGACCAGCCGCAGCGGCGACGGTCGCGAAGATATCGAGATGATGCGCCGGGCCCGGCAACCGGGTGCCCGCCGCGATCTTGCCCGGCCAGCGCAGGAAAAAGGGCACGCGCAAACCGCCTTCGAAGAACGTCGCCTTATAGCCGCGATAGGGCGCATTGCTGTCCGGAATGCCGGTGTACCACGCCCCGCCATTGTCGCTGGTGAAGATGACGAGGGTGTTGTCGTCGATGCCAACGTCCTTCAGCGTCTGCAGCACCCGGCCGATCCCACGATCGAGCTGGCGGACCATCGCGCCATAGACGCGCTGGGTGTGGTCCTTGATCTGGGGCAGCGCATCATAATCGGCGCGCGTCGCCTGTAGCGGCGTGTGCGGCGCGTTATAGGCGAGATAGAGCATGAAGGGCCGGTTGCGATTGGCCTTGATCGCCGCGATCGCATTGTCGGTGAAATAATCGGTCAGATGTCCCTTGGGCGCGAAACGCGGGCCGCCATTCCACTGGACCGCATAGGGCAGGTTGGGCCATAAGAAGCGGTCGATCGGGTCCCAGGGCAGCTTGGCGTTCACGACACCGGGCGAGTCGGGCGGCATGAACATGCCACCGCCCGCGAGAAAGCCGAGCGCCTCGTCAAACCCCTGGCCGGTCGGTTGCAATGGCTTGGCCTCGCCGAGATGCCATTTGCCGATCTGCATCGTGTGATAGCCGCCGCCCTTCAGCAAATCGGCGATGGTGATCTGATCATGCGGCACGCCCATTTGCGGGTAATCGATCAGGTCCCTAGTATATTCCTCATGGAAAATCACCGGCAACGGTCCCCCATGCGCGCCGCCGGCAACCGCGCGGGCAAAGGCGACCGGCACGGCGGTAAATTCAAAGCCATAGCGCGTCGGATAGCGCCCGGTCATCATCGCCGCGCGCGAAGGGCTACACGTCGCGTTGGCGGCATAGGCAATGTCATAACTGGCGCCCTGCGCGCCAATCGAATCGATGTTGGGCGTCTTCACCAACCCGCCAGCAATGCCGCCGCCGAAGAAGCTGATGTCGTTATGGCCGAGATCGTCCGCGACGATGATGACGATATTGGGCGGCCGCGTGGCTGATGACGCGGTCGCTGGCCCCTTCGCTGGCCCCTTAGCCCATTGAACCGGATGATTGTCGGCGATCGGATCGGTCCAGCGCGCGATGATACCGGGCAGGTAAATCTTGTAGCGCTGGAAAGCCGCATAGCCGCCCGCCGCCACGCCGATCAGCACGACGAGCCCAATGATGAGTCGCTTCATGGCAATCCTCTCGCTCTGCGCCCACCTTGCCAAATGACACTCGAAACGCCAATAGTTTTTGCGCCGCTTGGAACAGGGATACACTGAGTGAACATAATCGTTGCGCGCGGATTTCTGGCGATGGCAGGGCTGCTTGCGCTCGCGCTATGGGCGCTGGTCTGGTTCGATCAGCCACGCTTTGCCGCCGCGCTCGGGCCCGCTGCGACGAGCCCGCTCGCAGCGGCAACACTGCGTGCCGACATTGGCGGGTTCTTTGCTGCCTGGGCGGTTGGTGCCTTGCTCGCGGCCTGGCGTGCCGATGCGAAATATGTGCTGTTGCCGATGCTGCTGCTCGGCCTCGCCTTTGCCGGGCGGCTCTACAGCTATGCGTTGACGGGCGACGCGGCGATCATCGAGCCGATGCTGATCGAGGCGGCGTTGTTCGTTGCGATGCTGCTCGCGCGGCGCGCCCTCACCGCGCGCTGAACCCGCCGCTCAGTCGGCGCCGAGCGACCGGGCAAGCACCACAAAGATCAGATCATCGCGCTGCGGCTGGCCGAACCGCCTGTCGCCATAGGGAAACGGCCGCTCCTCGCCCGTCAGCCGGTAACCGCGCCGTTCGTAAAAGGCGATCAGTTCGGGGCGCTGGCGGATGACCGTCATTTCCATCGAAACAGCGTCGTAGCGGGTGCGCGCCTCGGCTTCCGCCGCTGCGATCAGCACCTTGCCCAGCCCCGCCGCCTGCGCCGACGGATCGACCGACAGCAACCCCAGATAAGCCAGGCCATCGCCCTTGTCGGTAATTTCGACACACCCCGTCAACGTGCCATCGCCAGCAGGCACCACCAGCACGCAATGGGTTGGATCGGCAAGGCTGGCATCGAGCGCGTCGACATCGGTGCGCTGCCCGCCCAGCAGGTCGGCCTCATGCGTCCAGCCGCCCCGCGCCGCCGTGCCGCGATAGGCCCGCTCCACCAGCGCATGCAGCATCGGCAGATCATCGCGCGTCGCCGGGCGAATCGCCATCGTCATGCGTCAGGCTATCCCCAAAAGAGAAGGACCCGGCACGCGCACTGCACACCGGGTCCTTCGAATAGTTATCAGCAAAGGCTGATCGGCTTATTGCATTGGTGCCAGATTGACCGCTGCAAACTTGCCGCGCCGGTCGACCTCCAGCTCGAACTCGAGCCGATCGCCCTCGTTCAGCGTCGGCATGCCGGCACGCTCGACTGCACTGATGTGCACGAACGCATCGGGCTGGCCGTCATCGCGCTGAATAAAGCCGAAGCCCTTCATCGCGTTGAAGAACTTGACCGTGCCGGTTGCCTTTTCGCCGGTCAGCTGGCGCTGCGGACCACCGGCCCCACCACCGGCACCGCCGCGCGGCGCTCCCGGGCCTGCATCGCGGTCACGCGGCGGGCCGCGATCTTCGACCGGCATCGGCTCGCCATCGATCTTCAGATCGGTCGCCGAAATACGGCCACCGCGGTCGACGAGCGTGAAGCCAAGCGGCTGCCCCTCGGCCAGGCCAGTCAGCCCTGCCTGCTCGACCGCGCTGATATGAACGAACACATCCTCGCCACCATCATCGCGAACGACGAAGCCGAAGCCCTTTTGTCCATTGAAGAATTTGACGACACCCGTGCCTTCGCCAACGACCTGGGGCGGCATGCCGCGTCCACCGCCGCCACCGCCTGGGCCACCAAAGCCGCCACCGCCGCCGCTGCGGAAACCGCCGCCGCCGCCGCCACCGCCAAAGCGATCGCCGCCGCCACCGAACCGGTCACCGCCGCCGCCGAAACGGTCGCCACCGCCACCAAAACGATCACCGCCGCCGAAACCGCTGTCGAAACCGCCCTCGCCGAAGCCGTCGCGCTTGTCTTTGCCACGCCCGCCACGATCGCCGCGGCGCCCTTTATCGAAACTCATGCCCTGTTCGTCTTCCCGGTTCGCCCAAAACACATGCAAGATCCCGACGGTCGGACGACAAACGCAGGTCTCCGGGCGCTCCTCTGCTTGCGCCACCAGGCGGGCATAACGCAAAACAAGGCGCGCTGCGAACAAATTCGTCGCCGACTGAATCGGTTGCGACAATATTCCTGCGTATCCGTTGCGCTGCGGCCACGCAGGCCATTGAGCAGCGCGGCGTTCGGGTCTAGGCGACGCGCATGACTGTTCACTTGCATGAAGAAGACTTGCCCGAGGGCGTGTTTGCCGCTGGCGCATCGATCGCCGTCGATACTGAGACGATGGGGCTCATCACGCCGCGCGATCGCCTGTGCGTGGTGCAGCTGTCGGACGGTGGCCCGGATGAGCATCTCGTCCGCTTTGGCGCAGACAGCGATTATGCCGCACCCAATCTGCGCGCCGTGCTGGCCGACCCCGGCCGGGTCAAGCTCTATCACTTCGCCCGGTTCGATCTGGCGGCGATCCAGCATTATCTGGGCGTCGTCGCCGCGCCTGTCTATTGCACCAAGATCGCCTCGCGGCTGGTGCGCACCTATACCGACCGGCACGGCCTGAAGGAGCTGGTGCGCGAATTGCTGGGCCAGGAAGTGTCGAAGGCGCAGCAATCCTCGGATTGGGGATCGCCCACGCTGAGTGAGGCGCAGAAGGACTATGCCGCCTCCGATGTGCGCTATCTTCACGCCATGAAGGCAGAGCTGGACCGACGGCTGGAACGCGAAGGGCGGATGGCGCTTGCCCAATCATGCTTTGATTTCCTGCCGGCCCGTGCCGCGCTTGATCTTGCCGGCTGGCCGGAAATCGACATTTTTGCGCATGCCTGAGCCGGCAGGCCAGGCACGATCCGCCCGCCAGCGTTGGGCGGCGCCCGGCGGTCACCATGATCGCGTCATCGCGCTGTCGCGGTTCGTGCTGCCGGTGCTGGTCGGCGTGCTCGCGGCCTTCCTCGTCACCGCCCCGCTCACGATGAGCGGCGATGTCAGCTTTCTGCTCGACAAGAAAAAGGTCGAGGTTGCCAAGGAGCGGCTGCGAATCCAGTCCGCCCTGTATCGTGGGGCAGACGCGGTCGGGCGGCCTTTCTCGCTTAGCGCTGGCTCTGCCGTGCAGAAAAGTTCCGCCGAGCCGATCGTGGAGCTCACCACGCTGGCCGCCGAAATCGGGCTGGCGGATGGCCCCGCCAACATTAGCGCCGATCAGGGCCGGTACGACATCGCGCAGGAAAAGGTGATGGTCGATGGTGCCATCCACGTCACCACCACCAGTGGCTATGATCTTAAAACCAACAACGCCACACTCGATCTGAAGACGCGGCAGCTCAAAAGCGGTGGCTCGGTAACCGGCACCGTGCCGCAGGGCCGCTTCAGTGCGAATGCGATGCATGCCGATCTGGAGACGCACACGGTAACGCTCGATGGCAATGCCCGCTTGCGGATCGTGCCGCGAAGGACGAAATAGCCCCCCATGTTGATCCGTCGCTCCCTCGCCGTCCTGTTGCTCGCGGTTGCCGGGCCCTCACTTGGCCAGACCCGCCATGATTCGGATGCCCCCCTCGATGTCAGCGCCGATCATATCGAGCTGCAGGACAAGGCAAATCGCGCGATCCTGTCGGGCGCGGTCTCGGTGCGGCAGGCGGAAATGACGCTCAACGCTGCGCGGATGACGGTCGCCTATACCGGCCAGGTCGTCGATGGCAGCCCGCAGGTCTCCCGGCTCGATGCGTCGGGCGGGGTCACGATTACCCGCCCGGATCAGTCGGCGCGCAGCCAATATGCCGTCTATGATCTAAAGCGGCGCGAACTCATCATGCTCGGCGGCGTCACGCTGGTGCAGGGCGGCAACCCGGTGAGTGGTGGGCGGCTGCGGATCGATCTCGATTCGGGCAAGGCCTATCTCGATGGCGGCAGCGCGGTCAGCGGCAGCCAGCCGGGCGGCATTTCCACAGCGTCAGGCAGGGTAACGGGTCGGTTCTCGGTCCCCAAGCGCGAAAAATAAACTTGGCGTGGCCTGCCACATCCCAGCGCACCTAAATACTGATGCGCCGTCCCTGATGCACAAAGCCTGCCAATCGCTGACCGGCCCCTTGCCATTAACTCTTTGCTGCGAGCATTAAGGCTGCACCATGGATGATTTCACCACCCTTCCAGCCACATCGCCGATCACCGAAGCGCCGGTCGCGCGGGGGCTCTCGGTCGTCTCGATCGCCAAGGCATATGACAAGCGCCCCGTGCTCACCGATGTATCGGTGTCGGTCGGCCGGGGGGAGGTCGTCGGGCTGCTCGGCCCCAATGGTGCGGGCAAGACGACGTGCTTCTATTCAGTGATGGGGCTGGTCAAACCAGATTCGGGCCGGATCATGCTCGATGGCGACGATATCACCGGCCTGCCCATGTATCGCCGCGCGATCCTGGGGCTTGGCTATCTGCCACAGGAAACCTCCATCTTCCGTGGCCTGTCGGTCGAGAAAAACATCCTGACGGTGCTCGAACTGGCAGAGCCTGATCCGGCCGCCCGCGCCCGGCGGCTTGATGAACTGCTCGATGATTTCGGCCTCACCCGTCTGCGCGATGCGCCGGCGATGGCGCTGTCGGGCGGCGAGCGGCGGCGCGCTGAAATTGCCCGAGCGCTGGCGGCCGATCCGTCGATCATGCTGCTCGACGAGCCCTTTGCGGGCATCGACCCGATTTCGATCGCTGATATCCGCGAGCTCGTCATCGCGCTCAAGAACCGCGGCATCGGCGTGCTGATCACCGATCACAATGTCCGCGAGACGCTCGAAATCGTCGACCGCGCCTACATCATCTATGATGGCCGCGTGCTCTTCACCGGATCGCCCGACGAGCTGGTTGCCGACGCCAATGTCCGCCGCCTGTATCTGGGCGAGGGCTTCTCGTTGTAATGTCCGTCGTGTCGCCACTGAAAGCGCGACGACGCCCTCTTCAACAATGAGCCTGGGCCCGCGCCTCGATCTGCGCCAGTCGCAGTCGCTGGTAATGACCCCCCAGCTGCAACAGGCGATCCGCCTGCTCGCGCTGTCGAACCTTGAGGTCGAGGGCTTCATCGCCGAGGAAATAGAGCGCAATCCACTGCTCGAGGCGGGCGCCCCAGACGACGACGGCCCGACGCAAGAGCGCGAAGCTCCAGCCGAGCTCCCGATCGAGCCCGCCAGCGCCGACATGCTCATCATGGGCGGCGACACCAGCGGCGAGGCGGCGCTCGACGTTGATTTTGCCGCCGAATCCTTCCATCACGACAGTGTCGCGGATGGCGCTGGGATGGACGGGTCGCTCGGCATGAATGCCGCCAGCGGGAGCGGCTCTGCAAGCGAGGACGGCCCCGATTTCGACAGCTTCGCGGCCAGCGACATCAGCCTGGCCGATCATCTCCTTGCCCAGGCGGGGCCAGTGCTCGACGGCGTCGACGCCTTCATCGCCGCGCACCTGATCGATCAGATCGACGAGTGCGGCTATCTGACTGTGCCGCTGCTGGAGATCGCCAACCGGCTCGGCGTGCCGCTAGCGCGCGTGGAGGCGGCACTTGCCGTCATTCAGACCTTCGACCCCACCGGCGTGGGCGCACGCGACCTCGCCGAATGCCTGGCGCTGCAGGCGAAGGAAGCCGATCGCTACGATCCCGCCATGGCGCGGCTGATCGACAATCTCGATCTGCTCGCGCGCGGCGAGCTTTCCCGGCTCAAGCGGCTATGCGGTGTCGATGACGAGGACATGGCCGACATGATCCGCGAACTGCGCGATTATGATCCCAAGCCCGGCTGCCGCTTTGGCGGGGAGGCTGCGCAGGCGGTGGTGCCCGATCTGTTCATCGCGCGGCGCAAGGATGGCTGGGCGATCGAGATCAACGCCGCCACGCTGCCGCGCCTGCTCGTCAACCGCAGCTATTATACCGAGCTGTCGACGGGCCCGCAGGACAAGACCAGCAAGGCCTGGCTCAGCGATATGCTCGCCAGCGCCAACTGGCTGGTCAAGGCGCTCGATCAGCGCCAGCGCACGATCATCAAGGTCGCAACCGAAATCGTGAAGCAGCAGGAGGCGTTTTTCCTGAAGGGCGTCGCGCATCTGCGGCCGATGACGCTGCGGCAAGTGGCCGATGCGATCGAAATGCACGAATCGACCGTGTCGCGCGTGACGAGCAACAAGTATCTCAGCTGCGATCGCGGGCTGTACGAGCTCAAATATTTCTTCACCAGCGGCATCCAGTCGTCGGACGGCGGCGATGCGGTGTCAGCTGAAGCCGTGAAAAGCGCGATCAAATCGCTGATCGCACTCGAAGATGCCAAATCGATCCTGTCGGACGATACACTCGTCGATCTGCTGAAAGAAAAGGGCTTCGACATCGCGCGGCGGACGGTGGCCAAATACCGCGAGGCGCTGGGCATCGGCAGCAGCGTGCAGCGCCGGCGGGCCAAGGCACTGGAGGGGGCGGGATGATCATCGTCACCGGCACCGCGACCGCGCGGCCCGAGACCTTCGAGGCGCTGCTCCAGGCCGCTCTCGATCATGTCGCCCGCTCGCGGACCGAGGATGGCTGTATCAGCCATTCGGTCCAGATCGATGCGGAGGACCCGCTGACGCTTGTCTTCTTCGAACGCTGGCGCGACATGGCGGCGCTGCAGCTGCACTTTTTGCAGCCCGGATCGGGGGAGTTCATGCAGGCGATCAAGGCCTATGCCGCGCGCCCCGGCACGCTCGACCTGTATCAGGCCTCCCGCATCGATCGCTAAGCGCGCCAGAATGTTGTGGCTGGCTGCCCCAATTTGGGGTGCTATTCTCGGCAATAACGGTGCGTTTTTACCGATCGACAATGTTTGTCGGGCATCCACGATACATGGAACCATATTTCTCTATCGACGTGGACGTTCCGCGCGACCTGGTCCGGATCCGGATGGGCGGATTTTTCAGTCCCGAAGCGATCGAGCGATTCACGCGCGCGCGCAACGAAGCGCATGCGCACCTGAAATGCGCGCCGCACCAGCATCTGACGCTCAACGACGTCAGCGGTATGCGCATTCAGTCGCAGGAAATGGTCACGGCCTTTCAGCGCCTCCTCGCCGATCCGACTCATCGCTCGCGCAAGCTGGCCTTTGTCCATTCGTCTTCGCTCGCCCGCATGCAGCTGCAACGCGCCGCCGCATCGCGGACGGTCGCGTATTTTCGGACCGCCGTAGAGGCCGAAGCGTGGCTGTTCGCCGACCATCGCGTCCAGCGGCCGACGCCGGTCCGCACCGCCGCTCGCTAATCATCCTCGTCCTCATAGCCCGCCAGCGCCAGCGCGCGCGCCTTGATCTGGCGGGTCTCGCACCAGTGGACCAGTGCTTCCTCGCGGCCATGCGTCACCCACACTTCCTTCGGCGCGATTTCGGTGAGGGTGGCGGTCAGCTCGTCCCAGTCGGCATGGTCTGACAGGATCAGCGGCAGCTCCACGCCGCGCTGCACTGCGCGCTGGCGCACCCTCATCCACCCGCTCGCCATCGCGGTGATCGGATCGGGCAGCCGACGCGACCAGCGATCCTGCAAGGCGGACGGGGGCGCGACGATGATGTGCCCCGCCATCTCAGCCTTGGATGCCTCGGTCGCCGGGCGGAGTTCGCCCAGGTCGACACCGTGCGCCGCATAGAGATCGCACAGCCGCTGCATCGCGCCGTGGATGTAGATGGGGGCGGCGTGCCCCCGGTCGCGCAGCTCTCGGATCACGCGCTGCGCCTTGCCGAGTGCATAGGCACCGACCAGCACGCAGCGATCCGGATTGGCGTGAAGCGCGGCCAGCAGCTTGTCGATCTCGTCGCCGGTATCGGGGTGGCGGAACACGGGCAGGCCAAAGGTCGCCTCGGTGATGAAGACGTCGCACTTCACCGGCTCGAAGGGCGCGCAGGTCGGGTCCGGCCGGCGCTTGTAATCGCCCGAGACGATCACCGTCTCGCCGCGATGCGCGAGCACGATCTGCGCCGATCCCAGCACATGCCCGGCCGGCACGAAGCGCACGGCGACGTCGCCCATCTGCAGCGTCTCGCCATAGGCCACCGGATGCCCGGCCTGCGGGCCATAGCGCACGCCCATGATCGCGAGCGTCTCGGGCGTCGCCCACACCGCGCCGTGGCCGCCGCGCGCATGATCGGCATGGCCATGCGTGACGAGCGCGCGCGGTGAGGCGCGCGCAGGATCGATCCACACATCGGCGGCGGGCACGTAAATGCCGTGGGGATGCGGTTCGATCCAGTCGCCAAGCTTGGTCATGCCGCGCGATATGGGGGCGCAGGGGGCGGGGATGAAGGGCAGTTTCGCCTGCCCGGCCCCGTCAAGCAACCGCATTACCCTCCAGCATGCTGCATCCCGCTATAATGGAGCGGAACCGGCACATCGCCAAAACTGCCAAGTCATGATCAAGTATGTGGAGTGCTAGATGAAGATAAGCACGTTGGTGAGAGCTTGTGGCACCGCCCTGCTGGTCATGATCGTCTTTGCTGCCGGCTTTGCCGCATGGCGGATCGATGCCATCCGAATGGGCGGCACCATCCAGTTGCAGTCGCAACAAACATCGGATCTCGTCGCAGATGTCCTGCCGCCACCTGCTTATGTCATCGAGGCATATCTCGAGGCGACCTTGCTGCTGCGCAATCCGGCCGATGTCGCGGGCGCGACCAAGCGACTGGGAAAATTGCACGATGATTATCGCGCCCGGCTCGATTTCTGGTCGACATCGGGCATCGATCCAGCCGTCTACGCCGCGCTCAGCGCGAGCAAACCTGCCGGCGACGCGTTCTGGACAGAGGTTGAGACGCGCTATCTGCCAGCCGCCCGCGCGGGCGATCGTGCCGCGATGGCGCGCAGCTATGAGGTGATTGCCCGCAATTATACCATCCACCGCAAGGCGATCGACATCTTGGTTAGCCAGGCGATCGCCTATCAGACCAAGTTGAAAGATCATGCGACGGTGACGCTTGGCTGGGCCCTCGTGATGCTGTCGATCCTCGGGCTGATGATCATCGGCGGGGTCGCCGCCTTCTGCGCGATGCTGCTGCGTCGCGTGGTGGCCCCCACGGTTGCGCTATCGACGGCAACGGCAGCATTGGCTCAGGGCCAACCCGCATCGGTCCCCTATCTCGATCGCACCGACGAACTGGGCAGCATCGCCATTGCCGTCGAGCGCTTCCGCTGCGCTGCCAATGCCCGCACCGACTCTGATGCCGCGGCAGCGGCGGAGCAGCGCGTCGTCAACAACGAGTTGGCCAATGTATTGCGCACAATGGCAACGGGCGACCTGACCGAACAGGCCACTATCTTGTTCCCCCCATCGTACCGCGAGGTCGGGGAAAGTCTGAACAGCGCCATCGGCACGCTGCGCTCGATGATCCAGAATGTCGTCGAAACGGCGCATGATATTGAGGGCGGCGCGGCCGAGATCGCCACTGCGTCGGAAGAACTCGCCCGGCGCACCGAGGGCACCGCCGCCAATCTCGAAGAAACGAATGCGGCCCTGGCGCAGATTGACGAGCGCCTGCGCTCGGCGACCGCCGCCTCGGCGGATACGGTCGCCCGGGCAGACAGCGCGCTTATTTCGGTATCATCGGGCCGGTCGACCGCTGAGGAAGCGGTGCAAGTGATGTCGCGGGTTGCCGCCAGCGCGAAAGGCACCGACGCGGTCATCGAAGGGTTGGACAAGATCGCCTTCCAGACCCGCGTGCTCGCGATGAATGCGGCGGTCGAAGCCGGGCGGGCGGGGGATGCCGGGCGGGGCTTTGCCGTCGTCGCCGATCTGGTGTCTGCGCTTGCCCAGCGCGCGGAGGAAGAAGCGCAAAACGCCCGCAACCAGCTCACCACCACCCAGGTCGAAATTGCAACGGCGGTCGGGGCAGTCGAGCGGGTCGATGGCGCGCTCGCCGAAATTGCCCGCGATGTCGGCGCGGTCCACGGGCTGCTCGGTGGCATGGTAACCGATAACGAGGCGCAGTCGCGCGCGGTGTCAGAGATTGCCGCCGCCGTCGGCAGCATGGATCAATCGACCCAGCAAAACGCGGCGATGGTGGAGGAGACATCGGCAGCGGCCAACAATCTGTCGATCAGGATCCAGTCGATGGTCCGCCAGGCAGCCACCTTCCGGTTTGAACGCCGGAGCCGTGATCTCCCTGTCGCCGTCGATCGTCGCGCCCGGAGTGCCGCGGCAAGGGAGCAAGGAACCACAGCCGCGATGCCAGTCGCTCATCGCGAACGCAGCCTCGCCAACGCCTGATGTGCGCGCCGCTTTTGGGGTTGGTAGCGCCAATGGCCGTTCCTCGGTGCCCCATCGCCCAGCAATCTTGCTCGCCCCTCTAGCCCTACCCCCCACGCACCCCCCATATCGGGCGCGTGCCGCCGGATCTCCCCCCACCCCTCACCGACTGGTTCGCCGCCAAGGGCTGGTCGCCGCGCCGTCACCAGCTGAAAATGCTCGCCGCCGCTCGGGCCGGGCGGCATGCGTTGCTCGTGGCGCCCACCGGGGCTGGCAAGACGCTGGCGGGCTTTCTCCCCACGCTCACCGATCTCATCGAGCAGCCGGCGGACGGGCTCCACACCCTCTACGTCTCGCCGCTGAAGGCGCTTGCGGTCGACGTCCAGCGCAATCTCATCACGCCCATTGAGGAGATGGGGCTCGACATCCGCGTCGAGACGCGCACCGGCGATACGCCAAGCGACCGCAAGGTCCGCCAGCGCATCCGCCCGCCGCACATCCTGCTCACCACGCCAGAATCGCTGTCGTTGCTGCTCAGCTATCCCGACAGCTTCCTGATGTTTGCAGGCCTTAAGACCATCGTCATCGACGAGGTCCACGCCTTTGCCACGCAAAAGCGCGGCGATCTGCTGTCGCTGTGCATGGCGCGGTTGCAGGCGATTGCGCCCGGTATGCGCCGCGTCGCGCTTTCCGCGACGGTGGCCGATCCCGATGGCTATCGCGCCTGGCTCGCGCCCGATGGCGATATCGGCCTTGTCACGACGGTACAGGGCGAGCCGGGCGCTGACCCCGACATCACGATCCTGCTCCCCCAGGGACGCGTGCCCTGGTCCGGCCATTCGGGGCGCTATGCCGCCAGCCAGGTCATCGCTGAAATCGAAACGCACAAGACCACATTGGTCTTCTGCAACACCCGCGCGCTCGCCGAGCTGATCTTCCAGGATTTGTGGAAGGCCAACGACCTGCAGCTGCCGATCGGCATCCATCATGGCAGCCTCGCGCTTGAAGCCCGGCGCAAGGTGGAAGCCGCGATGGCTGCGGGTAAGCTGCGCGGCCTCGTCTGCACCGCCAGCCTCGACATGGGGATCGACTGGGGTGATGTCGATTGCGTCATCCAGATGGGCGCGCCCAAGGGGGCATCGCGGCTGCTCCAGCGCATCGGCCGCGCCAATCACCGGCTCGACGAACCGAGCGAGGCGATCGTCGTCCCCGGCAATCGCTTCGAATATCTCGAGGCGCGCGCCGCGCTCGATGCGGTGGCAGATCGCGAACTGGATGCAGACATCTTCCGGCCCGGCGGGCTCGATGTCCTCGCGCAGCATATCATGGCCTGCGCGTGCGCCGCGCCATTCGATGAGGCGGTGCTGCTGGCGGAGGTGCAGTCGGCGCTCCCTTATTCAGCGCTCACCGCCGACCAGTTCGCGCATGTCCTCGGCTTCATCAGCGATGGCGGTTATGCGCTCAAGGCCTATGACAAGTTCAAGCGGCTCGTGCGCGACGAGGGAGCACCTCCTCCATCTGCTGTCAGTTGTACCCCCGCGAAGGCGAGGGTCCAGTCTGGGCTCCCGCCTTCGCGGGAGCACAAGGGTTCCGGCGGTGCCACCTGGCGCGTCAGCCACCCCAAATTCGTGGCACAGCACCGGCTGAACGCGGGCATTATCGTCGAGGCGACAATGCTGAAGGTGCGGTTCGGCAATGGTCGCCAATTGGGGCGGGTCGAGGAAGGCTTCGCAGCGACGCTGTCGGTCCGCGATACCTTCTTCTTTGCGGGCATGAGCCTTGAGGTTGAGAAGATCGATACCGAGGATCTGGTCGTGCGCGCCACGGCCCGCCCGGCGCGCATCCCCAGCTATGGCGGTGCACGGATGCCGCTCACCACCAATCTCGCCAACCGCGTACGCGGCTTTCTGGCGGACCCAAGTGGCTGGAATCGCTTTCCCGATGATGTCCGCGAATGGCTCGATATCCAGTCGAAGCGGTCGATCATGCCGCAGCCGGGGCAATTGCTGGTCGAAACCTTCCCGCATGAGGGGCGGCATTACATGGTCGCTTATTGTTTCGAGGGGTGGAATGCGCACCAGTCGCTCGGCATGCTGCTCACCCGGCGGATGGAGACGCACGGGCTCAAGCCGCTGGGCTTTGTCGCCAATGATTATGCGCTTGCCTGTTATTCGCTCGATCCCGTGGCCGATCCGGCGGCGTTGTTCTCAGCGGACATATTGGAGGATGAATTCGTCGATTGGGTGCAGGGCTCGCACCTCCTCAAACGCGCCTTTCGCGAAGTGGCGGTGATTGGCGGGTTGGTCGAGCGCCAGCATCCGGGCAAGCGCAAGACAGGCAAGCAGGTCACCTTCTCGACCGATCTCATCTACGATGTGCTGCGCCGCTACGAGCCCGATCATCTGCTGCTGAAAGCCGCTTGGGCCGATGCGCGGGCGAAGATGACCGATGTCGGTCGGCTGGCCGATCTGCTCGATCGCGCAGCGGGCACGATGCTCCATGTCCCGCTCAACCGCGTCTCGCCGCTCGCCGTGCCGGTGCTGGTGATGATCGGGCGCGAAAGCGTGCCGCAGGGGCTGGCCGACGATGCGTTGCTGATCGAGGCAGAGGCGCTTGCGACAGAAGCGATGCGGCTTGATTGATTCGCTTGCCGGTTGGGCCCAACAAGCATAGCCTTCGGTAATGCGTGGCGTTTTCCTCCTGGCCGCCTTCCTGATGCTCGCACCGATGGTGCCGGCATCCGGCCAGACTGTTGCCCAACCCGCCATCCCCCCCGCCGCGCCGCCCACCGTGCCTGCGATTGCTCCTGCCGCTCTTCCGCCGACCGAGGCCGATGTGCTCGCGCTCGGCATGGACATTCCCGGGCGCATGACGGTGCCGGTCACGATCAGTGGGTCCGGCCCCTATCCTTTCACGATCGATACCGGTGCGGAGCGGACGGTGATCTCCCAAGAGCTTGCCAGCATGCTCGGGCTGGCGCCGGGTGCCGATGTGCGGGTGACCGACATCAAGGGCTCGAGCAACGTCAAGACGACGCTTATCCCCTCGCTCAAGGTCAGCTCCGCGGGTGCGGAGCAGATCCATGCCCCCACTTTTCGGGGCTATGATCTGGGCGCACCGGGCCTGCTGGGGCTTGATTCACTCAAAGGTCACTCGCTTGAGATTGATTTCGAGACCAACCGGCTCAAGCTTGTGCCCGCAAAGGCCCGGCGGCGCGGCGCATCGTCGAGCGAGGCAGAGATCGTCATCCGCGCGCGCAGCAAATTTCGCCAGCTGATCATTAGCGAGGCGTCGTATCGCGGACGCCCGATTTTTGTCATTCTCGATACCGGCACATCGGTATCGCTGGGCAATCTGGCGATGCTGGAGTTAACGCATAAGGGTAAGATGCCTGTCGTGCCGATCACCATCACCAGCGTCACCGGCACCAAGCTTGTTGCGCAATATGCCCAGGTCCGCGACGTTCAATTCGGTGCCATCACCTTCAGGAATCTGCCAATCGCGTTTGCCGATGCGGCCCCTTTCGCCGTCTTTGGCTTGCAAAAGAAGCCGGCGCTGCTGCTCGGCATGGATGCGTTGCGGCTGTTCCGCCGGGTGAATATCGATTTTGCCAATCGCGAAGTACGCGTCGCCGTGCCGCGGCCATTTGGCGAGCCCGGCTGAGCCGAGGCCATCGCAACATCGTACCGCGCAGGATCGGCCGCTCGAGCGCGCTGCGTAGCCGTTGCCATCCGTCTCCAAAACCGATCTAACCGGTAGCAGGGCACGATAAGAGGATGGCATGATGCGCGCAGCGTTTCGACAAGCAGGCACGGCAACGGCGTTGATGGCCATGGCGCTGGTCGCGCTGCCTGCCCATGCCCAGTCGCGCCCCGATCAGCAGGCGTTTTTCGGGCTCTACAAGCAACTGGTCGAGACCAACACTACGCTGTCCGAGGGTAGCTGTACCAAGGCCGCCGAGCAGATTGGCGCGCGGCTGAAGGCAGCGGGCTATGCCGATAGCGACATCACCTTGTTCAGCACGCCTGAGCATCCCAAGGAAGGCGGCATCGTCGCCATCCTGGCCGGTACCGACAAAACGCAACAGCCAATGCTCCTGCTCGGCCATCTCGACGTGGTGGAGGCAAAGCGCGCCGATTGGGTGCGCGATCCCTTCACCCTGATCGAGGAAGACGGCTATTATTACGGCCGTGGCACCGTCGATGATAAGGCGCAGGCCGCGATCTGGGCAGACAGCATGATCCGCTTCAAGCAGGCCGGCTATCGCCCCAAGCGCACGATCAAGCTGGCGCTGACCTGTGGCGAGGAAACCACCTTCGCCTTCAACGGCGCACAGTGGCTTGCGGCCAATCGCAAGGACCTGATCGCCGCCGAATTCGCGCTCAACGAAGGCGGCGGCGGTCGCTACACGGCTGAGGGCAAGCGCCAGCTGCTCGCCATTCAGGTCGGTGAAAAGGCCGCGCAAAACTATACATTCGCCACCACCAACCCCGGCGGCCATAGCTCGCAACCGGTGCCGATCAACGCCATCTACCAGCTCGCCGATGCGCTGAAGGCGGTGCAGGGCTATGAATTTCCCGTGAAGTTCACGGACACAACGCGCGCCTTCTTTACCGCGAGCGCAGCCGGGATCGGTGGCGAGATGGGCGCGGCGATCACTCGGCTGCTCGCCGACCCCAATGACAAGGCGGCCGACGCCTTGATCAGCCGCGACAAGGCGATGCACTCCACCTTGCGCACCACCTGCGTCGCCACGGTGCTGGGCGGTGGCCATGCCGAAAATGCCCTGCCGCAGCGCGCCTCGGCCAACATCAATTGCCGCATCTTCCCCGGTGAAACGGTGGAGGGCACGCTCGCCAAGCTGCAGGAGCTCGCCGGCCCGGCCGTGACCGTCACCGCCAATGCGCCCATCCGCCCCACCGCGATCCCGCCCTCGCTCGATCCCAAGATCGTCGGCCCGGCCAAGGCTGTCGCCGCCAAGCATTTCCCCGGCATCCCGCTGCTGCCAATCATGTCGACAGGTGCCACAGACGGCATCTTCCTGCAGGCGATCGGCATCCCGGTATACGGCGCGCCCGGCACCTTCATCGATCCCGACGGCAACGGCACCCACGGCCTCAACGAGCGGATCCGCGTCGAATCGCTCTATGCCAGCCGCGATTATCTGTTCGATCTGGTGAAGGCCTATGCGCGCTAGGGCAGCATAGCCTGTTGTTCGAACACAGCACGCTGGGCGGCAAAGGCGCGCTGGAATGCGGGGCGCGCCTCACCACGTGCGATGAACGCGGCGAGCGCCGGAAAATCACTTAGCACCCCCGATGAGTACAGCCGCCGCAGCACGGTGACCATCATCAGGTCACCACCGCTGAAGCCGCCGTCAAGCCATTCGCCATCGCCCAGCCGCGCCTGCAATTGGCCAAGCCGGTCGCGGGCGCGCTGCTCGAGGATCGGCAGCCGTTCGGCCGCGCCGGGCTGTTCGGCTTCGAACGCGCGCGCCATCGTGAAGTTGACGACCGGCGGCTCGATGGTGCTGAGCGCGGCGAACATCCACGCGATCGCGCGGGCGCGGGGCTCGGCGGCATCAGGCAACAGCCCAGCATGGCGCATGGCGATGTGGAGCACGATCGCTCCCGATTCGAACAGGACGAGCTCGCCCTCCTCATATGTCGGGATCTGGCCGAAAGGGTGGCGCGCCAGATGCGCCGGCTGCTTCATCTCGTCAAAGGACACCAGCCGCACGCCATAATCCTGGCCGACTTCCTCAAGCGCCCAGCGCACGCCCATGTCGCGGGCCAGCCCCTGGCCGCGATCGGGGGAGGATCGGAAGGCGGTGATGATGGGCTTCATGCGTGCGGCTCCAGTGGATCAGGCGATGTCGTCTGGTTGGTCGCGCTGGCGCCGAGCCGGGCCATTGCCTCACCCGCGCGGTCGGCGATGGCGTTGCCGCTGCACACCCGCAGCAGCGCGAGCCCGTCGATCATCGCCAGGATCATCGCGACCGTCGCCGCGCGATCGTCACCACCGCCGGACGCGAGTCGGGCATCGATCCAGTGGAGAAAGCCCTGCACGATCTGTTCGGCAATCGCGACGAAGGGCGCCTCGCCGCGCGCGGCCGCCGCGACGATTTCGATCCACAGCGCCATATAGGGCGCGATCGCCTCGCTTTTCGTGATCGCCACTGCTGCCGTGATGAGTGCCGAGGCCGTAAAGTCAGCGCCCTCCGGGATGGCGGTGGCAAGCTGCACCGCGAGGTCCATGCTCACGCGCCCGGCGGCGGCGGCGAGCAGCTCCTCCTTGTCGGCAAAATAATAGAGCAGCATGCGGTCGCTCGTGCCAGCGGCCGCAGCCAGCTGCCGCAGGCTGGCTTGCGATAGACCGGTGGCGAGCAGATGCGCGGCCAGCCGCTCCACCACTTTTTCGCGCTGCGTGTCCCGGGCGATCATCTTTTTCCTTGTAGCGATTGCTACATAATATATAAATGTAGCAATCGCTACAAGGAGTCGCTTATGACCGGGTCGATAATTGCCACCCTGCCAGCGGTAGCCGCACTGCTATTCCTGATCGCCGGGTGTGCGCAAGCATTGGCGGGCGGTCCGCTACTGCCGCGAGGCGGCTGGATCGTCGCCGTCGGCTTGTGCCTATGCTTCTTCGCGCTGTCGCTGGTGGCGGTGAGCAGCGGGGGGCCGCTTGGTTTTTGGGCCGAGCATATCCGCAACAGCTGGGGCAACCAGATCTGGTGCGATCTGCTGTTGGGCGTCGGCACCGCTTTCGTGCTGCTGCGCCCGCGCGCGCGGGCGGCGGGGATGCACCCGCTGCCCTGGTTCATCCTCATCGCCTGCACCGGCAGCATCGGCCTGCTGGCGATGGTCGCCCGCTGCTTGGTGCTGGAGCGCCGCGCCGCCTGAATCACCCCCCCGCCCCCGCCCCCCTGCCCTTTCGCCAGGAGAATATCATGTCCCTTTTCCGTCTGTTCCTCGTCGCTGTGCTGCTGACGATCATCGGCTACACCGCGGTCACCATCGCTAATGAGGGCATGGGGTTATTGCCCATCTTCTTCGGCGACATCGCGACGATGCAGTGGCCCGGCCAGTTCAATCTCGATTTCAGCTGTTTCCTGCTGCTCGCCGCGATCTGGGTCGCGTGGCGGCATCATTTCAGCGCCTTGGGCCTGGCGCTCGCGCTGGTGGCCTCGGTCGGCGGCATGCTGTTCATGTCGACCTATCTGCTCATCACCAGTTTCCGCACCGGTGGCGACACCACCGCCCTGCTACTGGGCGAGCGCCGCGCCCGCGATCTGCGCCGGGGGTAGAGACGCTGGGTATCAGGGGCGGCCCCTGGCTCAACACCGACCACCAGCAGCCCCGTCATCCCGGGTCTGACCCGCAGTCCCGCTGCCGCAGCACAGCGATGCCTGGCGTGACATGGCGGGACTGCATGTCACGCCCGGGGGGGGGCAGCCAGGGACAAGGCGCTGGCTAACGTCCCAATAGAAGATGTTTGACCTAGGGGCGGCTATGCGCCCTAAATTACGTCGTTCGTTCGGGCTGAATCGGGTACCGATTGTTGCGACACATCAGGCAATCTTGATCGCAGGCTCGTCCGGCGACTTTAGAACGGCAATGGGCAACGCTTCCCGGTTCAACGGGGATCGAGCATGCGCAGACATTCGCTCACTAACGTTCAGGGCCGTCGATGATGGCAGTAGCGGCGGCAGAAATGCGAGATGCGATTTGGTGATAGGCATCGGCATAGGGAGCCCCGTTCCGCCAAGCCGCCGCGATGCTCCGTGTCGCTGACCAGCCCGTCACATTAATGCGCCGAACCATATCTTCACCGCCCACTTCAGAACGGATGTACAGCGCCGGCAGGACGGCAATGCCAATACCGGACCCGACCATTTGACGGATGCTGTCCAGGCTCGTTCCCTCATAATCGCGCAGGACGACGGCATCCAGTTCTTCGCAGATCTTTTCAACCATGCGGTGGTAATGGTGCCTTGGGTCCATCGTCAAAAATCGAGCGCCGGCAAGTTCGCGGGGTTCAACCGTCGTCCGCCCGACCAGATCGTGAGATGGTGGGCCGACCAATATCATCGGCTCGCGAAAGAGCGGCTCAATTGTCAAATCCTCCCCAACCAGAGGCAACGGGGTCAGCAACATATCGAGTTCGCCGCGCGACAGATCGCGCGCTTGTTCGTTGGGAATCCCTTCGCGAATGTGCAGACGCAAATCGGGTTGCTCGGCATGCAATGCGGCGACGATCGCCGGCATCAGATAGGGACCGATCGTCGGGCTGATACCGAGCCGTAATATGCCCGCCAGCTTGTCACCCGCACGTTGTGCCAGGGCCCGGATGTCGCGCACCGCCACGAGAACACCGCGTGCCCGCTCAGCGACCTCACGGCCGATTGGCGTCAGTTGAACGCCGATGGCTGACCGCTCGATCAAGGTGACACCGAGTCGCGCTTCGAGCCCCTTGAGTTGATGGCTGAGCGTCGGCTGTGACACATTGCACGCTGCCGCCGCCCGCCCGAAATGCAAGGTATCGGCGATCGCCACCAGATATTCGAGGTTGCGTACCGACGGTATGACAGGGTTCTACCCATAGAAAATATCTATTGCCAGCCCCGCATTCTTTCGATTGGCGAGAGTCCCAATCGCATGGCATCTCCCATTCAACGCAAGAAATGCAGGAGAGATGACCATGATCAACAGAACGACAGCGTTGCTCCGCTGGATCGTGAGCGGCAAGAATTCTGAACAACGCGTCCGCATTGTCCGACACGCATTCCGTAACAACAATCTGTCGGCGAGCCGGGTGCTGGCATTCGGCCGATCACGACGTTCCCAATTGTTGGGGAGTTAAGCTGATGGGAAGTATGTTTCATGCTTATCTTAAGTCCCTTCAGACCAGACATCATCAACTTGATCGGGCGATCGATCGCGGCATAGCCTCGAGCGCGGAGCTTCAGCATCTGAAGCGCCTGAGGCTCCGGTTGCGCGACGAGATCGCCCGATTTGGACACCGCTCCGCCCGGACGAGCCAGTAAATCACGTTGTTCGCTGCTGCATCCAATTCCTTGGTGCATACCCCGCGCCGATGCCGCAGCAGCACATGGCGACCAGGACGCCCCCAAGCCTGATCGCCCCTACCACTGGCGGCGCCACATAGCTTCCCAATGTGTGGCGCCGCCAGACCGTATCGAGCCAAGACACTGATGGAGGTTTATGATGCCCAATCGACTCCGTATGTTCGCGCTACTTGCACTGGCACCGATTAGCGCCGCTGCGCTGCCCATGTCTGCGGCGGCGTCTTCGGTCATTCCTCTTGATGATTGGCACTTGCCACCTTCAGTCGAACGACCTTCGGTCCATGCGGACCCGTGCGATCCGTTTTCCGTCAAGCAACTCTGCGTAACCGGCCGTCGCTTTCGGCTGAAACAACTCCACGATGAGCCCGCCGCCGTGGTGCGCGACACGCAACAGGCATTGGTTGACCGCATCGGCAGTGCCTCGCGCGAGTGTCGGACCAGCTCGCCCGGTCCGGGTTGTGTCGGCGATCTCAGATCGGTGACACGCTGGATCGCCTTGATTGATTGATGACCGGAGCGGGCAATCAATCTAGCCCGTCGCGGGCAGCCGCAGCGATGCGGTTTTTCAACCGTGATTTGCCGTTATTCAACGCATTGCCGCAAAGTGATGTTCGCCGTGGGGCGCATGAGAGAGACACAGATCCATGGATCAGCATTTGATGTCAGACGTCCGCCAGGAACCTGAAATCGCCTTGGCGCTGGCAGAGGCGAAGATCGCTTGGGCGTTGAATCATCCGCATCTGAGTGACTGGCTCAAGTCAGCGCTCAGAACGACAACCGGGCTGGATCAGAACGCTATCCAGAAAGAAATTGAGCTGCTGGGGCAACTGATCGCCCAGCGTGCCAGCGCCATACAAGATGTAGCGTTGAGCCGCGCACCTAACGGCGAGGGGCCCATATCGCCTCAGACTGAATGAAACGCCGTTATCGACTGACGCGATCCAAAAACTGCCCGTCAGCAGCCGGCCCATTAACGGCCGCTTGATCTGAAAAGCCACCTCTCACCCAGCCGCCAGCCCCGGCCTCGCCCTCACCCCAGCGACGCCACCATCGCCCGCTCGGCCGCCACGATCGGTGCGAAGCTCGGGCGTCCCAGGATCGCGTCGACATAGGCGATCGTCTTGGGATAGCGCGCGGGATCGATCAGCAGTTCGGTATGCGCCAGGTTCACGAACGGGCTGCACACCGAGATATCGGCCAGCGTGATCCGGTCCTCGACCAGGAAACCGCTCGCCGGAATAATCCCTTCCAGATAATCGAGCAGCGGCGGCATCTCATCGGCTTCGGCGGCGGCGGCAATCGATTCGTCGCAGGGGCGCTTGAGCATCTTGGGCAACAACATGCGGTGCGCGAAAATCTTGGCCGCGCTTGCAAAGAAGATGGTGTCGGCAAATTCCTCGAACCACACCGTGCGCGCATGCGCGATCGGCGCGGTCGGGATCATGTTGGGCTCGGGATATTTGGCTTCGAGATAGGCGCAGATCGCGGTCGAATCAGAGATGCAGAAGTCGGCGCCATTATCGGCCCCAGGATCACGAAAGCCCGGCATCTTGCCGAACGGGCTCGATTCAAAAAATTCCGGCCCGCCGCGGCCAAGCCCAGCGGCCTCCAGATCGAGCTTCAATCCTTTTTCAGCGGCAAATGCCATCACCTTGCGAACGAATGGCGAAACGGTTGATCCATAGACGATCATGGCTGCTCTCCTGTTTTGGTTGCGCAAGACATAGCTTATTCAGTTTCATTCAGCTACTCTTTTACGCAGGCGTAATTGAGGCCAAAGCCAGTCGCGGACGCCTATTGACCCAATCTTCCGGTCGACCCAATCGTCCTAGGGCAGCGCGTAATGGGCCGCGACACGGTCGAGCGCCAGGCACAGCACCAGCTTGCCCGCGCGCACGGGCCAGCCGAGCGCCTTTTCCGCCATTGGCAGCGCGTCGCCAGCACACACAACGCGCCACAGCACGTCGCTCAGCCCCGGACCCGCAGCATCGATCGCCGCATCGAACCGGCGTTTCGCGCTGATCTGCGCGATCGTGGGGTCGATTGCCGCCGCAGGGCCCCGCGCGCCGCGCGCCATCGGGGATGCGTCCCACCGCATCGTCACGCTAGGGCCCAGCGACGCCATCTCGTAATCGCTGCGCAACCGCTCACCCGCCTCGAACTGCCGGGCATCGACGAGGCCGCGTGCGCGCAGCCATGAAAGCGGCGATTCGGCGATGTTGACCGTCACGCTGCGGCGTCGCTTGGCGGCGGGCGTCGTCTCTGGGCATAATCCGGCATCGTCGATCGCCCGGTCCACCAACTGGCGCATGCGTCCTCCATCCTTCGAGTCGAATGGGACTTGCCACAATGGATGGTTTGTAGGAAAGCAAAGAACCATATTGGTTATCACTGGACGGGTCATGATCACGGCAATACGCGAAGTTCGCCGCGCCAAGGGGCTGACGCTGGATGACGTCGCCCGGCGCTGCACCCCGCCGACCACGGCGCAGACGATCGGTCGCCTCGAAACCGGCACGCGCACGGTGTCGGTCGATTGGCTCAACCGGATCGCAACCGCGCTCGGCGTCACCGCTGGCGATCTTGTCACCCTGCCTGATCGTGGCGATATCGCCGTTGCGGCGATCCTCGATTCAACCGGCGCGCAGGCCCCGCGCCGCGCGGCCACGCTTGCACCGCCGATGGCCGCCCCCGGGCTCGTCGCCGTTACCGTTTCGGCCAGCCTTGGCGATTATCGCGCGGGCGACGAGATTTGGTGCGAGACGGTTGACCCGTCAGGCTATGGTCGCGCGCTCAACCGCGACGTGCTGGTGCCGCGCGCGGCGGGTCGATTTTTGTTCGGTCGGCTCATCGGGCGGGAGGAGCCAGTCGGCACTCTCCCCGGCAAACTCCACCTGTTGCCGCTCGGTGCGGGTGCCCGGCAGCAGGTCGTCACCGATCCGCCCTGGGTCGCGCGCGCGATCCGCCTGGTAAGATCGCTTTGATATCAATATCTTATAGAAAATGGTGGGCGATGACGGGCTCGAACCGCCGACATTCTCGGTGTAAACGAGACGCTCTACCAACTGAGCTAATCGCCCGCCCGATTGCCCCGTGCCAAACCCTGCAGGTTTTCGCAAGCCCTGCTAGCCAATCGTCCCCCCTGCCCGTTTCACCGCCGCGCAATATTCCCGCATGCCCTCGGCCGCCTTGGGTGCCAGCACCATGAAAGCCCGCCGCCGATCTGCGGGGTCGGGCACACGGTCGAACAGTCCGATTTCGGTCATCCGGCCGATCCAGCGCAGCGCCGTGGTCGGTGCAACAGCGGCGGCGATGCACAGGCTCGATACTGACACCCGGCTCTGCTCCAGCTCCGCTGCAAACAGGTCGAGCAACATGTCCCATGCCGGGTCCTCGAACAGCCCGGTATCGAAAAACTGGTCGCGCAGCCGCCGCATCCGGATCGCCTGCCGCACCTCGCTGGCGGAGATTGCAGTCCGCGCCTTGCTTTCCGCCCTGTAGGGAATCGTCCGGTCACCCAGCATCTCCCGGCGCGATGCTATCGGCTCGCCATCCGTCAGGCGCGTCAGCAGCGCGACGATCCGCGCAACTTCGGCGTTCAGGCGCCGCAACTGCTCGCCGCTGTCATCTTCCTCGCGCACCCCAGTCGGGCGGCGGTCCGCCATCGCAACGGCAATCGCCACGATCCGATCCCTGTGGCTTGGCGCGCAGAGCAGCTGGACCCGCCCGGTGAGGCACCGGCCGGCGACATCATCGATCTGATCCTGTTCCAATGTCACGATAAGGGGTACGCCCCGCGCCTCGATCGCGGCCACGGCATCGACGGTGGGATCAAGCAGCGCCGGCACGACACCGCCGGCCTCGATCAGGACCAGATCGGCGAGCGGATCGTCCGACAAACGAGCCGGCGCTTCGTCGAACGACACCGGCCCTTCGACAATGGCCCCGAACGTCGCCAGCGCCTCGGCCCCATCACGCGCCTGCGCCTTGCCGTCGGCAATCAACAGCACGCGCGCGCCCTGCCTGACATCGCTGACGCCGTCATATCCCGTCATCTACGCACCTTCGGCTAGACGCGCCCGCGCGCCGGTTTACGACATATACGCCGATGGCCGCGGACCGCGCTATGCTCTCCTCCAGAATGGACAAGACGCGGGGGCACAACGTGATCGACCGCACCAATCCGGCGCAATCAGGCTCAGTCGAGCGCCTTGACGATATCCTCGACCATCTTCTTGGCGTCGGCGAGCAACATCATCGTGTTGTCCATGTAAAACACGTCATTGTCGACGCCGGCATAGCCGACGCCGCCCATCGATCGCTTGATGAACAGCACCGTTTTCGCCTTTTCGACGTCGAGCACGGGCATGCCATAGATCGGCGACGTCTTGTCGGTCTTGGCGGCCGGATTGGTCACGTCGTTCGCGCCGATGACGAAGGCGACGTCGGTCTGCGCGAATTCGCTGTTGATGTCCTCCAGCTCGAACACATCGTCATAGGGCACATTGGCCTCGGCGAGCAGCACGTTCATGTGGCCCGGCATGCGGCCAGCAACGGGGTGGATCGCGAACTTCACCTTCACGCCGTGCTCGCGCAATTTGTCGGTCATCTCGCGCAGTACGTGCTGCGCCTGCGCCACCGCCATGCCGTAGCCCGGGACGATGATGACCTGCTCGGCTTGGCCCATCAGGAAAGCGGCGTCCTCGGCCGATCCGCGCTTCCATGGCCGCTGCTCCTTCGCCTCGCCGCCGCCGGCCGATGCCTCGGCGCCAAAGCCGCCGGCGATGACGCTGATGAAGCTGCGGTTCATCGCCTTGCACATGATGTAGCTGAGGATCGCGCCCGACGAGCCGACCAGCGCGCCGGTGATGATCATCGCGTTGTTGTGGAGCGTGAACCCCATCGCGGCGGCGGCCCAGCCCGAATAGCTGTTGAGCATCGAGACGACGACGGGCATGTCCGCGCCGCCGATCGGGATGATCAGCAGGAAGCCGATCGCGAAGCTGAGCACCGTGATGGTGAAGAACACCCAGGGGCTCTGATCGGTAAGGAAATACGCGACCAGGCCGAGGATCGCGGCAAGTGTGCCGAGATTGATGATGTGGCGCGCGGGCAGGATGATCGGCTTGCCGCTCATATTGCCGTTCAGCTTCAGGAAGGCGATGACCGAGCCCGAAAAGGTGATCGCACCGATCGCGACGCCCAGGCCGAGTTCGACCCGGCTCTGGGTGAAGATGATGCCCGCTTCCGCGATGCCGAACGCGTCGGGATTGAGATAGGCGGCGGCACCGACGAGCACGGCGGCGAGCCCGACCAGCGAGTGGAACGCGGCGACAAGCTGCGGCATGTCCGTCATCGCGATCTTGCGCGCGGTGGTGATGCCGATTGCGGCGCCGATGCCGATCGCGATCAGGATCTGCACCATCGTCACACTGTCGAACACATAACCGTTAGTGAAGCAGTCGAGGATGTCGGGCGCACAGTCTACGACGGCTAATTTTCTTGGAAAGTGCGTCACTAGCGTCGTTACCACCGCGATCGTCATGCCGATGATGCCCAGCCGGTTGCCGCGTTGCGACGTGGCGGGCGAGGACAGGCCGCGCAGCGCGAGCACGAAGCAGACGCCAGCCACGAGATAGGCCAGCGATGCCCAGGGATTTGCCGTCACATGTTCCACGCTTGTCTTCCCCTTACCGTCACCCCGGGCTCGACCCGGGGTCCCGCTGTTACCCCGCGCTTGAAGAAGCGGGACCCCGGCTCAAGGCCGGGGTGACGTACCCAATTTGTTCAGTGCTTCGCCGTCGCTACCGGCCGTTCTTTTTTCTTGTACATCGCGAGCATTCGCTGGGTGACGGCAAAGCCGCCGAAGATGTTGACGCTCGCCAACACCACCGCGAGCAGCCCCAGCCATTTCGACGTCGCGCCGCCCGAGCCGATCCCCACCGCCGCGCTCGCGACGAGCGCGCCAACGATGATCACCGACGAGATCGCATTCGTCACCGCCATCAGCGGCGTGTGCAGCGCGGGCGTGACCGACCAGACGACATAATAGCCGACGAAGCAGGCCATGACGAAAACGGAAAGTGTCGAGACGAAATCCATCGATAACCCCCTGATATCAGCCCAACAGCCGCGCGTTGACGATCTTGCCACCCTGGGTCAGCCGGATTGCGTCGCCGATTTCGGCATCGAGCACCGGCTTGCCCGCCTCCTTGTCCCAAAAAGCCGAGAGGAAGTTGAACAGGTTGCGTGCGAAGAGAGCGGAGGCATCGGCGGGCAGGCGCCCGGCGACGTTGCGGTGGCCGACGATCTTGACGCCGTGGACGGTGACGACCTCGCCCGCGACTGATCCCTCGACATTGCCGCCCGCCTCCACCGCGAGATCGACGATGACGCTGCCCGGCCGCATCGTCGCGATCTGCGCATCCGAAATCAGGCGCGGGGCAGGGCGCCCCGGGATCAGCGCCGTCGTGATGACGATATCCTGCTTGGCGATGTGGCTCGACACCAACTCGGCCTGTGCTGCCTGATATTCGGGGCTCATCTCGCCGGCATAGCCGCCTGCGCCCTCGCCCTCGATACCCTTTACATTTTCGACGAAAATCGGTTTGGCGCCGAGCGACTGGATCTGCTCCTTGGTCGCCGAGCGCACGTCGGTGGCGGAGACCTGCGCGCCCAAGCGCCGGGCGGTGGCGATCGCCTGCAAGCCCGCGACACCCACACCCATCACAAAGACGCGCGCGGCGGAGATGGTGCCCGCCGCCGTCATCATCATCGGGAAGGCGCGGCCATATTCCGCCGCGCCATCGAGCACCGCCTTGTAGCCGGCAAGGTTCGACTGCGAGGACAGGATGTCCATCGACTGGGCGCGGGTGATGCGCGGCATGAACTCCATCGCCAGCGCCTCGAAGCCGGCGGCCGCATAGGCATCGACCCGCGCGCGCTCGCCGAACGGGTTGAGGCTGGCGGCGATCCAGGCGCCAGGCGCGGCACCCGCCAGGCTCGCCGGATCGGGGCCCTGCACACCGAGGATGATGTCGGCCCCCGCCAGCGCCGCTGCGCGCGTGCCAACGGCAGCCCCGGCATCGGCAAATTGTTCGTCGCTGATCGAGGCGGTAGCCCCGGCGCCGGCCTCTACCGCGACGGTGGCCCCCAGCGCAGCAAACTTCTTGGCGGTTTCCGGCGTGCCGGCAACGCGGCTTTCACCGGCGGCCTGCTCCTTCAGGATGGCGATCTTCACCGCCGACTAACCGGCAATCAGCCAGACGACGAAACCGGCAAGGGCAAAAGACGCCAACGCGCCCCACTTCATCACCCCCATCACCTTGCCATAGGTCTGCCGATGCGTGTCGATGTTGCCGTTACCGGTCATGTGCCCCGTTCCCGAAAATGATGTCCAGCCACGACCCTTAACCGGGCCGTGCTGTCACCTCAACCCCGCTCACGCGCGGCGCGACCGATCGCCGGACGCGGATCCGCCAGCTTAAGGCTGCCTTTACCCCCTGCCGTTAAGGTTACCTCCGATAATGGGCTCAATTAGGAACGGCAGCATGACTCGCAATGGCCAGCGCCTGCTGATGTTGATCGACGATGAAACCGCGCAATGCCGGCTGGTAGCCGCGCTGGCCGCGCGTGGCGGATGGCGATCTGTGTTTGCCACCAGCAGCGAAATGGCCATCGCGACACTCGGCACGCAGGACGGCATGCAGCTCGACGCCGTCCTGATCGATCGCTGGTCACCCGATGGCGATGCCGCCTCGCTGATCACCGAATTGCGGCTTCGGCGCCCCTCGCTGCCAATCTTGATGCTAACCGCCAATGGCTCGGTCTCGCATGCGGTCACGGCCATGCGCGCGGGTGCCACCGATTTCCTCGTCAAGCCGCTCGCGCCCGATCGCCTGTTGAGTGCGCTCGATGCAGCCGTTGCCAGCAACAGCGCAGGCGAACTACGGCCGTTGACCGAAAAAATTCCCGCGCTGCTCGCCTTTGACGAGATCGTTGGTGCCGAGCCGCAGTTCCGCGCGGCGCTCGCCATTGCCGCCAAGGCAGCGCGCGCACGCGTCGCCGTGCTGCTCGAAGGCGAAAGCGGCGTCGGCAAGGAAGTGGTGGCAGAGGCAATCCACGCCGCGTCACCCCGCGCCAAGAAGCCGATCGTCACGGTCAATTGCGGGGCAATCCCGGCCAATCTCGTCGAAAGCGAATTGTTCGGGCATGAAAAGGGCGCGTTCACCGGCGCGTTCGAGCGCAAGCTCGGCCGCTTCATGGAGGCCGATGGCGGCACGATTTTTCTCGACGAAGTGGGGGAAATGCCGCTCGACGCTCAGGTAAAGCTGCTGCGCGTGCTGCAGTCCGGCGAAATCCACCCGATTGGCGCGCGCCATGCCCGCGAGGTTGATGTCCGGGTGATCGCCGCCACCAACAAGAAGCTGCTCGACGAAGTGGAGGCCGGCCGTTTTCGCGAGGATCTCTATTACCGGTTGAACGTCGTCCAGGTGACGATCCCCCCCTTGCGCGAACGCACCGGTGACATACCCGCGCTTGCCCGCCACCTGCTCGCCCGCATTGCGCAGCAGCCGGGGCTCAGGCCGATTGGCATCACTGATGACGCGCTTCAGCTGCTGGTGAATTATGACTGGCCCGGCAATGTGCGCCAGTTGCAAAATGCCCTGTTCCGCGCCGCCGTGTTGTGCGATTCCAATGCTTTGACCCGCGCTGATTTTCCGCAGATCGCCGCACTTGGCGCTCGGCGATCGGCCGGCAGCGTCACGACATCGGCGATCCCAGCAAGCGGCGGCGTCACGCTCTTCCGCCCGGACGGGCAGATGCGCTCGCTCGAGGAAATCGAGGCGGACGTAATTCGCCTCGCCATCGGGCATTATCGCGGGCGGATGACGGAAGTCGCGCGCCGCCTGGGGATTGGCCGCTCGACGCTGTACCGCAAGCTGGGTGAACTCGGCATCGATAACGCGGCCTGATTACCTAGGGCGTCTTGGGCTCGACGATGATGTAGACCGCCGTGGTGTCGCCGATGTTCACGGCCTCATGCCATTTGATGCCATCGCTCCACCAGCTCGATCCTGCGGTGAGGATGCGGTCATGCGTGCCGGTCGCATCGGTGATCCGCATCGTCCCACCGCTCACGATGTAGCCCCAATGCGGCGGATGGAAATGGCGCTCATGGCCGCCGCCCGGCGGAAACGTGCAGCGGGCCGTCCGCACGCGATCATTCTCGACCAGCTTTTCGCAGATCGGCTTGCCCTTCCAGCCGGCATCGAACGCGCTCGGCAGCGCCTCCTGCACGAGCGCAGCCGGGCCGGCGCTGGCTGACAGCAGGACGAGCGCTGCGACGGCCCAAACGGCTTTCAAATCACCGTCCATCTTATTTTCTCCTCACCGGGTGGTGCTGATCAGGTCGCGCGGGGGGCTGCGACCTCATAGCATTGCAGGTTGCGGTCGGTAATCCCGAGCGCGGGCCATGTCGCGCGCCACGCGGCGATATGGGCTGAGGCAAAATGCCCGTCCAACGCGGCCTGATCGATCCATCGTTCATGCACATGGATCAGGTTGGGATCGATCACGTCCTGCGCATAGGCATAATCGAGGCACCCCTGCTCGGCTCGGCTAGCCGCGATCATCGTCGCCATAATCGGCCGCGCTTCGTCCAGCTTGTCGGCCGGCAACCGGACTGTCCCGACGATGAGCAACATGATCGCTATCGCCCCACCAGCGCTTGATCCTTGCACCCGCGCCACACACGCACGGCCTGCACCGTTTCAGCCACGTCATGCACGCGCAGCAACTGGGCACCGGCGTCTGCGCCCTTGATCGCGAGCGCGACCGAGCCGCCGAGCCGCTCGCCAACGGGTGCTTCGTTGGAAAGCGCGCCGATCATCCGCTTGCGGCTGGCGCCGAGCATGATCGGGCAGCCGAGGCCGTGCAGCATCGCCAATCCAGTGAGAAGCGCGAGATTGTCCTGCAGCGATTTGCCGAAGCCGATGCCGGGATCGACGATGATGCGCGCTGGGTCCACCCCTGCCGCAACGACGGCGGCAACGCGCGCCTCAAGCCAGTCGAACACCTCGGTCACCACGCTCGCATAACCCTTGCCGCCATGCGCGCCCTTGGTGGGATCGGGCGAGTGCATCAACACGACGGGGCATCCGGCGCGCACGACGATCTCCAGCGCGCGATCGTCCCACAGCAGCGCCGACACATCGTTGACGATATGCGCACCCGCCGCGAGCGCCGCCTCCATCACGGCTGCTTTCCGCGTATCGACCGAGACGATCGCGCCGCTTTTCACCAGCCGTTCGGCGACGGGGACGACGCGCTTGATCTCATCGCCTTCCCATACCGGCTTTGCACCGGGCCGGGTCGATTCGCCGCCCAGATCGATGATGCTCGCCCCTTTGGCCACCATATCGAAACCGGCATCGGCGGCGGCGACGGGATCGTCTTGCAGCGCGCCGCCATCGGAGAAGCTGTCGGGCGTCACGTTCAATATGCCTACGATATGCGGCTGATCGAAGCGCAGCACGCGCTCGCCAAGCGTGAGCGGTGCGCGCGGCGCGGTGATCGCAGCGTGGAGGTGCGAAGCGCGCTCGCTTGCGCCCAGCTGCCGATCGAAATCTGCCACCGCCACAGTGCGCCGCACGCCATTCTCGATCACATCATAGGCGGCAAACCACAACATCCCCCCCGCCAGCCGCGCGACTTCCCCGTCCCGCCCGACTGGCGTATCGACGAACTGCGTCGGGCGGAGGTGCAGGCCAGGCTTCACATCAACTTCCCAATACAAAGCTTATCGTCATGCCGGATTTATGCCGGCATCCACGTCGCCGCAAACATCATGCTGGTTGGTTGTGCTGGACCGTGGACCCCGGAACAAGTCCGGGGTGACGGATATTGTCTGGGGAAATCTCTCAAACCTGCGTCGCAAGCAAATAGGTCTGGCGCAGCGTGTCGATCGGCTTGAGGCCATCGGGCGTTTCATGGTGCCAGAAGGTCCAGCCGTTGCACGCGGGCGCATTCTGCAGTGTCGCGCCCAGCTTGTGGATCGATCCGGTCGCGCCGCACACGCTTTCCAGGCTGCCATCGGCGCGCACCAGCGCGCGGTGGCGGCGCTTGGCGTCGCTCAGCACGCGGCCGGGGGCGATATAGCCGTTCTCCACCAGCAGGCCAAAGGCGACCTTGGGCGCGGCGCGCGGGCTCTGCATCGTGCCGAGCGCCGATTCGTCAAGCGGGAGCGCCGCCTCGATCCGCTCGATTGCGGCGGCGCAATAGCCGGGCTCACGCTCGATGCCGATCCAGCGCCGGCCCAGCCGCTTGGCGACCGCGCCCGTCGTGCCGGTGCCGAAAAACGGATCGAGCACAACATCGCCCTTCTTGGTGCAGGCGAGGAGGATGCGGTAGATGAGCGCCTCTGGCTTTTGCGTGGGGTGGACCTTCACCCCGCCCTTCTTCAGCCGCTCCTGCCCGCCGCAGACGGGGAATTCCCAGTCGCTGCGCATCTGCAGTTCGTCGTTGAGCGTCTTCATGCTGCGATAGTTGAAGGTGTAGCGCGCCTTCTCGCCCATCGAGGCCCAGATCAGCGTTTCGTGCGCGTTGGTGAAGCGGGTGCCCTTGAAATTGGGCATGGGGTTCGATTTGCGCCAGATGATGTCATTGAGGATCCAAAAATCGAGATCCTGGATCGCCGAACCGACCTTGAAGATGTTGTGATAGCTGCCGATCACCCAGATGGTGCCGTCCTTTTTGAGGATACGGCGCGCCTCCGCCAGCCAGGCGCGGGTGAACTTGTCGTAAGCCGTCAGGCTATCGAACTTGTCCCAATCATCGGTGACAGCATCGACATGGCTGCCGTCCGGCCGGCTGAGATCGCCGCCCAGCTGCAGGTTATAGGGCGGGTCGGCAAAGATCATGTCGACGGAAGCCGCGGGCAGTGACCGCATCGTCGCGATGCAATCGCCCATCAGGATGGTATCGAGCGGCAGAACGGGTTCCGCCACCACTGCGTCTCGCGCCCTTACTTTTTCCAGGACACCCATCAAACCCACCCCCGCTAGTCGCCGCCGCTATCCGCACGCAAGTGACGCTGTTCGTCAAGCAAAGAATGGTTAACGATTCCAATTACTAATTGGTTAATTTCCGAGAACATTTCACGACCAGAACGACATATTGAGTCCGGCTATCAGCGCCATCACAAGTAATGGTGGTGTGGCGTGAAAGACTCACCGACGCTCCCCCTTGTTGCAAAGGCCCGCGCGACGGGCGCGAACGATCGCCGGTGCAGCGGCGTCGGTCCAAGCCGCATCAGTGCATCAAGATGCACGGCGGCACCATAACCCTTGTTAGAGGCCCAGCCATAACCCGGATGCGCGCGGTCCGCCTCGATCATGATCCGGTCGCGCGTGACCTTGGCGATGATCGAGGCGGCCGAAATGCACGGCTCGGTCGCGTCGCCGCCGATGATCGCGCGGCTGCGCCACTGCCATTTCGGGCAGCGATTGCCATCGACCAAAACCTCGACAGGCGCCACACCAAGCGCCGCCACCGCGCGCTCCATCGCCAGCATCGTCGCCCACAAGATGTTGAGCGTGTCGATTTCCTCGACGCTCGCGATGCCGACACCGACATGGCAGCGCGCGGTGATCTCGGCATAGAGGCGCTCGCGTTGCGCGGCGCTCAGCTTCTTGCTGTCATTCAGTCCCTCGATGCCCTTTGGGCAAAGGATAACCGCCGCCGCAACCACCGGCCCGGCGAGCGGCCCGCGCCCGGCCTCGTCCACGCCGGCAATCATTGCTGCAGCCGCCAGGGCGGGAAGCGCCGGTTTTCGCCCGCCTGATAGAGGCAGATTGCGTTGCCCGCCGGATCGCGCAGCCGCGCCTCGCGCCACAGCCATTCTTGCGCGACAGGTAGATGATCAAACACGATGCCCGCCGCCTGCAACCGCGCGACCTCGGCGTCCAAGTCATCACATTCGAAAAAGATGGTGGGGGCCGCGTCGGATTCGGTGGAGAGCGTGGCGCCGTTCGCCGCTTCGAAGCGCGCGTAATGGCCATCCTCGGTATCGACGATCTGGGTGAGGCCGAGCGTGCGGTAAAAGCCTTCCGATCCCGCCGCCATCGGCACCGTCACCTGATTGAGCCGCACGCCGGGGCCAAGATCGAGCCGCACCCGCTGATGCCCCATTGGGCCATGCCCGTGGCCCAGCCCGGGGGCGTCATGAATCGCGAGGCGGACAAACTGGCGAGCGCGAGCCACTGCATCGGGTAACGCGACACCTTGAGCAAGATAAGTGGCGATCGCCGAGGCCAGCGTACAGCCCGTGCCATGGGTAGAGTTTGATGAGATTATTTCTCCATCCCAATCGATCGCGTGAGTGCCGTTCATGGGATCATAGCCAAAGAGGCGATCGAACAGGCGACCGTCGGTCGAATGGTCAAATGCGCGACCGAATCGGTCGGTCCCGTAAATTCGCCCACCCGAAACCAGCGTGCCCGTCGCAAGGACTGATGTACGATAGCGTTCTGACAGCGCGCTCGCTGCATGGGTGACGCCCAAATCGCTGCGATCTTCACTCGCTGAAAGTTGAGCCAATTCGTCCGGGTTCGGCGTGACCACTGTCGCCAAGCGCATCAGCCGCTCGAATGCTGCCACCGTTGCCTCGTCGGCTAGCGTATCGCCCGAGGTCGCGACCATCACGGGATCAAATACGATCGGGAAGCCCCTCCCCTTCAGGGGAAGGGTTGGGGGTGGGGGCTCTCCTCCGGCGGAACGTCCTGCGGACAGGCCCCACCCCTGCCCCTCCCCTGAAGGGGAGGGGTTAGCAGAGTGTTTCTCGAAATATTCCGCCACCGCATTCGCCGTCTCCGCCGACCCCAGCATGCCGATCTTCACCGCATCGACACCGATGTCGGTCAGGCAAGATTCGATCTGCGCCAGCACCATTTCGGTCGGCACCGGGTGGACCGCCTGCACCCCCAGCGTGTTCTGCGCGGTGATCGCGGTGATCGCGGTCATCGCATGGCCGCCGAGCATCGTCACCGTCTTGATATCGGCCTGGATGCCGGCACCACCGCCCGAATCGGATCCGGCGATGATCAATATGCGCGGGGTTAGGATTTTGGGGGTCACGACTGGAATTTGCGCGCCCTACTCGCCGGATGTTTCTTGAGCGCGGCACCCGTGCGCGTCGGGCGGTCCATCAGCTCGCCCCCGCAATTGGGGCAGCGTTCATCAAGCGCGTCGGCACAGTCCGCGCAAAAGCTGCACTCGAACGAGCAGATGAACGCGCCCGGTGCATCGGCCGGCAAGTCCGCGCCACAGCGTTCGCAATCAGGGCGCATTTCAAGCATCAGGCTGCCGCCCGCACGGCGTCACAAATGCCGTCCACCAGCCGGGTGACCTGATCAGCATCGTCGCCCTCGGCCATCACGCGGATCACAGGCTCGGTGCCCGAGGGGCGGATGACGAGCCGGCCGGTGCCGTTCAGTTCAGCTTGCGCCGCGGCGATGGTGTCCTTCACGCTTTGCACCTCAAGCGGCTTGCCGCCCGTGAAGCGCACATTCTTCAGCAATTGCGGCAGTGGCTCAAAACGGTGGAGGAATTCGCTGGCCGGCGCGCCCGCCGTCACCAGCTCGCCCAGCACCTGAAGCGCCGCGACCAGCCCGTCACCCGTCGTCGCATAATCCGACAGGATGATATGCCCCGATTGCTCGCCGCCGACATTATGGCCACGCTCGCGCATCGCTTCCAGCACATAGCGATCGCCAACGGCGGTGCGCAGCATGCCGATGCCCTGCCCAGCCAGATGCCGCTCAAGCCCGAGATTGGACATGACGGTGGTGACGAGCGCGCCGCCCCTGAGCCTGCCCTGCCGCGCCCAGCCGCTGGCGATGACGGCCATCAGCTGGTCGCCATCGACGATATTGCCGTTTTCATCGACCACGATCAGCCGGTCCGCATCGCCATCGAGCGCGATGCCGATGGCAGCGCCGCTCGCGACCACCGTCTCGCGCAATAATTCGGGTGACGTCGAGCCGACCCCTGCATTGATATTCTTGCCATTGGGCTCCACGCCGATCGCCACGACATCGGCGCCCAGTTCCCAGAGCGCGGAAGGGGCGACCTGATAAGCGGCGCCGTTCGCGCAATCGACGACGATGCGCAGGCCATCGAGCCGCAACTCGCTGGGAAAGGTCGATTTGGCGAAATGGATATAGCGCCCACGCGCATCCTCCACCCGCCGCGCACGGCCGATATTGGCAGACGGGCTGAGCGCGACATCGCCGTCGATCAGCGCCTCAATCGCCATCTCGTCCGCATCCGACAGCTTGTAGCCGTCGGGCCCGAACAGCTTGATGCCATTGTCGGCGTAAGGATTATGGCTGGCGGAGATCATTACGCCCATGTCGGCGCGCATCGAATGGGTGAGCATCGCGACGGCAGGCGTCGGCATCGGGCCGACCAGCACCACATCCATGCCCACGCTGGTGAACCCCGCCACCATCGCCGATTCGAGCATATAGCCCGACAGCCGGGTATCCTTGCCGATGACGACACGGTGCCGGTGATCGCCCCGGCGGAAATGCGCGCCGGCGGCCATGCCGACCTTCATCGCCATCGCCGCCGTCATCGTCGATGCGTTGGTCGCGCCGCGAATGCCGTCGGTGCCGAAATATTTTCTTGCCATCCCACCCGCTCATTTCGCTTGCCCGCGCGTTGCCCGCGCGACACTTGATAGGGCTATACAGCCAGAAAGCCGCGAATGTCACAACCGACAAGAATTTTGCTGTCATTGGTCGTCGGGTTGGGCTTGGGAATCCTGGTCGCTGCCTGGGCGAGCCAATGGGTCGAACCGGGCATCGCGATTGCCGCCCCCATTGGCGATACGTGGTTGAACGGGCTCAGGATGACGATCGTCCCCCTGGTCGTCGCGCTGCTGATCACCGGCATCGCCAACACCACAGAAACAGCGCGATCGGGCAGGATCACGGCACGATCATTGATCATGTTCATGGCCTTTCTATGGGCTGCATCAGCGCTGGCGGCGTTCCTGACCCCTGCTTTTCTGTCGGTCTGGCCGCTCCCCGCCGAATCAGCCACTGCGCTGCGCAGCGCGCTCAGCAGCGTGCATACCGATGCCAAGGTGCCCGGCTTTGCCGATTTCATGCGCTCGATCGTGCCGACCAACCCGATTGCCGCTGCCGCCAATGATGCGATCCTCCCGCTGATTGTCTTCACGATGGCGTTCGCCTTTGCGGTCACCCGGCTGCCTGCCGAACAGCGCAAAGTGCTGACCGCCTTTTTCGAGGCTGTGAGCGACGCGATGCTGGTGATCATCAATTGGGTATTGTGGCTGGCCCCGATTGGCGTGTCGGCGCTCGCCTTTGTGGTGGGCGCGCGCGCGGGCACGGCTGCCGTCGGCGCGCTGGCGCATTATATCATCATCGTGTCAGGCGTCGGGATTGTCGTTGGCCTGCTTGCCTATCCGGTGGCGGTGATTGGCGGACGGCTGGGCCTGATGCGGTTCGCACGCGCAATCGCCCCGGCGCAAGCGGTGGCGGCGAGCACCCAATCGTCGCTCGCCTCCTTGCCGGCGATGCTGAAGGGTGCGGGAGCTCTGGGCATTCCGGTCTCGACGTCAGGAGTCGTCCTGCCGCTCGCCGTGGCCATCTTCCGCGTGACCGCGCCGCCGATGAACCTGGCGGTCGTGCTCTATATCGCCAACTGGTATGGCATCACGCTTGGCCCGGCGCAAATCGCTGCGGGCATTGCCGCGGCGGCGATCACCACCTTCAGCGGTGTGGGGCTGCCGGGGCAGATCACCTATATCACGTCGATCGCGCCGATTGCGCTGGCCATCGGCGTGCCGATCGAGGCGCTGGGTCTGCTGATCGCCGTGGAAACGATTCCCGACATTTTCCGCACGATCGGCAATGTGATGATGGACTTAGCTGTGACCGCCACCGTCGCGGCGCGTTCCGGCCCGCCCGGCGCACTCACCGAGACGGACGAGATGCTGATGGAGACGAACGCCTGAGCGGTATCGTCCCATCTGTGAGGCCCGCGCTCAGTCGATCCAGCGCCAGACCCCGGCGGCAATGCCAGCCAGCGGGATATGCCCCCAGGTGGCGGCAAGCCAGATCACCACGCCGCCTGCCAGGTCGTGCGGGCGAAAACCGCCGAACGTCGCTCTCCCGGCTGCAATCGCCGCGAAGGGCCAATAGCCGGTGCGTGATTCCCAGTCCCGCCACATCGCCGCCTGCAGCGATTCCTTCTTCTTGTCCTGCAGCGCTGCGCCGGCCAGCGCGAGCGTGATGATCGCGCTAGCGACGATGATGTTCGCCGCCACTGGGTAAACCAGAATGTGGCTGACACCCCACAGCGCGAACGACCACATCATCGGATGGCGTGTGACCGAAAACGCCCCGCGCGCAATCTTGGGTGCCTCGGTCGCTGGGCCGGGCATTGCCGGGTTGCCGAGCAGCGAGCCCATCAGCAGGATACTCGCGGCCAGCATCACCACCGTTGCGACGGCCCAAAGCCCGTCACCCACCTCCCACAGCGCCGGGGTTGCGGGCGCGGCGCGATAGGCGTTCGACATCCACCCGAGCGTTGCAAAGGCCAGCAGCGCATAGACGATGGTAAAGCCGCCCGTGCCAATGGCCTTCACGAGCGGCGCGCGCAGCGGGTGTGAGAGCAGCAAATGCGTGCCGACGAACGACCCGGCCGCCAGCAGAACCAGTTGCCAACCATCCATATCAACCCCCTCAAAGCGCTGAGCGCGTCTCGCTGCTAGAGTAGCCCCGGCAGCGGCGGGTTCGCCCAATCAGCCTTCGCCCGCGATTGCATGATCCACCGCCGGCGCACCAATGGTATCGAGATGCATCAGGCGCTGAATGAACGGGCTTACCAGCATCACCACCACCCCGACGCCAATCGAGAACAAGCCGATATTGCCGTAAACCTCCAGCACGCGTTCAGGCCCGACATTCTCCCCACCGGTTGCCTGAGCAATGAGCGCGGCGATGAAATTGCCCGCAGCGGTCGCCAGGAACCAGGTGCCCATCATCAACCCGGCCATACTGGGAATCGCCAGCCGCGTGGTCGATGAAAGCCCGATCGGCGAAAAGCACAGCTCGGCGATTGAATGCAGCAAGTAGAGCATGATGATGAAGATGGCAGGCGTCAGCCCGCTGCTCACCGCCGCGCCACCGATCAGCGCGAAGAACCCGCCACCGACGATCACCAGCCCGATGCCGAACTTGAGCGGTGCCGTCGGCTCCCAGCCGCGCTTGCCGAGCCAGGTCCAAATGCCGGCGAAAATCGGCGCAAGCGTGATGATGAAGATCGAATTGACCGACTGAAAGACGGACGCGGGGATCGTCCAGCCCAGCAAGGTGCGATCGACGCGTTGATCGGTATAGACGTTGAGCGACGACCCGGCCTGTTCGAACAGCGCCCAAAACAGCGGCGCGAGCGCAATCAGGAACATCGCGGCGAAGATGCGATCCCGCTCCGTGCGCGGCAACGTCCACACCGAGCGATAAAGGATGTACCCGACCGTCAAGAGCGCAGCGACGATCAGCAGCGTGCCGACCGCCTCCTGCGAGCGCACAAGGAACCAGGAGATGATGACGACGGCGATAGCCCCGGTATAGATCAGCCACTCGGTCGATAGCCCGACGGCGGTCCGCGCCGTGAGCTTGGCAGGCTCTGGTGGCTCGCCAACGCCATGGAGCGATCCCTTGAACAGCACGAACACGATCAGGCCGAGCAGCATGCCCACGCCCGCCGCCCCGAAGCCATAGGCCCAGCCAACCGTTTCGCCCAGGATGCCGCAGATAATCGGCCCCATGAACGCGCCGGTATTGATGCCCATGTAAAAAATCGAAAAGGCCGGGTCGCGCCGCGCATCGTCGCGCGGATAAAGCTGGCCGACCAGCACCGAGATATTGGCCTTGAGAAAGCCGGTGCCGACGATGATCGACGCCAGGCCAAGATAAAAGCCGCTGAGCGGGGTTCCCTGTGCGCCCTGCGGCCCCTCCATCACGGCGATCAGCAAATGGCCGAACGAAATGAACATGCCGCCGACCAGCACCGATTTTCGCGCGCCCAAAAAGCGATCCGCCAGATAGCCGCCGATGATTGGGGTGATATAGACCAGCGAGGTGTACGCGCCGTAGATGGCGTAGGCGGGTTGCTCGTCGAACAGGAAATGCTTCGTCAGATAAAAGACGAGGATCGCGCGCATGCCGTAATAGGAAAAACGCTCCCACATTTCAGCGAAAAACAGCATGAACAATGCGCGCGGATGGCCGAGAAAGGTCTTGGCATCGGCTGGCACGCCGCCAACTGGATGGGCGGCAGGATGGTCAATTGCCATCGGGTAAAAGGCTCCCTGAAAAAACCCGCCGTTATCCCGGCGGTTGTCTGGCAGCCGACACTAGCCCTAATCGCCGTCGTGTAAATATGTTCGATAGCGGCTATAGCGATGGCGATGTTCAACGACACCTCCTCACCGCTATCGCTGCTCGCTACCCGCCGTTCGGGCAAGCCGCGCGCCATGGTCGCACCCGGGCCCGATGCAGATCAGCTGGCCGCGATGCTGGCCATCGCCGCGCGCACGCCTGACCATGGCAAGCTTGCACCGTGGCGCTTCGTCATTGTGCCCGATGCGGCGCGCGCAGCGCTCTCGACCCTGATCACCGACGCCTATCGCGCTGAACGCCCCCAAGCCGCGCGGCTGGAGATCGAGGCGCTTGATAGCTTTGCGCGCCAGGCACCGGCACTGGTGGTGGTGCTGTCATCGCCACGCCCTGAGAGCAAAATCCCGCTTTGGGAGCAGGAATTGTCGGCGGGGGCTGCCTGCATGAACCTGCTTCATGCGTGCCATGCGATGGGGTTTGTCGGCGGGTGGCTGACCGGATGGGCTGCCTATTCGGATATCGTCCGCGACGCATTTGGCGCAGCGCCAGAGCGTATCGCCGGCTTCATCTTCATGGGCACGCCCGGCAGCCCACTGGATGAACGCGATCGCCCCGATTTGGGGCGAGTCATTTCCACCTGGCAGCCTTAAAGACTGGACGACTCGGGCAATTGCTGTATTAAGGCAGCATGACAGCGCTCAATAGCGAAGACAGCCCGGTCTATATCAAGCTGCGCGGAACGATTTCCGCAGCTATCCTGCGCGGCGATTTCCGCGCCGGGGACCAGCTGCCGTCGGTGCGGGCGCTCGCGGCAGAACACGGCGCCAACCCGCTTACCGTTGCCAAGGCCTATCAGAGCTTTCAGGACGATGGCTATGTCGAGGTTCGGCGCGGCGTCGGCATGTTCGTATTGCCTGGTGCCGCTGAAAAGCTGCGTGTGGCCGAGCGCAAGCATTTCCTGAAGACGAGCTGGCCCCGGATTCGCGATCACATCACGCTTCTCGGCCTGACGACCGACGAACTGCTGGAAGACGCACCCGCCTGATTGCCGCTGAATCGCTGCAAAACCCCCTAAAAATGCCATTTTTGGGGGAAAAAATCGTACGCTGGGCGCATTTTATCAAAATATTGCTGTTCCGGCAAAGCGCCGAAGCAATCACCTCAAGCAGCGAACGCGGCCGGCTCCAGCGCATAAAGGATCGCCGCCGGGGCCATCGCCGCCGCCTTCAGCCCCATCGCCTCGGGCACGATCTGCGCGACATAAAAGGCAGCCACGGCCCGCTTCATCTTCAGGAAATCGGGGTCGCCGGTGGCGGTATCTGCCACCCGGCCCTGCCGCTCCATCAGCCAGCCGCAGACCGCCGTCGATAGCATCGTCAGGAACGGGTAGCTCGCCGCCAGCCGATCATCGGCATCGACGGTCAATAGCCGCCGCGCGACTTCCTCGCACGCATCGATCAGGCCACGCAGGCCCGCATCCTCCGCCTCGGCGCGCATGTCGGCGATGAGCGTATTGAGGACGCCGCCATTGTCCATGCTCAGCTTGCGCCCTACCAGATCGGCGGCCTGAATGCCGTTGGTGCCCTCATAGATCGGCGTGATGCGCGCATCGCGGAACCCTTGCGCAACGCCGGTTTCCTCGATGAAGCCCATGCCGCCATGGACCTGGATCGCGATCGACGAGACCTCGCAACCGATATCGGTGCCATGCGCCTTGGCGAGCGGAGTGAGCAGATCGAGCCGCTTCTGGGCGTCGCCATCGCCGAGCGACGCGCGATCAACCTGACTAGCGGCAAGATACACCAGCGCGCGCGCCGCCTGGGTCTGTGCCTTCATCCGCATCAGCATGCGGCGGACATCGGGGTGCTCGATGATCGCGACAGGCTCGCGTCCTGCCCCTGCGCGCGCCGACTGGACGCGATCGCGCGCATAGGCGACCGCGATTTGCGTCGCGCGCTCGGCCACCTGCACGCCCTGCAGGCCGACATTCAGCCGCGCATTGTTCATCATCGTAAACATGCCGCGCATGCCGCCCAGCTCGGCACCGATCAGCTCGCCGACGCAATCATTATTGTCGCCGAAGCTCAGCACGCAGGTGGGCGAGGCATGCAGCCCCAGCTTGTGCTCGATCGAGACGACGCGGACATCGTTGAAGTCACCCGGCTTGCCCTCGGCATCGAGCCGGTATTTGGGCACGAGGAACAGCGACAGCCCCTTGGTGCCCGGCGGCGCATCGGGCGTGCGCGCGAGCACGAGGTGGACGATGTTATCGGCCATGTCGTGGTCACCGAACGAGATATAGATCTTGGTGCCGCTGATGCTCCACTTGCCATCGGCGCGCGGCTCGGCCTTCGCCCGCACCGCACCCACGTCGGAGCCCGCCTGCGGCTCGGTGAGGTTCATCGTGCCGGTCCATTCGCCAGTGGCGAGGTGCGGCAGATACAGTGCCTGCTGCTCGGGGCTCCCATGATGCACCAGCGCCTCGATCGCGCCGACCGTCAGCGTTGGCGCAAGCGCAAAGCCCAGATTGGCGCCGCCCAGCGTTTCCAGCACCGCCGTCTGGATAATGAAGGGCATGCCCTGCCCGCCAAACGCCTCCGGCACGCCGATGGTGCCCCAGCCGCCCTCGACATAGGCCTTGTACGCTTCCGGGAAGCCCGCCGGCATCGTCACGCCCTCGGGGCTCCATTTCGGGCCGTTGGTGTCGCCAATCCGGCTTAGCGGCGCCCATTCGCCTGTTGCCAACGCGCCGACGCCTTCGAGCACCGCATCGACCACGTCGCTCGACGACGAGGCGAAGCGATCGCTCGCGGCAAGCTCGTCGAACTTCACGACATGATCGAGCACGAAACGCTGTTCGGTGACGGCGGCAGTGAACACTGGACAACCTCTCTTGTTCTATAGGCCCCCGCGCTATAGCGCCGACCAGTGACCACGCCAAATACCCCCTTTGAGACCCGAACCTTACGCTACGGCGACGAGGCGATCACCGAGGCGGCGGGGCTGATTGCGGCGGGCCAGCCGGTCGCGGTGCCGACCGAGACGGTGTACGGCCTTGCCGCCGACGCGACCGATTCGGCGGCCGTCGCGCGCATCTATGCCGCCAAGGGCCGGCCGAGTTTCAACCCGCTGATCGTCCATGTAAGCGATATCGACGCAGCCAGGCGACTGGCGGCATTCGATCACCGCGCCGAGCAGCTCGCCAGCGCCTTCTGGCCCGGCCCGCTCACGCTGGTGCTGCCCTTGAAGCATCAAGGCGGCATCGCCTCGCTCGTAACGGCCGGGCTGGAGACGATCGCCATCCGCGTGCCGCAGCACCGGGCGATGCGTGCACTGCTCGCGGCCACCGGCCAACCGCTCGCGGCCCCTTCCGCCAATGCCAGCGGCTCGATCAGCCCGACGCGGGCGGAACATGTGGCGGCGAGCCTTGGCGGGCGTATCCCGCTCATCATCGACGATGGCGCGACGCTCCGCGGGCTTGAATCGACCATCGTTCGCCAGGCGTTTGGCAGCACGCGCATCCTGCGTCACGGACCAGTGACGACCGCGGCAGTGCGGGCAGCGCTCGGCCAGGGTCCGATCGAGCGATTCGATGAGGGCGCAGATGCCCCCGACACCATCGATGCGCCCGGGCAGCTGCTCAGCCATTATGCACCGCGCAAGCCGCTCCGCATCGGCGCACCCCGCCCAGCGGCAGACGAGTGGATGATCGGCTTTGGCCCCACCCCCGGCGACGATACGCTGTCCGCCACAGGCGATCTTGAGGAAGCCGCCGCGCGTCTGTTCGATTGCCTCCACCGCGCCGACTCAAGCCAGCGCGCCCGCATCGCGGTGGCACCGGTGCCGATGGAAGGCATCGGCGCCGCCATCAACGACCGGCTGACGCGGGCCGCCTACCGATCATAGGCACGCGGCGCGCTTCACCCGATCAACGCGTGTCACCCCACCGCCTGCGCCGACTTTGACCGCGCGGCAAAGCTCTTGCGCAGCTTGTTGAGCTTGGGCGGGATGACAGCGAGGCAATAGGGGTTACGCTGGCCATCATTGCCCCAATATTCCTGGTGATAATCCTCCGCGACATACCAGGTGCTCAGCGGCTCGATCGTCGTCACGATGGGCGCGGGCCAATCGGCCGATGCGCGCTTGATTGCCGCAATCGCTTCCGCGCGCTGTTCGTCCGAATGCGGGAAGATCGCCGAGCGATATTGCGTGCCGACATCATTGCCCTGGCGGTTCAGCGTCGTCGGATCATGCGTTGCAAAAAACATGTCGAGCAGATCGCCATAATTGAGCTGATCGGCATCGAAGGTGATGCGGATCGCCTCGGCATGGCCGGTGTCACCACCGCACACCTGGCGATAGGTCGGGTTTTGCACCGAGCCGCCGATATAGCCGCTTTCTACCTTCTCCACGCCGATCACGTCATTGAACACGGCTTCGGTGCACCAGAAGCACCCACCGGCAAAGGTTGCGGTCTCGGTCGTCATGATTGGCTCCTCAATATTTCCTGCCATAGATAGGCAGATGCTCGCGCCAGACAATCGCACTTGCTAGGGAAAAGGTTACACGTCAGGAGCGGTACGCATGCAAACGGGTTCAGTTCTGGTCACCGGTGGGGCGGGCTATATCGGCAGCCACGCCGTGCTTGCGCTGCTTGATGCTGGCTGGCCAGTGGTGGTCGTCGACAATCTCGTCACCGGCTTTGCCTGGGCGGTGGACAGCCGCGCCACGCTGGTCGAAGCGAATATCGAGGATGACGATGCCGTGCGCGGCGCGATGCGCGATCACGGCGTGGTCGCCGTGATGCACTTTGCCGGATCGGTCGTGGTGCCCGAATCGGTCAGCGATCCGCTCAAATATTACCGCAACAACACGGTCGCGAGCCGCGCGCTCATCGAAAGCGCCGTCGCGTGCGCGGTGCCGCATTTCATCTTTTCATCGACGGCGGCAACCTATGGCATCCCCGAGGTCGTCCCCGTCCGCGAAGACAGCGCCCAGCGCCCGATCAACCCCTATGGCATGTCGAAGCTCATGACCGAGGCGATGCTGAAGGACGTGGTCGCCGCCCACAAGATGAATTTCTGCGCGCTCCGCTATTTCAACGTGGCAGGTGCCGATCCGCAAGGGCGCTCGGGCCAGTCCACCGCGGGCGCCACCCACCTCATCAAGGTCGCGGTCGAAGCGGCGACGGGCAAGCGCGACCATGTCGGCATTTTCGGCACCGATTTCGCTACGCCGGATGGCACGGGCGTGCGCGATTACATCCATGTCAGCGATCTGGCGGCGGCCCATGTCCATGCCCTCGACAAGCTGATCGCCCAGCCCGACGAAAGCTATTTCATGAATGCCGGCTATGGCCGGGGCTTTTCGGTCAACGACGTGCTCGATGCGGTCGACCGCGTGACCAATGTCACGATCGAGCGCCGCTACCAGGGCCGCCGCCCCGGCGACCCCGACGCCCTGATCGCCGATAACAGCCGCATCCTCGCGACCCTGCCGTGGCGGCCAGCGCTTGACGATCTCGACACGATCGTCGCCCACGCGCTCGCCTGGGAACGCGCGCTGGCCGAGCGGGGATAGGCAAGCCGGTTTCGGTCAGGAAGAGGCGCCCGCGCGCGCGCGAGGCGTTAACTTGCCTGCCGCCTGAGCCAGTATAAGCCCAGCCCCGAACCCTGGGGGCCGCCATGCATCTGATCATCACCGCGCCAGAGCATCGTGCGTTTAATAAGACCCGTTCGCCCTGAGCTTGTCGAAGCCTGTCCTGAGCGACTGCCGCAGGCAGGCAGTCGAAGGGGGCTGCATTTTCTTCGTGCCGCAGCTGATGCCGCTCGAAGAACAAGGCAGGGCTTCGACAAGCTCAGCCCGAACGGAGAACGGGTGAGTCAAAATCAACGCACGATGCTCTAACCGCGTCAGCGCTAGCCATCGTGCTGGTCGCGCTGGCGATCAACACCATTCGCCTGCGGCTGCAATACAGCGCGCCCTTTGGCGACCACGGGCATCAAGACCTCGTCTCCTCAATCCCCGCGCACGGCAACCTTGCCGAATGTATGCCCATCGGCATCACGCTTATCGGCCTGCTCGAAGCAAGCGGGGTGAACACTTTTGTGCTGGGTGCGTTAGCCGCGGGGTTCGTCGTGTGTCGCGGCCTGAATGCGCTGGGGCTGTTCAATCCCCCCGGCCCACCGGGGCCTGCGCGCTCGATCGGCATCGTGGGGACGTTGTTGATTTTACTGGGGCTCGCCGGGTGGCTGCTGGTGACGGTGATGGGATCGGTTAGAGTCCGTTTGAGAATGCTCAGGGATGAACGATTCTGCGCAGTAGTAGGCT
>CAZXBM010000016.1:0-52193 GCA_964638495.1 uncultured Stakelama sp. | reverse complement strand
TCGTCAAGCATCAGGTCGATTCGGTGAAGGCGGGCAAGCCCTATATGGTGCTCGATGCCATCGCCGATTTCCGCGAACTGACCGACATCAAGATCAAGGCCGGCACCACCGGGCTCCTCATGATCGGCGGCGGCGTGCCAAAGAACTTCATCCAGGACACCGTTGTTTGCGCCGAAATCCTCGGCCATGACGATGTCGAGGTGCACAAATATGCGGTGCAGATCACCGTGGCTGATGTCCGCGACGGTGCCTGCTCGTCGTCCACGCTGCAGGAAGCCGCGAGCTGGGGCAAGGTCAACACCGGCATCGAGCAGATGGTGTTCGCCGAAGCCGGATCGGTGATGCCGCTACTGGCGTCTGACGCCTATCACCGTGGGCTTTGGAAAGACCGGGCCAAGCGCCGCTGGGGCGCAATCTTCGACTAAGCGCGCCGCTGGGGCGCCATCTTCGACTGATCGGTTGCAATTCAGGACGCATTGATCCACGCCTCCCCTCGGAAACCATTCCGGGGGGAGTTTTTTCATGCACAGCCCAATCATCGCGCCCGTCGTGGCGCTCGTCGCCTGGTCGCTCGTCATCTGGTGCTGGATGTACGTGAAGCGCATTCCCGCCATGCAAGCGGCGAAGATCGATGTGAAGAACCTACGCGGCGGCAGCGGGGCCGATCTAAAGGCGGTTTTGCCCGCGCAGGTCCAGTGGCCGGCCGAAAACTATAATCATCTGATGGAGCAGCCGACGATCTTCTATGCGATCGCGCTGAGCCTGGCACTGATCGAGCAGGGCGGCGGCTTCAACGCGCAGCTCGCCTGGGCCTATGTCGCGCTGCGGATCGCCCACAGCCTGGTGCAGGTCACAGTCAACCGCGTCATCATCCGGTTCGGGCTCTTTGCTCTTTCCACCTTGTGCCTGATCGCGCTGACGCTGCATGCATCGCTCGCGCTGCTGCACGCACACGGCTAGAGCATCGTGCTTGAAATATGAATCGTCATTGCGAGCGCAGCGAAGCAATCCAGCGAGCCGCGAACGGATAGGCTGGATTGCTTCGCTGCGCTCGTGGGTGACGGGTGATCCAGAATTACGGCACGATGCGCTAGACGCGATTTCGGTTAGCTCGAGCGGACGCTGTACCCCTGCGAATGCAGGGGTACAGGGCCCACAGACTGCGCCCGGGGCGCTGGGCTCCCTCGTTCGCGGGAGAACGATTCCGAAGACAAAGAGAAGGACGCTATCCGAACAGGCGTTGCATCGATCGTTCGAGCATTACCAATTGCCACAGCGTCCGGCCGTGTTCGGCACGGCCGGCGCGGTGCTCGGCGGCCAGGCGCGCAACCTCGCCCATATCGAGCCACCCCGTCCCGCTCAGCACGCGCGACGTCGCCAGCGATGCCGCCTCATCGGCCAGCGCGCCACGAAACCAGGCGCTGATTGGCGTCACGAATCCCATTTTCTGCCGATAAAGGATGTCCTTGGGCAGGTATCGCTCCATCGCCTTCTTCATGATCCACTTGCCCTCGCCCGCCCTAATCCGCATCGAGACGGGCAGCGTGGCGGCAAATTCCATCAGCTTGTAATCGAGCAGCGGCTCGCGCGCTTCCAGGCTCACCGCCATACTCGTGCGGTCGACCTTGGTCAGGATGTCGCCCGGCAGCCAATGCTTGAAATCGGCATATTGCGCGCGGTCCAGCGGCTCGCGCGCCGGGGCACCCCGCATCGTCTCGATGTAGCGCGTCTCGGCCATGTGCCCGCCCAGCGCGCGCCGCGCCGCATCGCTCATCAGCCGCGCCCGCGCCGCCGGTGTCGTCACGCCAACCGAGCGTGCATAAGCCGTCGCGCCGTCGTCGGCGAGGCCAAGCAGCGTCGTCTTGGCGCGCAGCGGTCGCGGTGCCCAATCGGCCTTGGGATAGATCGCCCCCAGCGTCCCGAACACGGAGGATCGAAGCCCCTGCGGGATCATCCCCCGCACCCGCTCCTCCGCCGCCTGGAAGCGATATCGGCGATATCCAGCCAGTGCCTCATCCGCCCCGTCACCGGACAGCGCCACCGTCACCGTCTCGCGCGCCAGTTCGCACACGCGGTAGGTGGCGAGTGCCGACGCATCGGCAAATGGCTCATCAAACGCCCCAACCAATATGTCGATCAGCGCAAAATCATCCGCCGCCACGGTCCGCTCACGGTGCTCGGTCGCGAACAGGCCAGCGATCTGGTTAGCGTAGCGCCGTTCGTCATGGTCCGCCGAATCGAACCCGATCGTGCAGGTCTTCACCGCGCGCTTTGATGCTTCCGCCATCAGCGCCACGACCGCCGAGCTGTCCACACCGCCCGAGAGGAACGCCCCCAGCGGCACGTCAGCCAGCATCCGCGATTGCACCCCGTCGCGCATCAGCTCGGTCAGTTCTTCTGCCAATGCACTCGCCGATCCGCTCGCCCGGCGACTGAAATCAATGTCCCACCATTGCGCCGGTGCCGGTATCGGCTGACCGCGCTTGATCAGCAGGCTGTGTCCCGCTGCCAGCTTCTTCACGCCCGCGACCAGACAGGTGTCGTCGGGCACATAGCCGAGCGCCAGATAATCCTCGACCGCGCGAATATCCGGCACCCGCCGCAGCAGCGGATGCGCGAGCAACCCCTTCAGCTCGGAGGCAAAGGCCACGCCGCCATCGGATAGCTCGACATAATGCAGCGGCTTCACGCCGAGCCGGTCACGCGCCAGAAACAGCGACTGCGCCCGCGCATCGTGGAGCGCAAAGGCGAACATCCCATTGAGCCGCTCGAGCATCGCCGGCCCCCACGTCGCCCAGCCATGCAGCAGCACCTCGGTATCGCTGTTCGTGCGGAACCGCGCGCCCTTCGCCTCCAGCTCGGCGCGCACCGCCTGAAAATTATAAATCTCGCCATTATAGGTCACGGTCAGCGCCCCATCGGCGCTCGCCATCGGTTGCGCGCCACCGCCGAGATCGATGATTGATAGCCGCCGGTGGCCAAGCCCGACGCCGGGCGCTGTCCACACGCCCGATCCATCGGGGCCCCGGTGCGCCTGCGCATCGGCCATGGCCTTGATCCGCGCGGGATCAACCGGCTTGGGCGTGGCGGGATAGAAGATACCGGCAATGCCGCACATGATGTTCGCTTCGTCCCCGCCCGCTTCGTGAAGTGCGTCTATCGACCAGCGGCGACGCGGTCCACCAGCCGATCGACTGGCCCTGCTGCCGCCACGAACGCCTCGATCGCCGCGCGCGCATCCTGCCCCGGCAGCACTTCGGCGGACAGATGCAGCGCCACCGCCCGCTGCTGCCCGCCGAGCAGACGCACGCGCATCGTCTCCAGCTTCACGCGGTTGGGGCTCGCCGTCACCACGCCACCAATGCTGTACCAGCTGGCAACCACGCGCTCGACCGGGCCCGGCGCTGTAATCCGCATCGCTGCCCCACCGCGCACCGCTGGCAACGGCGCAATCTTCACCCAGCGATCCGCCTCGCGCAGCGCACCCGTGCCAAACGACACCAGCTCCTTGCCATCGCGCTGGCTGCCGAACACCGCAATCGCCACATCAACCGCGCGGCCCTGCCGGTCGACAAAGCGCCCCGACAGGAAATGATCGGCGCTGGGGTAATAGGCCGTCCAGGGTGCATGCGTATTGGCCGGTGCCGGCACCCATCCCGCAATCGTCGGCAGCGCGACCCGGTCGGGCAGGCGATCGGCCCGGCTGTCGATCGCACTGGCCCAGCTGGCAAAGGCAGCGACGGTCACCAGCGCCAGCGCCGCCGCCAGCAGCGGCTCGAGCCGACGGCGCGGCATCGCCTGCAGCCGCGCCGCGTCGATCCAGGCGGCATCGGGGTCGCGGTCGAACCAGCGCCAGCCAATCGCGATCACCGCCGCCATGACGAGGCCGAAGAACACCCAGCCATAGATGATATGGTCAAACCCCGTTGCCGCCTCGACCGAGGTGAGATGCGCGGCATAAATCGTGCCAAAGGCGCGCAGTCCATTGGCAATCACCGGCACCACCAGCGCCATCGCCATGAAGCCAATCCGGCGTGGCCAGGCGACATAGGCGACATTGGCCACCAGCGTGCCATAAGCGATCATGGCGATCACGAATTTCGCGCCGGAACACGCCTCGGCCACTTCGAAATAGCCGTTGGGAATGGTGATCAGCACCCCGTCAACGCTCGCCGGCACCCCTGCCAGATGCAGCATCGGCATCACCATCGCGACGGTAATCGTCTGCAGCGGCCCTTCCAGCGATTCGCCGAACGGCACGAGGAAAAAGGCATAGACCAGTGGAAACAGCAGCCCGCGCGCCACATTCGGGCCGAGCAAGGTCACCACCGCCCCCTGCAGCATCATCACCAGCCCCAGGTGTCGCGCCAGCGCAACGCTTGCCGCCGCACCAAGCAGCCAGCCCATTGCCCCAAGCGCGACGATGACCAGCCCCGGCGCCCAGGCCACCGGGCGCAGAATTGCCAGCTCATGCCGGCGCTGCCACACCAGCCAGCCGATCACCGGGCCAATGAACAGGCAGTGGCCAAAGGTCGTGCTCGTCCACCATATCCGCGCGAGATCGGCACTGTCATGGCCGAACAGCAAGATGATGCATATGGTCGCCGCGACCAATGTCGCGCCGTGCAGTCGCCAGGCCGCAGCCACTGTGCCACCAGCAGCCGTCTGGAAATCTGTGGCGGAGACGGGAACGGTCATATGGCGCTGCGGCGCGGTGGCTCTGCCGCACTGCGGCCGCTCAAGATGTCATCGAGGACGCACATGCGCGCACTCCAGCCATAGCGCTGCTTCACCTGCGCGCGCGCAGCGTTGCCCAGCGCAGCGGCCGCGTCGGCGTCGGCGAGCAGCCCGGACACCGCATCCGCAATCTCCCCCACCGTAGAGCCGATATGGATCGTCCCGCCATGGTCGATGCCCTCAGCCGCCGCCGCCGAAGCAACCACAGGCCGCGCCATTGCCATCGCCTCGAGCACCTTGTTCTGCACCCCGCGCGCAAGCTTCAGCGGCGCGACGACCACGGCAGCAGCCGAAAGCCAGCCTCGCACGTCCTCCACTTGGCCCGTCACGATCACCCCCGGCTCACGGGCCAGCGCCTTCACGGCATCGGTCGGGTTGCGGCCGACAATCGCAAATCGCGCATTGGGGTGAACCAGGCGAACATGCGGCAGGATCGTTTCCGCAAACCAGGTCACGGCCTCCACATTCGGTCGGTAATCCATCTGTCCGGTGAAGACGATCAGGCTGCCCGTGCTCTCGATCTGTTTGAACCCGGCGGTCGGATCAAAAAAGTCGGTATCGATGCCATTCTCCACGGCATAGACCCGCTCGGCACCCGTGGACGTCTGGAACAGCGCTGCCTCTTCCTCACTGACGAACAGGCTCGCATCAACGCGCACCGCCACGCCTCGGTCATGCGCGAGCAGCAGATGCGCCTCACGCTGCATCATCCACTGAGTTATCCCACGAGACGTCTTGGCATAGGCATCGAACTTGGCCGAATCCATGTCGACAAAGTCCATGATCACCTGCTGGCGTGGCTTGAGCGGCAGATATTGCGCCATCTGGCTCGAATAAACGAAGATCGTGTCGATCGAATGCCGCGCGAGAACGGCATCGACCGCCTCGCGCAAAGGTCCATATTCAAACGCCGTCAGCGACACTGGCCGGCGCTGGGCCAATGCCTGCAACGCAGCGATCCAGCGCGGCTTTGAGCGCCAGATGATCGATTGGCTGGCCGCATAGGCCTTCAAGCCCTTCTTATGCTTCAGGTCTCGCGAATCATCTGCAAACGCGACGACGTGGACGCGCTTGCGCGACGCCAGATGCTTCAAGATGTTGAAGGCACGAATTTTGTCCCCGCGGTCGGGCGGATACGGAATCCGGTGCGCAATAAACAGGATGTCACCCATCACCCCAGCCCATTGGAGACCATCGGCCCCAGCCGGTTCGCAATCCACAGCGGCAGCTTGCGCCAGGCGGCGACCTGCATGCGATAGCGCGGGCTCATCGGGTTGATCTCGCGCGGCGCTTGCCCGTCGGGCGCGCGCTTGGCGTAACGCAGCACTTGCCCCTCGAAGCCCCAATTCTTCTTGAATGCCGCAGGCCCCGTTCCCGCCTTTGATCGACCGAAATCGAACCGGGTGCAGCCCCGGGCGCGCGCATGCCCCATCAGCGCAAAATACATCAGGTCGTTCGCGCGCAGCCCGCGTGCGGCCTGCGTCCCCCCGCCCCAATAGGGATAGACCACGCCGTTCATGTACAGGCTCAGGACGCTAGCGACCGGCGTGCAACCATCGGACACAGTCAGAATATCGGCATCATCCCCGAAAGCTGCCAGCGCCTCGCGAAACAGCCGTGCCGGAAACACCGGCGTGCCGAGGTTGCGCACCGATTCCGCATAAACGGCATAATGCGCCTTCAGGTCTTCCGGCCCACGCCCCGTTTTCACGCTGAGGCCAGCGGCAATCCCCTTGCGCACCTCGGCACGCTGCTTGCGCGGGATCGCGCTCAGCTCGGCCTCGTCGCTATCGGCCAGCGCTCGGACAAATCCCAGATAGGTCGTCTCGTCGATGGTCCAGCCGCCATCATCGGGCACGGGCCCACCGCGCAATTCCATTGTCGGGCAGCCGAGCCGTTCCGCCATGGCCCATCCCGCATCGGCGAGCACTGGCACGGCATCGTCAATATCCGCCAAGATGCCACCACCGACGCCAAAGCCGGTTGATACCAGCGCCCGGCCGAACAGCGGCGATCCGATCTCGGTCAGCGGCAAGATGCCAGCGATTGCGCCATTGGCACGCTCCGCCACCAGGCAATGCGCGCGCTGTCGGCACCCACGGGCGACCGCGATGTTCCACTCGGGCAAATGAAAGGGTGTCGCTGCGGGATGCCCCCGAACAAATACACCGATCCGCGCGCGCTCGCCTGCATTGGCCAGGTCTGCAGCGCGCAGGCCAAGCGGCATCGAGAGCAGCGGCTTTGTCACGCCATCCGCACCCGCGCCGTCGCGACGACGTCGTCCACCCGGCCCCAGCGATGGGCATCGATCAAGCGGCCAAGCTTCCCCGCCATCGCGCCCAACCGGCTATAATGCCGCAGCTTCGATTTGAACGGAGCGTTCGCCACGCGCGGTTGGCCGGGGTCGATCTCCCAAGGGTGGAAATAAAACACAGCCGGGTTGCCCGCGCGTTCGTTGGCCAGCCGAACCGCCTTGTCGGTGATGGCCCCGGGAAACAGGCGGAAAAAACCGCCGCCCGTCGTAATCTCGCGCCCGGCAATCCGCGCAATGGTAATCGGCAGCTCGATCAGGTCGCTACCCGCCACCGGGCGATAGGCGGTGCGCGGCGCATCGGGCCAGCCATAATGATCATGTGCAATCGGCGCGACGCTGGAGGAATAGGTATAGCCTGCCTCTGCCAGCACCGCATGCGCCCATGGCGTCCGGCGGTCGATTGAAAAGCTCGGCGCGCGATAACCGGTGACGGCGACACCAGCCGCATCCTCGATCGCGGCCCGCGCCTGCGCCAGATCATCGCGGAACTGGTCGGCGGTCAGCGTAAAGACGCGCTGATGGTCCCAACCATGGCTGGCGATTTCATGGCCGCCATCAACGATCCGGCGGATCAGCGCCGGATGGCGCTTCGCCACCCAGCCCAGCGTGAAGAAGGTCGCCTTCACGCCATGCTCGGCAAACAGCGCCAGTACGGCATCGGTATTGCGCTCAACGCGCGGCGCAAGCGTATCCCAATCCGCTTTGTCGATCACATGCTCGAAAGCCCCGACCTGAAACCAATCCTCGACGTCGACTGACATCGCATTGCAGATCTGGTCGCTCACGATCGGGTTCATTGCGTTCAACCGGCGTCTCCCCGCAGCAGCGAAAGATCGGGGCGATGATCGTCGCTTTCGACCCAATCGATCAGCAGCGTCAACACCCGGCGCAGCGCGCCTTCCTGCTCGTCCAACCGATCCTCAAGCACGGCGATCCGTTCCGCAAGGGCGGTGTCGTTGCCCAAGGGCGGCAGCGGCAGGTCATTGACGATCGGCACCGATTCCTGCGCCTCATGTTCCGCTTCCGGCTCGATCGACGCGGGCTGTTCGCCCACCACTGCCTGTGCCAGCGCGACCGGCACGGGCTCTTCCCAAAGGGGCGCATGCGTCATCGGCAGTGGATTCACAGGTACGGCCGTCATGGTCGGCTGAGGCAAAGGTGCGGGTTGATGCTCCACCCAAGGTGCTGGATCGAGTGCCGGTTCCGGTTCAGTCACCGCATGATCGTCTGGCGCTGCCACCGCCTCCGGCGCAGACATCACATCCGATTCAAATACTGGCGCCGGATCGGGCTCAGGCATTGGCTCAGGCATTGGCTCAGCAATTGACGCAGCCTGCGGATCGGCCACGGGAACCTCCTGCCCCAGCATCGCCGGGCCGTCACCGGCAATATCGGCAATGACCGCCTCGACGATGCGCGCATCGATCGTATCGACCTGCTCGATCGCGCCGAACAGCAGTACCCGGCCGGCCAGCTGGTTCAGTCGCCGGGGCACGCCGTCTGATCCGTGATACAGCGCGGCATAAGCGTCCGGCGTAAACGATGGCCGGCCCTGCCAGCCCACCACACCAAGCCGGTGGCGCATATAGGGCTCCACCTCATGCGCGCTCATCGGGTCAAGATGGTGCATCGCAATCACGCGCTGGCGCAATTGCTCTAGGCTCGCGGCACCGTGTAGCTGCTGGCGAAACTCGGGCTGACCGAGCAGGAATATCTGCAGCAAGGCATGGCCGCCCGCCTGGAAATTGGACAGCATCCGCAGCTCTTCGAGCGCCGACACCGGCAGCGCCTGCGCCTCGTCGACGATCAGCAGCGTGCGTCTGCCGCTGCGTGCCACGGCGTGCAGCCCGCGTTCGATCTGGGTCAGCAGTTGCGCCTTCACCATCCCGGTCGGGTCGATCTCCATCCCCGTCGCCACCAGGCGCAGCAGGTCATCCGCCTCGATCTGGGTGGAGACAATCTTGATGGCATGCAGCCGCTCGCGATCGATCGTCGCCATTAAATGGCCGACCAGCGTCGTCTTGCCAGCGCCGATATCACCGGTCACGACAATGAAGCCCTCGCCCTGGCTCAGGCCATAGCCAAGATAGGCCATCGCCTTGCGGTGCGTGGCGGATTCAAACCAGAAGCGTGGATCAGGCGTCAGCTGGAACGGCCGACCGTTCAACCCATAATGATCATCGTACATCAATCACCATCCCAAGGCGGCGTGGCCGCCCTGAGTCCCCGTTAGAACGAATAGCGTGCGCCCAGCAGACCTTGCACTGATACCGAGGTATCAAGACCCTCCTGTGAAAAGCTGTACACGCCGACTGACGCCTGCGCCGCGATGCGCCCGAAGCGCCGGCTCAGCGAACCAGTGGCCCCGGTGCCGTAAACATCGGTCGCCGTCCCCACGCCGCTCTTGTAATAATTGGCGAACGCCGTTGCGTCGATCGACGTGTTGCTGTCGAGCGCGCGCGTAATGAAAGCCTGCGCATAATAGCTCTCGTCGCTCACGCCAGCCAGCGTAAATCCGCGCCCGCCATTGGGCGCCAGGAAACGGCGGTTGGTATAGCCTGCGCCCACGCCGAAGGTGGTCGGGCCATGGTTGAACGACACAATGGCATCCACCCCGCGCGATCGATAGGCAGCGGTCGAGATCGATTGCAGCGCACCGTTCAGGCAATTGCCCGCCGCGCCACCCTGCGCGCCGAACACACATCCGTTGAAATCGCCGCCAAACGCCCCTCGGTTCGCGTTGAAGCTGGTGCCGATGCTCGAGAGACCATCCTGCAGCTGGCGCCCAAAGGTCTGAATGCCGTCATACACACCGACGCGCAGCGCCGTCCGGTCGGACGGTGCATAGTTGAACGATCCGGTAAAGCTGGTCGATCCATATCGCCTGCCGATCCGAGCCTCCAGCTGCGTGCGCTTGCTCGGCCGCCACACGACGCCCGCATCATAATAGATACCGTCGAAATTATACGCGATCCGTGGCGGGCTCGCCGGATCGGTCTGGAACCGGCCGCGACGATCGACAACCGGCTGGCCGCTCGCATCAAGCAATGCATCGCGCTGGCTGATCTCGATATTCTCATAGCCAGCCCCGCCGACAATCGCGAGGTCACGCCCCACCGGCAGGATCAGGTCGGCGCGCCCATAGCGGCCTTCATATTTCTGGTCGAGCTGCCCGACATCGTCACGCGCCCACCCGCCGCTGACCGTCACGCCCACCGGCAGAATGACTCCCGATTTAACGTTGAGGCTCGCCTGCGCCACCTGACTGCGCGAACTGTCGAACACATCGAGCCGCGGCTGGCCCGGCGCGACCGCGGTCGTTCCTGGCGCTTCTGCACGGGTATAGCCAATGCGATAGCTCGCGCTCACGCCAACGTCGCCGATATGCGTGCCAAGCGTCGGGCCGCCATATACCGAATAGACCTGGCTGATATTGTCGACATTGCCGACCAGCACGCCGGGGTTCGCGCCGCGAATGTCAGACCGCGCCCGCGTTGCGATCGCACCGCCCTCAACGCTGAAGCCGGGTGCCACGCGCACCGCTGCCCGTGCCAGCCCGCTATGGACGTCCACGTCACTCAGCGATCGCTGATAGGCAAAGCGCCGCTCATAGCGATAGCTCACCTGCGCCTCGACCCGGTTGGTCGAAACCGACGCGTCGATGCCGGCCGCCACGGTGGAATAGGTCAGCACGTCATTATTGCCGTTCAGGTCGGCGGTCACGATCTGGCTGATCTCGATATAAGGCGAGATTTGCCGCTTGCGCGCCTCGGCGGGTGCGGCAGCGACAGCGGCAGTGCCGATCACCACCAGGATAAGAGACATGCGCATCATTGCGGCTCCTCCAAGCCATAATAGCTGCCGAAACGACGCCCCCCTGGCGCGTACGACACTGAATTGAGCACGAGCTGGATATGCTCGCAGCCGTCGAGCTGGCCCACGGCCCGGCGAAGATCGCTCTCGCCGGTCTTGTCCGCGCGCACGACCATCATGATCTGGCCGACGTGCAGCGCGAGCGTGGCGGCGGGCGATGCGGCAAGCGCGGGCGGCGAATCGAAGATGATGATCCGGCGCGGGTCTGCCCCGAGCAGCGCCGCGATCAACGCCGGCGTCCGGTCGCTCGCAAGCAGCTCGGTGTCCTGGTGGGTCTTGGTGCCAACCGGCAAGATGCTCAGCTGCGGCACATCGGTCCTGATCACGCACGCCTCGACGTCGATCGTCGGATCGGCCAGCGCATCGAGCAATCCCGCGCTCTCGGCCAGCCCCAGCCGCGGCAGCACGTCGGGCTTGGCGAAGTCGGCATCGATCAGCAGCACCTCGGTTTCGCGTTCCGCCGCGATCGAAATGGCAAGGTTGACCGCGCAATAGGTCTTGCCCTCATTGGGATTGGCCGAGCAGACCAATATGGTGCGCGATCGGTCGCCGGCGGTCTTGCGCACGGCGCGCGCGGTCAGCAGCAGCTGGCGCTTCACCAGCCGGAATTCTTCCGCCAGCACGCCAATCGGCGCGCCGGGCACGAGCAGACCGCGTTCGGCCAGCAGCGCCCGGTCGATACGGCCGTCTTTGCGCAGCACCACTGGCGCGGCGTGATCCTCCGACACCGGCACGGCGGCGACTGGCTTAGCGACTGGCTTAGCCACCGAGGCATCGGCGGCGAGACGCGGCAAAGGTAATGGCCCCGCTGCCTGCGCGATCGGCATAGCGCGTTCGGCTGACGGTTGAGCGTGCGGCACGGGCGCACCGCCGCGCAACTCGGCCTGGAAATCATACACCGCCGCCGCCCGTTCGAGCAGCGAGGTGCCGATGCGGATTGGCTTTATTTCACTCATGCTGCCAGCCCCCGCTGGAGAAATTCGACACCGATCAGCGCCACATAGGCAACCACCAGGCCACCGGTTCCGCCCGCAAAATAGGTCAGCCGCTTGGCCCGCATCGCACGCTGCGCATCGGTCACCATTTCGCCGATCGAGCCGATCACCGGCATCCCCGTCGCGCGTTCGAGCTTACCTGCGGTCGCAAAGGTCGCGCGCAAATGGCTGATCGCAAAAGCGGCCCCTATCCCGGCGCCAAGCCCGGCAATCAGGACCGCAGTCAGCAACATAGGCCGGTTGGGCGCGGTCGGCGCGCGCGGTGCCGTCGGTGGATCGATCACGCTGAACTTGATCGCGTCGGTCTGGTTCTGCACCTGCCCGCGCAGCTTGATGTCCTCGCGGTCGGCCAGCAGCTTGTCATACTGGTCCTTCAGCACCTGATAGTCGCGCTCCAGCTGCGCCTGTTCGGCCGCCACACCCGGATCACCGTTCAGTTTGGCCTGAAGCTGGTCGAGATCGTTCTGCAGCTGGCCCTTGCGCGCGATCAGCGCGGCGACCTGCGCCTGCTTGTCCGCCCGCATCGCCTGGAGCGACAGGAACATCGGGTTGCTCGCGCTGCTGCCCGCACTCAGGGGCTCGTTGCGCGCAGCGGCCTGCGCCTGGGCGAGCTGGCTCCGCAGCGCGACGACGTCGGGATGCTGATCGGTAAAGCCGCGCCCCCGTGCCTCGGCAAGCTGACCCTGAATGGCGGAAACGCGCGCACGCGCTGGCCCCGCCGCACCACCGACACCGGCCACACTCGCTGAAACGCCCGACATTTGCGCCGTGACCGTCGCAAGCCCGCTCTGTGCTGCTGCCAGGTCACCATCCACCTGGGCCATCTGGCTGCGGGCATTGCCGATTCGGTCGTTGAACGATCCGGTGCCCGGCAGTGATCCAAGATAGCGGTTCTGGAAATCGGCGCGCTTGGCTTCGCTGTCCTGCAGCTGCTTTTGCCGCTGGGTGAGCTGACCGTCCAGGAACTGGAGCGTCTGGCTGGTTTCGTCGCGGTTGCCGGCGAGATTTTCCTCGACAAAGATGTCGATCAGCTTCTGCACGATTTGGCGCGCCAGCTTGGGGCTGGCGGCATTGGCGCTGATTTCGAAAAGATTATCCTGCTGCGCCGTCACCTTGATCGCGCTCTGCAGGCCAATCGCGCGGTCTGCCACGTCGCGGTCATTGGCAACCGTCGATGCCAGGTCGGTGCCACGCACCACCTTGGCCAGCGTAACAGCAGAGGTCAGCGTCTGCCGAACCCGGTCGATATCGCGCGATTGCTCATCGGCGGTAATGCCGATCTTACTCGGCAAAATCGACTGCATCTGCACCGTGATGCGCGCGTGCGACATATAAGTGTTGGGAATTTGCGAGACGACGAGCCAGCCCATCACGCACACCACCCAGGCCACCGCCAGCGCGAGCCAGCGGCGGGTCCAGATGCTGTGCAACGTGATCCGCACTTCATCGTAAAGGTTGGTCATGCCATCAACCTCAGAACATGCTTTCAGGGATGATGATGACGTCACCGGGCTGCAGCTTCACATTGGCCGACGAATCGCCGTTCTTGAGCAGGCGCGAGAGCTTGAGCGAGAATTCAGTCTGGCGGCCGGTAGTGCGGTCATAGCGGATCAGCCGGGCCTTGTTGCCGGCCGCATATTCGCTCAGGCCTCCTACCGCGATCATGGCGTCAAGCAGCGTCATGTTGGCGCGGTAAGGTAGCGACGCGGGCTTGGCCGTTGCGCCCACGATGCGCACCTGCTGGCTGAACGTACCCGAAAAATTCTCGACGATCACCGAGACGATCGGGTCCTTGATATACTCGCCCAGCGCGATCTTCATGTCATCGGCGAGCATCGCTGGCGTCTTGCCCACGGCGGGCATATCGCTGATCAGCGGCGTGGTGATGCGGCCATCGGGGCGGACCTGCACTTTTGATGACAATTCAGGGTTGCGCCAGACGAAGATGTTGAGCTGATCGAGCGGGCCGATCACATATTCCTCGCCCGGCTGCTCCTGCGAGGCGACAAAGGCCGCCGGCGGCAATTCGGGCCGGCCACCACCCGGGATACATCCCGAAACCAGCGTCGCGGCCAATGCCGGGGCGCCAATAACCTTGGAAAACTGGTGAAACCGCATCACGTAAACCTCCCGCCGTTGCGACAGGCCCGGTGACGTCAACCGAACCAACGCATCGCTACAGGGTGCGGTATGGTTTCAAGAGGTGAAGATTGCGTTAGGACTGTCTGGCAGACCCGCCAAAACCTGAGTCGGCAGAGGGTGGCCAAGGAAGCCGACAGGGCTCGCAGTCAGCCCATACGCCCCCGCCATGAACAACGCGATAATGTCGCCCGGTACCGCTGGCGGCAGCGCCACCTGGTCGGCCAGTCGGTCGAGCGGGGTGCACAGGCACCCGACGACCGTCACCACGTCACTCGGTGTCTCCCCCATCCGGTGCGCAACCGCGATAGGGTAATTCCGCTTCACGACGGTGCCGAAATTGCCGCTCGCCGCCAGCTGGTGGTGCAGGCCGCCATCGGTGACTAGAAACGTCTCGCCGCGGCTCACTTTCTTGTCGATGACCCGCGTCAGATACACGCCGCATTCGCCGACCAGCCACCGACCCAGCTCGATCGCAAAGCCCGCGCCGTCGAGCGATGCGGCTTTTGACGTCAAGGCGTCACCCAGCGCCGCGCCAATCGCCTCGACATCAACCGGCGTGTCGCCCGGAAAATAGGGAACACCAAAGCCCCCGCCGAGATTGACCAGCGGTGGCGTCGTGCCAATGCGCTCGGCCAACTCGCCCGCCAGCACCACCGTCGCCGCCTGCATCTCGATGATCGCACCCGTGTCCAGCGCCTGCGATCCGGCAAAGATATGCAGACCCCGCCACACTGCGCCACCAGCGATGATCATCGCCACCAGCCCCGGCACCGCCTCGGCATCGACGCCAAAGGGAGAGGCGCGCCCGCCCATGCGCATGCCCGAGCCGCGCAGTTCGAACGATGGATTAACGCGCACCGCCAGCCGGGGCGCAATCCCCAGTCGCTCGCCAACGGCCAGCGCGCGCCGCGCTTCGCCCTCCGATTCCAAATTGATCGTCACGCCCGCGGCAATCGCTGCCGCCAGCTCATCGTCGCGTTTGCCCGGGCCCGCAAAGCTGGTCGGCTTGCCCGGCGCTTGCGCTTGCACCAGCGCCAATTCCCCCGCCGAGGCAATGTCCAGTCCGTCGACCAGCGGTGCAATTGCCTTGACCAGCGGCGCAAACGGGTTTGCCTTCACCGCATAATGAATGGCGACGCCGCTCGGCATCGCCGCGCGCAACTGGGCGATGCGCGTTACCACGGTGCCAAAATCATAAACGAACAACGGCGTATCTTTAGCGTAATCAATCCATTGCTGCGGGGTCTTCCCAGCAATAATCAGGTCGCCCTGCTGATTGGCAAAGCCAGCCGGGATTGGCCCCATCGCCTTCACGCCAGCAACTCCCGCTTCAACGCAGCGCGATCGAGCTTGCCATTGGCATTGCGCGGCATGGCATCGCGCCATTCATAGCGGGTCGGTTGCATGAAATTGGGCAAATCACGCCGCAACCGCGCGCGCAAGGCTTCTTCGGCCAGCGTCACATCGCCGGTCGCCCGCGCCACGACAACAATCGCCTGGCCAAGTCGACCATCCGCCACGCCAATCGCCACCGCCTCCGCCGCTTCACCGCCCGCGAGCACTGCCTCTTCCACCTCGGTCGGGCTGATCCGGTTACCGGCCGATTTGATCATCTCGTCTTCACGGCCAACAAAGCGGAACAGCCCGTCGGCCCCCTCAATCACCTGATCGCCCGAGAACACCGCCATCCCCGGCATCGTGAAATAGTCGGGCGCGGGCCGGTATCGCTCCGCCATGCGCGCCTCGTCGCGCCAATAGCCCATCGAGACGAGCGGCCCGGCATGCACCAGTTCGCCCGGCTCACCCGGTGCCGCGCGGCTGCCATCGGCGCGCACCACCATCACCTCGGCAAAGGGGATGGCGCGCCCCATCGACTCCGGATGCGCATCGACCAGCGCCGGATCGAGATAGGTCGATCGGAACGCCTCGGTAATGCCGTACATCGGGTAAAGGTCAGCATTGGGAAACCGCGTCCGCAGCGCGCGGACCATCGGCACCGTCAGGGCACCGCCAGAATTGGTCAGCCGCCGCAGCTTGGCCGCCGTCTCTACAGGCCATTCGCTTTCGAGCAGCTGGGTCCACAGCGGCGGCACGCCCGCCAGAGTCGTCGCACCGTGCCGGTCGACTGCCTTCATGACATCACGCGGCGTCAAGTAATCAAGCGGCACCACCGCCGCACCCGCTGCCCAGCTCGAAAACAGCTGGTTCTGGCCATAATCAAAGCTGAATGGCAGCACGCACAATGTCCGGTCGGCTGGCGACAGCTTCAAATAATGCGCCACGCTGATCGCCCCGAGCCACAGATTGGCATGGCTCAGCATCACCCCCTTGGGCTGGCCCGTCGATCCGGAGGTATAAAGGATCGCCGCCAAGGCACCGGGATCGGCCGCAGATGGCCGCATGACATCATCGACAACGATGTCGCGTTCGAGCACCAGACTACAATCATCGGGTACATCGCCCGCCTCCAGCGTCGCGGCGCGTCCCTCTTGTGTGATGAGCAGCGCCGCCCCGCTGTCCGCCAGAATATGCGCGACCTGCGCGCGCTTCAGCAGCGGGTTGATCGGCACGTGCACCAGCCCCGCCCTCGGGGCCGCCAGCGGCATCAGGCAGGCGGTGCGGTTCTTGGGCAGCCAGCTCGCCACCCGCTCCCCTCGCGCAAAGCCATGCCCCGCCAGCCACGCGGCCAGCTCGCCAACCGCCCGCTCCAGCCCCGCAAAATCAAGCGTTCCTGCCCGGTCCTCGATCGCGACATCCCCTGCCGCCCCCCGCATCGGCAGGTGATCGATCGGATAAGGCACGGGATCGAGCGCAATCATGCCACCTTGATAGTCACCCGCACGCCGCTGCCAAGGGGCAGCGCTTGGCATTGGCGCGGCAATTCTCTATCGGCCCGCTCTACCGGCGTTCGGCACGGGGGATGTAGCTTGGTGCGTGAAGGTGAAGCAGCAGTCGTGGCAACGGTTCGCGCCGTGTTGCGCGACATACTCGGCATCAGTGACGAGCGGGTTGCTGCGTTTGATGATCAGACAGAATTGTTCGGCGCGCTGCCAGAGTTCGATTCGCTCGCCGTAGCCGGTGTCCTGACCGAGCTCGAAGACCGGCTGGGCATTCTCATCGAGGATGATGAGGTCGATGGCGACATGCTCGCGACCTTTGGTGCACTCAGCCGCTTCGCTGCCGACCGGGCGCTCGTTTGATCGACCATTACGACTGGGCAGGCGGGCGCGAGGCGATGCTGCGCTTCGGCCCCGATACCGGCCCGGTCGTGATGATGCTGCTCCCGCTGTTCGAGGAGCACAACCGCACCCGCGCTTTTGCCGTGACGATATGCCGCGCCTTGGCAGATCTCGGTCTCGCAAGCGTACTGCCCGATCTGCCAGGCCAGGGCGAAAGCCTGGTGCCGACTGAGATGGTCACGATTTTCTCCTTGCGCGAATGCGTTAAGGCACTGGCAGAGCAACTGGCGCGTGACCGCAACCTCTATGTGGCAGCGCTGCGCAGCGGTGCCCTGCTCGATACATTCGCGCTGGTGAATGGTCGTTGGTGCCTTGCTCCGCAGGATGGTCGGTCGTTGCTGCGGGAACTCACCCGGATCAAGCAAGTAGAGCTTGGGGCGGGACAGAAGCTGACGGAGAGCTGGTATCTCGATAGCGACTCTACCGAGGAGGCGGCCGATCCGCCGGTCGAAATCGCCGGCACCCTGATTAATCCGCCGCTGCTTGCCGATCTGGAGGCAGCTAGCCCGTTAAGCAGCGGCCTGACCCGCACTGTCCGGCTTGAGAGCGACCCGGCCCCTGCCGACATCAAGTTTCCCGGCGCGCCGCTGTGGCGACGCTCGGAACCCGGCAACGACCCCACCCTCGCCGCCCTACTCGCTGCCGATATCGCCGCCTGGGTGGGCTCATGCGCAGGCTGATCACCTTTGCCTGCCAGAGCGAAACGCTGGTCGGCACGCTCGATGAGGCACCCGGCACCACCGGCCTGCTCATCGTCTCGGGCGGCAATGAAATCCGCAGCGGCGCCCATCGCGGCATGGCGCTGCTGGCCGCCGCGCTCGCCGAGCAAGGCATCCCCGTCTTTCGCTTCGATCGCCGCGGCATCGGCGATTCAACCGGTGACAATCGCGGTTTCACGTCATCGGGGCCTGACATCATGGCAGCAGTCGCTGCCTTTCACGCTGCCGCCCCGCACGTCGATCGCCTGATCGGTTTCGGCAACTGCGATGCCGCCACGGCGTTGCTACTGCATGGCGCAAACGCCTTAGATCGACTGATCCTCGCCAATCCCTGGGTCATCGAAGACAATGACAGCCTTCCCCCCGCCGCCGCGATCCGTGCGCGTTATACAGAGCGCCTGCGTGACCCGGCCAGCTGGGCCCGGCTGCTTTCGGGCAAAATCGATATCAGCAAGCTCGTCAGCGGGCTGCTCAAGCTTTCGAAGAGCGCAACTGAGCCAATTTCACCGCTCGAACAATCGGTGTTCGCGGCACTCACCGCCCGGCCCGATACCGCCATCGTCCTCGCCACAGGTGACGCGACCGCAATCGCCTTTGTCGATGCCGCGCGACGGTCGGGCCATGGCATCAGCCCGATCATGATCGATACCGAATCGCACAGCTTCGCGCGCGCCAGCGATAAGATCGCCCTGCGTCAGGCTATCCTTCGGGCCCTTGCCTGAGGTTTACTCAGCGGCTTCGGCAACCCGCTCAAAATCAGCCTCGGCCAGGAAACGCTCGGCATCAAGCGCCGCCATGCAGCCAGTCCCGGCCGCCGTGACAGCCTGGCGGTAGATCTTGTCCATCACGTCACCGCACGCGAACACCCCGTGCACGCTAGTACGCGTGCCGCCCTTCTCCACCTCGATATAGCCATCGGCATCAAGCGCGAGATGGCCACGGAACAGCTCGGTCGCCGGATGATGGCCGATCGCCACGAACCCGCCCTCGACATCAAGCGTCGAGACATCGCCCGTCACCCGATCAAGCAGCTCGATGCCGACGAGACCCTCGGGCGTCCCACCGCCCACGAAGCTGCGCACTTCCTTGTTCCACAACACCTTGATCTTCGGGTTAGCGAACAACCGGTCCTGCAAAATCCGCTCTGCCTTCAGCGTATCGCGCCGGTGAATGAGCGTCACGTCGTCGCTGTGGTTGGTGAGGTAAAGCGCCTCTTCCACCGCAGTATTGCCGCCGCCGATCACGGCGACCTTCTTGCCGCGATAGAAGAACCCGTCGCACGTCGCGCAGGCGCTCACGCCTTTGCCCTTCATCAGCTCTTCGCTGTCGAGCCCCAGCCACTTGGCCTGCGCGCCGGTAGCGATGATGAGCACCTCGCCCTCATAGATATCGCCCCCGTCACCAATCAGGCGGAAAGGCCGCTTGGAAAGATCGACCTCGACGATTGTGTCGTACATCAGCCGCGTGCCGACATGCTCGGCCTGTGCCTGCATTTCGTCCATCAGCCAGGGCCCCTGAATCACGTCGCGAAAGCCCGGATAATTCTCGACATCGGTCGTCGTCATCAGCTGGCCGCCGGGCTGAATGCCCTGCACCAGGATAGGCTTCATGCCCGCGCGCGCGCCATAGATCGCCGCAGAAAGGCCGGCGGGGCCCGAACCGATGATGAGCATGCGCGTGTGGTGGGTAGCGGGCATCGTGCGTGTCTTTCGTGGAACCGTCTGTGCGGGTCTGTAGGGAACACAGGGCCCGGCTTGCAAGATGGAGTTCGCCCGGCGTCGCACAATCGTTACGCGCGATCAGCGAGCGTTGGTGTGCAATAAACCCGGACCTGGTACACGGGGGCGCAAATGCCGGAAAATGGTAGCGAAGGAGGGACTTGAACCCCCGACCCCAGGATTATGATTCCCGTGCTCTAACCAACTGAGCTACTTCGCCCCAAAGGGGACCGCGGTGCGGTGAGCGCGGGGCTATAAGAGCGGCACGCGCGGCGGTCAACCACCACGGGGCGGGTCACCTATCGAAACATATGTCGTCCAATCGGCTCCCAGGGTCCGCCCCGGTACCACCATGTGCCGATACCGATGATGCGCAAGGGCCGCGGCCTGAAGGTCGCCTGCAAATCGCTCATCAGCGCCTTGGCATCAGCGGGTGCCACCTTATTCTGCACGGTAACATGCGGCCGCCAGGCTGCCTGATCCTGCGGGATCAGCATCGGCGCAAAAGCCTCGGCCAATTGCGCCCTGATAGCGTGGAGCCCTGGCGACTCGATCCTGAACGCGGTACCGCGACCGAGCGACATCAGGCCGACAATCTGCGCGGCCGGCGCCTGAACCCCACGCGTTTCGCCCGTCAGGCGGTGCTGCAATTCTGCCAGCAATGACGGCATCAGGTGATGGAACATCGTCAGATGCGCCGCCAGATGGTTGCGTTCCGGTGGGAAATGCGCCCGCCTCAGGCCATCGAACAGCGCCTGATCGGCCGCCCCCATCAGCGCGGTGACGATAATCGGTGCCGGCGGCGCGGCGAGCACCTCGCTCAAATCTCTACCTGGCTCCCGAGCTCGACCACGCGGTTGGTGGGCAGGCGGAAGAATTCCATCGCGCTTTCAGCGTTGCGCAGCATCCAAGCGAACAGCTTTTCGCGCCACAGCATCATGCCCGGATGGGCAGACGGCAGCAACGTCTGGCGCGACAAGAAGAAGCTCGTGTCCATCATCTTGAAATCGGCACCGCACTGGTGGATGCGCGCCAACGCTGCCGGCACGTCAGGCTCCTGCATAAAGCCATATTGCAGCACCATCCGGTGAAAGCCATTCTCCAGATCCTGCAGCTGGCACCGTCCATCGTCAGGATAATAAGGCTGATCCATGATCTTCACGGTCAGCAGGATGATGCGCTCGTGCAGCACCTTGTTGTGCTTCAGATTATGCAGCAGCGCGTGCGGCACGCCCTCGACCGCAGAGGTCATGAACACCGCCGTGCCGGGCACCCGCGTGGTCGAGCTTGCGGCGGACTGGATAAACACCTTCATCGGCATCGCCGAATCGCGCATCCGTGCGATCATCAGCTGCCGCCCTTTTGACCAGGTGGTGAGCAGCGTGAAGACGATCAGGCCGATCAGCAGCGGGAACCAGCCGCCATCGGGCACCTTGGTGAGATTGGCGGCGAGATAGGCACCATCGACGATGAACAGCAGTGCCAGCAATGGCACGGCGAACATCGGTCGCCAGTTCCACAGCCGGAACAGCACGACGGCAAGCAGGCAGGTGTCAATCGTCATCGCCCCCGTCACCGCGATGCCATAAGCCGAGGTGAGGTTGGACGAGGTGCGGAACGACAGCACCAGCAGCAGCACCATCACCAGCAGCGCCCAGTTGACGATCGGGATGTAGATCTGGCCCGCCGTATCGGCGCTGGTATGCTCAATCTTCAGGCGCGGGACAAAGCCAAGCTGGATCGCCTGCTGCGTCACCGAGAATGCGCCGGAAATCACGGCTTGACTGGCGATGATCGCGGCCATGGTCGCCAGAATGACCAGCGGCAACCGCAACACATCAGGGGCCAACAGATAGAAAGGGCTTTCGAGCGCGGGTGCCCCGATGCGCGACAACAACGCCGCCTGACCCATATAATTGAGGATCAGCGCGGGCAGGACGAAGACCAGCCAGGAGCCCGCGATCGGCTTGCGGCCGAAATGCCCCATATCGGCATACAGCGCTTCCGCCCCCGTAACCGCCAGCACCACAGAGCCAAGCGCGAGAAACGCCCGCAGCGGATCGGCAACGAAAAATTCAACAGCATATCCAGGCCATAGCGCCCACAGCACTGCTGGCGTCTGGACGATGCTCATCACGCCCAGCACGCCGATGACGACGAAATAGACCAGCATGATCGGGCCAAAGAACAGCCCCACCTTGGCCGTCCCGCTGCGCTGGATGGAAAACAGGCCAACGATGATGATCACCGCCAGCGGCAGCACGAGCGCGCCGAGCCCCGGCGCCGCAATCGTCAGCCCCTCAACCGCGCCAAGCACCGAGACCGCGGGCGTAATCATGCTGTCGCCATAGAAAAGCGCGGTCGCAAACACACCCAGCAGGATGATCCCCTTGCTCCAGCGCTCATTCTTGGTCCGGCCTGAAACCAGCGCCAGCAGCGCCAGGCTGCCCCCTTCGCCCTTATTGTCCGCCCGCATGATGATGCTGACATATTTCAGCGTCACCACCACCATCATCGACCAGAACATCAGGCTGAGCACGCCCATGATGTGGAGCGGATCGAGCGCCAGCTTGTGGTGCCCTGCAAAGGTTTCTCGAAAGGCATAAAGCGGGCTCGTGCCGATATCGCCAAACACGACGCCGATCGCGCTGACAGCAAGCTTCAGCGACCCGTTACTCCCATGGCCACCATGCCCCGGCGCATGGCCATCGCCTGCAGCCGGAGGCGTCACCGCCGCAGAGTCGGTGCTCACAGGCCGCCAAAAATCGGGAGGGATGAAAGGATAACAATCATATCGGTGCGGCAATCTGCCTGTTTGGCCCCATTGGGCGACATGGTCCCCAATCGCGCGGCCACTAGCATGCGGCTTTGCGCGCAGCAACGGGACAATCCCGCACGACAGGGCTATAGCGCACCATAAGCAAAAGCGGAGTGGATCAATGCGAGTCGGTGTCCCCAAGGAAATCAAAAATCACGAATATCGCGTGGGGCTTACACCGCCATCGGTCGCTGAACTGACGCGCGCTGGCCACAGCGTCGTCGTCCAGGCGGGGGCTGGCCTTGGGATCGATTTCGAGGACGCAGACTATGTCGCGGCCGGCGCGACCATCGTCGCCGATGCGCCAACCGTGTTCGCGCAGGCCGACATGATCGTGAAGGTGAAGGAACCCCAGCCAAGCGAAATCGCGCTGCTGGAGGCACGCCACCTGCTCTTCACCTATCTGCATCTGGCAGCCGACAAGCCGCAGGCGCTGGGGCTCATGGCATCGGGCGCGACCTGTATCGCCTATGAGACGGTGACGGCACCGGATCGCTCATTGCCTTTGCTGAAGCCAATGTCGGAAGTCGCAGGGCGCATGTCGGTGCAGGTCGGCGCGCATTATCTGGAGAAGGAACAAGGCGGCCGCGGCGTATTGTTGGGCGGGGTGCCGGGCGTGGCACCTGCGCGGGTCGCCATTCTCGGCGGCGGCGTCTCCGGCGTGAATGCCGCGCAAATGGCGGTCGGCATGCGGGCGGACGTGACGATCTACGACATCAACAATGCGCGCCTGGCGGAGCTCGACATGTTCTTCTCCAGCCAGATCAAGACCGCCTATGCATCGACCGCGGCCATCGCCCAAGCAGTGAAGAACGCACATCTGGTGATCGGCGCGGTGCTGGTGCCCGGTGCGGCCGCGCCCAAGCTCGTGACGCGCGAAATGCTGCGGACCATGAAGCGCGGATCGGTGCTCGTCGACATCGCCATCGACCAGGGCGGCTGCTTCGAGACCTCACATGCCACAACGCATGACGATCCCGTGTTCGAGGTCGACGGCGTCATCCATTACTGCGTCGCGAACATGCCCGGTGCGGTCGCACGCACGTCGGCGTTTGCGCTCAACAACGCCACCCTGCCCTTCGCGCTGAAGCTCGCGAATCTGGGCGCCGAGGCGGCGATGGCCGCCGATCCGCATCTGGCAAACGGCCTGAATGTGTCCGGCGGCAAGATCCGCCACGCAGCAGTGGCAGAGGCACTCGATCTGCCGCTGAATTAAGCGGGCGCTGCGACATCACGACTTTACGTTCGCGTGGTGCTCCATGATAATAAACCCGTTCGTGTGACTGGCGAATCGGGTGGAGCACCACCGTGGAGCACGAATGAGCGATGCCGTTCGCCTGGGCACCCCTTTGCAACAAGGATGCCCCTGTGACTGAACCAGACCATATCCCCGTTTGGCGCCGCATCGATTGGCGCACCACCACGTCGGGCCAGCCAAGCGAGGATGACCTTGCCGCCATTGCCGCGCTCGGCGTTCGGCGCGTCATCAATCTCGCGCTCCACAGTCATGAAAAGGCACTGTCCGATGAAACGGCAACGGTCGCCGCGCTCGGCATGGACTATGTCCACATTCCCGTGCCGTTTGACGCCCCGGACGAAACGCACTTCGCCCGCTTTTGTGAGGCAATGGCCGCAGTCGGCGATGCGCCAGTACACGTCCATTGCATCATCAATGCACGGGTTTCGGCATTCTTTTATCGATACCAGCGTGAAGTGATGGGCCTCAGCGAAGCGCAATCCCGCGCTGCGATGGACAGCATCTGGCGACCAGGTGGCGTCTGGGCGGCATTCATCGGCGACGATGCGTCGGTCGCGCTGCCGCACGGCGGCCCCGTCGACTAGAGCATCGTGCTTGAACTATGAATCGTCATTGCGAGCGCAGCGAAGCAATCCAGCGAGCCGCGAACGGATAGGCTGGATTGCTTCGCTGCGCTCGCAATGACGGGTGATCCAGAATTACGGCACGATGCCCTAGAACAGCTCGTCCAGGCAAATGTGCAGGTCGATCCGCCGACGATCCGGCTCGACGCCATAGGCGCTGAACAATTGCCCGGCCAGGCTGTCGTCAAACTCGTCGAGGCAGGCGGCCAGGATCGCGAGATCCTGATAGCGGTCCGCCAGCCCGACGCGGCCGACATCGATGCACCCCAGCACCGCGCCGTCGTCATCGAGGAAGATGTTATCGAGCGAAAAATCGCCATGCGTCACGACCGGCTCTTCGGTGATCGGCAACAGGCTATGCAGCCGCTCCCAAACCTGCTCGGCCGACCAACCGTCATGTTCCGGCTGAAACTCGTCGAGATCGACATGCCCCGCATCGATATTCTCGCGGGCCGCAACCAGCCGAAACGGCAAGGTCGCGTTGAAGGGACACGCCGCCGCCGGCAGCGCATGCAAGCCTCGGAGGAAGTCCGCCATCCCCGCCACCGCCGCCGTGCGCCGGTCGGGATTGTCGCTCAGCCAGGCAAAGGCGGCACGCCCCGGCATTTCACTCGAGAGCAGCCAGGCCGCATCACCGGATGCGGTGAAATGGATGATTTGGGGCACCGGACATCGCCCTTGCAACCAGGCGAGCCGGGCGAACTCGTCGGTGATGTCGCGGGCGATGCGGTCCGTGCCCTGCTTCAGGAACAGCGTCGGTTGGCCCGGCGCGATCAGCCGGTGCACCATGCCCCCAGACTCGCCGACCGTAATCTCCTGCCAGTCATACCCATCGACCAGCGCCTCCAGCGCAGGCGGCAGCGACGGCGTCATGGCAGCCTCTATCCGCGCCCGATGAGCCTGCGCGCGATCATGTCGGCCACATCCGAAGCAGGCTGCCCGCTGCGTTCGCTCTCGTCCCAAACCTCGATCAGCCGATCGGGGATCTTGTGGATACGGGCTTCCACGTCGGATCGGTCGCCCTGCCCGAGATATTCGAGGCACACATTGATGATGCCCCCGGCGTTGATCACATAATCGGGCGCATAAAGAATGCCGCGCGCATGGACCCGCGCACCATCTGCCCGCGTCGCAAGCTGGTTGTTCGCGCCGCCCGCGATCACCGTCGTCTGCAGATCGGCGATCGATCGTTCGGTCAGGATCGCACCCAGCGCATTGGGGCTGACGATATCAGCCGCGAGGCTCAAGATTTCCTCTGTCCGCACGACATCGGCCCCCAGCGCCTTGGCCATTGCGGCCGCCTTGTCGCCATCGACGTCCGCCAGCGTCAACTTAGCACCGTCACGCGCGAGCAATGCCGCCAGGCCGCCGCCCACGCTGCCAACGCCCTGAACCGCGACATGGATGCCCGCCATGCTATCGGCACCAAGCCCCCGCTTCGCCGCCGCCTTCACGCCGAGATACACGCCAAGCGCCGTTGATGGACCGGGATTGCCCCCTGCCCGGCCCGCCGCCACTGGCAGGCCAGTCACGTGCTTGGTCTCGGTCGCGATCGTCACCATATCAGCATCGGACATACCGACGTCTTCAGCCGTCACATACCGACCACCGAGCGAATCGATCGCGCGACCAAAGGCCTTGAGCAATTCCGGCGTCTTGGTGCGGTCTGCATTGGCCAGCACCACGCCCTTGCCGCCGCCCATGGGGAGCCCGGCCATCGCATTCTTGAAGCTCATGCCGCGCGACAAGCGCAGCGCATCCGTGATCGCGTCGTTTGAATCGGCATAATGCCAAAACCGGCACCCACCGCCAGCCGGCCCGAGCGTGGTGGAATGAATCGCGATGACCGCGCTCAGCCCCGAGGACGGATCGGTGAAGAGGTGTACCCCTTCATGCTCATCGAAATCGGGGAAACCCCAGCCGGTTGTCACGGGTGATTTTCCTGCGCGGGTAAAAATAATGGGGCGACCGACGGGACTTGAACCCGCAACATCCGGCATCACAAGCCGACGCTCTAACCAATTGAACTACGATCGCCGCGAAGACCGGGGCCCTAGCGGGCAGAGGCGCCCAGCGTCAAGACCATCAAAAGCGTCAAGACCATCAGAAACGTCCTTCCACCGAAAGCGCATATCCCGCGCCATTTGCTTGGAAGCCCGCTTGCGCCAGCCGCTGGCCCAGCGCCGCATCGCTCGGCTGGATGAAAAGCGTAGCGCGGTACCGGCCATCGCCGCCGATGCGCATCGTTATCGTCTCGGTGCCGGCTTGGCTGGTGAGCGGCAGCACCAGCGCACCCGATTCGCACTTTGCCGCGCCGCTCATGCCCTGGCTCAGCGGAATCCCGGCAACCCCGCCACTCATCATCGCCCGCACGCGCCCTTCGGCCAGTGTGCATGCGCCATTGTCGAAAGCGATGCTCACGGCATCGAGCTCAATAGCCGTCACCGGCAACGGGGCGAAGACAGCGCCAGTCGGTACCGACGCGGTCATGTCATCCACGCCGAAACCATGCCGGCTGGTGCGGATCGAGCCGGTCAACCCCGGCTTGTCGTCATGCGGCGCACCGCGCAGCCCAAACCGCGCTTCCCCAAGCAGCAACCGCCAGGGCGACAGCGCAGCGTTCAAGTCGCCAAGGTCGAGATCGCCGACATGCGCGTCGCTCAGCCGTGAAAACCAGACCGTACCACTCACCGAGCGGGCCGACAGGCCAACCTCGCCGAGCCCGACCAGCGACAGCATCAGCCGCATCGGCATCAGCACGATCAGCGCGACGAGCGCCATCGCGCCCAGCAGTGCGGCCGGCCGGGTTTTGAGACGAATTTTCATCAGATACCCTGTGCCTTGAGCACCATGGTGACCGACACGGTCTGGTCGCCATTATCGGTCGTCGTCAGGCTGTCGACCAGGATGCCGCTCGATTCGAGATCGGCGATCCAGCCGAACAGCGCTGGCGGGCGGGCAGACGATATCGTGATTTGCAGGCCATTGCCCGATTGCGGCGTCAAGCTGGCAAGCGCAAATCCGGCGTCGGCCGCGCGCGCGCGAACGGTGACGTCGATCGGCGCGGCCATCGGGGCGGGCCTGTTGCGCTGCAACGTCTTGACCATGGCGAGTTGTGCTTGCGTCTCGGCCAGCCTGACGACGGCATTGCTATGGCGCGATTTGGCGTCAGAAAGCGCATCGCCCAAGGGCCTGATCAAGCCGAACCATAGCAGCGTCACCGCCGCGAGCGCGGCTGCCACGAGCACCAGCCGCTTTTCGCGCAGCGACAATGCGCCAAACCATGTGCGAAGCGAGGCGATCATCGTGGTGCCACCGTGATCCGCCCGGTCAGCCGGTTGCCGCTCTGCTCGAACGGACTGGGTGTCGCTGCAAAACCCTGCGCCTGGATTTGCCGGATAACGTCAAGGATCTGCCCTTGCGTCTGCGTCACCAGAGTCACCTCCAATTCGCCCTTGCTGTCGAAGCTCATTCCCCTCGCCTCAGATCCCGGCACCGCGCGGATCGCGCCAAAAACGGCGGCGGCGGTGGTGCTGAAGCCCATCCCTGCCCCGTGCATGCGCACCAGCCGTGCATCGAGCTGTCGTACCGCATCGTTGACCGTTTCGCCCCGCGCCAGGCCTTGCCGCGCCAGCAGATCAGTCCGGTTCTCGATGGCATCGGTAGCCAGGTTAAATTTCACGAGCTGCACCAGGCTGATGCCCAGGGTGACGGCAGCCACGGCCGCCATCAGCCAGCCAAGCCGACGCACCAGCGCCCAATCGATTCCCTTGCGTGTGCGCTTGGCAAAAATGCCCTGCCGCAGATCAAGCGCTGGCGCGCCCACCGCCGCGACGATTGCCGCCTCGATCGCCTCGCGCGCCATGGCGGCGGGGGCAACGCCGCCCGTTACCAGTTCGGTCAGCCCCGCTTCATGGGCAAAACCTGTGCTGGTCCCGCGGACGACCACGTCATCGCCCAGATCGGCACTGATAAATCCCTCGTCGGGGCGTGGCAGCAGCATTGGCGAGGGGATCATCGCATCAGGATCGAACCCGGCGCGCTGCATCTCCGCCAGCCAGCCCTGCATGCGCGCGCTCGCCACCACGCCAATGGGGCGATCCTCGGCACCAGCTTCCCGCCCAACGGCGACGTGCAAATCGCCGATCGGTGTGGCGCTTGCCTCAGTAACGAGCAATTTGGCGGCTGCGACAGACTGCGCGGTCGATCTGTCCGGCAATGCCGCCCAATGCAGCGTGACATCCTGCGCAGGCACAATCGCGACCGACGGTGTGTCATCGGCGACAGGCATGCCCTCACCGCGCTGAACGATTACCCCGCCGCCAATCGCCAGCCAGCGATACTGGTCGTCGCCAGCGCCCGGCACGAAAAGCACGCGCACCGTCACGCCGGGTCGCCCCAGCTGCGCGACACCAGCCGCGCCGGCGCACGCGTCGCGTCAATCAACGCGCTCTCGGTCAAGTCGCTACCCCCTAGTTGAACCTTAATCGTCAGCGCGAACCACTGCGACGTTACCGCCGTCTGTGCCTGCGCTTCGGGAAACGCAATTATGCCCTTGAGTGCGGGCAGCTGCCAGAACGCCACGGTGCTGGTATAGCCCTGTGGCGGGCGTTCCGCCAGCATACGCTGCGCTGCATCAATCGTCAGCGTGTCGGGCGCCAGCATCGCAAACAGCGCGGCCTGTTCCGTCTGCAGCGTGTTGACGTTGATTTTTGATGGCTGCGGCCGGGGTTGCGCGCAAATCAACGGTTTCAGCTTGGCATAAATCTCAGGTGTCACACCTGCCACCGCCCGAAGCTCGCTTGCATCCGAAATCAGCGTATTGGCTGTGCGATAGGGCGTCTGGTTCCCTGAATAGCTTTCATCCTCAGCGCCGCCCGGCAGCGGATCGGTATCGCTGTCGATCCAGTCTGCGGCCGCGGCGGCAATGCCCGTGCCGGTTTGATCGGGCACGCCAAGCAGGTGGATCAGCCGGGCAAATTGCGTGATGGCGGATTGCCGTGCGACATAGACGCCGGGTTGACTGGCCACCACCAGCCCGTTGAGGTTGAAGCAATTGCTGCCGTCGACAACGGTCGCCGTCGCCAACCCGCCGGGCACCGGCAGGGCAAACGGCTTGCCGCTCCAGCCCCCCGCCAGCGTCACCCGTGCCGCGTCCCGGCTAAGCAGGCCGTCGATTCTCGTCAAAGCCAGTGTTTCAGCAGCCAGTGCATAGCCGCGTGCCTGCTCGATCGCCACGCTATTGGCGGTCAGCCGGGTTGCCAGTCGCAGCTTCTCAAGCGCGGTTGCGGCCAGCACGGCGATGACCGCGACGAGCAGCAACACCGTCAGCAAGGCGGCACCACGCTCCCCCGGCTTCGGTGCCAGATTAGCCCTCCCCATTGGCCCCGCCTTCGGCTTGCGGTGCCACGCCATAGCCCGTCCCGACCAGATAGACGCCGCGAAACTGCGTCCCATCGGTGCGCGTCACGATCATCTCTACCGCCTCGGGCAGGGCGATGCCGGTGCTGCCGTCCCAGCGATCAGTCCATGCGCCTCCAATGCGGTAGCGCATCGTCACGGCCGCCACAGACTGCAACAGTGTCGCTGCGCGCAAGGGGGCCGCACCGTCCAGCATGGGGTAGGCAACGCGCGCCAGGATGCCGCCATCGAGCCGGTACTCGACCTTTTGCTGGCCGGGTCGCGCCGACTCGTCGAGGTTTGACCATCCACCGCGCACAAACTGGAGCAGCGCCGCGCCGTCTGCCGCGCTCTCGCCCACAAACGCCGGCTGTAGCGTGCCGTCTTCATCGCGGGTCGCCCGGTCTGATGCCTGTGCCAAATCTGCCGACAGTGATGATGACAGCCGGCCGATGGCGGCAATGTCGTCCAGCTTGGCCGCAGTAATGCCCTGAGCCTTCACGCTGAACGAGAGCAGCGCGACCCCCGCCGCCGCCAACAGCCCGAAGATCAGCAGCGCGATCATCATCTCAACCAGCGTGAACCCGCGCTCGGATGGCAGCGGCGGGTGGGTGACACGCATCATGGCCGTTGCCCACCCGGCAAGGGTGCCGCCGCCGCAACGACAGGCCGGTTTGGTGGGCGCACCGTCGTCAGGTGGCCAAGCACCGTCCCGGCGGCATCGCTCACGCTCACGTCGATCCGCATGACGCCCTGATCGCCAATCGGGCGCGCCTGCCGCACCCAGGACCATTGCCGCCCGCCATTGTCCTCACTCCCGCGACTTTCACCGGTCACGGGTGGTTGCGCATCGGTCAGTGTTTCCACCGCCACGTTGCGCGCCACAATCTGCGCCATCATCGTGCCGTCGAGCGTTGCCGCGCTCTTGATCGTCGCCCCCTCGAGCCGGATCAACGCCAGCGCGGCCAGGCTGAAGACAGCCAGCGCAACCATCATCTCGATCAGGGTAAAGCCGCGCTGCCGATCAACCATCGATCGTCACCGAACCATCCGCCTCGATCCGCACCGTCGTCCGCACGTCGTCGTCACGCCGCAGCACGACATCGAGCGGGGCATTCGCCAGGCCGGTTGAATCGAAGATCACCCGATCGCGCCCCTCGGCATTCGCGATATCGGGATGCACGTCAGTGCCCCAGCGTGACACCTTGAGCGGCTTCTCGCTGATCGGCTGCCAGGCCCCGTCAGCCCGGCGATCAAAGCCATAGCCCTCGCGCGACACCCACACGCTCACCGTGCGCCCCTCGATAATGGCACTGTCATGCGCTGCCCGCGCGCGCGCCGCGAAGCGCTCCGCGTCGTCGATGAGACGACCACGCGGATCGGGCATCGCCAGCACCGCCGCCGCCGAAGCCAGGCCGATGATCGTGACGACGATCATCAGTTCAATAAGGGTGAAGCCGCGCTCGCTATGGCGCGGCCGGCTATTGCCAGCTGCCGATATCGGCATCAATGCCCTCGCCGCCTTCCTTGCCATCCGCGCCGAGCGTCCAGATGTCGACCGCGCCGTGGCTGCCCGGCGACGCATAGAGGTAGTCACGGCCCCAGGGGTCCTTTGGCAGCTTCTTGATGTAGCCGCCCTTCTGGTAGCGCGACGGATCGGCCAGCGATGCAGGCGGGCTGATGAGCGCCGCCAGCCCATCCGTCGTGCCGGGATAATTCAGGTTTTGCAGCTTGTAGAGCTCAAGCCCGTCCTCGATGATTGCGATATCGGCCTTGGCCTTCTCGGTCCGCGCGCGGTCGCCACTCGGCAGCACGTTGAGCGCAACAATCGTCGCGAGCAGGCCGAGAATGACGATCACGACCATCAGCTCAACAAGTGTAAAGCCCTCTTCCTGACGGCGGCGGCGGCGGTTTGTCGGGGGATCGGTACGCATGATACTCCTCACTGGCCCGCAAGCGTGTTTAGCTGCAGGATCGGCAACAAAATGGATAGCACGATGGTGGCGACAATGCCGCCCATCACGACGATAATCAGCGGCTCCATCAGCGACAATGCCGTCGCGGTGAACCGGTCGAACTCGCGTTCAAGGTAATCGGCAGCACGTTCGAGCATCTCGTCGAGCCGCCCCGCCGCCTCGCCGCTCGCGGCCAGATAGGTCAGCAACGGCGGAAACACGCCCGCACGCCGCATCGCTGCAGACAGGCTGCCGCCACCGCGAATCGATTCGACGATTTCGTCCGATGCCAGCCGCAGCCGCCTGTTGTGGATCGTGCTGCCCGTCAGCATCAGCCCGTCGAGCAATGGCAGGCGGCTCGCGACCATTGTCGACAGGGTCCGCGCCATCCGCGCTGCGTGCAGATCGCGCAACAACCGGCCGATCACCGGCACGCGCAGCAGCCAGCTATCGAACGCCAGCCGGATCGGCGGCTGGCGCAACGCCTGGATGAAGCCTACCGCCAGCACGACAGCGCCCAGCAAAATCGCCCACCACCAATTGACCAGAAAACTCGAAATCCAGATGACGATGCGGGTCAGCATCGGCAATTGCTGCCCCACCGTATCAAACTGCTCGACGACCTGCGGCACCACGAACACCATAAGCGCCGTCACGACAGACATCGCGACCACCGCGAGCACGATAGGATAGGCCAAGGTGGTGATCATCTTGCCGCGTATCTCGGCTTGCCGTTCCAGCAGGATTGCCAGGCGATCGAGGATCGACGGCAGCGATCCCGAGGTTTCGCCGGCCGAGACCATCGCACAATAAAGCGCGGGGAAGCTCTTGGGCTCTCGCGCCATCGATTCGGCGAGCCGTCGCCCTTCCACCACCCCCAGATGCACCGCGCTCACAATCTCGCGGACCTGCTCCTGCTCGGTCTGGCGGACGATGGTGCGCAGCGACTCCTCGAGCGGGCTGACCCGGTTGAGCGTCGCCAGCTGGCGGGTGAACAGCGTCAAATGCTTGCCCGACATCCGCCGCCCGCGCAGCTGCTGCAGCAATGGCTTGGCCTTGGGCGGCTTGGTCGCGGGCGAGCCCGCCTCGATCCGGACAACGTACAGCTTGCGTGCATCGAGCGCCGACCGCGCATGATCGAGCGATTCAGCGACAATCGCGCCACGCTTCTCGCGGCCCGCGGTGTCGATGACGAGATAGTCGAAATCAGGCATCGGCCATTTCACTACGCGATATCCGCACCGCCTCTTCGGGCGTCGTCAGGCCGTCCCGCACCAGTTGCCGCGCCGCCGCGCCCAGATTGTGCGAATGCAGGAAAGCGTGGCGCGCGATGATCGATTCATCGCCGCCATCATTGATCAGGCGGCGAATGGTGTCGTCGATCCTGATCGCCTCAAACACGCCGATCCGGCCCTTGAAACCGGTGCCCGAACAGTCGTCACACCCCACCGGCTCATAGACGATGGCACCTGTATCGAAGCCGAGCAGCGCCGAGACCGAGCCCTGTGCCTGCACGGGTTTACGGCAGGATGGGCACAGCTTGCGCACCAGCCGCTGGGCGATCACCGCGCGCAATGTCGAGGCGAGCAGGAACGGCTCGACCTTCATGTCGCGCATCCGCGTAATCGCACCGACGGCGTCGTTGGTATGCACGGTCGAGAGCACCAGATGCCCGGTGAGCGAAGCCTGCACCGCGATTTCCGCCGTCTCGCGATCGCGGATTTCGCCGATCATCACCACATCGGGGTCCTGCCGCAGGATCGCCCGCAGGCCCGTTGCAAAAGTCAGACCCACCTTGGGATTGACCTGGGTCTGGCCAATCCCGTCCATCGCATATTCGATCGGGTCTTCGACCGTGAGGATATTGCGCGTGCCATCGTTGAGCAGGCGAAGTGCGGCATAAAGCGTCGTCGTCTTGCCCGAACCGGTTGGCCCGGTGACCAGCACGATACCATTGGGTTCGCCGATCGCACTGCGCAGCGCTGCATCCACGCTGGGTGCCATGCCAAGCACATCAAGGTCGATTCCGGCATTATCCTTGTCGAGGATTCGCAGCACCACGCGCTCGCCCGCCCGGCTCGGCAGCGTCGAGACGCGCACGTCAAGCAGCTTGCCCCCCAGCGAGAGGCCCATCCGGCCATCCTGTGGCAGTCGCCGCTCGGCGATATCGAGCCGCGCCATCACCTTGATGCGGCTGACCACCACCGGCGCGACATGCGCGGGCATCCGCAGCGTCTCGCGCAGCACCCCGTCGATCCGCATGCGCACGACAAGGCCGGTTTCATAAGGCTCGATATGAATGTCGGACACGCCGTTGCGCGCTGCATCAGCAATGATCCCGTTGATCAGGCGGATCGCTGGCGCATCGTCGGCTGTATCCAGCAAATCCTCGGCCGTTGGCAGGTTGCCGGCCAACAAATCGAGCTCATCACCGAGCCCGAGCGATCCCGCCGCCGCTGCCGCTGCCTGCCCGTCCATTGCATATCGATCGGACAGCAGCCGATCGAACGCTTCGGCACTCGCAAAGCTCACGTCGAACGGGCGCGCCAGATGCCGCCGGAGCTCCAACAGCACCTTGGGGTCGCTGCCCTCGCGCATCGCGATGGAGAAATGGCCTGCGTCGCCATTGTCGAGCACCACGCCGAACCGGCGGGCAAAGGCATAGGGAATGCCAATCATCGGCGCGGAGACCAGCGACGGCCCCGGCATGGCCGGAACGGTCTCGCCCGCAAGGTCCGCATCATGATCGGCAAGGTCGGTCATTTGGGTGCTCCCTCAAGCTCGGCACCTGCAGTCGGGCTGGGCATCATCGGCACCGCAATGCGGGGATCCTCGATACCGCCAGCCTGGGCACCGGCCGGTAGCGGTGGCGCGGCCCCCATATAATCGCGCACCAGCTGGTCGATGCTCGGCTCCTGTCCGGGATATTGCAGCCCCTGCTGGGCGCGCACATAGCCATAACGCTGCTCGGCAATCCGGCGCGCGTCCTCAGCGGTGCGCAGGATCGTCGGGCGGATGAAGATCGTCAAATTGGTCTTGGTACGCTGCTTGGCCTTGGAGCGGAACAGCTGGCCGAGCCCGGGAATATCGCCGAGCAGCGGGATTTTCTCGATCGTGCGGCGCTCATCGTCGGACAGCAACCCGCCAATCACCGCGATTTGCCCGTCATCGACGGTCAGCGTCGTCTCCACCTCGCGCTTGTTGAGGATGAGATCGCTATTGTCGTTGGAAACCGGCCCCGAAATCGAACTGACCTGCTGCCGCAAAAACAGCTTGATCGTCCCGCTCGCGTTGATCTGTGGCCGCACCTCCAGCTCGATACCGACATTCTCGCGCTGTACCGTGCGGAACGCGTTATCGAAATTCTGGCTCAGCGCTTGGCCCGTCGTAATCGGGATTTCCTGCCCGACCAGAATACGCGCCGGCAGATTATCGAGCGTCGTCACGCTTGGTGCCTGGAGCAGGTTCGAAGTCGAATCGCTCTTCACCGCGTTGATGATGCCCGCAAAAACGCCGTTATTGCCAATCGTCGTGCCGAAACCACCCAGCCCACCGGTCGCCCCCAGAATCGAACTGATCGCCGATTGCGCGAGCGAATCGCTGACCGAGCTATTGGTGGATGTTGTCGTGATCACGCCATTTGTGGTCGAGGTCGTCGTGTTGAGCTGGCGCGCGCCGACCGCCCCGGCAATCGTCAACAGATTAGGCGCGCTGTTCGAAAAGCTGCTCGAGACAATCGGCAGGCTGCCATCGAGGCTACCCAGCAGCAGCTGAACGCCCAGCTGGTTGGCAGTTGCATCCGACACTTCGGCGATAATCGCCTCGATCAGCACCTGCTCGCGCCTTGTGTCGAGCTGGCGGACGACCTCGGCAAGCTGGCGCTGCACTTCAGCGGGGGCCGCGATGACAATGGCATTGGCACCGGCAAAACGGGTGACGACGGCCGCTGTGCGCCCACCATCGGCCACCACGGCAGGCTGGCCGCTCCCACCGCCACCCTGCACCGGCGATGACGTATTCTGCTGCGGTGGCACGATGTTGCGCGCATTGCTGCCATTGCCGCCACCGGTGCTGAGGGTGGATTGCGAGAGTTGCGTCTGCTGTTGCACCTCGGTCGGCTGCTGGCCGACAAGCTGCTGCAACACCGGCAGCAGCTGCCCGGCATCTGCATTCTGCAGGAACAGCACCTTGATTTCGGTGCCGAGCGACGCGCGCTTGTCGAGATCGATCGCGACATCGGCCAACCGCGCCACCACCGGGGCATCGCCCCTGATCGCCACCGCGTTCGAACTGATCACCGGCACGACTGACGCGGTCGACCCGCCCTGGCCGGCAGGCGGTATCAGCGCCTGCAGCGCAGTCGCGATTTCGCGTGCGCCCGCATTTTTCAGCGCGATCACGCGCGTTGCCGAGCCATCGGTATCGATCCGGCGGATAATCTCGCGAATGCGGCGGATATTGTCACCAAAATCCACCACAACGATTGCATTGCTCGCCCGGTTGGCCGTGACAGACCCCTGCGCACTCACCAATGGGCGCACCGTATCGACGGCCGACGCAGCATCGATCGCGCGCAGCCGGATGATCTCGGTGACGAAGCTGTTGCGCGAGGATGTTGCAGTCTGCCCAACGCGCCCGGGCTGGCTGGATGCATTATCGACGGGCTGGATGCGAAACGCCCCACCCGATGTCGGCACCGCGACCAGGCCATTGCTGCGCAGGGTGGACAGGAAAATCTCGAAATACTCGGATCGGCTGAGCGCGCGGTCGGTAACCACGGTCACCTTGCCCTGCACGCGGTTGTCGATGATGAAGGTCCGGCCCGTTACCTTCGATGCATCGGCAATGAAGGCGCGGATATCGGCATCGCGCACATTCAGCGTCGTTTGCGCAGCAAGCGGCGCGGCGATGGCGAGTGCGATCGCGGCGGAGAGCGAAAGGCGTTTCATTGGCCGGCCAATGTCACCGCAAGCGGCAACTGCTCGGCACCACGCTCGACCATGATAGAAAGCGTCCCGCCCTTGGCGAAGTCACTCGCCAGCTGCGCCACATCGCTTTGCCCGCGAATTGGCCGGCCTCCCAGTTGAGTCACGATATCCCCTTCTTTAAATCCAGTCTGCTTGAACACCGCACCCGACCCTTGCGGGCGAACGACAAGGCCGGTCACCTTGCCGCCATCGATGCGCGGGATGAATCCGATTTCGCTTTGCAATCGTGCCAGCGTAAGCGGCGCACCACCCGGCGCCGATGCAGGCGTTGCGGACAACATGCCTGGCGACGCACCCGCCAGCGCAGCGCTTGATTCGCTGGCTGACGGCACCGTCACCGGCACCGCCCCATTCGATTGATCCAAAAACAGATCTTCGTCGACCCCGCCGCGCGTGAGCGTCACATGATCGAACGCGACCGACTTTAATGTCACGCCAGGCATCACTTCAGCCCCCACTGAATAGCTGTTCTGCACACCATCGGGCGTTGCGATAATGGCTGAGCCCCTCCCCATCGCCTCGTCGATCCGGGTGCCGAACAGCACCAGCGACAAGGCGGTGACGACACTATTCTGGGCGCTCGGCGTCGTTGCCTCCAATCGGAAAAACGGGTCAAATCCGTGCAGCATTTCCCCCGCAGAACCGCTCGGCCCCGGTTGCACCACCCGCCAATTGCCAAGCGGGCCCACCGGCGTCACCACCGTCCACATCAGCCGGGCCGCCTGAGTCGCCAGCACCAGCAGCAGCAGCAGTTCGAGCGCCGAATAGATATTGGCGCGCGGCAGAAGCCGCAAAATGCGCCGGGCGCGTGCATCAATTTCCAGCCGCATCGTCGCAATCCCCCGGGACGGCCTCCTGCTAGGCGGCGTATGTTACACTTCAACGTCAATATGATGACCGATATAGGTCACACGCAAAACCGTGGTGATGCGTGCTGGGCTGGAATTTGTGGCGCGCAAATGTTTATCATCTGTGAATGCCGATCGATAACCTTGAGTCTGTTGTTTCGCCCACCTCCGGCTCAGGTGATCCGTCTGCGCCCGTCGTTGAACGACTCAGCGGCCAACCCGGCATCCAAAAAGTACCCAGCGCCAAGGTCACCTTGTTCCTCAAGCGCGCGTTCCTCGCCCCTGATCTGTGCGCCGCGCTGATCGATCGCATCGATGCGCAGCGCCGACCCTCGACGCTGTCCGATTCCAATGGAGACGCCAGCTACCGTACAAGCGAAACATGCGACATCGGCTTCGATGAACCATTGGGGATGGCGGTCAACAGCGCGATCTGCGCGTTTCTTGGCATTGGCCATATGTTCGGCGAGCCACTCCAGGGGCAGCGCTACGCGGTCGGGCAGGAATTCAAGCAGCACACGGATTATTTTGACCCGCTCGGCATCGATTACGAAAAATATTGCAGCGTCGCTGGCCAGCGGACCTGGACGGCAATGGTCTACCTCAACGAGCCCGTGGCCGGAGGGGCTACCCGTTTCAAGGCAATCGACAAGATCGTGGCGCCAGAGACCGGCAAGCTGCTAATGTGGGATAATCGCCGGCCTGACGGCAGTGTTAACCCCGCGACACTGCACCAGGGCATGAAAGTGCGGGCGGGCACAAAATATGTGCTGACGAAATGGTTTCGGGAACAGCCCTGGCGCTAGGCAGTATTACGGGATGGAAGACCCATCGAGCCCAGCGTTATGCTGAATGTCACGGTAAACATCGGTGCTCGTGACACAAATCCGTCACCGTTAGTTCCAATATCTGTCACACGAATACAATGTTCCAGTCACACGCGGTTTCTACAGGCGGTGGCGATGGGAGCGCGGGGGCAGAACGACTCGCGGCTGCATCGTGAACGCAACGGCCATTCGGTCGGGCACGATAAACACGCTGGAGACAGGGAAATGATTAACTCGAACCTACGTCGCATCCTTTTTGCGACCGCGTCGGTGGCTGTGCTGAGCGGCTGCGGCGCCAACGACATCGCCTCCCCGGGTACCGGCGGCAACGTCACGATCAACAACACGCCCGCCCCGACGCCAACCCCAACCCCGACCCCAACCCCCACCAGCACGCTGGTGACAGCGGCAACCGGCTGCCCCACCATCGCTGATCCCGCTGGCCTCACCGACGCTGGCACTATCACCGGCCCGACCGGCACCTATCGCGCCTGCGCCCTCCCCGCTCGCCTCACGCGCAGCTCGACGCTCCCGCGCATCCGCGGCGTGCTCTATCAGCTGCCCGGCCGCGTCGATGTCGGCGACGATCGTGGCGCAACCACGACCGGCACGACCAACGTCGTTCTCACGATCGAGCCCGGCGTCATCGTCTATGCCAACACCGGCACCGCATGGCTCGCGGTCAACCGTGGCAACCAGATCCAGGCCGTCGGCACCCCCGCCGCGCCGATCGTGTTCACCAGCCGTGATAACGTGCTCGGCCTCAACACCGATACGTCGTCGGGCCAGTGGGGCGGCGTCGTGCTCATGGGCCGCGCCCAGGTCACCGATTGCGCCGCATCAGCCGCCGCCCCCGGCACGGTCGCTTGCGAGCGCCAGACCGAAGGCGCGATCGATCCCGCCGTTTATGGCGGCATCCAGAACAACGAGAGCAGCGGCCGGATGAGCTATGTCCAGATCCGCTATTCAGGCTTCGTTCTCTCGGCCAACAGCGAGCTTCAGTCGCTGACGACCGAGGGCGTCGGTAGCGGCACCCGCCTGGATCACATCCAGACCTTCAACAGCTCGGATGACGGTGCCGAATTCTTCGGTGGTCGCGTCAACATGAACTATTTCATCTCGGTCGGTTCCGAGGATGACAATCTCGATACCGACGTCGGCCTCAAGGCGAACTTCCAATATGTCCTCGTCGCCCAGCGCGCCGGGAGCGAAGCACGCGGTACCGATACGATCATCGAGGCCGACAGCGACAACGCGGTCGATGGCGACAACCCCCGCCAGAACACGATCGTGTCGAACTTCACCTTCTTCCACCGGGTGAATAACACGTCCGGCCTCGCTGCCCTCTTCCTGCGTGGCGGTACCGACTATACGATGGTGAACGGCGTCGTCATCGCGCCGGCCCCATCGCCTGCCTGCCTGCGCATCAGCCGTGCGCAGACCGCATCGGCCACGGTTAACCCCGCGATCGACGAACTCGGTGCGCCGGTGTTCCGCTCGGTCGTTATGCAGTGCGGCACCGCCTCGTTCCTGGGTGCAAACGGCGTATCCAATGCTGATGTTACGACGATCTTCGGCGCTGGCAGCAACAACAACAGCGCGACCTTCTCGCCGACGCTGACCAGCACCTTCATCAACGGTGCCAATGAAACCGCCGTCCCCGCGTTCAACGCGTCGACGCTGACCGCAAGCGCGGCCAACGGCACCTTCTTCGAAGCGACGACCTATATCGGTGCCGTCCGCGATGCCAACGACACCTGGTATCGCACCTGGACGTGCAACAGCGCGACGCTCGACCTTGGTACCGGCAATACCGGCCTTTGCACCTCGCTCCCAACGAGCTGACGCTGGCTAGGTGATAGGGGGCGGGGCGCGGCCGGGCAGGCCACGCCCCGCTCTTGTCTGAATTTTCAAAGGGGGTTTACGATGTCGAGGCCGTTCGAGCTGGCAAGCCTGTTGCTCATTTCATCCGCGCTGGTGGCGCCATCAGTAGCGCGCGCCCAAGCCGCGCCAGCACCGGCACCTGCACCTGCAACCCCAACCGCCACACAGGCGCCCGCAACCCCCGCCCAGGAAGCGCCCGCTCAGGACCCGGCGACCGTCGCGCAGGACCCGGCAGCCCCCGTTGAGGAAGCGCCCGCCGAATCCCCTGAAATCTCCGTCCCCGGTGGTGCCGACATCGTCGTCGTCGGATCGCGCAATTCGAATGTCACGCGCACCACGTCGCAGGTCGTCTCGGTCCTGTCATCGGCCGATATCGCCCGCACCGGCGAAGGCGACATCGCCGGCGCGCTCTCGCGCGTCACTGGCCTCAGCGTCGTCGGGAACGGCTTTGTTTATGTGCGCGGTCTCGGCGATCGCTATTCGCTCGCGCTGCTCAACGGGTCGCCGCTGCCAAGCCCCGAGCCGCTGCGCCGTTCGGTGCCGCTCGATATTTTCCCGACCAACGTCATCGCTTCGTCGCTCGTGCAGAAAACCTATTCGCCGAACTTCTCAGGCGAATTCGGCGGCGGCGTCATCAACCTGACGACGAAATCGACCCCCAAGGAGGGTTTTTTCAACTTCAACTCCAGCATTGGTGCCGATACGGTAACGACCGGGCAGCTTGGCTATACCTATTTCGGCACCGCGAGCGACTGGACCGGCTTCGGCAATGGCGATCGCAATCTGCCGCCGGCGCTTGCCACCTTCCTGAGCAGTGGTCAGCAGATTGCCGACACCACAGCGGCAACGCAGCGCGCCATTGCCTCGCAATTGTTCAACGGCAACAATTCGCTGGTGCAGCGCAACGGGGCCCTGCCGCCCAATTGGAGCCTGAGCTTTGACGGCGGCAAATCCTGGGATGTCGGCGATGTCACTGTCGGGCTCATCGCGACCTTTGGCTATAGCAACAAATGGCGCACCCGTGACAATTTGCAGCAGACCACTGCCTCGCAGGATCTGTCGCTGGCAGAAACCAGCTTCCAGCGCGTCATCACCGACAACCGCCTTGTCGTCGATAGCTTGATCGGCACCAGCCTTGAATTCGGCCGCAACAAGATCCGCTGGACGACATTATATGTGCGCGACACGCTCAAGCAGGCACGCCTTGGCGAAGGCACCATCACCGGCCTGGCGCAGAACAGCACGTTCCAGCAGCAGGACACGGCCTGGTTCGCGCGCCAATTGTTCGATACGCAGGGCGTGGGCGAGTTCAGGCTCACCGATCAGCTTAACATCGACGTCCGCGGTGCCTATGCCAACTCGCGGCGCAACGCGCCCGATGAAATTTCCTTCCAGTATCAGCGCACCAACAACGCCACGAGCAACACCGGCCAATTCTTTCTCAACCCGCTCAACGGCCAGTTCGGCGACGCGACCATCGCCAACTCGTTCCTGAACGAAAATCTCTATTCGGCCGGGATCGACGCGGCCTACAAGTTCACGCCCCAGATCACAGGCTCTGTCGGCTATGCCTTCACCCACACCTTTCGCCGCACCGAACGGCGCGCCTTCCAGTTCCGCCGTGACCAGATTTCCCCGCGCTTGCGCGAACAAGGGCTGACCGACCTGGCGAATTCGTCGGAAGTCGTCGCACAGGGCCTGTCGTTCCTTCGCCCTGATCTGCTGCTCTCGCCTTCGGTGATCGATGCCTTTGGCATCTCGATCAACGAGAATTCGGGCACGCCCGTATTCGGCGCGAAGCTGGTCACGCATGCCGGTTATGGTCGCTTGCAATGGGACGCGACTGACAGCCTGAACTTCGATGTCGGCGTCCGCTATGAAACCGGTCTGCAATCGGTCAACGTTGTTCAGATCTTCTCCGTGCCCATCTCGCGATCGGCAGAAACGCGGATCGACCGCAATTATTTCCTGCCGGCCGCGACCATCACCTACAAGATCACGCCTGAGCTTCAGGTCCGTGTTGCCGGGTCGAAAACGATCTCGCGACCGCAATTCCGCGAGTTGATCGATCAGTCCTATTTCGATCCCGAAGTGAACCGCCAGTATCGCGGCAACGGGCGGCTGACCGACACCCAGCTTTACAACGCCGAAGGGCGCCTGGAATGGTATTTCGCGCGCGATCAGCGCCTGTCGGTCGCCGGTTTCTACAAGAAAATCGATAACCCCATCGAAGTCTTCACCGGCAGCTTCCAGCAGTCGTTCATCTACAGCTATGCCAACGCACCCAGCGCGACACTTTATGGTGGTGAGGTTGAGGCGCAGAAATATATCGATCTGGCCGATACCTTTGCCGATTCCGCATTTTTTGCCTCGCGGCGCTTGTTGCTGATCGCCAACTACACCTACACCAAGTCGCGCATTCAGGTCGGCGCTACCGATCCTGCCGGGGTCTCGTTCCTGTCGGGCATCACGCTTGCCAATCAGCTGTTCCGCAACGGGGTGCCGCTCACCGGCCAGTCAGATCATATCGCCAACCTGGAACTGGGGTTGGAGGATCGCAACGGCTTGTCGCAGCAGACGTTGCTGCTCAACTATGCCAGCCGCCGCGCTACCATCCGCGCCGGGGCGCTCGGGCAGCCAGATGTGTTTGAATATCCCGGCTTCCATCTCGATTTCGTCGCGCGTCAGGGCGTCAAGCTCGCTGGCGTCAAGACCGAGATGAAGTTTGAAGTGCGCAACATCACCGGCACCCGGTTCCAGGAATATCAGGACAACGGCACCAACCGGATCACTTACAATGATTATGATGTCGGCCGGACCATCCAGTTTAGCCTCGGCGTGAAGTTCTGATCGACCCTGCCCGTCCGGCGACACTGTGTCGCCGGACGGTTCTGGCGTGGTTCAGGGCAAATGGCTCAAGGGCCGCGAACGATCGCCCCGTTCTTCATCACCAGCGTTATTGACTGAAGCGCGGCAGGGTCGCGCGTCGGATCACCCGTCACGGCGATGATATCGGCCAGCCAACCCGGCCTGATCGATCCGATCGAGTCGGCCATGCCCAGCGCTGCGGCATTGCCGCTGGTCGCCGCCCTCAGCACATCGGCAAGCGGCATGCCCCAAGCGGCCATCAGGCGTATTTCGCGCGCATTCTCGCCATGCGTGAAGACACCGGTATCGCCGCCAACGCACAGGCTTACCCCGGCCTTCAGCGCGGCGGCGAAACTCACCCGTTTTGCCCTGATCGCCTCGGGCTCGGGCATGCCATCGCGCCAGCCCCGGTAATGCTCAACTGCATCGGTCGCAGCGAGCGTGGGGCAGAACACGGTGCCGTGCGCCTTCATCAGCGCGAAAATCTCGACCGTGCCGTCATTGCCATGCTCGATCGTGTCCACCCCGGCGAGCGTTGCCCGGCGCATCCCCTCCACCGTACTCGCATGCGCCGCCACCCGCCGACCGGCGGCATGGGCAGCATCGACCACGGCCCGCATCTCGTCGATCGAAAAAGTCGGCCGGCTCGGCTCGCCGGCGCCCCAGCGATAATCGGCATAGAGTTTGACGACATCTGCCCCGCGACCGATCTGCCGGCGCGCCGCTGCGACCAGCGCCTCGCCATCGGCCTCCTCGGCACCCTGTGGTACATCGAATCCGGGATCAAAGCCTTTCGGGCCATAGCTCCCCGTCGCAACCAGCGCCCGGGTCGCGACCAACAGGCGTGGCCCCGCTACGATATTCTGCGCAATCGCCGCCTTCAGCCCGACATCGGCATCGCCCGCACCTTCAGTCCCAAGGTCGCGGACCGTGGTGAAGCCTGCCAGCAGCGTGGCCCGCGCATTCACCCCGGCGCGTAACGTGCGCAGCGCCAACGATTCCTTCAAGACCTGGTCGTTCCAGCTTGTCTCGTCATAGGGATGGAGGAAAAGATGGACATGCGCGTCGATCAGCCCCGGCAGCAGCGTCGATCCGGGCAGTGCGAGCACGATGCCGTCGTCGGGGGCAACCACCTGTGGACCGACTTCAGCAATCCGGTCTGCGCGCACCAGTACTTTCCAGCCGCGATGAACGATGCCGTCGCGCCCGTCGAAAACAGCATCCGGCACCAGCAAAATAGCGGCGGGTGCTGCGCGCTGGGTACCGGCCCCGGCGCTGCGCTGCGCGGGCGCTTGCGCGGCGGGCGTACCAAGCAGCAAAAGCCATGCCGCAAAGGCCATGATCATTCGTGGTCTCAACGCCGTTCCCCCCGCAGTCACAACTGGCAACGCTAGGGCAGCCCGCGCCAAAGACAAATCGTCATTGCACCAGGCAAGGCCAGCCGCACGCGGCAAACTAGGGCATCGTGCTTGAAAAATGAATCGTCATTGCGAGCGCAGCGAAGCAATCCATCGTGCCACGAGCGGTGAGGTTGGATTGCTTCGCTGCGCTCGTGGGTGACAGGTGATCCAGAATGACAGCACGACGCTCTAGCCAGCCAAGCGAACGACGATCACCCCGCATACCACGTGATAGCGGCGATACCGCCGATCACTCAGTGGTGGACGCGGATATCGACGCCCCAGATCCGCCATTCCTTCTTGTCCGGCGCGGCTTCTGCCGGGTTCGCCGAGCGCCGCAGCATGACCACGCCCTCGCGGTGTGCCGTCCCACCGGTCTTGCGGTTCTTGACGTCGATCGTGCCGGTCACGAGGATATATTGCTTGCCGTCGCTAACCTTGATCTCGGTGGGGGTGCCCACCGTCGATTTATGGACGCTGTAGGGCGCAAAGGTCGCCGCAAATTGCTCGAGCGTCCCGCGCGTGTCGGCACCACTATCGCCCCATAACAGATAGGCGCTGCGGTAATCGCCGGCGTCGATGAACTTGAAATACTGCTCGACCGTCTTCTTTGCTTCCAAGGCGGCGGGTGAAGTCGCCGGTTCTTCGCCAGGTGCCTTTTTGGCGGCAGCAGCGGCGGCGGCATTTGCCTTTTGCTGCTCGCGCGCACGATCGTCCGTGCCCGAACAACCGGTAGCCAACAGCAGTGAAATCAACGGAATCAGGACGAAAGTTCGCACGGGTACACCCCATTAATTTGGCCTGCCGCCTATTGGCAGACTGGACAAATGCCGACAAGCGCCCCGCGCGATCAGCAGGCCTCACAGACAAAAAAAGCCCCGGCTGAACCCTTGGTCGCCGGGGCTTTTTTAATGGTGGGCGCGGCTGGGATTGAACCAGCGACCCCTGCGGTGTGAACACAGTGCTCTACCACTGAGCTACGCGCCCGAAACATCTATTTCAACAACAAGGGCGGCAGTCGCCCGCCGCCCCGTCGTCGGTGCCTTTAGCATGCGGCCAAGGCTTGTCCAGCCCCGGCCAACCGGATCAGTTGACCGAATCCTTCAAGCCCTTGCCCGCCTTGAACTTCGGCTGAGACGATGCCTTGATCGTCATCGGCTCGCCCGTGCGCGGGTTACGGCCCGTGGACGCCTTGCGCTTGCTGACCGAAAAAGTGCCGAATCCCACCAGCCGCACTTCATCGCCCTTGGTGAGTGCGCCCGAAATGGCGTCGAACACCGCCTCGACAGCCTTGCTTGCATCACCCTTGGTAAGCCCAGACGCCTCTGCGACCGAACCGATCAGTTCTTGCTTATTCATCCCTGAAAACCCCGTTTGTCGTTGCGATTAATAATCTGTCGAATGAGTCGCGGTTATAAAACGCGGACGGTCAATAAGGCGGCTTGCCCCTCGCCTGTCAAAACAAATCAGTCACATTTGGCCAATCTCAGCCCGACACGCGGCATTTCTTCAATGATGAACCTCCCCGCCAACCGGGGCTACGCCCGCTGGCGGCATGGCAGCCAGCTCGTCCGCATCGCTCCATTCGATTGCCGTCAGCGGTTCGGTCAGCGCCAGTCGCAGTGCCTCATCGACGTGACGGATCGGAATAATGTTCAACCCTTCCCGTATGTTCGCGGGGATTTCTACCAGATCCTTCTCATTCTCTTCGGGGATCAGCACGGTGGTGATGCCGCCGCGCAACGCCGCCAGCAGCTTCTCCTTCAAGCCGCCGATCGGCAGCACCCGGCCGCGCAGCGTCACTTCGCCCGTCATCGCCACGTCGCGCCGCACCGGCACGCCGGTCAGCGTCGAGACGATAGAGGTCACCAGGCCGATGCCGGCGCTCGGCCCATCCTTCGGCACCGCACCTTCGGGCAGATGGACATGGATGTCCTTGCGCGCGAAGATGCTCGGCTTGATGCCATAGGTCGGCGCACGCGCCTTGACGAAGCTCATCGCCGCCTCGACCGATTCCTTCATCACATCGCCGAGCTTGCCGGTGGTGCGCACCAGCCCCTTGCCCTGCACTGTGACGCTTTCGATGGTCAGCAATTCGCCACCGACCTCGGTCCAGGCAAGCCCGGTAACAGCGCCGATCTGATGCTCTTCCTCGCCCATGCCGAAGCGATATTTCTGCACGCCGGCATAGTCCTTCAGATTGTCTGCCGTAATGACAACGCTTTCCATCTTGCCTTCGAGGATACGGCGCAGCGCCTTGCGCGCCAGGCGCGCGATTTCGCGCTCCAGCGTACGGACCCCGGCTTCGCGCGTGTAATAGCGGATCAGCGCGCGCAGCCCATCATTCTGCAGCACGAACTCGCCTGCCTTCAGCCCATGTGCCTCGATCTGCTTGGCGATCAGGTGACGCTCGGCAATCTCGACCTTCTCGTCCTCGGTATAGCCTTCCAGCCGAATGATCTCCATCCGGTCGAGCAGCGGCTGCGGCAGATTGAGCGTGTTTGCCGTCGTCACGAACATCACGTCGGACAGGTCGATATCGATTTCCAGATAATGGTCCTGGAATTTCGAATTCTGTTCCGGGTCAAGTACTTCCAGCAGCGCCGATGCTGGATCGCCCCGGAAATCCTGGCCGAGCTTATCGATCTCGTCGAGCAGGAACAGCGGGTTGCTCGTCCCTGCCTTGCGCAGATTGGTGACGATCTTGCCCGGCAACGAGCCGATATAGGTCCGCCGGTGGCCACGAATCTCGGCCTCGTCCCGCACGCCGCCCAGCGATTGCCGCACGAACTCACGCCCGCACGCCTTGGCGATCGATTTGCCGAGTGATGTCTTGCCCACGCCCGGCGGGCCGACGAGGCACAGGATCGGCCCCTTCAGCTTGTTGGTCCGCGCCTGCACCGCCAGATATTCGACGATCCGGTCCTTGACTTTCTCAAGCGCATAATGATCCTCATCGAGCACCGCCTGCGCTGCCTCGATATCCTTTTTCAGCTTGGACTTTTTACCCCAGGGCAGCCCGAGCAGCACATCGAGATAATTGCGCACCACCGTCGCCTCGGCAGACATCGGCGCCATCGTCTTCAGCTTTTTCAGCTCGGTCGTCGCCTTGGTGCGCGCTTCCTTGGAGAGCTTGAGCGTGGCGATCTTCTGCGTCAGCTCGGCGATCTCGTCGCCCTCGCCTTCCTCGCCCTCATTGCCCAACTCGCGCTGGATCGCCTTCAGCTGCTCGTTGAGATAATATTCGCGCTGGGTCTTCTCCATCTGGCGCTTCACGCGGCTGCGGATTTTCTTCTCCACCTGCAACACGCCAAGCTCGCCCTCCATGAAGGCAAACACCATTTCGAGGCGCTTCTGCGGGTCTTGTTCGATCAGCAGCGATTGCTTGTCGGCGACCTTCACCTGGATGTTGGCCGCAATCGCATCGGAAAGCTGGCCCGGGTTCTCAATATCGCCCAGCTGCACGGCGGTCTCGGCGGGCAGCTTGCGATTGAGCTTGGCGTAATTCTCGAACTGGTCGACTGCCGAGCGCATCAGCGCCGCAATCTCGCGCGACATCTCGACCGACTGGTCCTTCAGCGCGTCAGCGTCAACCTCGCCTTCGAGCAGCTCGACATCGGCCACCAGATGCCCGTCATGGGCGGCCAGCTCGGTCAACCGCGCACGGCGCTTACCCTCGACCAGCACACGTACGGTGCCATCGGGCAGCTTGAGCAACTGCAGGACAACGGCAGTCACGCCGATATCATACAGGTCGTCGCGGTCGGGGTCGTCCTCGCTCGGGTCGAGCTGGGCGACCAGGAAAATTTCCTTGTCGGCATTCATCGCCGCCTCAAGCGCGGCAACCGACTTGTCGCGGCCGACGAACAAAGGCACGATCATGTGCGGAAAGACAACAATGTCGCGTAGCGGTAGCAGGGGGTAGGAATGGGTCATGCAGTCTCCGGCGACGTCCGATCGGGACGCCTATTACTCCTTATATGGTGGCCAGTGTGCTCCCATCAATAATGGATTAACAATTGCTTTTTTCGGCCCTTCCCCGCCGCCCTGAAAATGGACCAATAATGCTTCGATCCGCCCTGCTCGCGCTTTGCATTTTCCTGCCCACCGCCGCCGATGCGAAGAAGGGCGAGCCGCCCATCACGCTGCAAACACAGCGCTCAGGCGGCGTCATCAACGCAGAGCAAGCCAAGCTCGGCTTTGAAAGCGCCGATCTCGCCATCGAAGTGTTCCCCGATCGCGAGGCAATCGCTGCGACAGCGACGCTGACCTTCAAGGCCAATACCGCACTCGATCGACTTGTTATCGATCTCGATCATAACCTGCCCGTTAGCGCCGTGCGGATCGACGGGCAGCCACTCGCGCCCACCGCTTGGTCGAACCCAGAGGGCCAATTGACGATCATGCTGCCCCAGCCCGTGGCCGCAGGCGCGCGCGTGAGCGCGGCCATCACCTATGGCGGCACGCCGCACGTCGCCGTCCGCGCGCCCTGGGACGACGGCTTTGTCTGGTCGAAAACGCCCGATGGCCGCCCCTGGATCGCCTCGACCGCAGAAGGCTATGGCTGCGATCTGTTCTGGCCCTGCCTCGATTTTCCAACCGGCGAACCCGCCCAGATGACGCTCCACATCACCGTCCCCAAGGGCCTGTCCGCCCCCTCAAACGGCGTCCTGCTCGGCACCGATACGCTCGCCGATGGCCGCACCACCTGGAACTGGCGGATCAAGCACCCCAACACCTATGCGATTGCGCTCAACATCGCGCCCTATGAGGTCATCTCGGGCAGCTACAAGAGCCGCTTCGGCAATACGATTCCCATGTATTACTGGTATTTGCCGGGCGAAAAGCAGCAAGCGCAGGGGTTGTTCGCGGAATTCGCTCCGACGCTCGACTTTTTCGAGTCGATGATCGGCCCCTACCCCTTTGCCGACGAAAAGCTCGGTGTGGTTGAAACCCCGCATCTCGGCATGGAGCACCAGACGATCAATGCTTACGGCAATGGCTATGCGAAGTCGGTCGAAGGGTTTGACTGGCTGTTCCAGCATGAATTCGCGCATGAATGGTTCGGCAACCAGCTCACCGCCGCCAATTGGGATGATTACTGGCTTCACGAAGGGTTCGGCAGCTACATGCAGCCGCTCTACGGCCAGTGGCGCGAGGGGCAGGCGCGCTATGCCGCGATGATGGACCTGCAGCGCCCCAGGATTGAAAACCGTGCGCCCATCGTCTCGGGCACGATCCGCACCGAAGAAGAGGTGTATGAGGAGAGCAAGGGCGGCCCGGCGGGGGATATCTACGCCAAGGGTAGCTGGATGCTGCACACGCTGCGCGGCCTGATTGGCGATGCCGCCTTTTTCGATGTCACGCGCCGCATGGTCTATGGTCGTCCCGATCCCAAACCCGGCAATTTCTCCCCGCGTTTCGGCTCAAGCGCCGAGTTCGAAAAGCTGGTCAATGTAGCGACGGGCAAGGATTATGGCTGGTTCTTCGACGTCTATCTGCGCCAGGCAAAACTACCCGATCTGGTCGCTACGCCGATGCCCGGCGGCCTCGATCTGCGCTGGCAAGATGCCGGCAGCGCCTTTGCCATGCCGGTGGAGGTCGATGTCGGCGGCACGATCATCAACGTTGCGATGACGGGCGGGCACGGGACCGTCGCGGTGCCCGATGGCGCGCATGTCGTGATCGATCCGAACGCGCGGATCCTCAAGCGATCGCCGGCCGTAGAGGCGCTGCAGGCATTCCGTCGCAAGGCAAGCGCCAAGAAGCAGTAGCGCCGCTTGCCACGGTACGCCGAGCCTGTATTAGATCATTAATACAGCAAGGGGCCGCGCGTGCTTTTTCCTCATGATCCTGTCGCCCTGCCCGGCCTGATCGCCCTCGGCATCGGCTTCGTCGCCTTTTTATGGGCGTTCGGCGGAGCCCGCCTGCGGGCACGCGGGGATCAGCCCGACAGTGGCGGCAAGCGCGATTCTCGCTCGGTTATGTGGATCGCTCTGCAAGGCGTCGCCATTGGGCTAACCGGGTTCGGCCCGATCGATGCGAGCGTTGATCCATGGACGGCAACCGCCATGCTCCACGCCGCGGCCATACTCGTCCTGATGCTCGGCGCCGTCTACCTGTTCGATTGGTCATCGCGCACGATGGGGCGCAACTGGGCGCTCGTCGCGCGGACCAGGGGCGATGCGAGCCTCGTGACGAGCGGCCCCTTTGCCTATGTCCGCAACCCCATCTACGTCGCGCTCGGCCTGTTCATGGTCGCGATGGCGATCGCCTATGGCCATGCGGCGAGCCTGATTGTCGCCATCCCGCTCTATTGCCTGGCCACATGGCTGCGCGTGTCGCTCGAGGAAAAAGTGCTTCGGGCAGAATTCGGCGCGGCCTATGATGCGTATGCCGCCCGAGTGAAGCGGTTCGTGCCCGGACTGATCTGAACCAAACGCGTCGGCCCATCGCTGCGTCACCGGCCAAATCGACCGAACCCGGCTTGCCTTTGACGGGCGGCACGGCAAAGAGGCTGCCATGCCCGTTCGCGCCAAGATTTGCGGCCTTGCAACGCCAGAAACGCTCGATGCGGCGATCAAGGGTGGCGCGCGCCATATCGGCTTCGTCTTCTATCCCCCATCACCCCGGCACCTGACGGCTGATGCCGCCAGCCAGCTCGCCGCGCGCGTGCCGGATCATGTCGGGCGCGTTGGCGTGTTCGTCGATCCTGATGATGGCCTGGTCGATCAGGCGATCACCCATGCCGGGCTCACCGCGCTGCAACTCCACAAGGTAACCCCCGAGCGCGCCGCCCGGCTAAAGGCGCGCACTGGCCTCGACATCTGGGCAGCCCTCGCGATTCGCGAGCAGCGCGATCTGGCGGCGGCGGCCAGCTTTGCCGGCGCCGCCGACCGCATCCTCTATGATGCCAAGACGCCGGAAGGATCGACCCTGCCCGGCGGCATGGGCGTGCGCTTCGACTGGACCCTGCTGCGCGACGTTCGCCACCCGCTGCCCTGGGCCTTGTCGGGCGGGCTCAGCGCAGACAATGTCGCTGAGGCGGTGGCAATAACACGCGCCGATCTTGTCGATGTCTCCTCCGGCGTCGAAAGCGCGCCCGGCGTCAAGGATATGGACAAGATCGCCACCTTCCTTAAAGCATTGTCGTCATTATGAACGCACCCATCCCCGCTCCCAATTCCTTTTGCGCACAGCCCGATGACCGCGGCCATTTCGGCGATTTCGGCGGCCGCTATGTCGCCGAAACGCTCATGCCGCTCATCCTCGAGCTTGAGGCCGAATATAACCGCGCCAAGGCAGACCCCGCCTTCCACGCGCAGTTTGACGATCTGCTCGAACATTATGTCGGCCGCCCCAGCCCGCTTTACTACGCCGAGCGCCTGACCGAGGAACTGCGCAAGGGCGCCGAGCCCGAAATGGGCGCGCAAATCTGGTTCAAGCGCGACGAGCTCAATCACACCGGCGCGCACAAGATCAACAATTGCGTCGGGCAAATCCTGCTCGCGATGCGCATGGGCAAGACGCGGATCATCGCCGAGACCGGCGCCGGCCAGCACGGCGTCGCCACCGCCACCGTCTGCG
>CAZXBM010000015.1:0-53332 GCA_964638495.1 uncultured Stakelama sp. | reverse complement strand
GGATGTCGTCATCCTGCTCGATTCGATCACCCGCCTCGGCCGCGCCTACAACACCGTCGTCCCCTCATCGGGCAAGGTGCTGACCGGCGGTGTGGACGCCAACGCGTTGCAGCGTCCCAAGCGCTTCTTCGGTGCGGCACGCAACATCGAAGAGGGTGGCTCGCTGTCAATCATCGCGACTGCGCTGATCGATACCGGCAGCCGGATGGACGAGGTGATCTTCGAGGAATTCAAGGGCACGGGTAACTCAGAAATCGTGCTTGATCGCAAGGTGGCGGATAAGCGCATCTTCCCAGCTCTGGATGTCGGCAAGTCCGGCACCCGCAAGGAAGAACTGCTGGTCGACAAGGGGAAGCTCTCCAAAATGTGGGTGCTGCGCCGGATCCTCATGCAAATGGGCACCATCGACGCGATGGAATTCCTGCTCGATAAGATGAAGGATTCGAAGACCAACGAAGACTTCTTCGATTCGATGAATCAGTAACCTGCCCCTTCCGGAGTGCTGACCATGCTGGCTCTGTTAGCTGCCGCCGCCGCCGAGCCGATGTCGATGTCCTATCTGTGGCAGCACATCCTCGCTGATTTTGCCAATATCGGCACAACCTCAGCGCTGGTTGCCTTCGGCACCGTGGTGTTGCTCGATGTGGCGCTGGCCGGCGATAATGCCGTGGTGGTAGGCGCGCTTGCCGCAGGTCTGCCGGCCGCCCAGCGTAAGCAGGTGATCGGTATCGGCATCCTGGCGGCGTTAGTGCTCAGGATCGTTTTCGCCGTTGCGGTGCTTTATGGGCTGGAGAGCTTCAAGCATTACGGGCTGGTGTTTGGCGGCGGCTTGTTGCTGCTGTGGGTAGCATGGAAAATGTACCGCGAGCTCCAGCCGCATAACGGCCCGGGCGGTGAGGATGATAGCGGCATTCGCCCGCCCAAAAGCTTCATCGGGGCGGCGTGGGCGGTTGCACTCGCTGATGTGTCGATGAGCCTCGACAATGTCTTGGCGGTGGCGGGTGCAGCACGCGCGCATCCGGGCATCATGGTCATCGGGTTAGTCTTGTCGGTTGCCTTGATGGGCGTCGCGGCCAATGTGATTGCCAAATATATCGAGCGGTATCGCTGGATCGCGTGGGTCGGGCTGGTGATCATCCTCTATGTCGCGGGCCGGATGATCTATGATGGCTGGTTCGACGTCGAGCCGATGATGTCGGGCTTTCTCTAAAATAGTCGCCCCGATTGGGGCCGGTGACGCTGTTCATGGGCCAGCAGCCACGCTTTGGTCCGTGGGCCGTCGCCGGCCGAATAGGCACCGAGCACATCGCCTGCGGATAGTATGCGGTGGCAGGGGACGATGATCGGGAGCGGATTGTGCGCACAAGCTTGACCAATGGCGCGCGGGGCTGATCCAAGCCGTTTGGCAAGGGCACCGTAGCTTGCTGTCTCGCCATAGCCGATGTCAATCATGCCCTGGCGCAGGACTTCACCCCGCGGCGTGATTAGCGGCATGAGTGGGAGATCGAAGGCGGTCAAGTCACCATTGAACCAGGCTTGGAGTTGAGCAACTGCGCGTGCCAAAACCCCGGCTGTTCCACGTGGAACGGGTCCATCCGCATCGCCGATGGAAAGCGAAACGAGCATCGGCCCTTCGGCTGCAACAGTAATCGTGCCGATGGGCGTTGCGATCTGTGCGAACTCGCGCGCATACATGGTAGCGATATGCATCGTATCTGGGCGATGCTCAAGCAGGGTTGGACTGGCCAATGAAGATTAGTGTCGATGTGGAATGCACGCCCGAGGAAGCGCGCCGGTTGATGGGCCTGCCCGATTTCACGCCGGTGCATGAAAAATACATCGCTGTCCTCACTGATTCGCTTGATGGGCAGATCAAGCCCGAGCTGCTCGAGTCGGTCATGCGAAGCTGGGCGCCGATGGGTGAGGCCGGGCTAAATTTCTGGCGGCAGTTGTTCGATAGCAACACTCGTCCGAAAGCATGAGGCGTTCGAACAACGTCGGCATCCTGCAAGATAAAAGACCGGCGTGACACCGGATACGATTTACGCCGTGGCGAGCGGTGCCCCGCCGGCCGCCATCGCAGTGCTGCGCATAAGCGGTCCCGCGGCGATGTCAGCAGCAATGATGTTGACCGGCGGCTCGTTGCCCGAACCGCGCCGTGCGGTGCTGCGGGCGCTTCGCCATCCCGTCGATCGCGCACTGCTTGATCGAGCACTGCTGCTCTGTTTCAAAGGGCCCGCAAGTGCGACCGGCGAAGACCTGGTCGAGCTGCACCTCCACGGTGGCCGCGCGGTCGTGGCGGCCGTGCAGGCCGCACTCGCCGACATTGCTGGGCTCCGCCCTGCGGAGGCGGGTGAATTTACCCGCCGCGCACTCATGGCAGGCAGGATAGACCTTGCCGAGGCAGAAGGGCTCGCCGATCTTCTGTCCGCCGAGACCGAAGGCCAGCGCCGCGCGGCGCTCGCGGTGGCAGAGGGTGCCGTCAGCCGGTCGGTGGCGGGGTGGGCAGAGCGCCTGTTGATGATTTCCGCCTTGGTGGAGGCGGCGCTCGATTTTTCGGATGAGGACGATGTTGATCAGGCCTCGATCTTGCCGGTGCGCGATCTGATTGCCGAGTTGTCGGAGGATATCGGCCGTACCCTGTCGACACCGCCGGTTGAGCGGCTTCATCGCGGGATTAAGCTGGTGTTGGCGGGGGCGCCAAATACCGGAAAATCGACGCTGTTCAACGCCCTGGTCGACCGTGACGCGGCGATCGTTTCGCCGATCGCGGGCACTACCCGCGATCGAATCGATGCGGCGGTTATCCGGCAGGGCGTTGCCTATGTATTGAGCGACACCGCCGGCCTTGTTGAGTCCTCGCTGGATCCCATTGAGACCATCGGGGTTGCGCGCGCACACTTGGCAATGGCGGAGGCAGATATTCTGCTGTGGCTGGACGAAATGCCACCGCCCGAGGGGATAGCGGCGTTATGGGTGTGGCCGCGCGCTGATGTACGGCCGGACATACCGACCGGCCGGATCGGTGTTTCCGGCTTCACGGGCGATGGGTTGCCCGCTTTGTGGCAAGCCATTGGCGAGCGTGCAGGTCTGTTGTTGCCCCAGCCCGACAGCGTTGCGCTTAATGAGCGGCAGCGATCGCTCATCTCGCTTTGCCTTGAGGCGCTTGAGGGCAGCGTAAGCGATGACGATGTCATCATCCTGGCGGAACGACTGAGGCTGGCGCGATCAGCACTAGACCGGGTGACAGGCGCTGTGGGCGTCGAAGATGTGCTCGATGCGTTGTTCGGACGATTTTGCATCGGCAAGTGATGTTTCACGTGGAACAGTTTTGACACGCGATCGGTCACGGCATAGCGAGCGCAGATGGATTATGATGTCATCATCGTGGGCGGGGGCCACGCGGGGACCGAGGCAGCGGCCGCGTCTGCGCGCCGTGGGGCACGCACGGCGCTGATCAGCTTCGATCCGGCGAAAATCGGTGCCATGTCCTGCAATCCAGCCATTGGCGGGCTCGGCAAGGGGCACCTTGTACGGGAAGTGGACGCCTTTGACGGGCTGATTGCGCGGGCGACTGACGCCGCTGGCATCCATTACCGCATGCTCAACCGCAGCAAGGGCACTGCAGTGCGTGGTCCCCGCGTCCAGGCAGACCGGCGACGCTACGCCGCTGCCATACAGGCGATGTTGGCCGATCAGGATGGTCTCGATATCATAGCCGGCGAAGCATCTGCCTTGCGCCTCGCGGGCAAGACCGTGACGGGCGTAACGCTTGCCGATGGACGCGACATGCATGCCCGATCGGTCGTATTGGCGACGGGGACCTTCCTCGGCGGGCGCCTTTTTTGCGGCGATGAGCGCGATGCCGGTGGCAGATGGGGCGAGCGCGCCGCGACCACCCTTGGTATGCAGTTACGCGGCATGGGACTGCCGATGGCCCGGCTCAAGACGGGCACCCCGCCACGGCTCGATGGGCGCACAATCGATTGGGGCGCGCTGGAGGAACAGCCATCCGATGCGGATGACTGGACGATGTCGCCGCTCACGCAGTCACGCCAGCTACCGCAGCTGTTTTGCGCCATCACGCGGACAATGGAGCGCACGCACGCGATTATCCGCGAAAGCCTGCACCGTTCCCCGCTGTTCACGGGCGCAATCGGGGCTGCGGGTCCGCGTTATTGCCCCTCGATCGAGGACAAGATCCACCGGTTTGCGGATCGGGATGGTCACCAGATCTTTCTGGAGCCAGAGGGGCTGGACGATCATCTCATCTATCCCAATGGCATCTCGACCTCGCTTCCAAGTGACGTCCAGGCAGCGATGATTGCCTCAATTCCCGGGCTGGAACACGCCCGCATTGCGACACCTGGTTACGCGGTGGAGTATGACCACATCGATCCGCGCGCTCTAAACCCGTCGCTTGCCGTCGGCGCAGTGCCGGGCCTGTTCTGCTGCGGCCAGATCAATGGCACCACGGGATATGAAGAGGCGGCGGGGCAGGGGCTATTGGCAGGGCTCAATGCAGCCGCGCATGCGCGGGACTCTGCGCCGGTTATCCTTGATCGAGCGAGCAGCTATCTTGGCGTCATGATCGACGATCTCGTGTTGCATGGCGTCACCGAGCCTTATCGTATGCTGACGGCGCGAGCAGAGTACCGGCTGCACCTGCGTGCCGACAATGCGGAGACCCGGCTCTGCACCCTTGCGGCCGAAGCGGGCAGTCTCGGCTCAGACCGTCGCCGACGCTACGCCGATCGGCAGTCTGCTGCAGAATTGATCCGGGCCAACTTGTCCGTTTCCCTCACTACCCAGGAACTCACTGAACGCGGTGCGCCGCTTGCCAATGACGGTGTCCGGCGCACCGCCTTCGAATGGCTGCGCTTTCCCGGCATATCGGTGGAGCATGTCTCGCCCGGGCTGTCCGCGCAATTTGACCCGTTGTTGGTGGCTGAAATCGCCGAGGATGCGCGTTATGCTCCCTATCTTGAGCGTCAGGCGAGTGAGATTGCTCACCTTCGGCGCGAGGAAGCGCTCACGTTGTCCCCCGACCTCGATTTTTCGGCGATTGCGGGGCTGTCGAACGAGATGGTGGAACGGCTGACGGCGGCCGCGCCGACCTCGTTGGCCGCTGCTGGCCGAATCAGGGGAATCACCCCAGCAGCACTGTCGGCAATTCTGCTCCATGCACGGCGCCTGGCAGCATGACCGAGGACGAGGCGCGGGACTGGATCCGTACGCGCTTTGATGTTTCACGTGAAACACTGCTCGAGACGTTTTGCGCCATGGTGGTCGAGGAAGCGGCGGTCCAGAATCTTGTGTCCGCGGCCAGCCTCGACTCTATCTGGAGCCGGCATATCGCCGATTCGGCGCAGCTTGTGCCAATGGCCAATGATGATCCCGGCCATTGGATCGATATTGGCACCGGCGCAGGGTTCCCGGGGATAGTTGTTGCCATTCTGACCGACCGGCAGGTCACCTTGGTCGAGCCGCGGCGTAAACGCGCTTTGTTCCTTGAGCGCGTTGCTGCGACGTTGGGGATCGACGCACGGGTGAAGGTTGCTGCCTGCCGGGCTGAACTCGTTGACGCCAAAGCCGCGGTGATCTCCGCGCGTGCGGTCGCAGCACTTCCAAGTCTTTTTGCCTCTGCCCAGCATTTATCCACAAGAAAGACGCTTTGGTTGCTCCCAAAGGGCCAGTCCGCCGTAGAAGAGGTGGCAACCGCCCGTCAGACATGGCAAGGCGTGTTCCACGTGGAACATAGCATCACCGACGCACAATCGATGATCATCACCGCAAAAGGTGTCGCCCGCCGATGAAATGCATAGCGATTGCCAACCAGAAAGGTGGCGTGGGCAAGACGACCACGGCGATCAACCTCGGTACGGCGCTTGCGGCCACCGGCATGCGGGTGCTGCTGATCGATCTCGATCCCCAGGGCAATTGCTCGACAGGCCTGGGAATCAGCCGCGCTGACCGCGATCGGTCATCATATGATCTCCTGGTCGGCGAAGCGGCACTTGAAGACAGCTTCATGCCGACGCGCGTGCCCAATCTGGACATTGTTCCCGCAACGGTCGATCTGTCAGGCGCTGAAATCGAGCTGGTCGAATTCGATGAGCGTACGCATCGCTTGGACAAAGTTTTTTCCAAAGCGCCCGATCGCTGGGATGTGGTGCTAATCGATTGCCCGCCGTCGCTCGGCTTGCTGACGATGAACGCGATGGTGGCGGCCGATTCATTGCTGGTGCCGCTGCAATGCGAATTCTTTGCGCTGGAGGGGCTCAGCCAGTTGCTCAATACGGTCGAGCGGATCAGAACGCGGTTCAATCCCGGTTTGTCGATCCTGGGCGTTGCCTTGACGATGTATGATCGCCGCAACCGCTTGACCGAACAAGTATCCGAAGATGTCCGCGCCGTGCTTGGCAAGGTGGTGTTCGATACCGTCATCCCGCGCAACGTACGTCTGTCGGAAGCGCCAAGTCATGGGCTGCCGGCCTTGATCTACGATCATCGCTGTTCCGGCTCGGAAGCGTATATCTCGCTCGCCCGTGAGTTGATCGCGCGCTTGCCCAAAATGCCACCGAGAGACGCCAAAGCCGCATGACCGATCAGCCAATGTCCAACGCCGCCAGCACCGTCCTGCGCAAGGCACGTCCCGGGCTCGGCCGGGGCCTGAGCGCCTTGATGGGGGATGTTCAACGCGAAGAGCCGATCGCGCCTGGTGCTGTTGCGTCGACGGGGTTGCGGATGTTGCCAGTCGGCTCGCTGACACCGCATCCGGGCCAGCCGCGTCGCCGTTTCGACGAGGCTGCGCTTGATGAGCTGGCCAATTCAATTGCCACGCGCGGCCTCATCCAGCCCATCGTCGTGCGCCCCTTTGGCAAGGGATTTCAGATCGTTGCAGGCGAACGCCGCTGGCGCGCGGCGCAACGGGCAAGACTGCACGAAGTACCTGTTGTTATTAGAGACTTCGATGACGCCGAAACGCTTGAAGTGGCGCTTGTCGAAAATATTCAGCGGCAGGATCTCAACGCGATCGAAGAAGCGGAGGCCTATGCGCGCCTGGTCGGCGATTTCGGGCACACGCAAGAGGCACTGGCGAAGATCGTCCACAAGTCGCGCAGCCACGTCGCCAATCTCATGCGGTTGCTTGAGCTGCCGGCACCGGTTCAAAAACTTGTCGTCGAAGGCCAGTTGAGCATGGGGCACGCGCGCGCGATCATTGGCGCGCGCGATCCCGAGGCGCTGGCAAGGGACGTGGTTGACCGTCAATTGTCAGTCCGCGAAACCGAAAAGCTTGCACGCGCGGCAAAGCCTGAACAGGACCGTGGCGGACGGAAGGCCGCCCAGGGCCCGAATCATGATATCGCGGCGCTAGAAGGTCAGCTTGCCGACATGCTGGGGCTTACCGTGCGCATCTCTTTTGGCGCGAATGGGGGCACCTTGACGCTTGGATATTCCACGCTCGACCAGCTTGATATGATTTGCCAGCGCCTGAGCGGCGAAACGCTCTAGCGCTGGGCTGATCTGGCGGCGCGGGCGACTGCCAGAAACGCTGTTTCGGCGAGTACCCCGCCTGCGCTGGCTGATGTCATCATCGCGCGCTCGGTTTGACGCAGGTGATTGATCGCGCCACTCAGCCTAACCGGGTTCCAATGCCGCAGCGCGTGCGCCGTGCTCGCCTTTTCGCGAAAGAAAACCCGGTGGCGCTCGATCGTGTCGTTGATCGATGCCCCATTTTCGACCGCCGCGCGCAGCTCGGCCAACACCATCAATCGGCGCACCAAGCCGCGCAGCAGCGGGATCGGCGATACGCCGGTCTCCGCCAATCGGGCAAGCTCGGCCCCGACGGCGGCTGCATTGCCATCGATGGCGGCCTCGATGGCGCGTGCCATTTCTCCCTCGCCCAGATCAGCCCCCACGGCATCAATGGCATTCTCTTCCAGCGGCATCGGTCGCTCTGGCGCCGCGTCGAGGTACAGCGCCAATTTCTCAATCTCGCGCGTCAGCACAGCGCGGTCACCGGCACAGCTGGCAAACAGCCGGTGGGCCGCGCCAGGGCTGGCGCGCATGCCATGTTCGGCCGCGATCGTCGTTGCCAGCCGGTCGCCCTCGGCTGCGTCCGGCGGATAACAGGCAAAACTCATCGCGTTGGTGGCCGCCAGCACCAGCTTGACCACCTTGCCCGTGCTTTTCAGCGTCGGACCGATCATGATGACGGGGTTTCCCGCTTGCTCGGCCTCGAGCAAGGCGGCGATGGCGTCATGGCTCTCCTCGCCCACCCCCGTCACCCGGATGAAACGCGCGCCACCAAAGAGTGACAAGGATGCTGCCTCGGCGGCTAGCAAGCCGGGATCTGCCTTCAGCGCCGCGCCGTCGAAATCGGTTCGCTCGGCCTCTGGCCCCATGGCGCGCGCCAGCCGCAGCGCCCATTCGCGCGCGCCTGAATCATCGGGTCCGTGCAACAGGTAAAGGCGGACCGCGGGGCTGGCGCTGTCCAGCGCTTGGCGAAGCTGGCTGGCACTCGCCTTCACGGGGCGGGCGGGCTTGCGCGTTCCGCATATTGCGCGATGCGCGCGACGATTTGGTCGGCCACGATAGCCGAGAGGCGCTCAAGTGCCGTGTCCTCGGCAGCGATGGTCGCATATTCCGAGCCAACAACGTCGACGCCGGCATCGGATCCGGCGGTTGCATCGAGCACCACTGCGCCGTTCGCCAGGTCAACAAGCTGATATCGCGCACGCAATGTCCGTCGCTCGCGCGTGATCGTGTCGTCTCGCCGCACACCCAGGCCGATGATGCGATCATCGAGCTTCACCTCAAGCCGATAGGCAGGCGCCGTTGGTCGCGCGGCCGAGAGCCGGTCGCGCACCGCATTGCCGACGAGATACCCGGCTTTCCCTTCGATCGGCGCGATCTCCACTTGCGCCAGCGCGCTCACCACCTTGCCATTGCTGCCGCCACCGTAGAGCGGGTGAAGCCCGCAACCCGCCAGCGGCACGGCGAGCAACATGGCGGCAAGGGCGATCCAGCACTTCATGCGACGATGTTCACAAGTCGGTCTGGCACGATGATCACCTTTTTGGGAGCGGACCCGGCCAATATGCGCTGCACATGGGCATTGGCCAGCGCCATCGCTTCTATCGTCTCGCGCGGCAGCCCCTTGGCAACGCGCTGCGTGTCGCGCAGCTTGCCGTTGACCTGGAAAGCGATCGTCACTTCGTCGTCGATGAGCATCGCGGGATCGATCGCTGGCCAGGCGGCATCGGCGATCAACCCTTCGCCACCCATCGCTGCCCAGGCCTCTTCGGCCAAATGCGGGACCATTGGCGACACGAGCTTCAACAGCGCGACCAGCGCCGCCGTGCGCGAAGCCGACGGCGCGGCCTTCTCGATAACATTGGTCAGGTCGTAGATACGCGCAACCGCCTTGTTGAAGCTCAGCGCTTCGATATCGGCCCCGACCGCGGCGATCGTCTGGTGGAGCTTGCGGTCGAGCGCGGGGTCGGCACCATCCCCGGCGCTTTCCGACTGCAGCAGCCGCCAGAGCCGTTGGATGAACCGCCAGCAACCCTCGATTCCCGATTCGGTCCAGGGCAGATCGCGCTCGGGCGGGCTGTCCGACAGCATGAACCAGCGCACCGCATCCGCACCATATTGCGCGACGATCGGCTCGGGATCGATCGTGTTCTTCTTGGACTTGGACATTTTCTCGACGCGACCGACCGTCACCGCCCCGCCGCCTTCGCGCACCGTCCACTCGCCGTCTTGCTGGATGACGTCATCGGGCGAGAGCCATTGCCCGTCCGCCGATTTATACGTCTCGTGCGTCACCATCCCTTGCGTGAACAGCCCGGCAAAGGGTTCGGCCACATTGAGCTGGCCGATATGCTGGAGCGCGCGCGTCCAGAAGCGGGCATAGAGCAAATGGAGGATCGCATGCTCGACCCCGCCGATATATTGCCCGACCGGCAGCCAGCGTTCGGCCTCCGCCTGGTCGAACGGCTTGTTCAGCGGCTGGCTGGCGAAGCGGATGAAATACCAGGAGGAATTGACGAAGGTGTCGAGCGTATCGGTCTCGCGCCGGGCCGCCGCACCACAAGTCGGGCAATCGATATGCTTCCATGTCGGGTGGCGATCGAGCGGGTTGCCGGGGATGTCGAAGCTGACATCTTCGGGCAGCACCACCGGCAGCTGATCGCGCGGGACGGGGACCGCACCGCACGCGTCGCAGTGGATGATCGGAATCGGCGTGCCCCAGTAACGCTGGCGGCTGACGCCCCAATCGCGCAGGCGAAACACGGTGCGCCCGGTGCCCCAGCCCTCGCCCTCGGCGCGCTGGATGACGGTCCGCTTGGCATCCTCGACATCCATGCCGTCAAGAAAATGCGAATTCACCAGCGTGCCGGGGCCGGTATAGGCCTCATTGCCGCTGAAAATCGGCGTATCGACATCGCCGTCCGACACGACGCGCTTGACCGAGAGCGCATATTTGCGGGCGAAATCGAGATCGCGCTGATCATGCGCGGGCACGCCGAAGACAGCACCCGAGCCATAGTCCATCAGCACGAAATTGGCGATATAGACGGGCAACTGCCACGCCGGATCGAAGGGGTGGGTTGCGGTGATCCCGGTATCGAAGCCGAGCTTTTCCTGGGTTTCGAGTTCGGCAGCGGTCGTGCCGCCCTTGCGGCAGCGTTCGATGAAGGCCGCCGCTTCGGTGCTGGTCGCCGCCACGCCTTGCGCGATCGGGTGATCGGCGGCAACCGCCACAAAACTGGCGCCGAAGATCGTATCGGGCCGGGTCGTGAACACTTCCACATCGCCGCCGACCGACAGCGCGAAGCGAAAGGCGAGGCCCTGGCTGCGACCGATCCAGTTTTCCTGCATCAGCTTGACCTTGTCGGGCCACGCATCGAGCGCGCCCAGCCCATCGAGCAGATCGTCGGCGAAATCAGTGATCTTCAGGAACCACTGGCTCAGCTTGCGCCGCTCGACCAGCGCGCCGGATCGCCAGCCGCGGCCGTCGATCACCTGTTCGTTGGCGAGCACGGTCATGTCGACCGGATCCCAGTTGACCGCCGATTCACGGCGATAAACGAGGCCGGCGGCGAGCAGATCGAGGAACATCGCCTGCTCATGGCCATAATATTCAGGCTCGCACGAGGATAGTTCGCGTGACCAATCAAGCGCGAAGCCCAATTGCTTGAGCTGGCGCTTCATGTTGGCGATATTGGCGCGGGTCCAGCTGCCGGGGTGGACGCCCTTTTCCATCGCTGCATTTTCAGCCGGCATGCCGAACGCATCCCACCCCATCGGGTGGAGCACCTCATGCCCCATCATCCGGCGATAACGCGCGAGCACGTCGCCCATCGTATAGTTGCGGACATGCCCCATATGGATGCGTCCCGATGGATAGGGAAACATCTCAAGCACATAGGAACGCTGCTTGTTGTTGCTGCCGTTGCCGGCGCTGGCCGCAGCGAAGGTCTGGCGTTCTTCCCAGACCGCCTGCCAGGCAGCGTCGGCCTTCAGCGCGTTAAAGCGCGACGCCATGGTTGTTCCTTTAACCAGCGATAGCGGCGCGGCGCAGATCGCGCGCGCGCGTCAAGATGATGTCTTCCAGCTTTTGCGCAGTGGCCGCGCGCACCGGCGCGTCGATCCACTGGCCGTTGCGATTGATCTGGCGCAGCACCGCGACGCGCAACGCATCCGCGCGCAGATCTTGGTCGAGGATCGAGATCGTCACCTTCATCCGCTCGGCGGGTGAGGCGGGATTGGCATACCAGTCACTGACGATCACGCCGCCGTTTGAATCGGTCTGCAGCAGTGGCATGAAGCTGATCGTGTCGAGCGAGGCGCGCCACAAATAGCTGTTAACGCCGATGGTCGTCACCTTGGAGGCGGCAAGGTCCCCCCGCGGACGATCTTTTGCGCCACCCCCACAGGCGGCGAGTGGCATAATGAGCGAAACCACGATCGCGGTGCGCAACAGGCGGGTCATCGGCTATTCCCTGGTCGAAAACGTGAAAAAACGGTCGGGGGCATCTATAGTTGGTATGGCGCGAGCCGCAAGCGTGGCAGCGGAGCCCGACTCAGCGGTTTATTGTGGGGACTATGCAACACTATCGGCACAAAGCGCATTGAGCCGGTGGCCTGCGCCAATCGAATCATGATAGTTCGGTTTACGAATCAGAGGGAATTGATGGTGACGTCGTATCGCTTGATTGCTGGAACCATGCTGGGGGCGCTTGTCGTCGCTGGTATGGTTGCGCCAGCGATCGGTGCGCCCGATGCCGGTCGCCGCTTTACGCTTGCCGAGCCGAGCACCGTGTCGCGCAGCATCGCGACCTTTACGCCCGCATCGGCCGATCCCAAGCTGGCCGCCCTGCTGGCACGCAGCGGGCTCGACAGTGGCGATTTCCGGTTCACCCCTTCAGAATCACGCCGTAATGGCAGCCGCGCGGTGACGGTGGCGGTGCGCGCCCGTTCTTCGGTGGCTTCGCGTGAGGCGCAGCGGGTGGGCTCGATCGAGCCGGCAGCAAGCATTTCCACCGGTTTGGTGCCAGTCGCGTACAATCTCGGCGTTTCGGTTGGCTGGAAGAAATTTGCGCTGTCGGGCGATGTGGCACGGCTTGATCTTGGCGGCTTGCCGGGCAGCCGCGAATCGGTTGATGTCGGCCTCAGCTTTACCGGCAAGCGCGCCAGCGCCCGCGTAAAGGCAGTTGCCGATCGGCCACTCGGCGATACGCCCAAGTTGGTTGCGGACGATCCAAGCATGGCGATCGATCTTGGCGGCTCCTATTCGCTCTCGCGCAATATCGATCTCACCGCCGGGCTTCGCTACAAGCGGGAAAATAACAACCGCCTCGAACGGCTGACCGACAATCGCCGGGATAGCCAGGCCGTGTATATCGGCACCGCGCTTCGCTTCTAATCGCGCGGTGCTTGATCCCGCTGCCATCCGTCGATCGCAGCCCATCCCTGAAATCCAGACTGGCCCTGAAACCCTGACTGGCGCAGCCGCCTGAAACGCTGCGCATCCATGCCGCCAAGCGCGATCGCCCGACCCGGCGCAAGCCGGGCAAGCGCAGCGGCGCGGACCGGCCCCAGGGCGCGTCCGCCCGGATGCGACCGTGTCGCAAAGATCGGGGAAATCAGGATGGCGTCGGCCTTCGCACGGCGTCCGGCGATTACTTCAGCAACATTGTGCGCGGGCCATGTTCGCAATGAATGAGGGTGCCTGCCCCGCCGAACCCGTTCTCGGCCGTGCCTACCTTGCTCGTGCCGCCCCAGATAATCGCTACCCGCGCGCACCAGCAGCAGCCGTCGTCGCCGAGCGATGCGCGCAATACGTGCAAACAGCGCGCGGCGTTCGCTGGTGCTCAGCGTATAATGCCGGAAGATCACACCACTGCCCGCCGGCAGTTGCTCAAGCACCTGCCATAATCGCTCGCCCAGCCGCTCATCGGTCATCAGCCATTGGGTCGGCAAAGCAGGGTGGCGAGCGCGCATTTGCCTGCCTATAGCACGCCGATGAAAAGCCGCGATCCTGCCGCCCATGTCGTCGACCGGCTCGCCGACATTCACGCCACCATCGCGCACGCATCGGCACTCGCCGGGCGCGCGCCCTCAGCGACGACGCTGATCGCCGTGTCAAAGACGCATCCCGCTGAGGCGATCGCACAGATCATCGCCGCCGGGCACCGCGTCTTCGGTGAAAATCGCGTGCAGGAAGCCGAAGCGAAATGGCCCGCGCTGGTCGAGACAACGCCAGGCATCGCGCTCCACCTGATCGGCCAGCTCCAGTCGAACAAGGCTGATGCGGCGGTGGCGCTTTTCGACGCGATCCACTCGGTCGATCGTTCGTCGCTCGTGACGGCACTGGCGCGGGCGATGGACAAGGCTGGCCGACGCCCCGACTGCTTCATCCAGGTCAATATCGGCGATGAACCCCAAAAAGGCGGAGTCCCCACCGCCGGGCTGGCGACGCTGATCGGCGAGGCGCGCAACGCTGGCCTGCCGCTTGCCGGGTTGATGTGCATCCCCCCGGCCGATCTGGAACCCGCCCCCTATTTCGCGCTGCTGGCCAAGCTGGCGCGCGACCATGGGTTGCTTGGGCTCAGCATGGGCATGTCGGGCGATTTCGAGACGGCTGTAACGCTGGGCGCCACGCATGTTCGCGTGGGCAGCGCCCTGTTCGGAGATAGATCATGAAGATCGACGCAATCATTTTCGATTTTGACGGCGTGCTGATTGACAGCGAATATGTCGGCAATAGCCAGATCGCTGCCTTTTTAACGGCTGCCGGCCACCCCACTACCGTCGAGCAATCCATGGCGCAGTTTATGGGGCTGGCGGACCGCGATTTTCACGCCGCCGTCGAGCGATGGATCGGGCGGCCACTGCCCGCCGATTTCCAGTCGGCCCGCGCGGCGGAAGATGCCCGGGTGATGGCAGAAGGGATCGAGCCCATCGCGGGCGCGATCGATTTTGTCCTCTCTCTCCCGGCCGATCTGCCACGTGCTATTGCCTCATCAAGCTCGACGCGCTGGATCAGCCGCCATCTTGAGCATATCGGCCTGCGCGATGTGTTCGGCGATCATCTTTACAGCGGCAAGGAACATGTCACACGCGGCAAGCCGGCACCCGATCTCTATCTCCACGCCGCGCAGGCGCTCGGCGTGCCGATCGATCGCTGTGCCATTGTCGAGGATTCACCCGTTGGCGCGACAGGGGCCGTCGCGTCGGGCGCCCATGTGATTGGCCTGTGTGCGGGGCGGCACTGTGCCGATGATCATCAGCACAGGCTGCGGGCGATCGGCGTCCATGCCATCGCGCATGATTTTGCCGAGGTGGCGCGGCTGCTGGCCTAGAATTCGTGCTTGAACCATGAATCGTCATTGCGAGCGCCGCGAAGCAATCCAGCGGCGTGCTCGCGGATAGGTTGGATTGCTTCGCTGCACTCGTGGGTGACGGGTGATCCTGCATTACAGCACGATGCTCTAGAATTCGTGGCCGGTCCGGTCGCGCTTGGTCGCCAGGTAGCGTTCGTTGTGCGGGTTCGCGGGCAGCTTGTGCGGCACTCGCTCGGCAACCGTAATCCCGGCCGCCTCCAGCTGCGCCACCTTTTGTGGATTGTTGGTCAATAGCCGCACCGTGCGCTGGCCGAGCAGCGACAGCATCCGCGCCGCCACCGCAAAGTCACGCGAATCGACCGCGAACCCCAGCCGCGTATTGGCGTCGACGGTGTCGAATCCCTGGTCCTGCAAGGCATAGGCGCGCAGCTTGTTGATCAGGCCAATGCCGCGACCCTCCTGCCGCAGATAGAGCAAAATACCCCATCCATTCGCTGCGATGGCGGCAATCGCCGCATCGAGCTGCGGGCCGCAATCGCATTTCAGGCTGCCGAGCACATCGCCGGTCAGGCATTCGCTGTGGAGCCGGACGAGCGGGGGGCGACCATCGGGCGCGCCGATCAGCAGCGCGACATGCTCGCCGGGCATTTCGGGCGTGCGAAAGGCAACGATCTCGGCCGATTCAGCGCCAGCCACCGGCAGATGAGCGCGCGCGGCGATCGTCAGGCGAAGCGCATCTTCATGATCGTCTATATCGTCGGGGCTGATCACCAGCTCCGCACTGCCGCCATCGACAGCGAAAAAGGCCGGCAGCATTCCCGCCAGCGTCGCCAGCCGCAACCCGGCCTCTGCCGCGCGGCCATTGGCAATGTCGATCGTGCGGTAGGGCCCTTTGAGCGGATCGCGCAGATCGAACTGCGGATCGGCCAGCGCGGTTGCCGCGGCAAAATCGAGCCAGGGCACGCGCTCGATCATCACCGGGCATTGCGGGGCGGCGGCCGGGCGCTGATTGGAAAGCTTGAGCGTTACCGCCCGGCCCGATGAAATCAGCACCGGCGCGCGCGACTCGGGGTCGAATGCCGCCAGCCGCACGGGATCGGCGGATTCGATGGCGAGCAGCGCCAGCGTGCCCCGATCGGTACGAATCGCCACCGGCCAGCCCCGCCTGAGCGAATCGATCGCCTGCGCAACGTGCTTTGCCGTCAAAGCGCGAATTCCGTCATGATCGGGATGTGATCGGATGGTTTCAGCCAGCTGCGCGCGTCCTCGAACACGCGATGCGACTGCGCGGTCGCGGCCACGTCGGGCGTTGCCCACATATGATCGAGCCGGCGGCCTCGGTCAGATGCCGCCCAGTCCTTCGCGCGGTAGCTCCACCAGGTGTAGAGCCGCGTCGGCGGCGGCACGAAATGCCGACCAAGGTCGACCCAGTCGTTCGATTGTTGCAGCGCGGTCAGCGCGGCCACTTCGATGGGCGTATGGCTGACGACGTCGAGCAGCTGCTTGTGGCTCCATACGTCCGATTCGAGCGGGGCGATGTTGAAATCGCCGACCAGCAGCGTGGGACAATCAAGCGATTCGGACCAGCGCGTCATCCGATCGAGAAAGTCGAGCTTCTGCCCGAATTTGGGGTTTGCCGTTCGGTCTGGCACGTCACCGCCTGCTGGCACATAGACATTTTCGATGCGCAGGCCGCCCGGCAACCGCACGCCGACATGGCGCGCCTCGCTATTGGCCTGCCAATCGAATCGGTCGTCCGCTTCGAGCGGCACCTTGCTAATGATCGCCACACCGTGGTGCATCCGCTGACCATGAAGAATAATGTGCCGATACCCCAGCGCACGAAAGGCGGCCGCCGGGAAATCGGCGTCGATTACCTTGGTCTCCTGCAGGCAAAGGACATCTGGTGCCGCCTCGCGCAGGAAGCGTTCGACGATATCGATGCGGAAGCGCACCGAGTTGATGTTCCAGGAGGCGATGCTGATCGTTTCGGCCATGCTGCGATGTAGTCTCGCCTTCACTTCCGCGCCAGAGCTGCCTTGCCCTTTGCGCCATGCATGGAAAGGCCCTCGCTCCGGGGGCATGGAACGAGGGCCGACCTAGCGTTCGTCACGCAGGCAGAATGGGGACCAGACAGGGCAACAGGGGGGAAATCCCGGCCGATCCGCACTCGCACATTCCTTTTACTGCGCGAAAGCTGTCGCCAATATGAATGGAAATGTTATTTTCGCCTCGCACCGGCGGTCGGATCATTCCAGCGAAACGCGCCGTCGCTGACCGGGGCGTTGAAGCGCTGGCGGGACAGGCGAATCGTCGTCCGGTTGTTCTGCGCGTCGAGCGTCACCCATCCTTGCAGCATCAATCCTCCCGGTGCAGACGGTTCACGCGCAAACATCAGGGTGATCCGGCCATATTCGGGGTGACGGGGGTCACGCGCCTCGACCATGATGAAGCGCGGGTCGATACCGGGCACCACCTTGGCAAAGCGGGTCGCGTCCTTGGTCGGGTCCAGCAGCACGCCAAGCGGGGAATTGCCGATCGGCCAGCGTTGCTTCTGCCCCACAGAATAATCGAGAAACCACAGCGCCTTGCCATCGCCCACGATCAGAATCGGCACGCCTTTTTCATATTGAAAACGCACCTTGCCGGGTTTTTTCAGTGTTAGCACCCCACCTAGCGACTTGCCGTTGCGGTCGGTCTGCGTGAAATTGGCCGTCAGACTCTCCACCGATCGAAGATGCTGCTGGACCAGCGCCAGATCACCGGTCGCAGGCGCGGCGAGGGCAACAGGCGCGGCAAGAACCAGTGGCAGTGCAAACAGGGACCGAAAGGCCAAGAGGATCGTCTCCAGCAAGGGTGGCGAAAAAAAGCAGTGTTGCGGGAGATCGCTTGAACCCGCCATGAACCCTTCAGGTTCCCGCTGGCGCTAGAGCGGTCGCCCTTCCTGGTCCATCAACACTTCCCGGCGACCGACATGATCGGGGCGCGAGACTAGCCCGTCCTTTTCCATCCGCTCGATCAGCCGCGCCGCACTGTTATAGCCGATTCGCAGCTGGCGCTGGAGCCAGGAGGTCGATGCCTTCTGGCTTTCGGCGACAAGCTGGCGAGCGTTGCGATATTGCTGGTCTTCGGCCGAATCCTCGCCATCCGGGGCGCCATCCAGTGCGAATCCGTCTTCGGGCTCCTCGGTGACCGACTGGATATAATCGGGCTGCCCCTGCGCACGCCAATGATTGGCAACCGCCTGCACCTCGTCATCCGACACAAAAGGCCCATGGACGCGCGCAATTTGCTTGCCGCCGGGCATGTAGAGCATGTCGCCGCGCCCCAGCAGCTGCTCGGCGCCCTGCTCGCCCAGAATCGTGCGCGAATCGATCTTGGAGGTGACGTGGAAGCTGATCCGCGTTGGCAGATTGGCCTTGATCACGCCGGTGATCACGTCGACCGAAGGACGCTGCGTTGCCATGATCAGGTGGATGCCCGCGGCGCGCGCCTTTTGCGCCAGCCGCTGGATCAGGAACTCCACTTCCTTGCCCGCGGTCATCATCAGATCGGCCAGCTCGTCGACGATGACGACGATCTGCGGCAGTGGCTGGAAATCGAGCTGCTCCTCCTCATAGATCGGGTGGCCGGTCGCCTGATCATAGCCGATCTGCACCTTGCGCCCGAGCGGTTGGCCCTTGGCCTTGGCGCTGCGCACCTTGTCGTTGAACGAGGCCAGGCTGCGGACATTGACCGAGGCCAGCATCCGGTAGCGATCCTCCATCTGCTCCACCGCCCATTTCAGCGCGCGCACCGCCTTGGCTGGCTCGGTGACGACGGGAGCAAGCAGATGCGGGATATCCGCATACATCGACAGCTCGAGCATCTTGGGATCGATCATGATCATGCGGCACTGATCGGGCGTGAGCCGGTAGAGCAGCGACAGGATCATGCAGTTGAGCCCCACCGATTTGCCCGAGCCGGTGGTCCCCGCGACGAGCAGATGCGGCATCGGCGCGAGATCGGCGATCACCGGATCACCCGCGATATTCTTGCCCAGGATAATCGGCAGTTGCGCGGACTGGTCCTCGAAACTCTGGCTGCCGACCAGCTCGTGCAGGTTCACCGTCTCGCGCCGCGCATTGGGCAGCTCGATGCCAATCACGCTGCGCCCCGGAATAGTCGCGACGCGCGCGGAAATCGCGCTCATGTTGCGGGCGATATCGTCGGCGAGCTGGATCACCCGGCTCGCCTTGATGCCACTTTCGGGCTCGAGCTCATACATGGTGACGACGGGGCCGGGCCGGACCTCGACGATCGAACCCTTCACCTTGAAATCATCGAGCACCGATTCGAGAAGCCGCGCATTGCGCTCCAGCGCCTGCTTGTCGATCACCGGGTTGCTGCCCTTGGGTGCCGGTGTCAGCAGGTCGAGCGGCGGCAGCCGGTAATTGTCGCGCAGATCGAGCGAGGCCTGCTTGGCGCGGGGTTTGGCAGTGGACGGGGCCAGCGCACGCTCGGCAATGACCGGGCCTGGCCGCGTTTCAGGCGCGGCCACGGCGCGCGGCACAGGTTTGCGCATGGCCACCGGTTCAACGTCGATCGCCGCCTCGTCCTCGGTTTCCGCGCGCGGCGCTGTCAGGCGGAATTGCCATGGCCGGTCGCTAAAGTCGAATGCATAGCTCATGGCATAGGCGATAACCCCCGCCACGCCCACCAGCGCGCCCACGCCCCGCGTCGTCCACAGAACAGCCGTCGGATCGCCGATCTGGGCAATGGCCAAGCGCAGCAGCCCGGCAATGCTATAGCCAATCACGCCGCCATAGCCCGCTGGCAGGGCGCTTACCGCATTGGCCGATACGAAGGCGAAGGCGGTCGCCATTAGCGCCGTGCCGATAAATCCCTTGAGCAGCATGCGGCGCCAGCGGCCAAGCGGCACGTCGCGCCACAGGCGCGTCGCCAAAATCAGGCCAAAGGGCAGCAGCAGCACGACCGGCCAGCCCAGCAGCGCGAGCAGCGCATCGGCGATCATCGCGCCGCCATTGCCGAGCAGATTCTGGGCAGGGCCCGCCGATACCGTGCTGAGCGAGGGATCGCTCGGCTGATAGCTGATCAGGCAGGCCGCGAGCATCGCGGTAAGCCCTGCAACCGCCATCGCCCCGATCAGCGCGCCGCTGCGCCGTGCGCCGTGTCGCACGGTCTCACGCCAAAGAGGCGGTTGCGCCTGGCTCGCCATGTGCTCTTCCCTGCAAAGATGTACGCTTGATGTTCTACAATCGCGCGCTGCGAGTCCCGCGTCAAGACTACCACCCATGGTCCCGGCCTGGGCCAAGCCGATTGGCAGGGCCGTGTCGGGGCGTTAGGAGCAGGCACATGGAAAACACAATCGACCGGGCAGATGTCATCATCCTGGGCGGCGGGCTGGTCGGCTGCAGCCTTGCGCTGGCGCTGGCGGCGCACGGCATCACCACCATCGTGGTCGATCCGGCAGACCCCGCCGTCACGCTTGCGGCCAATTTCGATGGCCGCGCCAGCGCGATCGCCAGCGCCAGCCACCGGATGCTGGGGGCGATCGGCGTGGGCGCGATGCTGGCCGGCAAGGGCTGCGAGATCGCCTCGATCCGGGTGAGCGACGGGCTGGCACCTGGCGCGCTCGATTTCGCGCCGGATGCGGCCGATGGCGCCCTGGGCACGATGTATGAAAACCGCCTGTTGCGGGCAACGCTGCACCAGGCGGCGCTGGCGTCTGACCAGATCGACTTGCGCATGCGCACCCGTTCGGTGGCGGTTGATCGCGGCGCGGCGGGTGTGACCATGACGCTTGATAGCGGCGCGACGATCGCGGCCCCCTTGCTGATCGCTGCGGAGGGCCGCAATTCGCCGACGCGCGCCGCCGCCGGCATCCGCGTCGCGCACTGGCAGTATAATCACAACGCGATCATCACCGCCTTTGAGCATGAGCGCCCGCACGACAATTGCGCGTTCGAGATTTTTTATCCCGCCGGCCCTTTTGCCATCCTGCCGCTGCTGCCGGTGGCGGGGCGCAACCGTTCAGCCCTGGTCTGGACCGTTGGCGAGCGTGATGCGCCGGGCATGCTCAAATTGTCCGATCGCGGTTTCCTTGCCGAGGCGGAAAAGAAGATGGGCGGCTTTTTGGGCGCGCTCGGCAATCTGGCACCGCGCTCCACCTATCCGCTGGGCTTTCATCACGCCGCCCATGTCACCGCCGATCGGCTCGCGCTGGTGGGCGATGCAGCGCACGGCATCCATCCCATTGCCGGTCAGGGCCTGAACCTTGGCTTTCGCGACGTTGCAACGCTTGCCGAGGTGCTGGTGGATGGCAAGCGGCTGGGCATGGACCTGGGCGATCCGCAGCTGCTGGCGCGGTATGAGCGCTGGCGCGGGCTCGATACGCTGATGGTCGCCACTGCCACGGATACGCTCAACCGCCTGTTCGGCATCCCCGGCAAGACGGCAAGCGCAGTCCGCCGCTTCGGGTTGAGCGCCGTGCAGGCGATCCCTCCGCTCAAGGCCCGTTTTATGGCCGAGGCGCGCGGCGAGAGCGGCGATCTGCCGAAATTGCTACAGGGCGAGCTGGTTTAGACCTCTGCGTCCGGCTTTGCGGCCGCCGCCCTGGCCGATCGCTGTGCATCGCTGCCGATCCGGCGCTGGGTGTCGATCAATTCGGTTGACGCGACCTTTTTGGGTTCAAAGAGATGCGCGAGCATCATCCACAGCCCAAGGCCGATCGATCCAGGCTTTTTCTTTTGGGCTGTCATGCCGGCGGCAGCTGCCGCGCCTGCTCGACGAGCATCACCGGGACGCCGTTCCTGATCGGATAGGCAAGGCCCGCCACATCGGAGATCAGTTCCTGCGCATCACCGTCGTAATGAAGCGGCGTTCGCGTCATCGGGCAGACGAGGATCGACAGCAGCCAGGGATCGACCCCCGCAGTGCCACTCATTGCAGCGTCACCGAATCCTCGCCGTCATGCCGACCAAAGAACTGCATCAGCTGCACGATCAACTCAGCGCGTGCCTCAAGCGATTCGGATTCGAGCAGCGCCTGCTTGGCCGCCACATCGAACGGTGCGATCTGAGCGACGCCGTTGACGAGCGATTCGTCGTCGAGCCGCTCCACTGCGTCCCAATCCACCGCATAACCCTGCAGATCGGCAAAGCGGCGCGATTCCATTTCCAGTGCGGCGCGCCCAGAGAGCGACAAGATCTCCTGCTCGTCGCGTGGCGGCATCAGCTCGGCCTCGACCTGGCGGAATGGCGTCGTGACGTCGAGCTCGCGGACGATGCGGAACAGCGACAGCCCCTCGAGCACCAAATTATAGCGGCCATCATCGAGCATTTCGAACTGCGCGATCTTGCCGACACAACCGACGTGAAAAAGTGCCGGTGCAGCGGTCCGCTCACCCATGCTCGGCCGCGGCTGGACCATGCCGATCCGGCGGTCGCGCGCCATCGCATCGCTCATCAACGCCTTGTAGCGCTCCTCGAAGATGTGCAGCGGCAAGTGCATCCGCGGAAACAGCAGCGCGCCCGACAGCGGAAACACCGACAGCCGCGTGGTGGTGCGCAGCGCGGTCATCCGAACAGGATCGCAGACAAGCGGCGGCGCTGGGCCGAGACCCAGGGATCTTCCAGGCCGACCACATCGAACAGCTTGAGCAGCCGCTGCCGCGCCGCGCCCTCGTTCCAGGCGCGATCATCGGCAATCATGGCGAGCAACGTGTCGGCCGCGGCGTCGCGCTCGCCGATCGCCATCTGCCCGCCCGCCAGCGCATAGCGTGCGTCCATATCCGCAGGGTTTGCAGCGACCGATGCCGCGAGCCCGGCAAGATCGTCGACCGGCACCGCCTCCCTGGCCAGCGCGAGTGCTGATTGCGCGCGGGCAATTTCGGGCAGCTTGGCAACCTCCTCGGGCAGCGCGGCAATCGCGGCTTCGGCATCGTCGGGCTGGCCAGCGGCAATCAGCGCCCTGATTCGGCCAGAGAGAATCGCCGGATGCTCGGGTGCCATCTCGATGAGCTGGTCGAAAATCGAGAGCGCGCGCGCACCGTCCCCGGCTGCCAGCACCTCTTCGGCCATGGCAATCAACGGCTCGATCTCGGCCGCCGCATCGGGCGCTGCCGCGCCGACGTCCACCGGCACCTGGCGCAGAATTTGGTCGAGCATCGTCTTCAGCTGCGATTCGGTGCGCGCGCTCGTCAGGTCGGCGACCAGCTGGCCCTGGAACATCGCATAGACGGTCGGGATCGATCTCACCTGGAATTGCGCGCCGATGAACTGGTTCTTGTCAGTATCGATCTTGGCGAGCACCACGCCCTTGTCGGCATAAGCGGCGGCGACTTTTTCGAGCACGGGGGTCAGCGCCTTGCACGGCCCGCACCATTCTGCCCAGAAATCGATGATCACCAGCTTGGACATCGATGGCTCGACGACGTCGCGGCGAAACGCCTCGACGGCCTCGCGTTCAGCGTTGCTCATGCCCAGAGTAGCCAAATCATGCTCCCATGCCGTGCGGCGAAATAGTGACCCGGCATCTTATGTGGGCGCTCGGAGCGCGAAGCCAACCCTTTTTGATATGGTTTCGTCTTCGCATGCATCTGGGCTTGCCGTTCCTGAAAGCCGGTGCTAACAGCCCGCGCTCACCCAGTCCACGGCGCTCGCCGGGACATAGGCGCCAGAGCGGGCGTAGCTCAGGGGTAGAGCACGACCTTGCCAAGGTCGGGGTCGAGGGTTCGAATCCCTTCGCCCGCTCCAGCGTTAATGAACATCGAGAAATAGATCGCCAGGGCGAAGCCCCCCTGCGCTCGATCCTCGGGCGACGGTGTGCTTGGCGGAAGCAATACTCGAAGGTGGTCAAAGTTGGTGCAGGCTATCCCACGCCGGCCGACCATGCCGAATTCAAGCGCTATGCGGGGTAGGGTCAGCTCAGGGATGATGGCCTCGCTAACCTACTGATCGTAAGGGAACGTATCTTACATCGCTTAGGTAGCCTGAAGTGATCATTGTCCTTTGATCTGGTCTCGCCTTCCCACCAGCCGCCAAAAGCCAGCGGCGACTCAGCGGGCAGATCAAAGAGAGATCCCCTGCACTGTCACGACAGCCTAGACTCGTTTTCCTTTTGGCGGAATCGTTCTCCCGCGAACGCGGGAGCCTAGAGTTCCATGCGCCGTCCTTTGCGCCCCTGGACCCCTGCTTTTGCAGGGGTACGGCCCGGTTCAGTCTAACCGAAAACGACTCTAAAGCGTTTGCGCGAGGGCCATTGCTTCGGTGATCAGGGCGCGCATGGCATTGTCGGCGACGGCTTCGTCGCCAGACATGATCGCTTCATACACGCCCGCATGGTCAGCGATGCTGGCCAACCGGACGCCCTTGGCCTGATTGGTGAGCCGAATCGAGGTGCGCAGCGCAGCGGCGATCAGATCGCGCAGCCGGGCATAAAAGGGATTCCCACTCGCCTGCAGGATCGCCACGTGGAAGGCGATGTCCGATGCCAGCGGGTCGTCACCGCCTAGTTCGGCCGCCTGCATTCGTTCCAGGGCCAGCGCGATGGCCGCGCACGCCTCGGTATCGCGCAATCGTGCCGCCAGTCGGGCCGCCATCGGTTCGATCGCGAGCCGGACTTCCATGAACTGCAGCAGCAGCTCGCGAGAAAATTTTCGTTCAAGCAGCCAACTCAGCACATCGGGGTCGAGCAGGTTCCAGACGCGTTCAGGCTCCACGTAGGTGCCTTGGCGCGGACGGGAGCCAAGCATGCCCTTCGCGGTCAGCATCTTGACGGCTTCACGCAAAACACTGCGGCTAACGCCCAGCCGACGGCAGAGTTCTGCCTCGATCGGGAAGGGGTTGTCGGGGCCATAATCGCCAACTGCGATCGCCTGACCCAACTCATGCATCACCTGATGCGTGAGGCTACGTCCGCTTTTGTGCCTTACTTCGTCCATCTCACCTCGCGTGACCGGGCCGGTACCGCATTTCCGGCAGCCCGGCCACTGCCCTTTGGTACAGAAGGATATCCCCCGCCAGTGGCTGCGCGGCAAGGCTCGTTGAATCCAGTGCTTCTCGAGCAGTGGTGATGGCAAGCAGGCGAAGATCGGCACCGATGAAGGCGATACAGGTCGGCTGCGAGACGGGCACCGAAAGGATTTCGTCAACCGCGCCGTCCGGCCGGTAGCGTACGACGCGCGACGCCCCCCATTGCGCGCTCCACACACAGCCCTCGCTGTCGACGGTCGCGCCATCGGGATAGGCACCCTCGGGCGTGGTGGCGAAGATGCGGCGCTCGCCCAGCGTCCCCGCGAGCGGATCGAACGGATAGGCATAAATGGTGCGCGCCGGGCTGTCGGCGAAGTACATCGTCGTGCCGTCCGGGCTCCAGCACAGGCCGTTTGATATCCGCACGCCCTCAACCGCCATGCGCAGCGATCCGTCGCGTGCCAGGCGATGCAGTGCCGCGTCACTCGCCTGGCCGTGCTCGACCATGGTGCCCGCCCAGAAATTACCCGCGCGGTCGACCCGTCCGTCGTTGAAGCGGCGCGGTCCGCCGAGCGGCTCGACGCGGTGTAGCCAGTCTATCACTCCCGCATCGGGATCGAACCGGCCGAAGCCGGTTTCGAACGCGCAGAGCAGTGCCCCCTGCCCCTCGATCAGCGCGAAGGAGCCGACGCGTTCGGGGGTCTCGATGCGCCGTGTGGTGTTGCTCGCCAGATCATGTTGGAAGATCGCGCTGGACTGGATGTCGGTCCACCACAGCCCGGCCGCGCCGTGCCACTGGATACCCTCGCCGAGCGTGGCACCCGCCGTAATGACATGATCGGGCGTCATCGCCGCGTCGCCGCATCAAAGGCTGCGACGGCCTCTGCCGCCCGCTTGGCGACATCGTCTGCCGATCGACCCGGCACGTAAAGATCGCTGCCGAGGCCAAAACCCACCACCCCTGCGGCGATCCAGTGCGGGATGCTGGCGGCATCGACACCACCAACGGCATAGAGATCGGTCCCGGGCGGGAGCACCGCCTTCAGCGCCTTGGCATGGGCCGGGCCGTAAGTAGCGGCCGGAAAAAGCTTCAGCCCGTCGGCCCCTGCATCAAGGGCGGCAAAGGCCTCGGTCGCGGTGGCGAAGCCCGGGAGCGTCGTCATGCCCAGCGCGGCGCTCCGCGCGATAATGGCTGGGTTGGTATTGGGGGTCACCACCAACCGTCCGCCAGCGGCATAGACCGCATCGACATCCGCCACGCGCAACACCGTGCCCGCGCCGCACAGGCAGCGGTCCCCCATCGCTGCGGCCAACCGGGCAATGCTGGTGATCGGATCGGGCGAGTTCAGCGGCACCTCGATCATCGAAATCCCCGCGGCGAAGATCGCCTCGGCAACGGAGATAACGGCGTCGGGCTCGATCCCGCGCAAGATGGCGATTAGCGCGCGTCGACTGGTCATGCAGCATCACTCCCCAATTGATACAGGCGGTGCAGGCCGGCGCGAACCGCTTGATCGCCATCGACAACACGCGCCGTGTGCCCAATGGATGCCAGCGCGCGGACATAAAGTGATGTCAGTGCCGGCGCGCCCACCAGCACCACCGATCCCGCCGCCGTCGCGATCAGCGATGCCATCGCCTCGATTTCTGCGCCGATCAGCAGCCCGGAAAGGAAGCCCGTCGCCTCACCCGCTTCCATCCCCAGCCGCAATTGCCGGCTGCGTGTTTCAAACAGCAAGGACAGCAGCTGGCTCGAACCGACATCACGGATGCGCTTCAGGCCGGCGTCAAAGCCTTCATCGCTGGCGGGCGTGGCGGTGCGCGCCAGCAGTATGCTGTGCGCTTGCAGCACGGCAAACAATTCGCCCGTCAGCGCCGTTTGAAAGCCGGTGATCGCGCCATGCTCGACAATCGCCCATTTGCTATGGGTGCCGGGCAGGCAGAATAGCTGCCGTCCGGCCGAGATGTCCGGCAGCAGCGCCAGGGCACCGACGATCTGGGTCTCCTCACCGCGCATCACCTCGGGGCCGCCGAGCAATCCCTCGCAAGACAGCCCGGGAACGATCGAGACGACCGTGCCTACGCCGGAAGATACCGCCACCGCTGCCGCCGCGATGTTTTGCTCGGTCGCCGGGCAGGTGACATAACCGGCATCGGTCCAGCCGATATTGGCCCCGACCATGCCACAGAGCAGCGCTGGCAAGGAACCATGCTCGCCGCTCCAGCGGGCAACCTGTTCAGCGAAGATATCGGCTGGCCGGTGTCCAGCCGCATTCAGCGGCGCAAGGCCGGGCCCGGTCAGCGAGTCGACGACATTTTCCCCATCGCACAACCAAAGCCGCAAATGGCTGGTGCCCCAATCGCCCAGGACCAGCCGCCCGGCCGCGCCCGTCATTAATGCGATTCGCGCGTGACGGCACTGCCACTGCTGCCAACCAGGAAATCCAGATCGCAGCCCTGATCCGCCTGCAGAACATGCTCCACATAAAGCCGTGCATAGCCGCGCGTGGCGCCAGCCGCCTTGGGTTCGGCTGCCCATGCGGCCAGGCGGCGGGCGATTTCATCATCATCGATCAACAGATCGAGCCGCCGATTGGCGCCATCGAACAGGATTTCATCGCCAGTCTGGACAATGGCGAGCGGGCCCCCGGCGGACGCCTCCGGCGCGATGTGCAAGATGACCGTGCCAAAGGCGGTGCCACTCATCCGCGCGTCGGACAGGCGGACCATGTCGCGCACCCCTTGTTCAAGCAGCTTGGCGGGCAGCGGCATATTGCCGACCTCGGGCATGCCCGGATACCCCTTCGGACCGCAGCCCTTCAGCACCAGGATCGAGTCCGCATCGACCGGCAGATCAGGGTCGTCGATCCGCGCCTTGAAATCCTCGATCGATTCAAACACCACGGCCCTGCCGCGATGATGGAGCAACGCGGGCGTCCCCGCGCTCGGCTTCACCACTGCGCCCAGCGGCGCAAGATTGCCGCGCAGCACCCACAGGCCCGATTCATGCTTGACCGGATCGGCGACGGTGTGGATCACCTCGTCGTTATAGATCTGCGCCCCAGCGATGATCTCGCCCAGCGGCGCACCGCTCACGGTGGGCGCAGTAAGATCGAGCATCGGTCCCATCGCGGCCATCAGCGCGGGCAGGCCGCCGGCATAATGAAAATCTTCCATCAGGAAGCGGCCCGAGGGCTGGAGATCGGCCAGCAGCGGCACCCCGCGTGCGAGCAGATCGAAATCGTCGAGCGACAGCGGCACACCCAGCCTGCCCGCGAGGGCCAGCAGATGCAGAATCGCATTGGTCGATCCGCCAATCGCGGCATGAACCTTGATGGCGTTTTCAAAGGCCGATCGGGTTGCGATGCTCGACAGGCAGATGTCGTCGCGCACCATGCCCACGATCCGCCGACCCGCCTGGTGGGCCATCGTCCGCCGGCGTGAATCGACGGCGGGGATCGTGCCGTTATAGGCAAGCGAGAGCCCCATCGCCTCGATCACGCAGGCCATCGTCGATGCCGTGCCCATCGTCATGCATGTGCCGGGTGAGCGCGACATGCCGCTTTCCGCTGCCATGAAATCGCCGAGCGACATCTGCCCGGCGCGCACATCTTCTGAAAAGCGCCAGACATCGGTGCCTGAGCCGATGTCGCGGCCCTTGAATTTGCCGTTGAGCATCGGCCCCGACGAAATCACGATCGTCGGCAGGTCAACGCTCGCCGCGCCCATCAGCTGGCCCGGCGTGGTCTTGTCGCACCCACCCAGCAGCACGACACCGTCGATAGGATTGCCACGGATCGATTCTTCAACCTCCATCGCCAGCAAATTGCGGAAGAGCATCGCCGTCGGCCGCATCTGCGTTTCGCCCAGCGACATGGCGGGAAACTCAAGCGGCAGCCCACCGGCCTCCCACACGCCGCGCGCCACATGTTCTGCGATATCGCGCAGGTGGATGTTGCACGGCGTCAGCTGCGACCAGGTGTTGCAGATGCCGATAACGGGCCGGCCATCAAAGGCGTCGTCAGGCAATCCGCCGATCTTCATCCAACTGCGGTGGATAAAGCCGTCGCGATCCATCTTGCCATAACTATGCGCGCTGCGCAGCGGCTTGGTTGGTCGGCTGCCGTTCGGCATTATGGTGTAACGGCCCTTTCAACTGCTGCCGCGCATGTTGGCCTGATTTTCAAAGGGGTCAATCGATACGTCGGCAAACGGGAAAATTATATGATAATTGTTCTTTTGTGTAAAGTGCGAGGAGCATAAGCCGCCGACAGGTCAGGCGGCAGTCGCGCCTGATCGGTCCGCGCCACGCATTGCTGCCTTGAAGCCGACGAACCGAGCAGTGCGGCCAAAGATCACCCGGTTGACGATCAACCCGAAACTGACGGTGAGGATCAGCGTCACCAGCATCAGATGGATATAATGCAGCCCGAATGGCGCATAGACAAAGGTGAAGAAGGCATAGAGCAGCACGCCGAAGATAACGCCCGCAATCGCCGCCATCGCCTCCACATCGGCAAATAGCAGGCCGACGATGAAGGCGCTGAGGATCGGCATACTGAGCAGGCCATTGATCTGTTGCAGCAGGTTGATGATGCTCGTGGCGTTCGAATAGACCGGGATCATCGCGATCGCGACGAGGATGCACACGCCTGAGACGATCGCATTGACGCGCCCGACAGATGCCTTGGGGTTCACATATTTCTGGTGGATATCGCACACATACAGCGCTGCCGCCGAGTTCAGCACCGCCACGAAATGGGTTGCGACGCTGGTCAGCAGGATAGCGGCGAAAATGCCCGACAGCCAGGGCGGCAATAGCTGCCCGATCAAGGTGCCAAAGGCGCGGTCGCCGATATTGCCGTAGAGCTTATAGGCAACGACACCGGGCAGCACGACAATGGCCGGAACGATCATGATCCTGATCGCGGCGGCCGCCAGCACGCCCTTCTGCGCCTCACGCACGGTGGGCGATGCCATTGCCCGCTGCGTGATGGCCTGATTGGTCGACCAGTAGAAGATCTGGATGAAGAGCATACCGGTGAACAAAGTCGGCCACGGAATCGGGCTTTCCGGGCTACCGATCAGCGTCACGCGGTCGGCGGGAATCCCGCTCAGGTCGAAATTGACCGCATTGAGCGCCAGCAGCACCAGTGCCGAACAGATGACGAGCAGCCCGACCCCGGCAAAGGTTTCCGACACGGCAACGGCGCGAAGCCCGCCAAGCAGCCCATAACATCCACCCAATATCGCAATGCCGGTGCCCAGCACCACCTGCGGCGCTTGAATGCCGAACACCGTCTGCAGGAACAGCGAGCCCGTATAGAGCGCAGATGGCATGCTGATGAACACATAGCCGGCCATGAACAGCACCGAGATCATCGTCCTGATGCGACCGTCATCGTAACGCTGCTCGAGCAGTTCGGTCGTGGTGGTGCAATTGTTGCGGTAATAGATCGGCACGAACACCAGGGCGAGGATCAGCAGGCCGACAAACCCGGCCAGCTCCCACCAGGCGAGGATGAGGGTCTGGCCGCCATTATTGCCGACGAGCTGCTCGGTGCCCAGATTGGTAATCGTGATCGATCCGGCGACATAGGCCCAGGTCAGCCCGCCGCTGGCGAGGAAGACCTCGCGGCTTTCATCCTTGCTGCGGGCGTGCGGCGCACGGCATTTCCACCATGTCAGGCCACCGATCAGCCCCATGACCATGATGAAGACCATGAACTGCGCGAAACTGCCAATGGCCATCATTCATCCCCTTGGTGATCGCGGGCGTTATGCGCGTCCGTCGATCCATTACGCATGCAGCGCCGAACTACCTTATCCGTTGCGCCATACAGAAACGCCATAAGGCGGCACCATGGCACCGCCCACGATGAAATCAGCCCCGGTCGGTACCGGCACCTCGACCCGTTCCGGGGCGTAATTGAACGCGAATGTCATGTCGCCACGGCGACGCAACCGCAGCGTCGGGGGCAGGGCCATGGTCGCAAGGCCCTCTTCTGTGGCCAACCCTTCGAAAAGGTGGCGCAGATAGGCGTCGTCGGTCACGCAGCCGATATAGGTCGCGCGTTTGTGGCGCATTACCGCAGCGGCACCGGTTTCATAGGTGGCCAGCACCTCGCCATCGAGCACATCGAACTGTTCCCGCCACACACCCGATTCGAAGCGCAAATTGCCCGCCATCAGCGCGCCGTTGCAATCGGGTCGCAGGGTTTCCACCATCCGGATGCGCACCGGCACGAGCGCGCGCAGATCGCCCGGGGCCAGCCCATCAGGCAGCGTGAACTCGCGCGTCTTGGCGCCCGAGCGGGGACCGATCACGATCAGCGCGTCGCTGGCCGCTAGTGCCGCGAGCGTCGACTCACCCGGCATCGCCAGGCCGGGAACGACGACAAGCTTGTAGCCCGACAAATCCTGCCCCGGCGCGACGCAATCGACATCGAGACCGATCGACCGCAGTGCGCTGTAGTAACGAAAGAGCTGCTGGTCATAGCGGTAGCCCGCGCCCTGCTTTTCAATGTCACTGACATAGCGGGAATCGATATCGACGATGATCGCGACATCGGCTTGCGGGGCCCGTTCCTCAAGCGATCCAAGCGCTTCCAGTTCAGCGGCGACCTGCGCGATTTCGCCCCACGCCTCGGCCGGTTCATGATCGGGGCGCAGCAGCCCCGCATGCATCTGCTCCTGCGCGAAGGGTGCCTGCCGCCAGCGGAAATAGCTGACACAGGCCGCGCCATGGGCATAGGCCTGCAAGGTCCACAACCGCACCATGCCTGGCGCCGGCGCGGGATTGTGCGGGGCCCAGTTCACTGGCCCGGGTTGCTGCTCCATCAGCCAGAACGCGCCCTTGGACAGGCCACGGGTCTGATCGAGATACAGCGCCGTCAAATCGGGCAACCCGGTGCGCATGAAGGGCATCAGCTCTGCAGCGGGCGCCCGTGCGAGCGCGATATCGGTGATGCCGAGCGGGTAATTGTCGAAGCTGACGAAATCGAGCGGCTCGCACAGCGCGAAATTATCGATCCCGGTCTGGTCCATCGGGATGAAGTTATGCGTTATCCACTGGTCTTTCGCATGGACGCGAATGGCCGCGACCATCGCGGCATGCCAGCGCACGACCTGGTCGGACGAAAACTGCCGATAGGCATAGCGGGCCGAGGGGCTGGTTTCGGTCACGGCGAGAATGGGCAGCTCGATCTCGTCGAAACTGCGATATTCCATCGACCAGAACACATTGCCCCAGGCGGTGTTGAGCGCCTCGATCGAGCCGTAGCGATCGTTGCACCATTGCTGGAAGGCGTCGCGCGCGGCCGGCGATCCGCTCATCGCGGTATCATGGCAGCACAGCTCGTTGTCGGTCTGCCAGCCGATCACATGCGGATTGTTGCCATAACGCGCCGCCAGCACATCGGTGATGCGCAAGGCTTCAGCCAAGTAGATTTCTGAGGAAAAATCATAGTGCCGCCGCGACCCAAATCCGCGCACCCGGCCAGTGTGGATATCGACCGGCAATATCTCGGGATGCGCGTCGATCAGCCATTTAGGCGGCGTCGCGGTCGGGGTGCCGATGACGACGCGCATACCAGCCGCACCCAGCGTTTCGATCGCCCGATCGAGCCAGGCGAAATCATAGCGGCCGGGGTCTGGCTCCAGCCGGCTCCAGGCGAACTCGCCGATCCGAACAGTCGTCAGGCCAAGCGCGCGCATCATCGCTGCATCTTGCGACCAGCGCGATTCCGGCCAATGTTCAGGATAGTAACAAACGCCCAGCATATGCCCCCGACGCGTCAAGACAGGATCATAATGTCCTCGACTTACGGCGATTTGGCAATAATTATATTATAATTATTATTCGTGCGGTGTGCGCCCGCGGTACTGGAGTGATCGATGCCGACTAGTCCATTGAGCACACCGTTCCTGCGTCTCGATGCGGCGGGTACCACGCTGATGCTCGATCTACGCGGGGGCGAGGCGTCGATCCTGTATTTTGGTGCCGCGCTGTCTGGCTCGACCACGCCGGGGTCGGTTGCCGCGTCGCTTTTGCGGACGATTCCGCCCAATGCGCCCTCCGTCGAGCCGCGCATCACGCTGACCCCGTTGATGGCGGCCGGCTATGTCGGCGCACCCGGCCTTGCGGGGCACCGCGACGGTCAATGTTTCGCGCCGCTGCCTCGCCTCGCCGACATCGCTGTCGATGGCGCGGCAGTAACCTTGAGGTCGATTGATGAGACCAACGCGATCGAGCTGGTCCACACGTTCATGCTCGACGAGGAAACCGGCGTTCTGCGGGCTGCGACGCAGCTGATCAATCACCATGCCGTGCTCTATACGCTTGATCACCTTGCGGCGCCGGTCCTCCCCCTGCCCGTCTGGGCGAGCGACCATATCGGCTTTTCGGGCCGCTGGGCGGGCGAGTTCCTGACCGAGCGCGCACCGATCAGGACCGGGACGATCGCGCGCGAAAACCGGCGCGGCAGGACCTCGCATGATTGCTTCCCAGGCGCGATGCTCGCCAGCCACGACGCCAGCGAGCGCATGGGCGAGGTCATGGCGTGCCACCTCGCCTGGAGTGGCAACCACACCCACAGGATCGAGAAACTGGCCGATGGCCGCGGTGCGGTCCAGTTTGGCGAGCTGCTGCTGCCGGGCGAGGTGCGGCTCGCACAGGGGGAAAGCTATACGACCCCGACCTTGATCGCCGCGGTGGATGATCGCGGGTTCAACGCGGTGTCGCGTCGGCTGCATCATTTCGTCACCCGGCAGATCGTCGACAAAAGCGTGACCACACGGCCACGGCCGGTGCATTACAACAGCTGGGAAGCGATCTATTTCAACCACGAACCCGCCGTGCTCGCCGATCTTGCCGAACGCGCCGCAGCGCTTGGCGTGGAACGCTTTGTGCTCGATGATGGCTGGTTCGGCGCGCGGCGCAACGACCGGGCTGGTCTCGGCGACTGGACGGTCAGCGACGGCGCCTATCCCGATGGCCTGACGCCGCTGATCGACAAGGTCCGCGCGCTCGGCATGGCGTTCGGTCTGTGGGTGGAACCAGAGATGGTCAATCCTGACAGTGATCTCTTCCGCGGCCATCCTGATTGGGTGCTGTCGCTGCCGGGCGTGCCACAATTGCCCGCGCGCAACCAATATGTGCTCGATCTCAGCATCCCGGCGGTAAGCGATCATCTATTCACGCAGATCGACGCGCTGCTGCGCGATCATGCCATCAGCTATCTGAAGTGGGACATGAACCGCGACATCAACCATCCCGGCAATGGCGAGAGACGCGCCTCTGCCCATGCCCAGGTGGAGGCGCTGTACGCGCTGATCGATCGCGTCAGGGCCGCTTATCCCGATGTCGACATTGAAAGCTGTGCCTCAGGCGGTGGCCGTGCCGATTATGCCATCCTGCAGCGGACGCAGCGGATCTGGACGTCCGACAGCAACGACGCGATCGACCGCTTGCGGATTCAGCGCGGCGCGTCTTATTTCTTCCCCTGCGCCTTGCTCGGCACGCATGTCGGTCCGCGCGATTGCCACATCACCGGGCGCCGACTGAGCATGGCGATGCGCGCCGGAGTCGCGGTGTTCGGGCATATGGGTCTCGAAATGGACTTGCGCGAGCTGTCCGATGTCGAGGCCACCGAGCTTGCCGCCGCGATTGCCCTGCACAAACGGCACCGGGCACTCATTCACGGCGGCAACCGGGTCCGGATCGACACGTCGCCCGAGCGCGACGCGTTCGGCATCGTCGCCGCTGACCGTCGCGAGGCGCTGTTCTCCTACGCGCTGCTCGAGGGACACCCGGCGACCTTGCCGGGCAGGCTCAGGTTCGACGGTCTGGACCCCGCTGCACGGTATCGCATGACGCAGCTATGGCCAATCGCCGCGCCGGCGGAGGCATGCGAGGTGGCAGGGGACGCCCTGATGCAGGTGGGAATCGAACTGCCGTTGCGCTGGCCGCAGTCCATCATCATCTGGCACCTGCTGGCAATCTGACAATCGTCAGTCGACGATGGCATAGGCCAAATTGGCAAGCGGCGACACGCTGGCATAATCGTGCAACTGACGGACCCGTTCCAGCTGCCCGAGCGACGCCGCCATCACCGCGGCCGCGCGCAGCGCACCCGGCCGGTGCAGGGACACCACGGCGTCGTCGTCGAGCGCATCCAATGCCTGCAGGCTGATGGCGTAAAGCCCGTCGAGCTGGTTCTCGCGACCATCGCTTTCGGTGAGAACCACCGTCAGGGGCCTGACCAGCCCGTTTGCCGCCAATGTCCGGGCAAGCGACTGGGCAGCGGCGATATCATCCACCAGCGCGGCGATCGTGTCGGCAATGCCGGTCAGCAAGGGAGAGGGGCATCCGTCCACAAACAACGGTGCCCCGCCCGCCGCGTTCAGCAGGCTGCAGTCTTCGTCGAGTGCCAGGCCATGCGGGGCCGTTTCGTCACGGTAAAACGGATAGCGCAGCATCGCCCCTGGCACCCAGGTGGCAACCCAGCGGCCATCGATGACATAGCGATTCTGCCCCGGGCCAAAGCCGAACAGGGCGATGATGCTGAACGCCCCTGTGTCGCCGTCCTTCATCAACAGCACCGGATAATCGACCGCCGCCAGCATGATTTCGCTGAGGCCAAGCACCGCATGATGGTGGCGGGCACTATAAGCGGGATCGGGACGCGGCCCGATCGTGATACCCGCGTGTCGCTCGGCGACCAGTGGTGTGATGCCCATGCGCGTTATACCGTCTGCAAGCCGTGGGTTCGGATCTTCGCAAGCAGATCGCGGTGCCGGGGCAATTGCGCCATGGCCTGGTCCCGGACCCGCTCATTCGCCGCGAACCACCGTCGCGCCGCGCCACCGTCGGCACCCAGATCGGCGAGGTGCGCATAGTTGTTCGCAAAATCCATGCCGTGCAGAATATATTGGTAGCTTGGCCACGAGAAGACTTCGGGCTGGTGCGGAAAATCCTGCGCGGTGGGCGGATGGTAGCGCCACATTTCCAGCTTTTCACGCAGCCCGTCTGGCACGCTGGCCGCAGCAACATTGTCGCGCCAGAAGCTCGTGTCAGTGCGCTTGGTCAGCAGATAATGCAGTTTCAGAAATTCGATAATGCGCTCCCAATGATGCGAAAAGGCGGCATTGAACTGCCGCGCCATCGTTTCCATCACCGGGCGGGTACGCGGCAGCCGGTCAGCGATGCAATCGACAGCGGTTTCGACTAGCATCAGCGCCGACGCCTCAAGCGGTTCGAGAAAGCCTGCCGACAGGCCGACGGCAACACAGTTATGCGACCAGAATGTCTCACGGTGCCCGGCACGGATGGCGATCCGGCGCGCGTTCAGCCCCTCTGCCTGCGGGCCGATATAGGCGCGCAACTCCGCCTCGGCCGCATCATGGCTGATATGGCTGCTCGAATAGACATGGCCCACGCCGCGCCGGCTCCACAGGCCGATATCCCAAATCCAACCCGCACTCTGTGCCGTTGAAATAGTGTGGCAAGCGACCGGACTCTCCTCGTTGGCGTAGGGAACTTGCATCGCCAGCGCGTGATCGGCGAACAACACATCGCTGCAATCGCGAAACTTTGAACCATAGACACCGCCGATCAGCAATGCAGCAAAGCCGGTGCAATCGACGAACAGGTCCCCGTCGATCGCGCCGCGCTGCTTCAGGTCGAGCCCTGCGATATCCCCATTATCAGCCATCCGCACGTCGATGACCTCGTCCACGATGTGTTCGACGCCAAGGCTGCCAACGGCATGTTCGCGCATCATCGTCGCGAATTTACCGGCATCGAGATGGTAGGCGTAATTGGCGACTGCGCCATATTCTGGCGTGGTAATGGCCTTGGGGGCCAGCCCAGCCTCGCACAGCGCCGGCTGGAAATCGACTGAATCGGCAAAGGCAAGCGGCGCTTCCTGTTGGCGTTGCTGCCAATGCCCGGAAAGGTTGATCTGCGTGGCGCCCTGCGGCGGATTGAGCGGGTGATAATAGGCATCGGCATCCGTGCCGTCGGTCCAGCGAACGAACTTCGCGCCCTGTTTGAAGGCCGCATCGCAATCGCGAATGAAGCGCGTCTCGCTGATGCCTGCCTTGCGCAGCGTGTTGCGCATTGTCGGCCAAGTACCCTCGCCCACCCCAATCGTGCCAATGGTCGACGATTCAATCAGCACTACCCGGACCGCGTCATGGCCCACGCCGTTTCGCGCTGCAATCCGCGCCGCGGCAATCCAGCCTGCACTGCCGCCACCGACAATAATGACCGTTTGTAGAAGCTTATCCAATCCCCGGCCCTTTTTTGCATCCACCCAGCTATGCTTACAGTCCGAACGGGGGCGATCAACGACCATCTTGTCGGATCATGCGCCGGACCATGAATGGGGCATCCAGCCCCACCCCGCCGCTCCGCCCCGCCGCTCCGCCCCGCTGATCCGCCCCGCTGATCCGCCCCGCCGCTCCGTCCCAGCGCGCGGCCACGTTGCTGGCATCGGTCTAAGCGCCGAAATGGGCCTTTACAATAGCCATATAAATCATATAAATGTTGTGCATAGAAAGGGCGCAAAGTCCTTCGCCAAATAACCGAGAGCGCGACCTTGTCCAAAAGGGGTGCTTGAGCAGGGAGGGATGCTATGAAGCTGATTTATCAGAATAACTCGCGTCGTGCAGTTCTAAGCGCCATGCAGACCAGTGCGGGCGCGATCGCGATTGCGATGATGTTGTCTGCCACGCCTGCCCTCGCACAATCATCCCCTGCATCGGCTAACGAAGAACCAGAAATGGTCGTCACCGGCATCCGTCGCAGCCTCTCGGCAGCCGCCGAGTTGAAGCGCGACTCCGCGATCGTACAGGATTCGATTACGTCGGAAGATCTCGGCAAACTCCCCGACTCGAACGTGGCGGAAGCGCTGCAGCGCATTCCCGGCGTGTCGATCGACCGCAACGGCGGTGAGGGTCAATTCGTTACGGTGCGCGGCTTTGGTCCGTCGTTCAATACCGTCCTCGTCAACGGCCGCAATTTCGCCAGCGATAATACGGGGCGTGAATTCAGCTTCGATTTGCTCGCAGCAGAATTGATCAGCGGCGCAGACGTCTACAAGAGCTCGCGCGCTGACGTTCAGGAAGGCGGGATTGGTGCCACGGTCAATATCAAGACCGCCCGGCCGCTTGATCTTGGCGGCTTCCAGGGCTTGATCTCCGCCAAGGGCCAGTATGAAGAAAACAGCAGGGCCTTTTCGCCGCAGGTGTTCGGCCTTCTCAGCGATACCTTCGCCAACGGCACGTTGGGCCTGCTTGCTGCGGTTTCCTATCAGCGCCGTGAAGCGCAGATCAATTTCACCCAGAATCGCGGCTATATTCCGGGCACGACACTGGGCCGAGCACCTTCGCGAAACAGCACCACGGGTGTAATTACGCCGGGTGATCCGTTCTTCTTCGCCAATCCGAATTCGGTGACCGATCCGCAGCCTAGGTTCGGCAACGTGTTTGCACCGCGCAACCAGGATGCCGGTCGTGATATCCAGAGCCGCGAACGCATCGGCGTGAATGTGACCGGCCAGTGGCGCCCGGACTCCTCTCTGACGCTCACGCTCGACGGGTTGTACAACCGCTTCACCGTTGATTCCGACGTACGGTCGCTGGGCAGCTGGTTTGAGCCATCGAGCTATACGGCGGCAACGATCGACAGCAACCGGACCGTCACCTCGCTGACGACGAACGGCAACGCAGATCTGATCGCCACCTCCAATAATCGCTACACAACGACGTGGGCGGCGGGCCTCAATGCTGACTGGCAGCCAACCGACAAGCTGACGGTGAAGCTGGACGCGGCCTGGTCGCGGGCCGAAAATGATGCCGGCGGCCGCAACTATTTTACCGTTGTCGGCATTCCGTCGCAGTACAGCTTCCGGGAGGCTGTCGGTGGCGGTTTCCCTTCCACCCTGAACTACACCGGCAACCTCACCAACCCTAATCTTGGGCGTAATCACATCGCCTTGCGCCAGGGCGTCAGCAGTGCCGAGCGGGTGCTAGAGTTCAAGCTGGATACCGAATGGAAGGCTGAAAGCGGTGCGCTCGATGCCGTGCGCTTCGGTGTATTGCACACGCGGCGGTCAAAGAACGCCCAGTTGATCCAGACCAACCCCAATACGCTGTGTCTGTACTGCGGTTATGCCACGCCGACCGCGTCATCGCTGCTGCAGCCCTTCACGCTTGGTCAGTTCCTGGGCAGCAACGGCACCGTGCCGACGACATTCCAGACCTATGATCCCGAGGCGTATTTCCGCTTCCTGGAAAGCCCGGCCGCAGCGGCTGCGCAGAACATAGCACTTGGTGCCCCTCCCGGATTCGTGTCTGCCCAGCTGGCGCGAACCAACGGTTTTGCGGCATCGCCCCAGCCGAGCTCCTTCCGGATCAGCGAGAATAACTATTCCGGCTATCTCGACTTCGACTTCAAGGGCACGCTGGGTGGCCTGCCCTGGTTCGTCAATTTGGGCGCGCGCTATATCCACACCGAGATCCAGGCGTTTGGCCAGCAGCTGAACCTGCTCGATCTGCTGCCGGTGGCCGGCGATCCGACGATCTACAACGCCGTGTTTGCCAATGGCGGTGCGCCGATCTCGACGAGCCAGCGTTCGAGCTATGATTACTTCCTGCCCAGCGCGAACGTGAAGATCGAAATCACCCCGCGCGTCATCCTGCGTCTTGCCGGCTCGCGCTCGCTGACCCGACCGCAAATCCAGGATCTGGCGCCGCGCACGAATTTTGACGTGCTGCGCCCGGCCAGTCTCAACGCGAGCGGCGGCAATCCGAACCTGCTGCCGTACACGTCCAACAATTTCGACGTGTCGGCCGAGTGGTATCCGACCCAGACCACGACCCTGTCGGCCGCCTTCTTCTACAAGAGCGTGAGCAACTTCATCGTGCAGACCCGGGCGTCCGAGGTCTTCGCGATCGCCAATGCTGGCAATCTGCCGGTCGGCACCGGCGGCATCACCGCGGCGCGGGAGGCCACGTTCAGCGTGCGTCGTCCGCGCAATGCCGATCAGGCATCGATCAGCGGCGTCGAACTGAATGCGGTGCATACGTTCGATTATCTGCCGGGCGTGCTAAGCGGCCTCGGCACGCAGTTGAACGCCACCTTCTTGACGAGCAACGCCGCGTTCGATCCCAACGCAACCACCGTCTCGTTCGCGCTGGAAGGGCTCGGCAATTCGCAAAACGCGACCGTTTTCTACCAGAGGAGCGGCATCGAGGCGCGCTTTGCCTATAACCGGCGCGAGCGTTTCCTGCAGAATCTCGTCACCCCCGGTGAAGGCGGCGACCCCGTGTTCCGCCGCACCTTCGACCAGATCGACGTGCGCGCCAGCTATGATATTCTGCCCAAGGTGCAGGTGTTCTTCGAAGGCATCAACGTCCTGGGCAATGTCAACGTAACAACCGGCCGTTTCAACAATCAGGTGCTCGATTTCACCGACACCGGTGCCCGCTATGCAATCGGCGTCCGTGCCGGCTTCTAGACGGCAGGTTGTGGACGGGCGCCGACGCTGGTGCCCATCCGCTATGGTCTAAACGCCACAACAGCGTTGGAACCCCCAATTTCTGGGGGTTCCAATCGACTTCGACGAGCACCCCACGACGCATACGTCCTTGAGCGACTCAAAGCGCTCGCACCGCGCGATTGGGTGTCGCGCGGCTGTGGTCTCCATGTCGTCGGGGAGCCAACCTTCCTTCCGTGCCCGCCGAGAGGCTTTCGGATTTAGATTGAGGCTTGTTTGGCACTGCTGATGTCATTGGCCCATTCGTCGGCAGGGAAGCGGTCGAGCTTTCCCCATTGATCGACCCGTCACGCACGCAGGTGGCTGTCGACTTTGCCCGGCTGGCTCCGGCCAATCGCCCCCGTTTCAGCGGATCGATTCGGTCGTCGTCGATCCGCGTGCCGATGCCACCGCCGCGGGTGCCGCCGGTGCAGTTGCAGCCGGCATCGGCCCTGTCGCCGGCCCCGGCATCGCCTGGCTGGGCATTGCCTGGCTGGGCATAGCCGCGCCAGCACGTGCCGCCATGTCATTGGCAGGGCCCAGAATCGCCACTGTCTCGATGGTATCGAGTGCCTCATGCGTCTCGACATATCGTCCGGCTGCCTCAATCCACAGCGCGGCTTTTGGTGCGCCGGGCAGTCGCCCCACTTCGGCCAGTGCAGCCTCGATTCGCCCGGCATCGAGCAGCCGCCGCACCCGGACCAGTCGGTCAGCGGCACGCGGTGAGGGCGTTCCCTCGTGCCGGATGATGATCAGATTTGCCACTTCACGGCGCAGGCTATTGAACCAGCCGTCAGTGGCGGCGCCCGTGGCGAGTTCGGGGGCCAGCTCGTCCAGGCCCTGGCGCAGGTCCTCGATCGTCACCGGTGTCCGCGCGGCCTGGATAATGCGCGTCACCGCGCGCGGCTGGCTGTTGCCGAACCGAAGCCGCAGCTGTGGTTCGATCGAGCCGAGCGCCAGGCCACGGTCGATCGCACGGCGTGCGGCAAAGGCGATCAGCAACGCCTCGGCCCGGGTCGCATTGCCGGCCGCGGCGCGCGTATCCTGGTCGATGAGCGCCGTCCGCGCCTCCAGCGTGGCTACCTGCGCGGCAATCGCCGTCTGGCGCGCGTCAAGCTGCTCGCGGTCGAGCGATCGGGCGGCTGAACCTGCCTCTGGCGGCGGCTCGAACCCCGCCCCGGCAGGCCGCGGCTCAGCGGGGCCGGTCATTACGGGATCGATAATCGCCTGTGCAGCCACCGGAAACCAGCTGCGATACTGGCGAATAATCAAGGCGGTGGCCGCAATCCCCAGCACGAAGGTCAGCAGCGCCAGCAGCAAGGTCGTGCGAAGGCTGGTTCTGGCCGGGCCCGTCGCCGCCAAGGAATCGTCGCTGCTCATGCTTGCCTTATCCGCGTGCAGCAGCAGCCGGTCAATTGCTGCCGCCGAGCAGATGGGCGATCCGGCCAAACAATATGGCGTCGTCGGGTGCCTCGGCGACGATGATCGCTTCCCAGCCCGCCCCTGCGGCATCCGCCACAGCCTGGCTCAATGCGGCAATTGTCAGGCGTTCGCGATCCATGCCGGCAGCGTCGATCAGCGCGGCCAGCTGCCGGGCGGCGCGCGGGGAGTGGAGCACGGCCACGCTATCGGCAATCTGATCCATCATCGCAGGCGCCAGGACGCGCAGGTTGCTGGAATAGATAGCAATCGACGCGCTGATCACCCCGCCCGGTTCGATGCTCGTGTCGCGCCCGCCCAAATGCAGCGCATGCCGCACGCCCTGGGCACTGGCTTGCGCCAACAGCGCCCCGGCATTGCTGGTGCCCGTCATCGCAACGGTGAAGCCATGGTCAATCGCCCCAGCAGCAGTGGCTCGGCCAACGGCAAACACCGGCAGGCGCGTCAGTGTCGCCAACCCCGGCCCACCCCATCGCAGCGCATTGGCACTCGTCAGCACCAGCGCATCGAAAAGCGCCGGATCGGGCGGCGTCCAGTCGAGGGGACCCACCTCGAACAGCGGCAGCGATATCGTCGCCAGCCCCAGCGACTGTGCCAACCGGCAGCTTGCCTGATTGCCAGGATCGGGCCGCAGGATCGCGACCGGCCGGCTCACTTGCCGAACAAGGTCCGCACCGCCGCCGGTGCCCGCGCCAGCAGGTCCTGCGCAAGGCCCGTGGCAAAACCGGTTTCGCCCGGTTTGCCACTCGTCTCGCCCGATACCTGCTCGCTGCCATCCGCGCTGAAAAGCTGCGCGCGCAGGCGCATTTCGTCGCCCGATATCACCGCCAAAGCCGCCATCGGTGATTGGCAATCCGCGCCCAGCGCCAGCAGCAGCGCGCGCTCGGCCAACACGCACGCCATTGTCGGTGCATCGCCAATGGCGGCAACCATGGCCGATGTCGTCGCGTCGTCACGCCGCGTTTCGATGCCGACGGCCCCTTGCGCTGGTGCCGGCAGCATGACGTCAATCGCAACAGCCGCCCCCACATCGTGCCGCCCGAGCCGGTCGAGCCCGGCCGCCGCCAGCAAGGTCGCGTCAATCTCGCCCGCGCTCACCTTGCCCAGCCGCGTGTCGACATTGCCGCGCAGCAGCACGATGTTGAGGTCGGGCCGAAGCCCCAGCAATTGCGCTGACCGGCGCGGCGAGCTGGTGCCCACCGTCGCGCCCGGCGCCAGCGCCTCGATGCTCGCAGGGCCGATGATCCGGTCACGCACATCGGCGCGGGGCAACATCGCGCTGATCACGATCGCCTCGGGCCGGATGGTCTCGACATCCTTCATCGAGTGCACCGCCAGGTCGATCTCGCCGGATAGAATCGCCCGGTCGAGTTCCTTGGTCCACAGGGCCTTGCCGCCAATTTCGGCAAGCGCCCGGTCCTGCACCTGGTCGCCAGTGGTCTTGATCACGACGATCTCGATCGAATCGTCGCTTAGGCCGTGCGTGGCGATGAGCGCGTCGCGCACCATTCGGGCCTGGGTGAGGGCAAGCGGCGATCCGCGCGTGCCGAGGCGGAGTTTGGCAGAGGGAATAGTCATCGGCATTGGTGCTAGCGCCGGTTGCGGCTAGAGGGAAGCCATGGCGCTGATCCTGGGTATTGAATCGAGCTGCGACGAAACCGCCGCCGCGCTGGTGACGAGCGACCGCGTCGTCCTCGCACACCGGCTGGCGGGGCAAGAGGCGGCGCATCGCCCCTATGGCGGCGTCGTGCCGGAAATCGCCGCGCGCGCGCATGTCGAGATACTGACGCCGCTTGTGGAGGCAGCGCTTGCCGATGCGGGCGTGACACTGGCCGATGTCGATGCTGTCGCCGCAACCGCCGGCCCTGGGCTGATCGGTGGCGTCATGGTAGGGCTGGTGACGGGCAAAGCGCTCGCGCACGCGGCGGGCAAGCCGCTGATCGCGGTCAATCATCTCGAGGGGCATGCGCTGTCGCCGCGCCTGAGCGATCCCGATCTCGATTTCCCCTATCTGCTGCTGCTGGTGTCGGGCGGGCATTGCCAGTTGCTGCTGGTGGAGGGGGTTGCGCGCTACCGCCGCCTCGCGACCACCATCGACGATGCGGCGGGCGAGGCGTTCGACAAGACCGCCAAGATATTGGGCCTTGGCTTTCCCGGCGGGCCTGCCGTTGAGCGGGCGGCGCTGCGGGGTGACGCCAAGGCGGTGCCACTGCCACGCCCCTTGCTAGGCACGAGCGAACCACATTTCTCGTTTGCCGGGCTCAAAAGTGCCGTCCTGCGCGCGCATGAAAGCGGCAAATACCGCGTCGATGATATCGCGGCCTCGTTCCAACAGGCCGTGGTTGATTGCCTGGTCGATCGCACGGCGCGGCAACTGCCCGCCCTGTCCGGCGTCAGCGCGCTGGTCGTGGCGGGCGGAGTCGCCGCTAATCAGGCAGTGCGCGGATCGCTGGTGACCCTCGCCGGGGCGCACGACCTGCGCTTCGTCGCGCCGCCCCTGTGGCTGTGCACCGATAATGCGGCGATGATCGGCTGGGCCGGGGCAGAGCGATTCGCCGCCGGGCTGACCGATCCGCTCGATATCGCCGCCCGCCCCCGTTGGCCGCTCGATCCATCGGCGGAGACGGTGCGTGGCGCCGGGGTAAAGGCGTGAGGATTGGCCCATGCGCATAGGGGTTATCGGCGGCGGTGCCTGGGGCACCGCGCTGGCGCAGGTCGCGGCGCATGGCGGGCATCCGGTGCTGTTGTGGGCGCGCGAGCCTGATGTGGTTGCCGCAATCAACGATTCCCATGAAAACCGGCTGTTCCTTCCCGGCGTGGCGCTTAGCCATGACGTCAAAGCAACCACCAGCCTCGGTGCGCTGGCGGGGTGCGATGCGCTGCTCGTCGTCGTCCCCGCCCAGCATGTCCGCGCCGTCCTGGCTGAAACACTGGTTGGCGACATCCCGCTCGTGCTGTGCGCCAAGGGGATCGAGGCCGGCACCCAGCTGCTGGTCGGCGAGGTCGCTGCCAAAATCCATCCGCGTGCCCCACTCGCCGTCCTCTCCGGCCCCACCTTCGCGCATGAAGTGGCAGCCGGCATGCCGACGGCGGTCACGCTTGCCTGCGCCGATGCGGTGCTCGGCGCGCGGCTGGCGGATCGGCTCGCCGGGCCTGCGCTTCGCCCCTATCTCAGCAGCGATGTCGTCGGCGCGGAGATCGGCGGGGCGGTCAAGAACGTGCTCGCCATCGCGTGCGGGGTGGTGGAGGGCGCGGGGCTCGGCCAGAATGCGCGCGCCGCACTCATCGCTCGCGGCTTTGCGGAAATGACGCGCTTCGGCCTCGCACGCGGCGCGCGGGCGGAGACGCTCACTGGCCTGTCGGGGTTGGGCGATCTGGTACTGACCTGTTCGTCGGTCTCGTCGCGCAATTTTTCGCTGGGGGTCGGCCTCGGCCAGGGTCAGACAGCAGCTGATCTGCTTGCGGGGAAGCTGAGTGTCGCCGAAGGTGCCTTCACCGCCCCCGTGCTCCAGGCAGCGGCGCGGGCAGCGGCGGTCGATATGCCCGTGGTCGATGCGGTCTGTGCGTTGCTGGCGGGCGCGCCGGTGCGCGATGTCATCGAGGCATTATTGGCAAGGCCACTGCGCGCGGAGACGGGCGTTTAGTCCCGTCGCCACAGAGGGACGCGCCATTCCCTTGAATTGGCCCCGCTAGAAATCCACCGCAATGCCCTTCAATTCCCAGTCGCCATAGCGCACCGGATTGAGGCCTAACGGGTCCTCCCCCTCATTTTCTGCCACCACCGGCTCGGGTTCGGGCAGCGGTGGGCTCTTTGAAAGATAAGCGGGTGGCTTCACATGCGGCGGTCGCTGGCCCATGGCGGGTCTCCATTCATTGCTTTGCCTGAAATCGGGCCTCACAGGAGCCGTTGCAAGTGCGACCCCCGCGATCCGCTACACATCCTGCAGAAGACGCCCCCGGCGTGCCCGTCCGCCGCGCGGCGCTGCGCGTGCTCGATGCCGTCACCCGGCGCGGCACCCCGCTCGAACAAGCGCTCGGCCCCGCCTCACGCGAGATTTCGCGCGCCGACGACCGTGCGCTCGTCCACGCAATCGCTGCAGAAACCCTGCGGCGGATGGTCGATCTCGATGCGTTGATCGATTCCGCCACCCAGCGCGCGCTGCCCGATGACGCCAAGGCGCGCATGGCGCTCCGGATCGCGCTCGTCCAGGCGCTGGCGCTCGGCACGCCGGCGCATGCGGCGATCTCCACCGTGCTGCCACTGGTCGATGGCGGCCCGCGCAAGCTTGTCCACGGCGTGTTCGGCACGTTGGTGCGCGGCAATGCCGTGCTGCCCGAGCATCCCTCGCTGCCCATGCCGATGGCGCTGCGCTGGCAAGCCGCCTGGGGCGATGCGATGCTCACCGCTGCCGAGCGCGCGCTCGCGGTGCCGCCCGCGCTCGACCTCACTCTGGCCGATCCAGCGGAGACCGATGCGCTCGCCACGCGCCTGAACGGTGTCAGCCTGATGCCCGGCCATCTCCGCCTGGCCGATCATGCCGCCATTCCCGATTTGGAGGGCTTTGGCGAGGGCAGCTGGTGGGTGCAGGATCTCGCCGCCTCGCTCGCTGCCCGGCTCATCGGGCGCGGAGAAGGGCACGTCATCGACGTTTGCGCAGCCCCCGGCGGCAAAACACTGCAACTCGCCAGCGCGGGCTGGAAGGTAACCGCGATCGACAACAACGAAAGTCGTCTAGCGCGACTTCGCGACAATCTGGAGCGCACCCGGCTCCAGGCGAACATCGTGACGGCAGATGCGCTCAAATGGTCGCCCGCTGCACCCGCCGATGCGGTGCTGCTCGATGCCCCCTGCAGCGCGACGGGCATCTTCCGTCGCCACCCAGATGTGCTCCACCGCGTGCTGCCCTCGCACATTGCCGAAATGGCAGCGATCCAAACGCAATTGCTCGCCCGCGCGGCAGCGTGGGTGCGGCCCGGCGGGCTGCTCGTCTATGCAGTCTGCTCGCTTGAGCCGGCCGAGGGCGAGGCCCAACTCGAGGCGTTTCTGGCTGCGCACCCCGCTTATTCGATCGATCCGGTGCTGCCTGACGAGCTGCCACAGGGCATCATCGCCCACCCGCGTGGATGGCTCAGGACATTGCCGGGCACGCTGGCGGATCAGGGTGGTTGCGATGGCTTTTTCATCGCCAGGATGATGCGCACCGCCTGACCAGATTCGTGCAGGCGCAAGTGTTGCGGGGACGCCCGACTCTGCTACATGCGCGTCATGCCGAACCCCGTCCGTATCGCGCCGTCCATTCTTTCTGCTGATTTCGCTCGGCTTGGTGAGGAGGTTCGCGCCATCGATGCAGCTGGTGCCGACTGGATTCATGTTGACGTCATGGATGGGCATTTCGTGCCCAACATCACGATCGGCCCTGCCGTCATCAAGGCGCTGCGCGCGCACACCGCCAAGCCGTTCGATGTGCATCTGATGATCTCACCGGTCGATGCCTATCTGGATGCCTTTGCAGAGGCCGGTGCCGATACCATTACCGTCCATCCAGAGGCGGGCCCGCATCTCCACCGCACGCTCCAGCGGATCAAGGCGCTGGGCAAGCGCGCCGGCGTCGTGCTCAATCCGGCAACGCCTGCCAAGATGCTCGATTATGTGCTGGAAGAGGTTGATCTGGTGCTGGTGATGAGCGTCAACCCTGGCTTTGGCGGGCAAAGCTTCATCCCGTCGCAACTCCGCAAGATCGAGGCGATCCGCAAGATGATCGACAAGCTCGGCAAGGCCATTGATCTGGAAGTCGATGGCGGCGTTGATGCTGCCATTGCCCGCGACTGTATCGCCGCCGGGGCCGATGCGCTGGTAGCAGGCACCGCGGTGTTCCGGGGCGGAGCAGATCATTATGCCGCCAACATCGCAGCGCTCAGGGGTGTGTGACCGATCCAATTGATCGCGAGCCCGCCACCGACGGGATCGAGCAGGGCAAGCGGCTGGTGCGGGTAGGCGGCGACAAGGGATTGTCGCTCGCCCAGCAATTTGCCGAACGATTGAACCGGATGACGTGGCGCACACCCATCCACAAGCTGCGACTGCAAGGTCGGCACCCGCTCAAGCTGATCGCCGTGCCCGACGATCCATTCCTGGGGGACGTCAAGCGGGGTGCCGCGCTGCTGGAGGGGCTCATCACCGTGCGCGGCGAAACGCGCGCCCTGAGCGATATCAACCTGGCCCGGCCTGATTTTTCCAAGGCCCTTGCGGATTATCTCCACAGCAGCGCCTGGCTGCGCGATCTCTCAAGCGTGGCGACACGGGCGCAGGCTGCGCCCATTGCCGAACAGCTGATGCGCGCGTGGCTGGCGGCATACGCCAATGTCGTGACCGAGCCGGCCTGGCGCGCAGACCATTGGGGGCGGCGGATCCTTGCCTGGACGGCACACGCGCCGCTCATCCTGGCGTCGACCGATCTCGTCTATCGCTCGCTCGTGCTCAACACGCTGGCGCGCGGTGCGCGTCATCTCGATCGGTGTGCGGATAAGGTACCGCCCGGTGCGCCACGGATCGCCGCGTGGTGCGGTGTCGTTGCCGCCGGTCTACTCATTCCCGCCGGAGACGTGCGTCGCAAAGCCGGCGAGGCGGGGCTGATGCGCGCGATTGACGTCTCGATCTTTGCCGATGGCGGGTCGGTCGCACGCTCGCCCATCGCACAGCTTGATATCATCATGCTGCTTACAGCGCTTCGCGAAACCTATGCCGCCCGTCGGCTCGATCCGCCCGCCCGCCTGCAGGAGACGATCGCGGCAATGGTGCCAGCGCTGCTCGGTATGTGTCTTGGCGATCGGGGCCTGTCGAGCTGGCAAGGTGGCGGTGCAGTGTCGGCGAGCGTGGTCGAACAGGCGATCGAGGCCACCGGCGTGCGCGCACGGCCGCTGCGCCAGTCGCGCGACTGGGGGTATCAGCGCCTTGCCAGCGGCCAGTCGGTGCTCATTCTGGATGCAGCGCCCCCGCCGGTCGCGCGGCTGGTCGAGGGTGGGTGCGGATCGACGCTGGCGTTCGAATTCTCGGATGGACCCCACCGCCTGATCGTCAATTGCGGCGGCGCGCGCAGCGTCGTCGTGCAGGTGCCGCCCGCGCTGGCAAACGGCCTGCGGACCACGGCGGCGCACTCAACGCTGGTGGTCGGCGACAGCAATTCCACCGCGATCCACCCTGATGGCACGCTGGGGCGCGGCGTCACTGAGGTCGAGCTGAGCCGCCAGGACACCGAATCGTCGAGCCGGATCGAGGCGAGTCATGATGGCTATGCCCGCCGATTTGGTTTTCTCCACCGCCGCCAGCTCATCTTGTCGGTCGATGGTCGCGATCTGCGCGGAGAAGACATGCTGTTACCGACAGGGCGTCGCCGCCGATCGACGGTCACGCCGTTTGCGGTGCGCTTCCACCTCGGCGCGGGCATCACCGCAACGCCGACCGCAGACGGCCAGGCCGCGCTGCTGCGGTTGCCCGGTGCTGCATTGTGGCAGTTTCGCTGTCGCGGTGGCGCGCTCGCCATCGAAGACAGCCTGTGGGTGGATAGCGATGGCCAGCCGCACACCACGCAACAGCTTGTCGTCTCCGGCGAGGCACCGGCGGGCGGTGCCAATGTCAGCTGGGCCTTGAAGCGGGCGACCTGAGCGGGCAGGGGGAGGGCCGATCTGAAAGGCCTGCCATGACGACCGTTACCATCACCCGTGCGTTGCTCTCCGTGTCCGACAAGACCGGGATCGTCGATCTGGGCCACGCCCTCGTGCGGCACGGCGTCGAGCTCGTTTCCACCGGCGGCACCGCCAAGGCGTTGCGCGATGCGGGGCTCATCGTTCGCGACATCAGCGAGCTCACGGGTTTTCCCGAAATGATGGACGGGCGCGTCAAGACGCTCCACCCTTTGGTGCATGGCGGCCTGCTGGCGGTGCGCGATGATCCAGCGCATGTCGCGTCGATGGCCGAGCACGGCATTGGCGCGATCGATCTCGTCATCGTCAATCTCTATCCATTCGAGGCAACGGTGGCGAAGGGTGCCGAGCGCGCCGAGATCATCGAAAATATCGATATCGGCGGGCCTTCAATGGTGCGCTCGGCGGCCAAGAACCACGCTTTCGTCGCCATTGTCACCGATCCGGCCGATTACGGCGCGCTGATTGCGGAAATGGATGCGCACGCAGGCGCAACAACGCTCGATCTGCGCCGCCGCCTCGCCGCCCGTGCCTTTGCGGCGACGGCGGCCTATGACGGCATGATCGCCAGCTGGTTCGGCTTTGCAGACCAGGGCGAGCGCTTCCCGGAGACGCTGCCACTCACGCTCAAACGCGGCGAAACGCTGCGCTATGGGGAGAATCCGCACCAATTCGCTGCATTCTATGCAGCCACTGGTCCCGCCGCCCGCGGCATCGGCCAGGCGCGTCAGGTGCAAGGCAAGGAGCTGAGCTACAACAACTATAACGACGCCGATGCCGCGCTGGAGCTGGGCAGCGAATTCCGTAACGCCGCCCCCACCTGCGTCATCGTCAAACACGCCAACCCCTGCGGTGTTGCCACCTCTACGACCATCGAGGCCGCCTATGCTGCGGCTTTCGCCTGCGACACTGTCTCGGCCTTTGGCGGCATCATTGCGCTCAACTGCCCGCTCGACGAGGCCACAGCGCGCGCCATCACCGGCATCTTTACCGAGGTCGTGATCGCCCCTGATGCAGACGACGCGGCGATCGCGCTGTTCGCCGCCAAGAAGAATCTACGGCTGCTGCTAACGGGCAAACTGCCCGATCCGGCGCGCGGCGGGCTGATGGCAAAGTCGATCGCCGGTGGGTGGCTGGTCCAGTCGCGCGATAACGGCGCACTGACTGACGATGCGCTGAAGGTGGTGACGAAGCGCCAGCCCACGCCGCAGGAACTCGCCGATTGCCGCTTTGCGTGGGTCGTCGCCAAGCACGTGAAATCGAACGCCATCGTCTACGCCAAGGACGGGGCCACCGCCGGCATCGGCGCGGGCCAGATGAACCGGCTCGAATCGGCGCGGATCGCCGCATGGAAAGCGCGCGACGCCGCCGACAAGGCGGGCTGGGACGCCCCCCGCACCATTGGCTCGGCGGTTGCGTCGGATGCGTTCTTTCCGTTCGCCGATGGCTTGCTCGCGGCGGTCGAGGCGGGCGCGACGGCGGTCACCCAGCCGGGCGGTTCGATCCGCGATGCAGAAGTGATCGCAGCGGCAGATGCGGCTGGCCTGGCGATGATCTTCACCGGCATGCGCCATTTCCGTCATTGATCGGGTTCAGGCGGCCGCCTTGGGCATTCGCTTGAACAGCGCGCGATCCTCGGGCCCGAACGCCCAGCGCCACAGCACCACGGCATAGCTCGCCCCGATCGCTGGCAGGCCAAACACCAGCTCGACCCATTCAAAGCGGTGCGGCAGCGACGTGAAGATGGTGCCGACGCCGATCGCCACGCACGCCGCCCATAGCAGCGCCCAGCGCCAACCCGATACCGGTGCCTCGAGAATGGACGACAGCAGGCGTGACTTGATGATCGAGGTGATCGCAAAAGACAGCAAAAGCGCGATCGCCGGCCCCGCCGCCTGGTAATTGGGTGGCCAGCCCAGGCCACGCATCGTAAAGATCAGCGCAAAGGTCAGCGCAATCTGGACGATCAGCATCACCGCCGAAATCATGAGGTTGCGGTGCCGCGCGACATAGACGAGCGCGCTTTCTGAAACCGCTGCCATCGATGCGACGACTTCGGCCATCAGCAGAAAAGCGAGCGCGGCTGTGCCTGCAACGAATTGCGGGCCGATCGTCCCCATCACCGCCTCGCCGGGGATCGATCCCATTAGCGCCAGCGCCCCTTGCGCGGCCATGATCCAGAAGCCCACTTGCCGGATCTGGCTCGCCACCGCCTGTTTGTCGCCGCGCGCGAGGCTAGTGGTGATGACCGGCCCCAGAATCGGGTCAAAGCTCGTCTTCAGTCGCCCGGGCAGCGAGGCAATCTGCTGCGCCATGTAGTAAATCCCCACCACCGATGGCGCGAAAAGCTGGCCGAGGATCAGGCGATCGACATTGCGCGTCGCCCATTCGATCGCGTCGGCACCTGCCAGCGGCATGTTGCGGCTGGCCAGCGTCGCAATCGTCGCGAGCCGCGGCTTCCACCCAATCGGCAGGCCGTAACTGCGGATAAACGGGATGATGGAGGCGATAAGCGCCGCCACCATCGACAGCATATAGGCAATTTCCAGCCCGTCTTGGGGTGCCACGAAATAGAGGAGCGTGGCGGCGATGCTGATCGTCCAGGGCTCGATCACCGCCCGCGCCGTCACCGTCGCGCGGATATTGTGGCGATAAGCCAGCGCTGCCAGCGACAGATCAGACCAGGCGATGGCAAAGACAATGCCGGGCAGCAGCCTGGCGATTCCCGTGGGTGGGCTTACCCGGTACATGATGCCCGGAAAAGCAAACAGCAGCGCGCTCGCAATGATCGAGGCGATCAGCGCAACCGCCAGCGCATCCCACGCCACGTGCGAATGTGGTCGCTCGCTCTCCGACAGCGCCTGGGCCAGCCCGCGCTTCATGCCCAGCGTCGCGAGCAGCGCGGCAAGCTCTACCGCGACCACCGCAAGAGCGAAACGCCCGACCATTTCAGGGCCATAAAGCCGCCCCGCGACGAACAGGAAGGGCACGCGTGCGGCGAGCCGCAGCGCAAAGCCGATGATGTTGGTGCGCCCGCCCTTGGCGATCGCGGCAATATCATCGGTCGCGGGGGCAGTGCCGCTCGTCAATGCGCAGCGCCCCAGCTCAAGCCGGTGCCGATCTCAACGCCTAACGGCACCGACAGGCTAATGGCGGGCGCGGCAGCGGTTGCCATCACCTGCTCGATCACCGGCCTGGCGGCGTCCACATCGCCCTCGGGTACTTCGAATACCAATTCGTCATGCACCTGCAGCAGCATGCGCACCCGGGGCAGCCCGGCCGCTGCAAGCGCTGGCCCCATTCGCACCATCGCGCGCTTGATGATGTCGGCACAGGTGCCCTGGATCGGCGCGTTGATGGCGGCGCGCTCGGCCCCCTGGCGCTCATGCTGGACGGCCGATTTGATTCGCGGGAACCAGCATTTGCGGCCGAACAGCGTCTCGGTATAGCCGCGCTCGCGTACTTGTTCGATGGTTTCGGCAATGTAGCGATTGATGCCGGGGAAGCGGTCGAAATAGCGATCGATCATCGCCTGCGCCTCATCGGGCGTCACATCGAGCCGCCCGGCCAGCCCCCAACGGCTGATGCCATAGAGAATGGCGAAGTTGATCGTCTTGGCGCGGCCGCGCGTGTCGCGGTTGACCTCGCCGAACAGTTCCTGCGCGGTCATGCTGTGGATGTCGGCCCCGCTGGCAAAGGCATCGCGCAAAGCGGGCACATCCGCCATATGGGCCGCCAGCCGCAACTCGATCTGCGAATAGTCGGCGGCGAGCAGGACAATGCCGGGCTCGGCAACAAAGGCATCGCGAATCTGCCG
>CAZXBM010000014.1:0-55321 GCA_964638495.1 uncultured Stakelama sp. | reverse complement strand
ATCGCTTCCAGCCCCAGCTCGGGCGCGGCCTGCGCATAAATTGCCATCCGCGCGGCCGTTCCCGGCAGGGTCGGCGCATCATAGAAGCCGCCGGAATCGACGGGCGATCCGCCATCGACGCCGACCGGCAACACCGACCAGCGATGGCCAATCCCGGCGCGCCCGGCCATCCGGTCAAACACGCGGCGCTGCCGGTCGCCGGAGATTTGCGCACGCGCCCAGCCGATAAAGGCTTGATGGATATCGTGCCGCGGCGTGGCGAAACCGATTGCATTCAGATAAGCGGACACCAGCGACTTTCGTTCACGAGTAAAAGGCAGGGGTTTAGCCTGGAGCTTATCCGTGCCCGTGAAGCTCATAACGCAGCTGTACCGGTTTCGCTGCCTCGCGCCTATAGCAGCGGTTGATCAACCGGGCGATACGGTCCGAGGTACTGGAGCAGACATCATGGCCGAACGGTTTGAACGGCACCGCCAGCCCTGGACGCAGGATGAAATCTAAAAGCTGCACCTGCTTGCCAAGAAGGGTATGGCGCTGAAGGCAATCGCCAAGGCACTGACGCGCAGCGAGGAATCGGTGAAGGATCGCGCCAAGGCGGACGGGCTCGCGATTGCCAAATTGCGCTGAGTGCGCCGAGCTGCGCTGCTCGCGCGGCAATGATGCGCGCTGCTCGGTAGAAATTTCACGCGCGTTTGCAGCCTTTTGGCAATCAGCGCGTTAAGATGGATGCGCGTGCTGCGCCTATCCATTTTTGGAGAAACTGCGTGCCGCATCGCCCGTTCTGTGTGTGTCCCAAACGGACGACCATGCTCCCAAGCATCCGCCGCATGATCGTGGCGATCGTGGCGATGGCATTGCCCAACGGGCAGTCGCTGGCGACATCATCATCTAACGCAGGGAGGCTCCACCATGAAGGTTGAACGGATCAGCCGACCATTGCGCCACATCGCGCTGCTCGGCAATTCGCTGCCGAGATTGTGTGGCCTGGCCACCTATACGACCCATTCGGCTGAAGCAGTTCGAGCCGCTTACCCGTCGCTGGTCGTCGATCATTACGCCATGGATGACAATGACGGTGCGCAGTATGACGATAGCGTTTGCCAGCTCATCGCCGAGGATGATCCCATCGCCTATGTCCGTGCCGGTGCACGCATTGAGCAATCCGGCGCGCAGGTGATCTGGGTTCAGCATGAATTTGGCATCTTTGGCGGGCCAGCAGGCGACAAGCTGCTAATCCTGCTGCGCCATTGCAGCCAACCGGCGGTCGTGACGCTCCATACCGTGCTGGATGAGCCCAATGCGGACCAGGCCCGAGTGATGCACGCGCTCGCTGACCGCGCTGCGCATTTCATTGTGATGGCAGATCATGCCGCCGACGTGCTGGCACGAGTGTATGACATTGGTGCCGACCGGATTACCGTGATTCCGCACGGCGCACCCGATCGCGCCTTTGCGCCGAGCGCGGTTGCCAAGCAGGCCCTGGGGTTGCCCGTCGGACCAATCTTGATGTCGTTTGGTCTGCTCTCGCCGGGGAAGGGGATCGAGGTTGCCATCCGTGCGCTGCCGGCTCTGGTCGCCGATCATCCTGGCCTCCGCTACCGGATCATCGGTGCCACGCACCCCCACCTGAAGTTACAAAATGGTGAGGCCTATCGCGAGATGCTCCTGGACCTTGCGCGCGATCTTGGCGTCGCTGCGCATGTCGAGTTCGTCAATAGCTTCCTCGATGATGAAGCGTTGCATGATCAGCTCGCCGCCTGCGACGTGTATGTTACCCCCTATCTCGGGCTAGGACAGGTGACGTCGGGGACGCTGGCCTATGCGCTGGCGCTGGGTCGCCCCGTCGTGTCGACGCCCTACATCCATGCGCGCGAGGCGTTGTCGAGCGGGGCGGGTATCCTCGTACCGGTGAACGACCCAGACGCGATGGCCGAGGCGATCCGGAGCCTGCTGGCTGATCCCGTGGCGCTTGAGGAGCGATCATATCGAATCTGGCAATCGGCGCGATGCACCATCTGGTCGAGCAACGCGAAGAGGGTGATGGCGGTGCTTGAAAAGACCAGCCAGGAAACGCCGTCGCGTCTACCCGTCGCGCGGCAGGTTCGATCGAGCCAGGTCGATCTGACGGCGGTTGCGGGCTTTACCGATGATGTCGGCATCTTACAGCACAGCGTCTTTGGGCTGCCCAATCGCCATCATGGCTATTGCATCGACGACAATGCCCGTGCGCTGATCCTGCTGTGCCGCACCCGTCGCGGCAACCCCGAGCTGCGCAGGCGGCTGCTGCGCACCTATGCCGCCTTCATGCACCACGCCTGGGTGCCCGATCGGCGCGGCTTTCGCAACTTCATGGGATATGACCGGCAATGGCTCGAGCCGATCGGCTCGGAGGATAGCAATGGCCGGGCAATTTGGGCGGTGGGTGCGGTGGCAGGCTCGCGGGAAGAACCCGGCGTGGTCCGTTGGGCGGTGCAGATGCTCGACGAATCGATACCCCTGCTCGGTTCGCTGCAGTCGCCCCGGGCGATCGCGTTTGCGATGCTCGGTATTGCCGCTGCGTGGCGTGGTGGGCATCGCCGGCGCGAGCATCGGGCATTTCTGGCCCGCGGGGCGGCGGTGTTTGGTGGCCTGCTCGCACAGGCGCGGCGGCCGGATTGGGCCTGGTTCGAGGCGGTGTTGGCCTATGACAATGCGCGGCTCCCGCAGGCACTGATCGAGGCGGCGACGATTCTGGACGATCCAGCGACGATGACGATCGGACTCGACACGCTGGGCTGGATCGTCGAGCAGCAGACGGCACCGGATGGACATTTTCGCCCGATCGGCAGCGCTGGTTTCGGCACGGCCTATGCGACCCCGCACCAGTTCGACCAGCAGCCAGTCGATGCAACAGCGACGATCGACGCATGTGCATCGGCATGGCAGGCAACGCGTGACGGGCGCTGGATCGACGAGGCGCAGCGCGCCATGGCCTGGTTCGAAGGGACCAACGACCTTGGGATCGGGTTGATCGACGCGCACGATAGCGGGTGTTTCGATGGACTGACCGCTGAAGGCGTCAATCTCAATCGCGGGGCCGAATCGCTGCTCGCGCTGCAAATGGCGATCGCGACGATGGATCGCCTCGGCCTGCCGCTCGACTTGACCGATGGTCTTGGCGCGCCCACGGTCTTGTCAGCAGCCAGCTGAATTTGTGAGCCGCGACATGTCTTTGGATTTAGTGGCGTTGCCTGCCGAAAGCGCAGCTGGCCAAGGCCAAGCCATTTTCCGGCGGCTGGAGCAGCGCTTGCACGCCGATGCGCGCCGGGTCGTGATCCGACCGTTCAACCTTGCCTGGCATGCCGAAGGGGTCGATCAGGGCCGGGCAAGAGCGCTGGTGGCTGACGTTACCGCGCTCGACGATGCGGCCGTGTTTCACACTTTGGAAGCGGTGATGGCCGATTTCGAGCAGCGCCACTGGCAGATTTTGCGCGTTTTCGAGGATCGCTTTGCCAGCCTGGCATTGGCATTATCGCTCGATTGGGGGTCTTTTTCGGCGGATCGGCGGCAGTTGATTGGTGCGTATCTGTGCCATGAATATAGCTTTGCGGCGGCTGCGCTGATGAACCCCTCCATCACCTTGCATCCCGACCAATCGGGGATGGGCAGCAATGCCGTGCGGATCGTGATGTCGATGCGTGCAGTGGGTGAGGGGCACATCAGTTCGATCGCGTTTCGCGAAGGCATTATCGACGGCGACGAGACACTGCATTTGTCGCCCCAACCGCCTTTTGCGACGGCGGCGACGGTGGAAACGATGGACGTAGAGTTGGCCAAGGGTGCCGTGCGTATTCGCCGCGATCCTGACAGTCGGCTGTCGGGCACGGTCATCTTCCCAGTGACCAATGCGCAGGCCAATGGTCTGGAGGATCTGCGCCTGACCCGGTTTGTCGGTGATGACGGCGCGGTTGAATGGATTGGCACCTACACCGCCTATAGCGGGCGCGGCATCCGTTCCGAACTGCTGCGCACGGTTGATTTTCGAGAATTTACGCTCGAGCCGATCGCGGGGGCCGCCGCTGTCAACAAGGGCATGGCGCTGTTCCCGCGCAAGATCAACGGCCGCTACGCGATGATCGGCCGGCAGGATGGCAAGAATCTCTATCTGCTATGGTCGGATCAGGTTGATCGGTGGGAAGGAGGCACGCTGTTGCTCGAACCGCGCTTTCCCTGGGAGTTCATTCAAATCGGCAATTGCGGCCCGCCCATCGAGCTGGATGAAGGGTGGCTGGTGTTGACGCACGGCGTTGGCCCGATGCGCAAATATTCAATCGGGGCGATGCTGCTGGACAAGAATGATCCGGCACGCGTGCTCGGCCGCACCGCTCGGCCCCTGCTTGCCGCCGCCGATCATGACCGCGAGGGCTATGTGCCCAATGTCGTCTATACCTGCGGCGCGATGCGCGTGGCGGACAAGCTGTTCCTTCCCTATGGCCTGGCCGATAGTTCGGTGGCGTTCGCCTTTGCCGATATTGCAGACGTGCTGGGCGTTTTGGTCTGAGGCGACTGGATCGCCCGGTCGGGCCTCCAGCAAAGGTGTTTCACCGTGATGATGCTCGTTGCATTCGAATGAATCGGGGCTATTGCGTTTGCAATTCCAATGCAGATGCCGCCGCCGAGGATTTGCAGGCCTTTGCCCTGCTGATTAACCACCCCACCATCGGTCTACACGCTTGACCAACCGGCACCTGCGCGCCGCAGACTAACCGGGTTTCGGGGCGTTGTCGCCCAGTAACGCGATTGAAGCCGATTGACGGCGCAGGGCGCGGATGGTTCCCTGTAGGCCCTGCCCGCCGAAAGGAGCGACGCACCCTTGTCTCGCGCACAGCGGCTTCTTGATCTGGTGCAACTATTGCGCGGGCATCGGCGGGCGGTTGCGGGGGCGACACTGGCAGACGCGCTCGGCGTGTCGTTGCGCACGCTGTATCGCGATATCGAAACATTACGGGCGCACGGTGCCCCGATCGATGGCGAAGCAGGTGTCGGCTATGTGCTTCGGCCGGGCTTCATGCTGCCCCCGCTGATGTTTTCCGAAGAGGAAATCGAGGCGCTGGTGCTTGGCTCGCGCTGGGTTTCGGAGCGAGCGGATGGACTGCTGGGCAAGGCCGCGCGCAACGTGCTCGCCAAGATCGGCGCGGTGCTGCCAGATGATCTGAAGGACAGCATCGAGGCGTCCGGCTTGATGATCGGTCCCGGAGAGCCGATTGCGGCTGGTCACGCCGAGCTCGCCACCATCCGCCAGGCGATCCGGTCCGAACGCAAGCTGGCGATCGATTATGCCGATGAGCATGGCAGCACCACCCACCGGACGATCTGGCCGTTCGCGCTTGCCTTTTATGATCGGGTCCGGGTCGTCGTCGCCTGGTGCGAATTGCGCGAGGGCTATCGGCATTTCAGGATCGACCGGATCATGGCGATCGATGTGACGCCTGATCGGCATCCGCGGCGCCGCGCCGCGCTGCTGAAGGAATGGCGGACGCTGCGGGGTATTCCCGAGCAATGATGGCAGCAGACATCGCTACTGACAAAAACTGACAGTATGAGCGCTTAACGCTCCTTTCGACGGCGCTCGAATTGACGGGTCGCCGGTTCGAGGAGAATGTTCATGCCGGATTTCAGCTTTTTGCTCCTGCACGTGGCAGACCATGCCGCCAGCGCCACGCTCTATCATGACATATTGGGCATTCCGATTGTCGAGCTGAAACCCGACATTGCGCTGCTGCCGCTAAGGGACGGGGTCATGCTCGGCCTTTGGTCCAAAGAGACCGTCGAGCCGCCAAGCACGGGCCAATCGGGGGCAAGCGAGATCGCCTTCAGCGTTGCCGACGCGACTACCGTGGAATCGATCCATGCCGACTGGGTGCGGCGCGGGTTGCGTATCGCTCAAGTGCTGACGCCGATGAGCTTTGGCACCACCTTTGTTGCACTCGATCCCGATGGCCACAGGCTTCGGGTGTTTGCGCCTGCCGCCGCCTGAGTGAGCGATACTGGAGCGCCGACGGTACAACAAAACTGCCCGGCCGGCGGCGCTCCTGCACACCCCATTGCGCAGTCTCTATTCGGCTGCGCGGGCCTCTGGTTCGTCGTGAACGACATGTTCAGGCAGCGACCACAGCAAATCCTGCTTGGTCAGCACGCGACCGTCCCAGGCACGGACGTCGATTTGCGCAATCGGCCGACGATCCCGCTCATCGACGAGGACGGGGGAGGCCGGAAAGCCCGTTTCCCAGCGTTCACCCCATTGGCGCAGCGCGATCATCGTCGGCAGCAACGCAAAGCCCTTGTCGGTCAGGCGATATTCGATCTTGCGGCGATCATCTGGCATCGCCTCGCGCATCAGGATGCCGTGATCGACCAGCCGGGCGAGCCGATTGGCCAGAATATTGCGCGCAATGCCCAGTTCCGACTGGAATTCTTCGAAATGGTGGAGGCCGTTGAACGAGGCCCGCAGGATCAGAAAGGACCAGCGCTCCCCCATCGCCTCGAGCGCCGCCGGCAGGCTGCACTCGGCCAGTTCGCGTAAGGGTTCTCGCAGTTTGCCGTCCATGCGTCCTCAATCCTGATTGCAATTCTAGCGCAATTTGCCGGTCATGCGAATGAAATATAAGTTTCCAGTTGCAACTAAAAACCTATACAGGTAAGTGGTGATTCGCAACCTAATTCGGTTGCCTAAAGAAACCCTCCCCAATGCCGCCTTCAACATCGATCATGGAGAAAATCATGACCCGCTTTCTTTCCGTCGCTGCCGCCCTTGCCACCTCTGTCATGCTGCTGTCGGCCTCTGCCGGCCATGCCCAGACCGGTGGCTATTACAGCGCGACCCCCGTCAAGGCACCAACCAAGACCAGCGTGATCACGGCCGGCACCTTGTGGAAGTGCGCCGATGGCGTGTGCACCGCCAAGCAGTCGACCCAGCGTGATGTCATCATGTGCCAGATGGTTGTCCAGCGCGTCGGTGCGGTCAGCGCCTTCAGCGTCGCCGGGTCGCCGATTGACGCTGCCGCGCTTGCCAAGTGCAACGAGCGGGCAAGCTAAACCAAACTAATATGTTGCAAAGCAGCAGCACGCGGCCCCATCTTGGTCGCGTGCTGCGGCAATATGAACTTGTCGATCGGGTGTTGAGCTACGATCCCCAGGCCAACGAGGCCTTGCTCAACCGCGCCTATGTCTTTTCGCTGCAGGCGCACGGATCGCAAAAGCGCGCGAGCGGCGACCCGTATTTCAGCCACCCTATCGAGGTGGCCGGCATCTTGACCGATCTGCACCTCGACGACGAAACGATTGCCACCGCGATCCTCCACGATACGATCGAGGACACTGTCGCTACGCCTGAGGAAATCCTCAAGCTATTCGGCCCTAATGTCGCGCGGATGGTGGACGGCGTCACCAAGCTTTCCAAGATCGAGGCGCAGACCGAAAACGAGCGCGCGGCGGAAAATCTGCGCAAATTCCTGCTCGCCATGTCGGATGATATCCGCGTGCTGCTCGTCAAGCTGGCGGACCGGCTGCACAACATGCGCACGCTGCATTACATCAGCAAGCCCGACAAGCGCCGTCGCATCGCGCGCGAGACGATGGACATCTATGCCCCGCTCGCCGAGCGGATCGGCATGTATGAGTTCATGAAGGAGATGCAGACGCTCGCCTTTCGTGAGCTGGAGCCCGACGCCTTCAGCTCGATCACCAAGCGGCTGGTGCAACTCAAAGAGGGCGATGGCGACCGGATCGACAAGATTGCGTTGAGTTTCAAGACGCTGCTCGGCCGCGGCGGGATCGACGCCGAAATTTCGGGGCGCGAAAAGCACCCCTATTCGATCTGGAAGAAGATGGCCGAGCGGCACATCAGCTTCGAACAGCTGTCGGATATCATGGCCTTCCGGGTGATCGTGCCGACCGTGGAGGACTGCTACACCGTGCTTGGCCTTATCCACCGACGTTGGCCGATGGTGCCGGGGCGGTTCAAGGATTATATCTCGACCCCCAAGCGCAATGGCTACCGGTCGCTCCATTCATCGGTGATGCACGCCGAGAATACCCGCGTTGAAATCCAAATCCGCACCGCCGAAATGCACGCCGAAGCCGAGTACGGCCTGGCCGCGCACTGGGCCTATAAGCAGGGCAAGGTCCGCCCCGATACCCAGGTGCGCTGGATCGCAGACCTGATCGAGATTCTTGATACAGCCGACAGCCCGGAAGAGCTGCTCGAACATACCCGCATGGCGATGTACCAAGACCGGATCTTCGCTTTCACCCCGCGCGGCGAGCTGATCCAGCTGCCCAAGGGCGCGACGCCGATCGACTTCGCCTATGCGCTGCACACCGATTTGGGCGACCAGGCGGTGGGGGCCAAGGTGAACGGCCGCGTGGTGCCGCTACGCACCCGCATCGACAATGGCGATCAAGTGCAGATCCTGCGCTCCAAGGCGCAGGTGCCGCAGGTTGGCTGGCTCAACTTCGCGATTACAGGCAAGGCGCGGGCGTCGATCCGCCGGTATCTGCGACAGACCGAACGCAGCGAAGGTCAAGCGCTCGGCCGCAAGATTTATGACGAGATCGTCCAGCGCTTGCCCGCGACACTGGCCGATGATGCCATCGCCGCCGCGCTGAAGCGGCTGAAGCTTGGCGATGAGGCGGCGCTGATGCAGGCGATTGCCATGCGCCGCATTACCGATGCCGAGGTGATGGACGCACTGATGCCCGGTTCCGCCGACAAGGAAACGCGCCGGGGCTTTCCGCCGCAATCAAGCGCGATTTCGATCCGCGGGCTGAAGCATGGCATTGCATTCCAACTCGCCGAATGCTGCCATCCGGTGCCGGGCGACCGCATTGTTGGTATTCGCCATCCCGACAAGCCGATCGAGGTGCATTCCATCGACTGCAAGACGCTGATCGACGGCGATGATGCTGACTGGGTTGATCTGGCCTGGGGCGACAAGACCGAAGGTGCCACCGCGCAGATCGCGGTCGATTTGAAGAACGAACCCGGCGCGCTGGGCGTCGTTGCCACCATCATAGGTGCGCATCAGGCGAACATTCTGGGTCTGCGGCTCGATAACCGCGATTCCGGTTATCACACCAACACGATCGATGTGGAGGTGCATGATCTGCATCACCTTATCCGGCTGATCGCCGCCCTGCGCGCCGCCGATGCCGTGAGTGCAGTCGAGCGGGTTTAGGCGCACCGCTTGCGTCGGGCGGCCGGGTCGTTAGGGTCTAGCTCAAAACAGGCAACAAGGATCAACGCATGGACCGCCGCCAATTTCTTTCTTCGAGCGGCGCGGTCACGGCGCTGGCGCTGGCCCCGGCCGGTTTGCAGGCGGCCGCCGCGCCGGGTGATGCTGCGCTGAACGAGGTGTTCGATGCGGTTTTCCAGGAAAATCTTGATGAATCGCCCGAAGCGGTGACGCAGCTCGGGCTCGACAATGGCAAGCGCGCCGCCGCCAAGGCCCAGCTCGATGATCGCTCGCTTGCCACGCGTGGTGCCAGGCTCGCGCGCGCCAAAAAGGCGATTGCGCGGATCGAGGCGATCAACCCCGAGGGCTTGTCGAGCGCGGGCAAGCTCAACCGCGAGGTCGTGCTCTATTCCCTACGGAGCGGAATCGTTGGCCCCGACAAATTCGGCATTGGCAGCACTATTCGCCCCTATCGCCTCTTCCAGCAGGGCGGTGCCTATTTCTCGGTGCCTGATTTCCTCAATTCGTCGCACTCGGTGAAGACGATCGGGGATGCCGATGCCTATTGCGCGCGCCTTGCCGCCTTCGCGACCGCGCTCGACCAGGACAGCGCAGTCCAGCGCGACGAGGCGGCTCGTGGTTTTGTCGCGCCCGATTTCTCGCTTGATCTCACCATTGGCCAGCTCCAAGCGCTGCGTAATCGGCCTGCTGCGCAAAGCACGCTGGTCCGCTCGCTTGTCACTCGCGCGGCGGCAGCCAGGGTGGCTGGTGATTGGGGCGCAAAGGCGGCCGCGATTGTCGAATCGCAGGTCTATCCCGCGCTCGATCGGCAGATCGCGCTCGTCAAATCGCTGCCACGCCGGACGGAAGCCGGCCAATGGGCATTGCCGCGCGGGGAGGAAATCTATGCCGATGCGCTGAAGGCCGCCACCACCACCGCCTTTACACCCGATGAAGTCCATCAGCTCGGGCTCCAGCAAGTCGCCGAAATCAGCGCCGAACTCGACATAATTTTGAAGGCGCAGGGCCTGACCAAGGGATCGGTCGGCGCGCGGCTGACCGCGCTCAATGCCCTGCCAGCCCAACTCTATGCCGATAGCAACGCGGGTCGCGCCGAGCTCATCGCTGGCCTCAATGCCGGCGTCGCAGCGATGCAGGCGAAGCTTGGCCGCGCCTTCCTCAACCCGCCGGCCGAGCCGCTCGAAATCCGAGCAGTACCTGTCGAAATCCAGGATGGCGCCTCGAACGGCTATTACCGCAGCGCCTCGCTCGACGGCAAACGCCCGGCAATCTACTTCATCAACCTGAAAAGCGTCGGGGACTGGCCGAAATATACCCTGCCTGCGCTCACTTATCATGAAGGCGTACCCGGCCACCACCTCCAGCTCAGCGTTGTCCAGAAGCTTGATTCGCCGTTGCTGCGCCGCCTCTCCTTCTTCAGCGCCTATTCGGAAGGCTGGGCGCTTTATGCGGAGCAATTGGCGGAAGAACTTGGCGGCTATGCCAACCCGATCGAACGGGCCGGTTATCTGCAGAGCTTCCTGTTCCGTGCCGCGCGGCTCGTGGTCGATACCGGCATCCACGCCAAACGCTGGACGCGTGATCAGGCGACCGATTATTTCGTCGATGTCGTCGGCTTTGCGCGCCCCCGCTCGCAGCGCGAGATTGAGCGCTATTGCACCCAGGCGGGGCAGGCGTGCAGCTATAAGCTTGGCCATATCAGCTGGACCCGGGCCCGTGCCAAGGCGCAGGCGATGCTCGGTGACAAGTTCGACCTCAAGCAGTTCCATGAGGTGCTGCGCGATGGCGCGGTGCCGCTGACGATTCTTGAGCGACAAGTCGAGGCGCGGGCAAGGGCCCAGCTCGGCTAGGCTTCGTTTTGCCGCCCGCGCTTGGCGATTCCCTATTGTCGAAACACACGGTACAGGGGGCAGATGCGTCGTCCGTCCCTGTCCATCGTCGTGCCCTGTTATAACGAGGCAGCATGCCTCGATACCCTGCACGCGCGCATATCAGCAGCGGCGCGCGATGCAGTCGGCGGCGATTATGAAATCGTCCTCGTCAATGACGGGTCGAAGGATGAAAGCTGGCCGGTGATGCAGCGGCTTGCCGTCACCGACCCGCGCCTCGTCGCCATCAACCTCTCGCGCAACCACGGCCACCAACTGGCGCTGACCGCGGGGCTTGATCTGTGCTGCGGCAAGCAGATTTTGATCATCGATGCCGATCTGCAGGACCCGCCCGAGTTGCTCGCTGATATGCGCGCGACGATGAAGGCAGAAAGCGCAGACGTGGTCTATGCCGTGCGCCGCAAACGCGAGGGCGAGACGTTTTTCAAGAAGCTGACCGCCGCGCTATTCTACCGCGTGCTCGACCGCGTGACCGACACCCCGATCCCGCTCGATACCGGCGATTTCCGGCTGATGAGCAGGCGCGCGCTCGATGCGTTCCTGAGCCTGCCCGAACAAGCGCGCTTCATCCGCGGCATGGTCGCCTGGGTTGGTTTCCGCCAGGTGCCGTTCCTCTATGACCGGGCCGAGCGGCACGCGGGCGAGACCAAATATCCGCTCGCCAAGATGATCCGCTTCGCGCTCGACGCGGTCACTGGCTTTTCGACCGCGCCCTTACGCTTCGCGAGCCATGTCGGGCTGGCGCTGACGGCGGCATCGCTCCTGCTGTTCGTTTATATCGCGATCGGCTTTTTCACCGGCAGCGCGGTGCAGGGCTGGACCTCGACCATGCTGGTCGTGGTGCTGTTGGGCGCGGTGCAGATGTTCGTGCTCGGCATGATCGGCGAATATCTGGGGCGCCTGTATGTCGAATCGAAGCATCGGCCCTTGTATCTGGTGGCCGATGTGGCGGGCCCGGTGCAGGGCACGGCAACCCTCGGCTACCGCGCCGAACCGCCGGAAGACGAGGAGTCAGCCGCCATAGAGCCGCCCGCGGGGCGGTAATCAACTCGACTCCCCTCCCTGCAAGGGAGGGGCTGGGGGTGGGTGCGCTCGAGGCGAGCGGCCCGACTGCCACGAACCGACCCACCCCCGACCCCTCCCTTGCAAGGAGGGGAGAAGGCGTGAGCCAAGGCCACTACCCCGCCAGCGTGATGATCGACACGCCGGGCGGCAGTGGCATCCGCCCGACCAGGTGACGCTCGATGCGGAAAACGGCCTCGAACAGCGCGTTGACGGGCGTGGGGGGCGGTGAATCGTCGCTGTCGTCCTTGCCGCGCAGCCGCCCAGCGATGCGCGAGGCGGCAGCAAGCGGAAACAGCAGTGAATTGAAGTAACGCAGGCCGTTATGGCCAAGCCCGGCGGCGGCGATCGCCTTGCCGAGCGTCGCCTTGGAATAGCGTCGGTGGTGGTGGTTCACCACATCATGCGCGCTCCACATCCATTGGTGCGCGGGCACGGTGATCAGGATCTTGCCGCCGGGCTTAAGGCAATCGCGCATCGCTGCGAGCGCTGCCACGTCATCCTCGATATGCTCGACGACATCGAGCACCGCGATCAGATCATAGACGCCCCGCTCGATGCCCGGCAGTGCCGGTAGGGGGGCAGCGCTCACCGCGCGGCCGAGCCGTTCGCTGGCAATGGCGCGCGCGGCGGGATCGATTTCGATCGCTTCGACCGTGCCGAATGTTGCCAGCATCGGCAGATTATGCCCGGTGCCGCAGCCGATTTCCAAAATCCGCGCGCTCTTTGGCAGATGCGCCTCGCGCGCCAGATAATCGGCTAGGATCTCGCGCCGCGCGCGGTACCACCAATGGGTGGAATCATGCGCTGCCATCCGGTCGTAGACGATTCTATCCATGGTGTTGGGCCATCAGGCGAATACCAGCCAGCGATTGAGGATGAAGGTAAAGATCGTCGCGACCGCGACGGCGGGCAGCACCGGCGCCCAGGCGGGATAACCGAGCAACGCGGTGCCGACCCAGGTGATGACAGCGTTCAGCCCCACGCCCGATGCCTGGACCATCACGAATTTCAGCTGCTGCCCCGGCCCCGCCGCCTGCGTGCCGTGCCCCTTGAAACTCCAGCGGCTGTGCAGGAAATAGCCGGCCGTCACAGCGACCGCAAAGGCGAAGGGCACCGCGAAGACCGCGCGCTCGGCGGGAAAGACCGTCGCCGTCAGCGGTAGATACACCGCCAGGTAGACGATGGTCGACAGGCCACCGGCGATGGCGAAGCGCACCAGCTGATCGACGACCTCGCGCCCGCCGATGAGGGCGCCCAGCCGGTCGCCCATCCGGTTGCCGAGGTGGAGAAGTGATTTCACGTGCCGCTTGCCCTTTGTGCAGGCCGCACTAGAGCGCGAACATAGGCTAGGGAAGCATCTTTGAACGACCAGCAGCACGGCGATGCGTCACTCGCCCATCAATTCAACCGCCACTGGTTCAGCCTCACGCTTATCGCCTGGGCGGCGGTCGCGCTGTGGTTCGTGTGGCAGCGCTGGCCCGCGATCCACTGGCTGTCGCTGAGCGATACCGACGACAATATGCGGCTGATGCAAGTGCGGGCGCTGCTGGGTGGCCAGGGCTGGTACGATCTGCGGCAATATCGGCTCAATCCGCCGGGTGGGTTCGACATGCATTGGAGCCGGGTCGTTGATCTGCCGATCGCGGCGCTGATCCTCGCCTTCAAGCCCTTTGTCGGGACGGCAATGGCCGAACGGCTGGCCTGCGGGATCGCCCCCTTGCTGCCGCTGTCGATCACGATGGCGGGCCTCGCCTTCACCGTGCGCCGTCTGGTCAGCCCGTTCGCCTGGCCACTGGCCCTGCTGTTCCTGCTGCTGTGCACCGCGACGATGCTGATGTTCATGCCGGAACGGATCGACCATCATGGCTGGCAGCTGACGATGCTGAGCGTCACAATTGCCGGGCTGGCCGATCCACGCCAGCGGCGCGGCGGGCTCGTTGTGGGGCTGGCAAGCGCGGTGTCGCTCAGCATCGGGCTGGAAATGCTGCCTTATGCTGCCGGGGCTGGTGCCATTATGGCGCTGCGCTGGGTATGGGACCGGGCCGAGGCACCGCGCCTCGCGGTCTATGGGCTGTCGCTCGCCGGGGGCAGCGCGATTGGGTATCTGCTGTTCTCCTCCTATGCCGACGCCGTGCTGCGATGCGACGCGCTGACCCCGGTGTGGCTGAGCGTGATGGTCGAGGCGGGCGCGCTGCTCTTCATTCTTGCCCGGATCAACCCAGATGCGCGGCTGATTCGGCTCGGGTTGGCGGCTGCCGCCGGCATCGCAATCATCGCCGCCTTTGCGCTGGTGTTCCCGCAATGCCTGGGGCGACCCGAACAGGTGTCGCCAGAGCTGGCGCGCAACTGGCTGAGCAATGTGCGCGAGGCAAAGCCGATTTATCAGCACCCGTGGCGCGGCGCGCTGACGGTGGCGGCGCTCCCCATCATCGGCCTGTTCGGCGCAATGCTCGCCACCTGGCGGGCCCGCCGGACCGATCGACTGGCGGCATGGGCGGGCGTTCTGCTCTTCACGCTGTTCGCTGGCGGATTGCTGCTGTGGCAGGCGCGTGCGGGTGCGGCAGCGCAACTGCTCGCCGTGCCCGGCGCGGTCGCGCTTGGCTGGCTCGTCATGCCCTGGTGCCTGGCCCACCAATCGATGCTGGTACGCGTCTTTGGCACGGTGGCGGCCTTCATGGTGACCTCCGGCGCGTTTGTCGGCTTCATCGTCAAATATGCGGTGCCCGACAAACCGAGCAAATCAACCCGCGCCGTCAACCGCGCGGCGGCATCCTGCCCCACCATCCCCAGCCTCAGCGTGCTTGACCGGTTGCCGCCGCAGACGATCTTCACCTTTATCGATCTTGGCCCCCGCCTCATCACCGTGACGCATCATTCGGCGGTTGCAGGCCCCTATCACCGCAATGGCGATGCCATTTTGGATGTGCAGCATGCGTTCTCGCGCAGCGCTGACGATTTTCGCGCGATTGCCAAGCGCCACGGCGCGACGCTGCTGCTGACCTGCCCCAATATGGCGGAATCGACGGTGTATACCGTGCGCTACAAGAACGGCTTCTATGCACGCCTGGCCAAGGGCGAAACGCCGGCCTGGCTCACGCCTGTCGCCCTGCCGAAAAACTCGCCCCTCAAGCTGTGGCGGATCAACTAAAAGAAGCTGGCGCGCAGGCCGTCGATCACGAATTGCGCGGCAAGCGCCGCCAGCAGCACGCCGAGCAGCCGCGTGACGACTGCTTCGATCCGCGCCCCCATTAAGCGCATCAAGGGCCCCGCCAGCACCAGTGCCGCAAGCGTTAGCGCCAGGATGACGCCGAGCGCGCCCAGAATCACCAGGGTCCGCTCTATCCCGTGCCCCTTTGACATCAGCAGCATGATGCTGGCGATGGACCCTGGCCCCGCGATCATCGGCATCGCCATCGGGAAGACTGAGACATCCTCTATTTCCGGCGTATCGAGCAGCTTCTGCGCGCGGTTCTCACGACGCTGGGTACGCTTTTCGAAGACCATTTCCAGCGCGATCAAAAAGAGCATGATGCCGCCAGCGATGCGGAAACTATCGAGCGAAATGCCGAGCGCGCGCAAGATATCCTGCCCGAAGAGTGCGAAGCCGACCAGGATGGCACCCGCGATCAGCACCGCGCGCACCGCCATTGCCCGGGCATGCACCGCAGGCACGCCTGCCGTCAGCCCGGCATAAATGGGGGCACAGCCGGGCGGGTCGATCACGACGAAAAAGGTGATCAGCGACGAAATGAACAGCTCGGTCAAATCGCATCCTCTGCGAGCGGCAGGCCCGCGCGGGCATGGGCCGAGACAAGCGTGTTGCGCAGCAGGCAGGCGATCGTCATCGGCCCGACGCCGCCGGGCACGGGCGTGATCGCGCTGGCGACACTGGCCGCGCCATTGAAATCGATATCGCCGACCAGGCCATCGTCGGTCCGGTTGATTCCGACATCGATGACGACCGCGCCGGGCTTGATCCATTCGCCCTTGATCATCGCCGGCTGGCCGACTGCGGCGATCACGATATCGGCGCGGCGGACGATCGTTGACAGGTCGCGCGTGCGCGAATGCGCGACGGTGACGGTGCAGCTTTCAGCAAGCAGCAGCTGCGCCATCGGCTTGCCGACGATGTTCGACCGGCCAATCACCACCGCGTCGAGCCCGGCCAAATCGCCAACCCGGTCGCGCAGCAGCATCAGGCAACCCAGCGGCGTGCAGGGCACGAACCCCGGCAGCCCAGTCGCGAGCCGCCCGGCATTGACCGGGTGGAACCCGTCAACATCCTTGTCGGGATCAATCGCCATGGTGACGGCGCGCTCATCGATGTGACCGGGCAGCGGCAGTTGGACCAGAATGCCGTCGACCGCCTCGTCGCGGTTGAGGCAATCAACCAGCGCCAGCAGGTCCGCCTGGCTGGTGGTCGCGGGAAGGCGATGCTCGAGACTGGCCATGCCGGCGCCAACCGTCGCCTTGTGCTTGTTGCGAACATACACCGCAGAGGCCGGATCGTCGCCCACCAACACCACCGCCAGCCCGGGCACGCGGCCGGCCGCAGCGTGAAAGGCTATAACCAGATCGGCGATGCGCGCGCGCAATCCAGCCGCAAAGGCCTTGCCGTCGATGATGTCTGCGCTCATGAATCGGGGCCATAGAGCGCGGCGGCGATCTCCGCCAGCCTCTGCGGCGTGCCGGTCAGTCGCAATCGCTTGAGCCGCGCGGTTTCCCCCGCGATGAGCGCGACATCGCGCTTGGGCAGATCAAACGCCTTGGCGACCAGCGCGACGAGCCCGGCATTGGCCGCCCCATCCACCGGCGCTGCCGCGAGCCGCGCGGTAAAATGAGCTGATGTGCCCGGCCCCAGGCTGTCCCGGCCACCGCGCGGTGTGACGCGCACGGCGATAACAAGTGAATCAGCCAGGACCGTCCACGGTCGCTCTGCGGTCAGAGGGGGGCGCCGGTCTGGATCGAATTGGCGAGATTGCCGAGAACCAGGTTCACGATCTGGATGCCGATCAGCACGACGGCGGGCGAGAAATCGATCTGGCCAAAATCGGGCAGGATCCGGCGGATCGGCCGGTACATCGGCTCGGTCAATCGCTCAAGCCCTTGATAAAGCGAACGAACAAAGTCGTTATAGGTGTTGATCACGTTGAACGAGATCAACAGCGAGAGGATGATCTGGACGACGACGATCCACCAGACCAGGTTGAGCAGAACCGTCGCAATCTGAATAAGGGTGATCAAACCGGGCACTCCATGTTGGTCTCAATAGTGACACATGCGTTATAGTAGAGCAAGACACCGTCGCTTGTCACCCTAGCGATGCACTAGCGTCCCTGAACCGGCCTGTGTGAAGATTTCCAGTAGCATCGCATGCGGCACGCGCCCGTCGAGAATGACGGCGGCATCGACCCCGGCCTCGACCGCGGTGATGCACGTCTCCAGCTTGGGGATCATCCCGCCCTTCACCGTGCCGTCAGCACGCAGCCCGGCGATCGCCGCCGGATCAAGATCGGTCAGCAACTGGCCGCCCTTGTCGAGCACGCCAGCGACATCGGTGAGCAGGAACAGCCGCGATGCGCCCAGCGCCGCCGCAATCGCGCCCGCCATCGTATCGGCATTGATGTTATAGGTTTGCCCGTCGGCACCGATGCCGATGGGGGCGACCACCGGAATCATGCCCGCCTGCGAGATCGTGTCGATGACTGACCGGTCGATCGATTGGGGCTCGCCGACAAAGCCCAGGTCGACGACGCGCTCGATATTGCTGTCCGGATCGCGCGTGGTGCGTTCGACCTTCACCGCGCGGACAAAGCCGCCATCCTTGCCTGATATGCCGATCGCGCGGCCACCCGCCTGGCCGATCCAGGCGACGATTTCCTTGTTGATCGCGCCCGACAGTACCATTTCCGCCACTTGCGCGGTCTGCGCATCAGTGACGCGCAACCCATCGACAAAGCTCGATTCGACACCTAGTTTCTTGAGCATCGCACCGATCTGCGGCCCCCCGCCATGCACCACGACGGGGTTGATGCCGACCGCCTTCAACAACACGACATCCTCGGCGAAATCGCGCTGCAGCTCGGCATCGCCCATCGCATGACCGCCATATTTCACGACAAAGGTCGCGCCGGCATAGCGCTGCAGATAGGGCAGCGCCTCGGTCAGCGTTTCCGCCTTGGCAAGCATGGCGGGGTCAGGGGCGTGGTTGCGGACGGGGCTGGCGGGATCAATCATGCGCATCCTCTACCCAATCCGTCCCCGCAGCGAAAGCTGGGGTCGCGCGATCGCGAACCACTAGACAGCGCCGCTTCCTCCCCCGTCACCCCGGACTTGTTCCGGGGTCCACTTCTCCACAAGGCGTGCCGCTCATTGGTGCACGGTGGGCCCCGGAACAAGTCCGGGGTGACGATAGAAGAAAGATGGAGGGTATCATCCCACTTGCGGACGCACCAGCAAAGAGACAAAATATCCGAATGTTGACGTTAGTCCTCGCGGCCCTCCTTGCTCTAGAGACGCAGGCGGGTGCTATACAACCGGAGCCTTTGCCCCCAACACCTGCTCCTTCCGCTAAGATCAACGAGCCGCCAAGTCGTGCTAAGCTCAAGCTCATCAGGCAGTTTATGCAATTGATTGGCCTCCAAGATCGGCTCGATACCGGCAGCTTTCTGGAGCGCTATGCCGTGCCCGGCGGGCCAATGTGGGCAGTAACGCCGGCTGAAGCGATTACTGAGAACTTCGCTGATGGATTTAAGGTACGGGTTGATGCGCTTAAAGCGGCTTACGCAAAGCGGCGAGCGACCTACCAGCGGTCCTATGAAACCCATCTCAACTGGGAGTTCACAGAGGCCGAGCTGAACGAGATCAATACATTTCTCGGCAAGCCAGTCGGCAGGCACTATCTTGATGGACGTTGGAGGATGGAGGCCTATACGAGGACGAACACCGAGGATATTGAAGAAGATATTGTGAAAGAGGCACTCGCCAGCCTGAAGAAATAAAGGTGTTTTGCGTCGCCTAGGCCTGGCCGAAACCAGCCCGAGCCCTAACCACCACTCTCACGCCTCCGCCCGGTCCAGCCAGCGTCCGATCCCCACGACCAGATAGATCAGCGGCGGCACCAGCAGCGCCGAGAGGCCCACCTTCACCACCATCTGGCCGATCAGCAGCTCGCGGATGGGGAAGACGCCCAGAAACGCGATGCTGACGAACAGCAGGGTATCGACGATCTGGCTCAGGATGCTGGCGATCCCCGCGCGCAGCCAGAGCAGCCCGCCGCCCCCACCTTCACCCTCGCGCCCCTTCAACGCCGAGAATACATAGACGTTGAGCGTCTGCGAAATGCCGTAGGAGATGATGCCGCCGACCCAAATACGCGGCGTCGCGCCCATCATCAGCTCAAATGCCTGCGCGCGGGCCGGGTCCATGTCCGGCGCCGCGGGGATCGATAGCACGACAAGCGACAGCAGGATCGAGGCGATCAGCGGCACGAAGCCGAAGCGCACCAGCCGGTTGGCGATGACCGCGCCGTGCAGCTCGGCAACCGCGCTCGACACAACCACCAGCAGCAGGAAGGCGAAAATGCCCGCCTCGATCGCCAGCGGCCCGAGGCCAATTAACGGCCCGACGGCCGATAGCGGCCCGAGTGTCACCTGCTTGTTGCCGAGCACGCCGGCGATGCAGACCATGCCGCCATAAAAAATAGAGAGCGCGAACAACGAGCGCGGGATGCGAAGATTGGTGTCAGTCATCGGCAGAGTGCTAGCGAGATTTGCGCCCCCGTCAAACGCCCCCAATCAACGCCCCTAGCAGCGCGCGGTAACCGCTGTATGGTGGCAGGCTGGCGCGGCGGGGGAGCGGCGCGGGTTTGTGCGTGTTTTTGGGGCCCAGGGGTATTGAATGAATCAGACGCTTATTGGCCTGTTGGGGATCGCCGTCATCCTGCTCGCCGCGTTTCTGCTATCGAATAACAAGCGATTGATCCGCCCCCGGGTCGTCATCGCCGCGTTTGGTCTGCAAGTGGCGATGGCGGTGCTGGTGCTGTATGTGCCCGCCGGCAAGCAAGTAATCCAGGGGATGGCACTCGGCGTGTCGGCGCTGCTCGGCTATGCGGGCGCTGGCACCCAGCTTATCTTCGGCAAGCTGGCGACTGATCCCGTGTTTGGCTCGGCCTTTGCCTTTTCGGCGTTGCCGGTGATCATCTTTTTCGCAGCCCTCGTGGCGGTGCTTTATCACCTGGGCATCATGCAGCTGGTGATCAAATATGTCGGCGGCGGAATCGAGCTGATCGTCGGCGTGTCGAAGGTGGAGGCCTTATGTGCCGCCGCCAACATCTTTGTCGGGCAAAGCGAGGCACCGCTGGTGATCGCGCCTTATCTGCCCGCGCTTAAGCCGCCCCAGTTGTTTGCGGTGATGTCCGTCGGCATGGCGGGCGTGGCGGGGACGATTTTGGCCGCTTATGCCGCGCTGCTAGGGCCGCAGGCGCTGCCCTATCTGCTGGCCGCATCGTTCATGTCGGCGCCTGGCGGGCTCTTAATGGCCAAGATCATCATGCCAGACGTGCCCCCCACCCCGCCCTCCGATTTGGTCGACGGCGAGCCGGTCGAGATCGCTGATCCGGTCGATCCCGTGGTAGAGGTGGAGCGCGCTGAAAACGTCATCATGGCGGCCGCCAATGGCGCGCAGACCGGGGTGCGGATTGCGGTTGCGGTTGCCGCGATGGTGCTGGCCTTCGTGTCGCTCGTGGCGCTCGCCAACGGCTTGCTCGGCGCGGTCGGCGGCTGGTTCGGCCATCCTGAGCTGACCTTCCAGTGGATATTGGGCGTGATCCTGTCGCCCTTCATGCTGCTGCTCAACATTCCAGCGAGCGAGGCGGCGGCGGCAGGTAGCCTGGTCGGCACCAAGGTGGTGCTCAACGAATTCGTCGCCTTTATCGATCTGGGGCAGATGAAGAACCTGTCGGCGCGCACCGTAGCGGTGGTGACGTTTGCGCTATGCGGTTTCGCCAATTTCCTGTCGATCGCGATCCAGATTGCGGCGACGGGGAGCTTGGCACCCAACCAGCGGCCGATGATCGCCAAGCTCGGCATCCGTGCGCTGGCGGCTGGCACCTTGGCCAATCTGATGAGCGCGGCGCTGGCGGGGATGCTGATCAGCTAGCGCGTCGGCGCGGAATCAGTCAGTTCGCGCCGGCAAGCGCGGCAAGCGCGATCTCATCGTCCTCAGCCGACGACGCGCCCGACACGCCGATGGCGCCAATGATTTTGCCGCCGACGATGATCGGTCGTCCGCCGGCAATCGGCAGCGCGCCGGGCAGTGCCAGCGTCGTCACGCGCCCATCGAGCACTGCCTTGGCCATCATCGCTGTCGCCGTTCGGAACCGGGCGGCGCTGCCCGCCTTTTCCTGCGCGACGAGAATCGAGCCGTATTGGGTGTCATCCATCCGGGCAAAGGCGACCAGACTCGCGCCCGGTTCGACCACGGCAACCGCGATGCGCAAGCCCCGGGCGCGCCCTGCAGCAAGCGCGCGATCAACCAGCCGCTGCGCCTCTGCAAGCGTGATCGGCGTGCCATAGGGCGGCGCAGGGGTCGGTGCGGGGGGTGCAGCCGGCGTGGCTGACACCGGCGTTGCTTGCTGCGCAGCGGCGGGCATGGCGATCAGCGCCAACGCGGCAACAATCGGCTTTATCACCGCGTCGGCACCGGATCGGCACCCGAATAATCATAAAAGCCGCGTTTCACCTTGCGGCCATACCAGCCCGCCTCGACATATTTGACGAGCAGCGGCGCGGGGCGGAATTTGGGGTCGCCGGTGCCGTCATGCAGCACGCGGATTATCTCCAGGCAGGTGTCGAGCCCGATGAAATCGGCCAGCGTCAGCGGCCCCATCGGGTGGTTGAGGCCAAGCATACAGGCAGTGTCGATATCGCGCATGGTGGCCACACCCTCGCCCAGCGCAAAGATCGCCTCGTTGATCATCGGCATCAGCACGCGATTGACGATGAAGCCGGGTGCATCATTGGCGTGGACGATGGCCTTGCCGAGCGACTGGCCGAACGCCTCGACGCTGGCAACCGTATCATCCGACGTGGCGAGGCCGCGGATGACCTCGATCAGGCCCATCACCGGCACCGGATTGAAGAAATGCACGCCGATGAAGCGCGCCGGATCGGGCGATGCCTGGGCGAGCCGGGTGATCGGGATGGACGATGTGTTGGAGGCTAGGATGGCGTTCGCGCCCAGCACCTTGCCGACATTGGCGAAGATCGCACGCTTGATCTCCTCGCGCTCGGTAGCGGCTTCGATGACAAGGTCGCACGGCCCCATCGCCTCGACGCCTGCCACCGGTTCGATCAGCGCGAGTGCGCCATCACGCGCTTCAGCGGCGATTTTTTCCTTGGTTACCAGCCGGTCGAGCGCCTTGGCGATCCCCGCCTTGCCGGCCTCGGCGCGCGTCAGATCGACGTCCGACAGCAGCACATGATATCCCGCCTGGGCCGACACCTGCGCGATCCCTGCGCCCATCTGCCCCGCTCCGATAACGCCAATCGTTTTCATGGTCGCTCCTTGTTGATGTGGCGCGGTGTATCGCCGGGCGCGTCAAATGCGAAGTAAAAGAAGGTTGGTTCGCGCGGAGGCGCGGAGACGCGGAGGTGTTTTGCGTTGGGCAATGTCTTGTCCATCAACTGGCGGTAGCTTTCTTCAGGCTTCGCCAGCGACTTGGGCAATCGATTGCCTCAATCGCCACACCTCCGCGTCTCTGCGCCTCTGCGCGAATAAAGACCTAAGGCGCCGTCCGTGGTGCCTGGGCCTCCGCCAAAATCAGCGCGAAACGATCGCCTGCGTCGGTCCATTCTTCGATCGGTGTCCACCCACCCGCGCGCAGCAGGATGCGGGCATCGCGCGCGCCATATTTATGGCTGTTCTCGGTGTGGATCGTCTCGCCCGCAGCCATCGAAAAGGGCCGGCCCTCGATCGAGAAGGTGACTTCCTCGGTCGCCTCCAGATGCATCTCGATGCGCGCACGCATGTCGTTCCAGATTGCGCGGTGGCGAAAGGACGCCACTGGGATCGTCCCATCGAGCTCACGGTTGATCCGCTCGAGCAGGTTCAGGTTGAACGCCGCCGTCACCCCTTGCGCATCGTCATAAGCGGGGACGAGCACATCCTCCCCCTTCAACCGGTCCATGCCGATCAGCAGCAGTGCCCCGGTGCCAAGCCACAGCCGCATCGCCCGCAGCAGATCGACTGCCGAAGACGGGATCATGTTGCCGATCGTCGACCCCGGGAAAAAACCGAGCTTGGGCAGATCGGCGACGGCCGGGGGCAGGGCGATCGGGTGCATGAAATCAGCCTCGATCGGGTGGACTGGCAGCCCGGGAAAGGCAGCGGCCAGTGCGCTTGAGGATTCGCGCAGAAAATCGCCCGAGATATCGATCGGCACATAGGCACCGGGCGCGATGGCCCGCAGCAGCAGCGGCGTCTTGGCCGACGAGCCCGAGCCGAATTCAACCACCGCGTGCCCCGCGCCGACGCGATGGGCTATCGCCTGGCCATTGCGCTGGAGGATGCCGGCCTCAACCCGAGTCGGGTAATATTCCGGCAGTTCCGTAATCTGTTCAAACAGTTCGGAACCCCGCCGATCATAGAACCAGCGCGCAGGAATCGCGCGCGGGCGCGCCTCGAACCCGTTCAATACGTCCGCGCGAAATGCGGGATCGGCCAGGGTGACGTCGCCGTCTTCAATCTCGGGCTTGAGCACCCTTACACATCCTTTGCCAGGCGAACGCCGGTGAACTGCCAGCGCTGATGCGGATAAAAGAAATTGCGGTAGCTTGCCCGCACATGGCCGCGTGGCGTGGCGCAGGAGCCCCCCCTCAGCACGCACTGTCCGCTCATGAACTTGCCATTATATTCGCCAACCGCCCCCTCGACCGCGCGAAACCCCGGATAAGGGCGAAAAGCGCTGCCGGTCCATTCCCACACATCGCCAAAGAATGCCGACCCTGCGGTCGACGGCCTCGGCTCCACCGGCCCTGCACGATCGAGCAGATTGCCGCTTTCGCAATCTTGCGCTTGCGCCGCGTTTTCCCATTCCGCCTCGGTCGGCAGGCGCGCACCGGCCCAGCTGGCATAGGCATCGGCCTCGAAGAAGCTCACATGGGTGACGGGCGCGGCAGGATCGATCGCGCGACGCCCATCCAGACCAAAGCGCGTCCAGCCGCCATGCCGTTCTTCCCAGTAAAGCGGCGCGGCAATGCCCTCTGCCTTCACCCAGGCCCAGCCATCCGACAACCAGTGGCGTGGATCGCGGTAACCGCCATCGGCGACGAACGCCGCCCATTCGCCATTGGTTATCGTCCGGTCGGCAATCGCATGGCGAGCAAGCAGCGCCTGGTGGCGCGGCCCCTCCGCATCAAAGGCAAAACCTGCGCCATCATGGCCGATCTCGACTATGCCGCCGGGGTGCTCGGTCCAGCTAATCGGGCCCGGCATTTCCACCGGTATCTTGCGCGCGGCCGGCCAGATGGCTGGTTCAGTCGGGTTTTGCGCGAACAGGTGCAGGATATCGGTGATCAGCAATTCCTGATGCTGTTCTTCATGATGGCATCCAAGCGCCACCAACTCCAGCGCCGCTGCAGGCAAGCCGGGCAGGGCCGTGTGCAACGCGGCATCGACCGCCGCACGATAGTCGAGCACTTCGCGCAGCGTCGGCCGGGTGATCATTCCCCGCCGCGCGCGCGCATGCCGTGCGCCTTCCGCCTCGTAATAGCTGTTGAACAGAAAGGCGAAGCGCGCATCGTGCAGCGCATAATCGCCCACGAAATCACGCAGGATGAAGGTTTCGAAGAACCATGTGGTGTGGGCGAGATGCCATTTGGCGGGCGATGCATCGTCCATCGACTGGACGCTGGCATCGGCATCGGAAAGCGGCGCGACGAGATCGACCGTCAGCCCACGCACCGCCGCATAGCGTGCGGACAGATGCGACGGATCGGCGAAGGGGACTGTCTTTATATGCATCTTCGTCCTCTTTTTCCGGCCCCATTGCTGGGTTCACCCGGTCAGCGAGACGCGCCGGGCACCCAGAGAATGTCTCCACCGGCCTGTTTGTTCACGAAACGCGCGCAAACGAACAAATAATCCGACAGACGATTAAGATAGGCAACCGCTTCCGGATTCAAAGGCACCCCCGCGCGGGCGGCCACGGCGGACCGTTCGGCGCGGCGCGTGATCGCGCGGGCGAGGTGGAGCGAGGCGGCGGCCATGGTGCCGCCCGGCAGGATGAAACTGGTGAGCGACGACAGGCTGGCGTTCATCGCGTCGATCTCACGCTCAAGCCGCGCGACCTGTGCGGGGACGATCCGCAACACCATTTCCGATGGCGCGAAATCATCCCCCGGGGTTGCAAGATCGGCCCCCAGATCGAACAGATCATTCTGAATGCGGACAAGGGCTGCCGCGACCTGACAGTCGCCGAGCGCGGCGATGGCGACCCCAAGGGCGCTATTCGCCTCGTCAACATCGCCGATGGCGTTCAGCCGTGCGTCGGTCTTGGCGATCCGCGATCCATCGACAAGGCCAGTCGTGCCGTCATCGCCGGTACGCGTATAGATTTTGGTGAGCTTGACCATCGCCGCGCTCGCCCCGTTTTCAGGTTCGGCCGGTGACGAACAGGATGGCGACGACAATCAGGATCGCCAGCGCTTGAAAGAAGATGCGTTGCTGCATCATCTTGTTCGACTTGGTGCTCGACACGCTGGGGCCGGTGCCTTTCAGATCAGCCTCGGTCGCTTGAAGGAACGACACGATACCGCGGATCAGCGCGACGAGTGTCGCGATCATGGCGGCGACGAGCAAAATGGCGAGAAAGACTGTCATGAACGCTCTCTAGCTATTCGCAAGCCCGCTGCCAATGGGCAGTCTTCCGGCGCGTAGCATTGATGCCACCGCCAGCCCGTCCGCCCCTGCCAATCGCATCGCCGCCAGGGTTGGTGCGCCATCGCGCTTCGCCAGCCGCTTGCCGGCGGCATCGGAGATGAGCGGATGGTGACGATAGATCGGCGTTGGCAAGCCCAGCAGCGCTTGAAGCAGGCGGTGGACGCTGGTCGCCGCGATCAGATCAGCCCCGCGCACCACATGCGTGATGCCTTGCGCTGCATCATCGACCGTGACGGCGAGATGATAGCTCGCAGGCGCGTCCTTGCGCGCGAGGACGACATCGCCATGCGCCAGCGGATCAGCCACCAGCACGCCCGCGCATTCGTCTTGCCACAACAGCGAGCCCGCGCTGCTTGCCGCCTTCGCCATATCGATCCGCCAGGCATGCGGTTCGCGCGCGGCCCGCTGTGCCCGCTGGTCGTGGTCGAGCGCCCGGCAGGTTCCGGGATAGACCGGCCCGTCGGGGCCCTGCGGCGCCGACAGGCTCGCTGCAATATCGGCGCGCGTGCAGAAACAGGGGTAGAGCAGTCCCTGTCCCCGCAGACGGTCGAGCGCGGCGGCATAGGTTTCGAGCCGCTCCGACTGGTAGAGCACCGGCCCATCCCAGCGCAGGCCAAGCCATGCCAGATCATCAATGATTCTGCTCACATGCTCTGGGCGGCTGCGGGTGCCGTCGATATCTTCGATCCTGAGCAGGAAGCGCCCGCCGGCCGCCCGAGCATGGTCATGCGCGCGGATCGCGGATGCCGCATGGCCCAGATGCAACGCCCCGGTCGGGCTCGGTGCGAAGCGGGTAACGATCACGCCCGCGACCGTGTTTGTGGCTCTTGACCGCGAGTCGCCGCTGGTGTCATCATGCCGTCATCCTAGTCGGCGAAAGGCGGCTTGGAAAAGGCGGCGTGGAAAAGGCGTCTGGGAAAAGCCTGGGAGGTGACATGTATCATCCCGATCTTATCCGGCATCCGGATATGGTCCGTCATCCGGACGGGTGCCCCGCGCTTGTCCTGAACGCCGATTATACCCCGCTAAGCTATTATCCGCTGAGCGTGTGGCCATGGCAGACGGCGGTCAAGGCCGTGTTCCTCGACCGGGTCGATATCGTCGCCAATTACGAACGAGAGGTGCGAAGTCCCACCGCGAGGCTGAAGCTGCCTTCAGTCATCGCGCTCAAGCAATTCGTGAAACCGTCTCAATTTCCCGCCTTTACCCGCTTCAACCTCTTCCTCCGCGACAAATTCACCTGCCAATATTGCGGTGCCGGTCGCGACCTTACCTTCGATCACGTCATTCCCCGCGCCCAAAAGGGCCGCACCACCTGGGAAAATGTCGTCACCGCCTGCGCGCCCTGCAACCTGAAAAAGGGTGGCCGCACCCCCAAACAGGCCCATATGCCGCTCCACGTCGCGCCGATCCGCCCGACCAGCTGGCATTTGCAGGAACATGGCCGGCGCTTTCCGCCGAATTATCTGCATGAAACCTGGCATGACTGGCTCTATTGGGACGTCGAGCTGGAAGCCTGAATGCTCGCTGCCACATCGCGCAGCACGCCGCGCAACCAGGCGATGATCGGATCGGTGTCGCGATAGCGCGCCGATACCGTCACCACGCCCAGCCTCACATTCGCCAGCGGCGGCTCGATCATCGTCAGCCGCAATGAGGCGGCCAGCCGGGTCGCGAAGGCTTGTGAGATGGTGGTAACGCTATCGGTAATGGCGACGATCTCGGCGGCGGCGCGAAACGTGGGGACGATCGCGGCAACCGACCGTTCGAGCCCGGCCGCCGCCAGCGCCGCATCGATTTCAGAGGCGCGGTCGCCGAGCAGCGAGACGACGACGCTGGGGTAACGCGCGTAATCCGCCATGTCCCACTGCGCCCCGCACGGGTGCCCCGCCCGCACGACCACCACCAGTCGATCCTCCATCAGCGGCTCGGACGCGGCCCCGCGCGGCAACGGCGTGCTATCCAGTGCCAGCGTCAGGTCGATTTCCCCCGTCAGCATGCGGTCGGGCAGGCTGGGCGCGATCGGCACCCATTCGACCGCGAGACCCGGTGCGAGGCTCGCCACGCGACGGACAAACGGCGCGAGCAACAGCTCGGCCTGGGCGTCCGTCATCGCCAGGCGCAGCGTGCGCTGCTCGGCAGCCGGATCGAACGGCGGATCGACGAGCAAGGTGCCGATGCCCGCCAGCAGCCCCGCTAGTGGCTGGCGCAAAGCGTCGGCACGCGGCGACAGCATGAGCCCGCGCGGCCCGCGCACCAGCAACGGATCGTCAAGCAGGTACCGCAACCGGCCAAGCGCTCGGCTCATGGCCGGCTGGCTCAGCCCCACCTCGATACCGGCGCGGGTGGCATTGCGGTGGCGCAGCAGCGCCTCCAGAACCGGCAGCAGATTGAGATCAACGCCACGAAGATGCTTCTCAAGCATGATCGATATACTAAGCTTGCATTTCATTCATGGTCAAGCAGCGCCTAGAAGCGGGTCATCACAAGGAGACACGCCATGCCCCAAGACATATTGATGATCGGCTACGGCCCGGTTGGCCGCGCGACCGTTGCATTACTCCACGCGCAGGGCAGAGCGGTGCGCGTTGCCCAGCGATCACGCCCGGCCGATCTGCCGTCGGGCGTATCCTTCACGCATTGCGACATCCTCGATCCGGCCTCCGTTCGTGCGGCTGTCCAGAATGCCGCACAAGTCGCAGTGGCGGTCGGGTTTGAGTATACCGCCAAGACCTGGGCCAAGCTGTGGCCGGTCGCGATTCAGAACCTGCTCGATGCCTGCGCCGCTGAGGGCGCGCGGATGGTGTTCCTCGACAATCTCTACATGTACGGTCCGCAGCATGCGCCGCTGGTGGAGACGATGGCGCTGAGCGATACGGCCGGCAAACCAGCGGCGCGTGCCCGCATCACGCGGATGTGGCAGCAGGACGAACGGGTCAGGGTCGCAGCATTGCGCGCGCCCGATTTCTATGGGCCGGGCGTGCGGCTGTCGCATATCGGCGACACCGGGCTGGCCGCGATTGCGAAGGGCAAGGCCGCGATCTTCATGTTCCCGCCTGATCAGCCGCATGATTATGCCTATGTGCCCGATATCGGGCGCGCGATGGTGACCCTGCTCGATGCGGATAACGATGCCTTTGGCCAGGCCTGGCACATGCCATGCGCGCCAATGCTGACGTCGCGCGCGATCCTGGCGCTCGGCGCGCAACAGGCGGGGGTGAAGCTGCGCCTTTACGCCATCCCCCTCTGGCTGTTGGCGCTGTTGGCCCCGATGATCACCTTTGTGCGCGAATTACGCGAGATGCGCTTCCAGTGGGACCGGCCCTATCAGGTCGATGCCAGCAAATGGACGCAGCGCTTCTGGTCGGATGTGACGCCGTTCGAGAAGGGCGTGGCAGCGACGATAAAGTCATTCGCCGAATGATTCCTGATGCTTGATGGAACCAAGCGACCATATCGAGACTTGAGCGCCTCGGAGGAAAATCATGGCGTTTCAACAACTCGATCCCACCATCCCGGTTACCGTGCTCGACAAGGGGCCGGGCTTTGCCTTTGCCGTCATCGATTATGGCCAGGAGCATAACCTGATCTGGGTCACCGCAATCAACGAGACCGGCGAAATCTGGTGCGCGCCCAATCCACGGGTGCGGCTGCAGGGCAACTGGACGATGGGTCGCGCGCGCCCCGCCGTCACCGCCAATGACAGCGATGGCTGCACGCATCCTTCCGAGGGTGCCGGTCAAGCCGCAGGTGTACCCGCTATCGGCTAAAAGGGAATCTTGTAGGTCAGCGCAACCTGACCTTCGCCATATGTTCGCCCCCGCTGTATTTCGGGCATCAGCTTTGCGTTGCCTGGCAGCATCATGATCACGCGATTTGGATCCTCATAGCGTTCGGGCAGCGGGCGCAGGCGATATTGCTCATTTTTGTCGGTCGATCCGCACACCACGATGTCGCCACGCGAGTCACGCGGGCACGGCGCTGTCGCGACCGGGAGGACGGGCGCGGCGGGTTTGGCCGGCGCCGGCGGTCCCGCCACCACCACGGCCTGCAGCATCGCAAACGCAGCCAGTATCATCCAGGCCCCTTTGTCACGCACGAACAAACGCAGGATTATCGAGGTGCCAACCAATCATGGCACCAAAATGACGACTCGTTACCCTCATGACGGTCAAGATCGGCGGTTTGGGCGTTGACCCCGCCCTTGCCGCAGCGCAGCATACGCCCATGGCTATTCTCCCTGCGATCACCAACAATCCTGACATCCGCTTTCTCGGCAAGCTGCTGGGCGACGTAATCCGCGATTATGGCGGGCCTGCGCTGTTTGACCGCGTTGAGGCGATCCGGTCAGCATCGGTCGAGCGGCACCGGGGCCAAGGCGACGAAAGCGCGACCGACATGGCGCTCGATCGGCTCTCGCTTGACGAGACGCTCGATTTCACGCGCGGCTTCATGCTGTTCTCGATGCTCGCCAATCTGGCTGAGGATCGCCAGGGCATTACTGCCGAACCAGGGGCGGACATGGCAGCAGCGCTTGATCGGCTGCGCGCCCATGGCATCGGGACCGACGCCACGCTGGCGCTGCTTGAAGGCGCGCTCGTTGTCCCGGTGCTGACCGCGCACCCAACCGAGGTGCGGCGCAAGAGCATGATCGACCACCGCAACCGGATCGCCGAGCTGATGAAGCTGCGCGATGCGGGGGTATCGGTTACGCCCGATGGCGATCAGATCGACGAGGCGATGACGCGCCAGATCGCCCTGCTGTGGCAAACGCGCGTGCTCCGGCGCGAGCGGCTTTATGTAACGGATGAAGTGGAAACCGCGCTCAGCTATCTGCGCGATGTGTTCCTGCCCACGCTCCCTGCGCTGTATCAGCGCTGGGACCGGGTACTGGGCAAGCGCTGCCCCAGCTTCCTGCGCCCCGGCAGCTGGATTGGCGGCGACCGCGACGGCAATCCCTTTGTCGTCGCCGAATCGATGCGCACCGCGCTTGGCCGCGCGAGCGAGGCGGTGCTCGGCTATTATCTCGATGCGGTCCATCTGCTCGGTGCGGAACTCTCGATTTCGAGCGAACTGGCCGATGTCGATAGCGGCGTTGCCGCGCTTGCCACGGCGAGCGGCGACGACGCCGCGTCGCGCGCCGATGAGCCTTATCGCCGTGCGCTATCGGGCATTTATGCTCGGCTGGCGGCGACACATCTGGCGCTGACAGGCAAGCCTGCGCCGCGCCCGGGGACGCTTACCGGCATGGCCTATGCAGCGCCCCAGGCGTTTCGTGCCGATCTGGCCGCGATCGCGCACGGCCTTGCGCGCGATCATGGCGGTGCGCTCGCCACGGGCGGTGCGCTCGGCCGACTAATCCGCGCCGTCGAAACCTTCGGCTTCCATTTGGCGACGCTCGACATGCGCCAGAACAGCGCGGTGCACGAGCGCGTGGTGGCCGATCTGCTGAAAGGCGCCGGTGTCGAATCGGACTATCTGGCGCTCGACGAGCCGGCGCGGGTCGCTTTGCTGCGCCGCGAGCTTGCCAGTCTGCGCCCGCTGACCAGCCCCTATGCACATTATGACGATGAAACCGCGTCCGAAATCGCCATCCTGCATGCCGCCGCCGCCGCGCATGCCGCCTATGGCCCGGCCTGTATCACCAATTATGTTGTCTCGATGGCGCAGTCGGTGTCCGATTTGCTCGAGGTAAACCTGCTGCTCAAGGAAGCCGGGCTGTACCGGCCAGGCAATCCACCGCATGCCGCCATCATGGCGGTGCCGCTGTTCGAAACGATCGGCGATCTGGAGGCAGCGCCCGGCGTGATGGCCGATTATTTCGCGCTGCCCGAGGTGGCGACTGTCGCGCGTGCACGCAGCTTTCAGGAAGTGATGATCGGTTATTCCGATAGCAACAAGGATGGCGGCTATCTGACGTCTTCCTGGAGCCTCAGCCGCGCGTCGGCCGCGCTCGCGCCGGTCTTTGCCGAAGCAGGCGTGGCGATGCAGCTGTTCCATGGGCGCGGTGGTGCCGTGGGGCGGGGCGGCGGTTCTTCTTTCCCGGCAATCCTTGCCCAGCCGCCGGGCACGGTGCAGGGGCGCATCCGCATTACCGAACAAGGCGAGGTGATTGCCGCCAAATATGGCACGCGCGAAAGTGCGGCGACCAATTTGGAGGCGATCGCCGCCGCCACGCTGCTCGCCAGTCTGGAGCCAGAGCGGCTGTCGATGCGCGATTATGAGCGCTTCTCCGGCGCGATGGACCAGTTGTCCGATACCGCTTTTGCCACCTATCGCGATCTTGTTTACGGCACCGACAGCTTCCGCACCTTCTTCCGCCAGATGACGCCGATCGCTGAAATATCGGGCCTGAAGATCGGATCGCGCCCGGCCAGCCGCACCAAATCCGATCGGATCGAGGACCTACGCGCCATCCCCTGGGTGTTCAGCTGGGCGCAGGCGCGCGTGATGCTGCCCGGATGGTACGGCGTGGGGACGGCGATCGCCGCGTTCGAGGACAAGGGGCTGCTCAAGGAAATGGCAATAGGCTGGCCCTTCTTCGCCGCGATGCTGGCTAACATGGAACAGGTAATTGCCAAGGCCGATATGGGGATTGCCGCGCGCTATGCCGCGCTGGTCGAGGACCAGACCATGGGCGCATCGATCTTCGGGCGGATCAGCGATGGTTGGCACCGCAGCCGCGATGGCCTGTTGCTCGTCACCGGCCAGGCGCATCTGCTCGCCGCGAACCCGGCGCTGGATGCGTCGATCCGGCTGCGCTTGCCCTATATCGAGCCGCTCAACTTGCTCCAGATCGAACTCATCAAGCGCCGGCGCGCGGGCGAGACCGACGAGCGGATCGGGGAGGGTATTTTGCTGTCGATCAACGCAATCGCCACGGCGCTACGCAATTCGGGGTAGGGCGTAGCGCAACCGCTAGCCTGTCACCCCGGGCTTGATCCGGGGTCCGCCTCTCCAGACGCCGTATTGCCTAGCGTTGTGCGGTGGACCCCGGATCAAGTCCGGGGTGACGGTTCGGTTGGGAGGGCGGCAAGCACGTGATAGCCCACCACGCACAACCTGTGCAGCTCCGCTCAGCGAAACCAAACCCTATCCCTGCTTAGGCTGCAGCAAGTCCTTGAGCCCCGCCAAACCGCTCAACCGGGTGACCTCCTCCTCGCGCAGCACGCCCGCCCCGCGCAGCACGGCCTCGGCGCTGGCGCCGCGGGGGAAGGGGTCGAGCGCGAGCGCCATGGTTTCGGCCGCCGCCTCGCCCAAGTCGATCGTGCTGCCGTGAAAGAGGATGATGTCTAGTGCGTCGGGGGTGAGTTCGATTTCCTCTTCGCCGGTCTCGGCCTCGGCGACGAAGCACAAGGCAACGGGCTCGTCGATGGAGACGGGCAGCAAATCGCCGGTGACGACGCAGGCCTGCACCACATCGGCCTGGACGCGGCCTTGGGCGACGATGCCGCTCGCTTCGCGCCGCACCGCGAACTGGCCGGTCAGCCGGCCGATCTCGACCAGCGCGAACCGCGTTGCGAGCGCCACGCGTTCGGCCGCATCCGCCGCCACCTCGATCGTGCGCGCGCCGGCGCCGATCGTGTCGATCCGCTCGGGGCGGGAGAATTCCGGCGCGGTCATGCGATCGACCCGGCGAGTACCGCTGCCATCGGCAACGTCGCAAGCCGGTCGTGGAGAGCGTGCACCCGCAGGTGGGTGTGCGCCAGCGCGGCCGCGCCAGGGTCCACCCCGCGATAGAGATTACGCAACAACGCCGGCCCCAGATCGCCTTGGGCAAGGCCGTCGCGATAGGCGCCGATGCGGCCGCCCAGCATGCTCATCATCTGGCCGACATGCTTGCCGATCCCGACATCGCCGACGCCGCTCTGGCGCAATTGGCCATCCATATCGGCGATGAAGCGTTCGGTGAGGCGTGCGCTCGCGAGCAATGAAGCCGGATCTGCCTCCAACCTGAGCAAAACGAGCGCCAGCACGGTGGCGATCATGTCGAACCGACCATCCATCGAATCGGGCACTGCCCCTTCCAGATACCAATGCGGCTGGCGGCCTGCATCGACGATCGCGGCATAAAGGGCCTCGCCTTTGGCGGACCGGCTGGTGCCAAATAGCTTGTCGATCAATCCCATGCTACCGCTCTGCCTTGTTTGCGCCGTCACCACGGCATATTGACGCTCGATCGGCGTGTTGCAATGCGTCGAATAGGCTGTGCTGTGTCATGGCCTTGATCGTTGAATCGCGTTGCCCGCCTGGGAGAGTTTAATGACCCGTATGTTCCGCCGATCCGGACTGTTCCTCGCAATCGCGCTTGGCGCCGTTGTGTTGTCGGGCTGCACCCGCCTGCGTGGGCATCAGGGCTATGTGGTCGATATCGATCTGGTGAATTCGGTGCAGCCGGGAGTCGATACCCGCGCATCGGTGGCCTCGGTGCTGGGCAAGCCGACTTTCATGGGCCAGTTCGACACGAACGAATGGTATTATGTGTCACGCGACACGCGCTACTACGCCTATAATAACCCGCGCGCTAAATCGCAGATCGTGTTGCGCATCCAGTTCGATGACAAGGGTGTCGTCAAGAGCGTCGACCGCAAGGGGATCGAGGAGGTCGCCTCGATCAGCCCCTATGGCAAGACGACGCCGACGCTGGGCCGCACCCGCAGCTTCTTCCAGGAATTGTTCGGCAATATCGGTACGGTTGGCTCGGGTGTCGGCGGGGGCGGTGGCCCGGGCCAGCAGGGTGGTAGCCGCGACACCCCCTAGTTAACTTAGGCAATAGCTTTCTCCAGGATGACTAAGCCGTTCCGGCACCATTCACGGCCGCCCCAGTAGAACGGGGATCAGACGACACCTCCATGCGTTGGAGCACCATCGTCTGAAGTAGGAATGGAGAATGAACATGCGTAAACTGATCGTCATGGGGCTGCTGCTGGCAACGGCACTGCCGGCCACCGCCAATGCACAGTCGCAGCAGGAAGTACGGCGCGACCGGCAGGAATTGCGCCAACAGCAGCGCGAACTGAATCAGGCACAACGCTATGGCAATCCCCGCGATGTGCGTGATGAACGCAACGATGTGCGTGAGGCGCGCCAGGAGCTGCGCGAAGATCGGCAGGATCGTAACCGGGCCTGGGGCCGCGATGACTGGCGCGGATATCGCGATACCAACCGCAATCTCTATGCCCGCGGCAATTGGCGCGCGCCGTTTCGCTATAACAGCTTTGCCGTCGGCAACCGCATTCGGCCGGCCTATTACGGTTCGCGCTATTATATTGCCGATCCGTGGCGTTATCACCTGCCGGCGGCGCGTGGATATAGCCGCTGGGTGCGCCATTATGATGACGTGATGCTCATCGACACACGTCGCGGCCGGGTAATCGAGATGTATCGCGGCTTCTTCCGCTAATACACTGTTGGAACCTGCGTCATGGGCCGGTCCGGTTATCCCGGGCCGGCCTTTGGCCGTCCACATCCCCTACCGCACCGTGAATATGACCTGATCGACGATCCGACCGCTTGGATCGACAAGTCTGATCCGGTGCTTGCCAGGCCCTGCCAGCACAAGCGGGTGCGCATCCGCCGGGCCCAAATCCCGATCATCGAGCTGAATATGGTGCCCGGTCGCCGCACCCGACACGCCAATGGCCAGCCGCTGGCGACTGATCGGTATGTCCGGATCAAGCGCATAGACGCTGCCGGTGACCGGATTGGCAATCCTTGGCCTGCGGGCCGCATCCGGGGCGGCGGCGATAGCGGACTGGGCGGTGCCGTGGATAAAATATTCGCGCCTCGCCTGCTCGATCGGCGTGTCGAAGCGGATAGATCGGGCCTCGATGCCCGGCGGTGCGGGTGCTTGCCCGCTCGCCACCGCGCCATTGATGGCCAGCATGATATCCCGCCAAACGGGGGCCGCGCCACTGGTGCCCGACACGGCGCGCATCGGATCCCCCTCCAGATTGCCGACCCAAACGCCGACGGTGTAGCGTCTGGAAAAACCGATGCACCAATTGTCGCGTAAGCCCTTTGAGGTGCCGGTCTTGACCGCCGCCCAGAAGGGGAGGCGCAGTGCACTGTCGAGGCCGAAAGTGCCGGCACGTGCATTCGGATCGGACAGGATGTTGGCGACGATCCACGCCGCCTGGGGGGTGGCGACCGCGCGCGGCTTGGTGCGCGGCGCATCAGTCGTCAGGCGCAGCGGTGCCCATCGCCCACCTTGCGCGAGCGAGCGAAAGGCGGCGACTTGTTCAAGCAAGGTGACCTCGGCCGAACCGAGCGCGAGCGAGAAGCCATAATAGCTGCCGTCCTCGGTCAGGCCGCGATAGCCGGTGTCCCAAAGCCGATCACGAAAGGCATCGACGCCGACGAGCAGCAAGGTGCGCACGGCAGGGACATTCAGCGACCCCGCCAGCGCACTGCGCACCGACACCGGCCCCTTGAAATCGCGATCGTAATTTTGCGGGACATAGAGGCCGGAGGCGGTGTCGAGCTGGACCGGGGAGTCGTCCAAGATCGAACCGGCGGTGAGATAGCGGTGCTCGATAGCATCGGCATAGAGGAAGGGCTTGAGCGTCGATCCGGCTTGCCGATAGCTGTTGGCACCATCCACCGCCGCCGCAGTGGAGGCACCGCCGACGCCCCCGACATAAGCGAGCACATCGCCGCTTTCATTATCGACCACAACGACCGCGCCGTCGCGCGCGCGGGCCCCGCCAAGCCCTTGCAGCTGCCGCACCAGCGCGGCGATGGCGACGCGCTGAATGGCCCGATCGAGCGTCGTCCTGATCTTGAGGCCCGGCTTGACCAGCAGGCGCGCAGCAAGATGCGGGGCGAGGCCGGGGTCGAGCGCCAGGCTGCGGGCCGGCCCCAGCATCGAGAACGCCGCGCCTTCGAAGCGCGCGCAGTTGGCTTCATGTGCAAGCGCGCAGGCGCGACGCGCAACCGCAGTCGGGCTCGCCTGTGGATCGGGCAAGAGCGCGGCGAGCAGCAGCGAATCGTCCCGCGACAGCGCATCGGGCGTTTTGCCGAACAGCCCGAGCGCCGCCGCGCCAATCCCTTGCGCCTCACCCCGAAACCCGGCGAGGTTGAGATAGGCCTCCAGAATCTGGTCCTTGCGCCAGCCGCGCTCGAGCGCCCAGGCCGCGCGCATCTGGCGGAGCTTGTCGCGCCAACCACGCGCACCGGGGGCCGCCAGATCGGCACTGACAAAGCCGGCCACCTGCATGGAGAGCGTGCTCGCGCCACGCCCGCGCTTGCCGCTGAGGCGATCGCGCAACGCCCCGCCAAGCGCCAGCAAATCGACGCCGCCATGCGCGTAGAAGCGCTTGTCTTCCGCCTTGAGCAGCACGGCGCGGGTCTCGGGCGTGACCTTGTCGAGCGTCGTCCAGGCGAGGCGGCGCGCGGCGAAATTGACGCGGGCGCTGTCAATGAGCGCGCCGTTACGGTCATAGAGCCATGCTTCGGATGGCTGCCACGCGCGGCGCACCTGCGCATAGCCCGGCAATGGCGGCGGCTGGGTGGCGTAATCAAGCGCCGCGCCGACCACTACCAGCCCGCCTAAGGCGGCCGCGCCCCATTGAGCGGGCCGCAGCGACTTGATCCAGCCAATCGCCCGATCAGGCAGATCGCTCAGCCAGTGTTGCAATCGTTGCAGCCAGTCCACGTCAGTTCGGCTGCACCGTCACCGGCGCATTGGGGAGCGCGGCAAAGATGGCGGGCGAATACATCGCCTCGACCCGCGTCGGCGGCAGATTGAAGGTGCCAGCGCCGTTCAGCCGCACGGTATAGCTGACCGAGAAGCTGCCGCGCGGCACCCAGCCGAAATAGCCGCGCCAGGTTGCGCCACCGCGCTCGACATAGCTCGGCGATACGCCCGAATCGCCGGTGACCTGCGCCAGCAACGACGATTGGCCGCCCTGATCGCCGATGATCGTCGCGCCCGCCGGGACCGGATCGCTCACCACCACCCAGTTGCGCTCGGCCGATGCCTCGACGCTGATCGTTACCTTGATGACGTCCCCGCGCGTGAGGACGCCCTGCTTGCGGGCCTGCACCACGGCGACCGATTTGGTCATCTTGTAACCGGCGTTGATCGCCGATTTGAGCGGCACGGCGGCAGAGACCGAGACCATCGCCCATGGGCCCGCCCCGCCGCTTTGCAACAGTTTGAGCGGTGCCTGCGCGCGCGGCAACGGCAGGCTGACGAAGCGCGAGGGCTCGGCCAGCGGCCAAGTGCGCGCGATGCTGGCCGCCCCAAGCGAGGCAGTCGTCGTGCCGGCGACTGCTTCTGCCGGGTAGATCGCAGCGAATTTGCGCGCGGCGATCGTGCCCCAGGCGTTGGCGGTCGTCGTATCCCAATGGCCACGCGACTGGCGCAGCGCGACGCCGACCATCATGCGCGGGGCCTCCTCCTGCCAGCCGGGCCGACCGAGCACCGCAATCAGCGCCTTGACCGCCGCTTCGTCGCCCGATGACATCAGCCACCAGGCCGCGTTCGACTGATCGCTGAGATCAAGCCTGGTGCCTTCATACACCAGCCGCTTGCGCAGCGCTGCCTCGGCAGCGCCCTTCAGCGCGGCGGCATTGGCAAGGCCCTGCACCTTGTCGATCGCCACGAGATAATCGGCGAGTTGCGCGGTTGGCATCTCATTCACCCCAAGCCCGATCTGGCCGAGCATCGCTGGGGTTGCCGCGCCCACACGCGCCAGCGCCGCGAAGGCGGCGAGGCGTTGCAGCCGGACATCGCCATAATCCTCATGCCGCACGCGCCCATCGATAACGGCCTTCAGCCCCTCGATCATGCGGTCGCGGGGGCCATCGGGGATCGGCAGACCGGCATCAGCGGTGAGCGACAGAACATAGGCGGTGAGGGCTTCCGATCCTTCGAGCGTGTCGGAAGGCCAATAGCGCAGCAGGCCATCGGAGGCCTGATAGGTGGGGATATCGCCCGCCAATGCCGTCCATCCGGCGGCATCCCCGAGGGTGACGATCCGCGACAATCGCTGCTCGAAGCAGTTATAGGGATAGGCCGTCATATAGGCACGCACCCCCGACAAGGGCGGCGCGAGCGTATCGGCCAGCCGGATATCGACCGAGCCGCGCCCGGGCAGCGCCCCTGCAGGCGGTATGACGGGAATCATCGTTCCTGCATTGACGCGCGCAAGCGTCGAAGCCCAGACCTCGACCGGCACTGTCGGCACGACCTGCTGATCGACGGTGATCTGATCGACCGCCTTGCCGTCCGCCGATTTGGCGGTGACGTGCCAGCGTAGCGCGCTCAGCCCTTCGCGCGCCGACAGATTCCACACGATCGGCGCGGCACCGCCTGCCGGGATCGTGACCGTCAACGGCTTGCCCGTCGCGACGCGGGGCAGGAGATCGACAGTTGCCGTCACCGTCATCGGCTTGTCGGACCCGTTGCGCAGCGTGAACACCGCGCCGAAGCTGTCACCGGTGCGCACCAGCGGCGGGATGCCCGCAAAGATGCTCAGGTCTTGCGCGGCGCGAATATCGGTTTCGCCGGTGCCAAACAGTTGCGCGCCATCGGTGGCGATGGCGACCAGTTTGAACGAGGTCAGCGCATCGTTGAGCGGCACGGCCACGCGCGCATGCCCCTTGGCATCGAGCGCGACACGGCCCTTCCACAACAGCACCGGCTGGAAATTTTCGCGATTGAGGCCAGACAGATCGCCGCCGCCGCCGCCACCGGCCTCGACCGCCTTCTTGCCATAATGCCGCTTGCCGACGACTTGTGTCTGCGCGGTTGAGGTGAGCACCGAGAGCGAGCGCTCGCCCATCATGGCGCTCAGCACGTCCCAGCTATCATTGGGCGCGAGCTGGAGCAGCGCCTGATCGACCGCGACAAAGGCCACGTCTGCGCTGGCCGCAGGTTTGCCACCTGGCGTGCGCACATCGACATCCACCTGCGCCACATCGCGCGCGGCATAGCGTTCGCGATCGGCTTTGACCGTCACCCCGAGCCGGAAAGCTTCCCAGCCGACCTTCACCTTGGCGATACCGATGCGATAGGCAGGCTTGCTGAGATCGACCAGCGCGGTCGGCTCAGGCGTCGGTTCCTTCTTGGCGACAATCCCCAGCATCGCGCCGACATCGCTCAGCCAGTCCCAGAAGCCGGGCTGGACGCGGCCGCGCACCGCCATTACCGAGACGAACACGTCGGGCGCATAGCTGCCGGGCATCTTCACCTCGACCACCGGGTCCTTGCCGCTCAGATTAACAACGAAGCTGGACAGGACGCCCTCGCGCTCCACCGTCACCAATGCGGTTGCCTCGCGAAAGGGCATGCGCACTTGGAAACGCGCGGTTTCGCCGGCCTTGTATTCAGGCTTTTCGGGGATCAGGTCCATCCGGTCGCCATTGTCGCCGCCGAACCACCAATCGTCCTCGCCGACCAGCCACACCGATTGGGTGCTGCGCGCGAGATTGCCCGCAGCGTCGGTGGTCGTGGCGACCGCATAGACCTCGCCCGACTGACCGGGGGCAATCTTGCACAGTGCCAAGCCTTGCGCGTCGGTGGTCGCGGTGCAGTTCGTGGCCAGCTTGGTCGTCTTCATCTGGTTGTCATAGGCGTAGAAGCCGCCGATCAACCGCCGCCGCGCGGTGAGGATTTCGCGGGCATAGAGCGCGACATTGATCTGCTGGTTGGCCAGCGGCTTGCCCTGGGTATCGACCGCGACGAGGCGCAGGCGCAGATCGTCCTGCTTCATCAGCCAGCCATCGGTCTTGATGCCGATCCGGACCCCAGAGTCATAAATGGGGATGCTGCGCGATGCGGTCAGCACCTCGCCATTGGCGTCCTGATAATCCATCTCGACCAGCATGTTGGCCGGCCCGGCCAAGGATTGCGGCACCTCAATCCCGGTGCGCGCGGTGCCATCACCGCCGAGTTTGACCGGCAGGGTTTGCGTCGGCGGCAACGGGGTCTGCTCCTCCTCGCCATCGCCGTTCATTGGCTTGACGCCTTCGCTGATCGGTTTGCCGCCGAAGCTATAGCCTTCATACCCGCTTGGGGTTGCGACATCGCCGAACCAGCCGACGCGGACATCGACGGGCAGATTGGCGGCCCCACCGCCCGACAAATAGCCGACGAACAGATCGACCGGCAACGATTTGGGCCGGATCGCGGGATCCTTGGGGCCAGTCACCGTCGCGCGCATCGTCGGCAGGCGATACTCATCGACCTTGAACGACTGGCTGGTGAAGATCGTCTTGTCGCCAGTGATGACCTGGATGTCGTAATCCCCCATCGGCGCGCCCTCTGGCGCGGTCCAGCGGGTTTCGCCGATGCCGCTAGCGTCGATCGACAGTGGCAGATCAAACAGCGTGTCGGAGCCGCGATGCGACAGCCTGAGCGTGCCGCTAAAGGCGGGCGACCGGGTGAAGCCGCTGGCCACGGGTGTGCGGACGATATGCTTCATGTTGATCGTCTCGCCCTGGCGGACAAGCGCGCGATCAAACACGGTGTGGAAAACATCGTCGCGCGCCGAATAGCCGTAAGGCAGATCGAAATCATAGGGGCGGATGCCCTCTCCCCAATCCGTCAGCGTGAAGCTGAAATCATCGCCCTGCCGCGCCGATACCATCAAGGCATGCGGCGAGCCCTCATTATCGCACGAGGCATAGGTTTCGGGCTCGGGGAGGCCGGACGGAATGAAAACGCCGCCGTTTTTGTCAGTGACGCCGCGCGCCAGCAACTTGCCGGTGCAGCTATCAGTCACGCGCACGGCAGCACCCCCCACCGGCTTGCCGCTGTCGAGCGCGGTTACCCAGGCAAGGCTGCGGCCACGGCCCCATTTGAAATGCACCGCCATGTTGGTGACGAGCGCGGCGCTGGCGACATAGCGCGGCGCATTCCGGCCGAGCAGCGCCTGGCCGAGCTTGGGGCTGGCAAGCTCGACCAAATAGAATCCCGGCTTGGCGAGCGGGATGCCGACCACCTCGAAATCCCTGCCCTTGCCCGGCAACCCGATCTTCAGCCCCTTGCCCTGGCCGTTGGTGAGGATCGGCTTTGAGCCGGTGTCGTTGATCGTCACCGTCTCCTTGCCGCGCTTTTCCTCGTGGCTGTCATAATCATCGGCATCGTCGACGATGCGCAGCCAGCTGGCGATCTCGCCATCGGACCCTTCAACCTTCAGCGTCTGGCCAGCGATTGCGAGATTTTGACCCTGCAGCGCGGGTTCAACATTACGAACGGTGACCGGCAGCATGCCGCCTTCGCGCGCTTCGAGAATGCCGAAGGATGCGGCAAACTTCATCAGCGGCGGGGCCTCGTCGAAACGAATATCGAGCGGAAAACGCGCGGCATTGCTGAGCGGACGGCCGCTCTGATCCTTGATCCCCGCAGGCAGGATCACCTTGGCGGCAGTCGCGAACGGCAACGGTGTCGCAAAGCTGACATCGCTGATCATCGCGCTTTTCTTGGCGTCGCTGTCAAAGGTCGGCGCGATCGATTTGCCGTTTGCGGTCTGCAGCCGGATCTGGCTTGCGAGCGACTTGGCGATCGGCGCGGAAAAGCGGACCCAAGCCTTTTCCACCGGGCTGCACCCCGCCTGCGGATTCACGCGCCCGCATTCGAACCGGGCGGCAAACTCCTTGCGGACGGTGAAATCGAAGCGTTGATCGGCCCCCGCCAGCTTGCCACCGGCGCTCGCGATCTTGCCCGACCACATGATCGCCATATCATGCCCGGGCGGCAGCGGACGACGGCATCGGAGCGCGGTGATCCCCGCCGTCATTGCCCTGCGATCCGCCTCCGCCGCGGGGATGGTTGCGGGCAGGCCGGCGCTTTCGAGAAAGCTGGACACCTCGTAGCGATCGGTGCCGAGCGCCGCCAACAGCCTGGGCGCGACATCGGGCCCCAGCACATCGACCGGGATCTTCTCGCCGATGCCGTCCACCGCGCAATAGGCGTTGGCCGCAACTGATGCGGGCGTGGCAGGCATGTTGGCGGCGACGAGGAAGACCTGATCCTCCTCGATATCGCCGTTCCACCGGCCAGGCAGCACGGCGCGCGCCACCGGCCCTCCCGCATCGACAATGAAGTGGCTCTGCCCCCCAACCGCCACGCCGCTGACGGTCTTTAGTCCCTCGGCGAGATCGAAGCTGCAGGCCGTACCGCCGGGCAGCGGCGTTGCAAATTCATAGACATAGGTCTGCTGATCGATCCAGCGCCCCTCGCCGCCGATGGCGCAGCCGACCTTGAACGGAGCCGCGGCGCGGGGATCGCCCAAGGGCACGATCGGCTGGTTGAAGCGCGCGGTGAAGCGCTCGATCGCGCCACTCCCGATACCCGGGGTCGCAAGGATCACCTGCGGTGTGTTGTCACCCGACGCGCTGATCGGCGCAATGACGAGCGCCAGAACCGCCAGGCGTGTTGCCAGCTTCATCGTCGCTTCTCCCCAAGGGCCCACAAACTACTGGGGCAATCATGGCGGGTCCAGCACCGATTGGCGCGTCGTGCGCCCTGCTTGATCGATCCACGCGATTGATAAACAATGATCCTTAGCGAATCGGGGGCATAACGATGTTCGCTTGGGGGGACGGGATCGCGCTCGTCGATATCATCGCGCGCGAATCATTGCTGTTTGCAGTGGCCGGCATTGCGATTGCCGGACTGGATGACCTCGCGGTTGATCTGCTGTTCATTGGGCAACGCCTGCGTCGGCGCTTATCGGCGCGCGCGCAGCCTGTGCCGTCATTGCGCGATTTCGCGGCACCCGGAGCGCAGGGCAGGATCGCCATCTTCATTGCCGCCTGGGATGAATCAGCGGTGATCGGCGCGATGCTGCGCCATGCCTTGGCACGGCTCGATCATCCAGATTACCGTGTGTATGTTGGCACCTATCCCAATGATCCGGCAACGATTGCCGCCGTTGCCGATCTGGCCGAGAAAGACGATCGCGTTCGTCTCGTGATTGGCACCGCGCCCGGACCGACGACCAAGGCCGCCAACCTCAACATCTTGTGGCGGGCGCTGATGCGGGACGAGGCCCGCGATGGCATCCTTGTCCGTGCGGTTGTGCTGCATGATGCCGAAGATGTCGTCCATGCACAGGAACTGCGCATCTTCGACCGGCTGATCGGGCGATATGACGCGGTGCAGCTACCGGTCTTGCCGCTGGTCCATCGCGGTTCGCTGCTGGTTTCCGGGCATTATTGCGATGAATTCGCCGAGGCGCATGCCAAGCAACTTGTCGTCCGCCAGGCGCTGGGCGTCGGGCTGCCCCTTGCAGGGGTTGGCTGTGCGATTGCGCGCCCGGCGCTTGCCGCTATTGCTGCGGCGCGCGGCGGCGAGCCATTCGATGCCGACAACCTCACCGAAGATTATGAACTGGGGCTGGCGATAGCCGCGCACGGCGGTCGCGGCATCCTGGCGCGCATCGCTGAATATCCGGGCGGGCCGGTGGCGGCGATCCGCGCCTATTTTCCAGCGACGCTCGATGCCGCCGTGCGGCAAAAGACGCGCTGGATGATCGGCATTGCACTCGCAGGCTGGGATCGCATCGGCTGGGGCCAGCGCTTCGATCTGCTCGATCACTGGATGCGCATGCGCGATCGTCGGGCCCCGGTGGCGGTGCTGGTGCTCGCTGCCTGTTATCTGGCCTTGGTGACCACCGCGCTCGTCTGGCTGCTGCATGCACTGGCCGACACGCCGCCGCCTGCGACCGCGCCGCTGCCCGCGCTGCTCCTGACCGGCGGGTTGCTGCTCTGGCGGCTGGCAATGCGGGTATATTTTACGACCGCTGGCTATGGTTGGCGGCAGGGCTTGTGGTCGATCCCGCGCGCGGTGGTCGGCAATATCATTGCACTGCTGGCCGCGCGTCGGGCGATCTTGCGTTATATCGCCATGCTGAGCGGCGCGACGATCCGCTGGGACAAGACGACGCATATCTTTCCGGCCGATGCAGGCGGCCAGATCGCGTGAAGGCGCCTGGCGGCCCGCTACGATTCCTGATCGTGATCATTGGTGGCTGGGCGACGCTGCGGATTGTGATGCTGCTGCCCACCGCCGCGCCGGTGATTGGATCACGATTGCCAGCCAGGACGCTGATCGCGCGCGCGGAACCACCTTTGCTGCTGATGATCACGACCGCCGATCAGTCGACAAACTCGATGTCGAATGCGCAGCGAACGCCTGATGCCGGTGCTGCGCGCCTGCCGGTTCGCGCGCTTGGCGCCCCGAAGGCCGATCCTGCCCGGATTGCGCTTGCCCTGCTCGGGATGGTCCGCTTCGGATCGATCATCGACGGGGCGGCGCGCGCCGAGACTCCCAAGCCGCTGCGACCTGCGGACTTCCCCCCGCCGATGCTGACGCCGCTGCCCGCCCTATCGCCTTGGTCGGCGTCGCGCTGGTCTGGCAGCGCCTGGCTGGCAGTGCGGGGCGGGCAGGGTCTGGGTGCCGGGCTGACGACGAACCAGATTGGCGGCAACCAGGCGGGCATGCGGCTGGCTTATGCGCTGGATAGTGGGCGGCGGCTGGCGGTGGCGGGGCGATTTGCCACGCCGCTCGGTGGCCGCGGCAAGGAAGCGGCAATCGGCCTGGAATGGCAGCCGACGCGATTGCCAGTGCGGTTGATCGCCGAACAGCGGATCGCGATCGATCGTGGCAACGGCGGCAGTGGCCCGGCGATTGGCATGATCGGCGGTTTCGGGCCAAGCGCGATCGGCCGGGACTTTCGGCTCGAAGCCTATGGGCAGGCCGGTGCCATCAAGCGGCGGCGCGTGATTGGCTATGTCGATGGCGCCATCCGGCTCAACCGCCAAATTGCCCTGGTTGGCGATACCGGGATCGATGTAGGGGCGGGCAGCTGGGGCGCGGCGCAACCGGGGGCTGCCAGACTCGATATGGGCCCGTCGATCGGCGTGCGCCTGCCCATCAATGGCGACAATGTTCGTCTGTCGCTCGATTGGCGGCAGCGCGTCGCGGGCAATGCCCGGCCCGGATCTGGTGCGACCTTCACCATCGGCGCTGATTTCTGACGTCATGCCTGTCGGCGCTTCCGCCGCGCGTGTGAAAAGGATATCCCCCATGCGCCTATGGACGTTTACCTGCCCATCGCCAATCTGAGCGTGAATGCGTTCGTCATCGTCCTGCTGGGCGGCGGCGTGGGTTTTCTATCGGGGATGTTCGGCGTTGGCGGTGGCTTCCTCACGACGCCGCTGCTGATCGTCTATGGCATCCCGCCGACGGTCGCCGCCGCTTCCGCCGCCAGCCAGGTGACGGGTGCCAGCGTATCGGGCGTGTTCGCGCACCTGCGGCGGCGGGGCGTGGATTTCAAAATGGGTGGCGTGCTGGTGGCAGGTGGCATCGTCGGGTCCTTTGCCGGTGCCTGGATATTCCAGATACTGCAGGCGAGCGGGCAGATCGATACCGTCATCGCCATCATCTATGTGCTGCTGCTCGGATCGATTGGCACCATGATGGCGCGCGAGTCGCTGCTCAGCATTCGGGCGCTGAAGACCGGGATCGCGCTGCGTGCCCGCACCCGGCGGCATCACCCGCTCGTCGCATCCTTGCCGCTGCGCACCCGCTTCTATCGGTCGGGCCTTTATATTTCACCGTTAGCGCCGCTGCTGCTTGGGTTCTTCGTTGGCATTTTGACGATTTTGCTGGGCATCGGCGGCGGGTTTATCCTGGTGCCGGCGATGCTGTATCTGCTCGGCATGACGACGCAGGTCGTGGTGGGGACGTCCTTGTTCCAGACGCTGTTCGTGACAGCTGCCGCAACGATGGTTCATGCGACGACGACCAAGGCGGTCGATATCGTGCTGGCGGCGCTGCTGTTGCTTGGCTCGGTGGTGGGGGCGCAAGTGGGGGCGCGCTTTGCGACGCGGGTGAAGCCTGAATATCTACGTCTCGCGCTTGCCATCATCGTGCTGCTGGTGGCGTTTCGGGTGGCGCTTGGCCTGGGCTTTCGCCCTGACGAGATTTACTCGGTAGAGCTATCGTGAGGGTTGCCCTGATACGGCTGGGCGTGGCCTTGGTTACCGCGCCGCTGTTGATGGGGCAGGCAAAGCCCGTGCTGGTGCCCGACGTGTCGCAGCGCAATATCGAGATCGCCTATAGCTTTACCGGTGCCGAGCTGTTGCTGTTCGGTGCAATTCTCTATCCTGGCGGGCGCGTGCCGAGCGAACGCGATGCCGACATTGTCGTCGTGGTCAAAGGCCCGGCCCAACCGATTCTGGTCCGTGAAAAGCAGAAGATCGCGGGGATATGGGTGAACGCCGCTCGCCTGCGTTATCTGTCTGCGCCGTCTTTCTATGCCATCGCCTCGTCCAAACCGATTGGGCGGCTGGTCGATGAACGGTCGCGGGCGATTTACGAGCTGGGGCTCGACAGCCTGCAATTATCGCCGGCCTCCAATACACCGACAGCGGAGCAAAGCCGGTTCGAGCGCGGCCTTGTCGAGCTGCGCAGGCGGGCTGGCCTGTTTTACGAGGCCCCCGGGGCCGTCGAAATCACCGACGGCGTGCTCTACCGCGCGCGGCTGCGGATACCAGCGCGCGTGCCGGTCGGGCGGTTTACCGCAGAAACCTTCCTCATCCGCGATGGCCGCGTGCTGGCAGCCGCCGTGCGCGATATCGACATTCGCAAATCGGGGTTTGAGCGTTTTGTCGCGCGCGCGGCCGAGCGCCAATCCTTTGTTTACGGGCTTGCCGCGGTTGCACTTTCCGTTCTGTTCGGCTGGAGCGCAGGCTGGATTGCACGCCGGTTCTAGCCGCGCCGGGGCACCCAACACGCTATCTTTACCATTGTTGGTGCAGGCTTGCGTCCTTGAAAGTTCCAAGGGGCGGGTTGCTGCATGACTGATGGCGCATTCTTGCGTGGTTTTGACGAGGCTACCCCCGTCGACATGAACACACCCCAGTATGTCGAACCCCGGCAGGCCGCGATTGGCGTCGTCTTTGAAATCGCCGGATCGAGCAGCCAGATCCTGCTGGATGGCTTGGCGCTGGAACGGCTCAATCACAGCACCGACCCGGTCGTCGCCGCCGCTGGGCAGGTTGGCAGCCAGATCAAGATGCGCGTCGGGAGCAGCTGGCTGATCGCCAATGTTCGCGCGCTGAAGCTGTTCGAGGGCCATGACGACAAGATCGTCGCCGCCATCGATTTTCTGGGCGAAGCCGATGAGGAAAGACTGACCGGCCGCCTCTTCAACTTCCGCCGCGGCGTGACGCGCTATCCCATGCCGGGCTGCGCGGTCTATCCTGTGTCGACGGCCGATCTGAAGCAGGTCTATACCGCTGATGATCGGGCCAATATCGAGATTGGATCGGTGTATCCCACGCGCGATATCCGCGCCGCGCTCTATGTCGATGCGTTGCTTGGCAAGCATTTCGCCCTGTTGGGGTCAACGGGCACCGGCAAGTCGACAGCGGCTGCCCTCATTTTGCACAAGATCTGCGACCTTGCCCCGCACGGCCATATCGTGATGGTCGACCCGCATGGTGAATATGCCGCCGCCTTTCGCGGCAATGGCGTGATCTTCGACGTCTCCAATCTGCACATGCCCTATTGGCTGATGAATTTTGAAGAACATTGCGAAGTGTTTGTCACCGGCCAGGGCAGCGACCGCCAGATCGATGCCGACATTCTCGCCAAATGCCTGTTGATGGCACGCGCCAAGGGTCGGCTGGGGCAGGAGATATCGAAGCTCACGGTCGATGCGCCCATCCCGTATCTGCTCAGCGATCTGACCAACCTGATCAACCTGGAAATGGGCAAGATGGACCGCGCCGGCGACACCGCGCCCTATCTGCGCCTCAAGACCAAGATCGACGAAGTCCGGAGCGATCCGCGCTATGGCTTCATGTTTTCGGGTATGCTCGTTGCCGACAGCATGGCCGACTTTATCGAACGCGTCTTCCGCATGCCCGGCGACGGCAAGCCGATTTCCATCATCGATGTGTCGGGCGTGCCATCGGAAATTACGTCGGTGGTGGTCGCCGTGCTCGCGCGGATGGTGTTCGATTTCGCCATCTGGTCACGCAACGAGCCGCAACGCCCGATCCTGCTCGTCTGCGAGGAAGCGCACCGCTACATTCCAGCGCAGGAGGGCGTGACCTCCGTTGGCCGCATTCTCAGCCGAATCGCCAAGGAAGGGCGCAAATACGGCGTCTCGCTCGGGCTGATCACACAGCGCCCGTCCGACCTGGCTGAAGGCGTGCTGTCGCAATGCGGCACCATCATTGCCATGCGACTGAACAATGATCGCGACCAGGCTTTTGTCCGCGCCGCGATGCCAGAGGGCGCGCGCGGCTTTCTCGACGTTATTCCGGCCTTGCGGAATCGCGAATGCATCGTGTGCGGCGAAGGTGTCGCGGTGCCCGTTCGCGTGTCGTTCGATGCACTGGAGGAATCACGCCGCCCCGCCTCCGACGATCCGATCTTCTCGCGGCTGTGGCGCGATGCAGGACAGGAAGACGAAATCGTCGCCCGCACGATCAAGCGCTGGCGGGCACAGGGCCACTAGAGCACGGTGCGTTAATTTTGACTCACCCGTTCTCCGTTCGGGCTGAGCTTGTCGAAGCCCTGCCTTGTTCTTCGAGCGGCATCAGCTGCGGCACGAAGAAAATGCAGCCCTTCGACAAGCTCAGGGCGAACGGGTCTTATTAAACGCACGATGCTCTAATCGCCCGCGCGTTGAAGCTACAATTTGAGTAGATCGCTCAGCGCGCGCCGGGTTTGACCGCGAGCAAGGTGGCGACCCGTGCCCTGAAGGCGCGCAAGGCAGCACCGGACAGTTGGGCAACTTGCGTGAACGACATGGTCCGCGGGTTAACCGAGACACCGTTGCGCCACACCTCGTAATGAAGATGCGGCCCGGTGGACATGCCCGTGGAGCCGACATAGCCAATAACCTGGCCTTGCGCGACGCGCGTACCTGGCTGCACCGCGATCCGGCTCATATGGCCATAGCCCGTCGCCAGCCCACCGGCGTGCGAGAGCTTGACGAAATTGCCATAGCCCGCGTTCCGCCCGGCAAGTTGGACGACACCGTCCATCGCCGCGCGGATCGGCGCGCCATAGGGTGCCCCGAAATCAAGGCCCTTGTGCATGCGCATCATCCGCAAGATCGGGTGGAAGCGCAGGCCGTAGCTCGACGTCATATGGCCTGCGACCGGCATCGACATCACGCCCCGCCGCTCGCCCACGCCGGACGCCTCGAACCACTCACCGCCGCTGCCCGTCTTGGCGCCCCAGCGAACGAGCTGTACCTTCTTGCTGCCACGATCGAGCCCGGCATAGAGCAATTGCCCAAGCTGGACCTCGCCGGTGGCCGCCCGCGCTTGCTCGACGATGATGTCGAACACATTGTCGGCAGAAACGTCGCGTCCGATCGACATTTTGGTCGCCAGCGCACGAATATAGGATTCGACAGCCTTGGCCGGCGCGCCCGCTGCACGGGCGGATCGATACAGGCTCTGGCCGACGACGCCGCGTATCCGCAGCGGCGAATGGTCGATCGCGATCGGCTGGGGGGTGAGCACGAGATTGCCCGCCGTCCGCGCGATCGAAAGATTGAGATCGAAGCGCGCCCGGAAGTGCAAATTGTCGAGCGGGCGCGGCACGTCTCGGCTTGGCCGACGACCAAGCGTCAGCGCGAGCTGGGTGCCTGATTTGAGGTCATCGGGGGAGACCGACCGCGCCACCATCTGCACCACGTGGGCAGCCTCGTCACGCGCGACGCCGGCCCGCTCCAGCACATGGGCGAATTTGTCGCCATGGCCGAGCGTTGCCGTCAGCTCGATCGTCGGCCGTTCTGGCGTTTCAGCCAGCGGCGACACCAGATCGGTCGCGGCCATGCGGCGACCGGTATTGGCTCCCCAGCCAAGCGGCGAGATGGATTGTGCGCGGGCATCTTCCCAGGCCGACCCGGCAAGCGGCGCGGGTGTGGCGCCGACCAGCGGGTTATCAAACCCCGGTGACAGCCAGCAGGTTACCGCAATGAGCGCGGTGCAGGTCGCCGCACCCCGCCACCATTCGGCCGAACCAATCCGCGCGCCAAGATCGGGCGTCCAGTTGATTTTGGCAATCTGCTCGCGAAGATCGTCAATGGTGAGGGGCGGACGGACAGGGACGAGCGCCTGACCGAACGACAGCGCGGCTGCGCTCCCCCCCTGGTCAATGCCATCATCGCTGCGTAGAAACACAGCTATCCCCTCGATAAAACGCCACCCGCAGCGTTAGGTCATGGGACTGTGGCGATAGATCCCTAAAGTCAAATTAACCCGCCGCATCGATTGTCACGATTGCGATGAGTCGTGCGCTATCACCGATGAACAGAAACCGCGCGATCCAGCCATTTTCTTAATGATTGGGCTGGCGAAGTTTTTTTGGGGCGCGCCTGTTGCAGGATGGCGGTCGGCGCGCAATCTTGGATGGCATGACGACGCGCAAGGCCCTCCACGCCGTCACGGCAGTTTTGGGCCCGACCAACACCGGCAAGACGCACCTCGCGATCGAGCGGTTGTGCGGCCATTCCAGCGGGATGATCGGCTTTCCGCTGCGGCTGCTGGCGCGCGAGGTGTATGACCGCGTCGTCAAGCTGAAGGGCGCAGGGCAAGTTGCGCTGATCACCGGCGAGGAAAAGATTCTGCCCGCCGATGCGCGCTGGTTCTTGTGCACCGCCGAAAGCATGCCGATTGATCGCGACCTCGCCTTTGTCGGGATCGACGAGGCGCAGCTGGGTGCCGATGCCGAGCGTGGCCATGTCTTTACCGATCGGCTGCTGCGCGCACGCGGGCGCGAGGAAACGATGATTTTGGGGTCCGAGTCGCTGCGCCCTGTGGTCCGCGCGTTGGTGCCCGATGCAGAAATCATCAATCGACCGCGTTTTTCCACGCTACGCTATGCGGGTGCCGCCAAGATTTCCCGGCTGCCCAAGCGATCGGTGATCGTCGCTTTCTCGGCAGAGGAGGTTTATGCCGTCGCCGAGATGCTCAGGCGCTTGCGCGGCGGCGCGGCCGTGGTGATGGGCGCACTTTCCCCGCGCACGCGCAACGCGCAGGTCGCGATGTTCCAGTCGGGCGAGGTCGACTATCTCGTCGCGACCGACGCGATCGGCATGGGCCTCAACATGGACGTGGCGCATGTCGCGTTTGCCTCGTTGCGCAAGTTTGACGGGCACCGCCAGCGGCGACTGACCGTCGCTGAAATGGCGCAGATCGCAGGGCGGGCGGGGCGGCATCAGCGCGACGGCACCTTTGGTGCGCTCAGCGCGGAAGGGCCGGGCGCGTTTACGCCCGAGGAAGTGCTCGCGATCGAGGAGCATCGCTTCCCGCGGCTCGACCATCTCTATTGGCGCGATGGCGACCCGAGCAATGCCAGCATCGATTCGCTGATCGCTGATCTCGAGCAGCGACCCACCCATGAAGCGCTGCGCGCCGCGCCCGAGGCCCTCGATCTGGCGATCCTCAAGCGGCTTGCCGATGAGCCCGGCGTGCGCGCCCGCACGCGCGGCCCGGCAATGGTCGATCGCCTCTGGGCGGCGTGCGGCGTGCCCGATTTTCGTAAGACAGGGCTTGATCCGCACAGCCGCTTTGTCGCGCGCCTGCATGACTATCTGTCCGAAGGGACCGGGCATATCCCGCATGATTGGTTCGCCGCCGAACTCGCCCGGCTCGATAATGTGACGGGCGATGTCGAGACCATCGCCGGGCGAATCGCGGCGGCGCGCAGCTGGGCCTATATCGCCAACCGTGCCGACTGGCTTGCCGATCCGCGCCACTGGGCGGAGCGCACGCGCGCGCTTGAGGAACGGCTGTCAGATGCGCTGCACGCCTCGCTCACCCAGCGCTTTGTCGATCGGCGCACGACCTTGCTGATGCGCCAGATCGGTGCCGATCCGCGCGCGCTGCCGGTCACGATCGGGGATGAGGGCCAGGTGATGGTCGAGGATCATCTGATCGGCCGGTTGCAAGGGTTTCGCTTTACCGTCGCGGCCGATGCGCGCGCGAGCGACAAAAGACTGTTGCTGGCAGCGGCGGAGAAGCGGCTGGGGGCGGAGCGGGCACGGCGCGCGACGGCGCTGGCCAGCGCACCCGATGGCGACATTTCCATCACGCTCGACGGGGTCGCACGGCTGTGCTGGGCTGGCTACCCGATCGCTGCGCTTGCGCCGGGGCCAATGTTGACGCGGCCACGGATCGAGCTCGACCGATCACTCGACTGCCTCGACGCGAGCCAGCGCGACCTGATCGTCGAGCGGTTGAAGACATGGACGGCCGCCCAGATTGCCCGGCATGTGCCGGCACTTGTGGCCATTGACGCACTGACCCGCGACGCCGGAACGGCGCCCGCCGTCCGCGCCATCGCCGCGGCGCTGGCAGCGGGCACCGGCTTTGCGGCACGGCTGCCGCTGGGCGAGACGATCGACGCACTGACCGATCACGATCGCCATGCGCTGCGAACAGCGGGGATCACGATCGGCGCGCTCGACTTGTTCGACGCCAGACTGGTCAAGCCGGCCGCAGCGCAGTGGCGCCGAATTTTGGCAGCAGCACAGCCAGCCGCGCGCCTGTCGCCGCCACCGGCGGGTGCGACTGTGCTGGCGCGCGACATACCGGGGGCGAGTGCATTTTACGGGTTTCGCGCCATCGGCGCGCAGGTCGTGCGTGTCGACCTTGTCGAGCGAATCGCCCGAGCAGCGCATGATCGGCGCGAGGGGAAGGCGCCCTTTGTCCTCGATTCCGCCCTGGCGACGTCGATCGGCCTGAGCGAAGCGACGATTGACCGGCTGATGGCACAGCTCGGCTTTCGCCCGGCACCCCCGCTCGATGGCAATGCGCGCTGGGCGTGGCGCGGCCGCCCGGCGCGCGTCAAGGCGTCGGTGCCGGTGCGCAATACCGCCTTTGCAGCGCTTGCAGCCTTATCGGCCCGAACTGGATGATGCGCTGTGGCTGATGTCATGCGGATTGACCGCTTTTTGTGGTTTGCCCGGCTCGCCCGGACGCGCAGTGTCGCACAGCAGCTCGCCGAGGCGGGCAGCATCAGGCTCGATGGGCGGCGGATCGATCGGGCGCATGCCAGTGTACGCATCGGTTCGGTGCTGGCTTTTGTGCAGGGCGGAGCGGTGCGCATCTTGCGGATAGAGGCGCTTCCGCTGCGGCGCGGGGGCGCCGCCGAGGCCGCGCTGCTATACGTCGATCTCACGAACCCCGTTGACGGGCAACAGACGCCCGCATAGCAGAAGCGAGTTGTCCAAGGGGAGTTAGCCGAGCATGACCTACGTCGTCACCGACGCCTGTATCCGTTGCAAGTACATGGATTGCGTCGAGGTGTGTCCGGTGGACTGCTTCTATGAAGGCGAGAACATGCTGGTGATCAACCCCAGCGAATGCATCGATTGCGGCGTGTGCGAGCCGGAATGCCCCGTCGAAGCGATCCTGCCCGATACCGAGAACGGGCTGGAGAAATGGCTGGAGCTGAACACCAAATTCTCTGCTGAATGGCCCAACATCACGCGCAAGCGCGAAGCGCCCGCCGATGCGGATGATTTCAAGGGGCGCGAAGGCAAGTACGAAGATCTGTTCTCGCCTGAACCCGGCGAGGGCGACTAATCTTTGATCATGCCGCATCTTTGTGCGGCATCATCGGCAACGCACAACCAGCGTCTCGCCAGAGACGCTGGTTAATGTCATTTGTGCATTGCGGTGCTGGTAATTTTGTGACGACTATGTTAAATAGGTCCGGACGGTGGCCCGCATGCGCGCTACCGCTACGGAGACTAACACCCCCATGGCCTCGTTCGCGCTGACCGCCAAGGCCGCAAGCGCGCTTCCCCCCGGGGCCGTGACCACAGAAAGGCTCAACAGAATGGCTGCCAAGGCGCTGTCCTTCGACGTCGGTGACTATGTTGTCTATCCCAAGCACGGCGTTGGTCGTGTTATTGAACTGCAGCGGCAGGAAATCGCCGGCATGCAGCTCGAACTCTATGTGCTGCGCTTTGAAAAAGAACGCATGACGCTGCGCGTACCCACCAACAAGGCCGAGAGCGTCGGCATGCGCAAACTGTCTTCCGACAAGACGCTGCGCGAGGCACTCGACACGCTGACCGGCAAGCCACGGGTAAAGCGGACGATGTGGTCGCGCCGTGCGCAGGAATATGAAGCCAAGATCAATTCGGGCGACCTCGTATCGATTGCCGAAGTGGTCCGCGATCTGTTCCGTGCCGATGA